>NZ_JAWOTH010000008.1:0-206693 GCF_033338745.1 Vibrio sp. Vb1026
CGGAATTGGTAGACGCACCAGATTTAGGTTCTGGCGCCGCAAGGTGTGAGAGTTCAAGTCTCTCCTTCCGCACCATTATCGGAAAACCCAGCATGACTTTGCTGGGTTTTTTCTTTTTTTGGTTCTGGACTCGGGAAATCATTAGATTTGCCGAATTAAAAAAGCGAGCTCATGGCTCGCTTTTTTTCTATCTGTGATTTGAGTAGCTTACTACATACCTAACGCGTATTTCAGTACTTGAGCCTTAATTGGCCCTGAGTTTTCAGCAAGCTTCAATGCAGCATTACGTACGAACTTCAATGGCCCAAGATCGTTGCTAAAACCTTTATAGAAAAAGTCCATGCCCGTCTGCATGAGTAAGTTGTCAGGTCGACGTGCGCGTTCGTATTTCGCGAGTAAGGTATCTTCCAGCTTTTCTTGTTGTTCTGTTACCGAAAGGAGAACGTCTACATCTTTGAAGCCTAAGTTTACCCCTTGCCCTGCAAGCGGGTTGATCGTATGGGCAGAGTCACCCACTAACACGCAATTTTTGCTTGAGTAGCTTTGCGCATGACGACGAGAGAGTGGGAATGAGCCAAACTGTAAAACTTCAATATCGCCTAATTCAGCAGGGAAATGACGTAAAATTTCTTCTCTTAGTTGAGGTTTACTCATCGCACACAGTTGTTTAATACGTTTAGGCGAGTCATACCAAACCAAAGAACCTTGGCCTTCTACTTGACCATCGTCGTTACTCAAAGAGCACAGAGGTAAAAATGAACGTGGGCCTGAAGGTGTAAATTGTTGCCAAGTAATATCTTGCTGAGGCAATTCTGTTTTCACGTTAATCAACATGCAGTGTTGTCGGTAATCCCACGCAGTTACACCAATTCCAGCCAATTGACGAACTTTAGAGTTTGCACCATCAGCACCAATCACCCAGTTAGCTTCAAACTGCTCCCCACTTTCTAGTGTCACAAGATTTACATCTGCAAACTCAATGGCTTTTAATCGCTCAGGACACATCACGGTTAGATTTTCATACTGAGAGAAGACTTGCCAAAGACCTAATTGGATTAGGCGATTTTCAACAATGTAACCTAGCTGATCCAATGACAATTCATCAGAGTGAAAACGAGTACGGCACTCTGGGTGCTCCCAAGTTTCTAACCGCCGATAAGGACAAACTCGCATGCTCTTGATCTCTGACCATGCTCCGAGTGAATCAAGTAACTCCACCGACTGGTGCGAGATTGCAGATACACGAATATCCATCGCCTGAGCGGCATCAAAAACTTTAGGTTTTGTACCTTCAACCAAGGCAACGCTTCTGCCCTGCTTGGCAAATCCAACAGCGACGGCTGCCCCGACCATACCGCCACCGATCACGGCGATGTCATACTTGTTCATTTTTCACTCTTCATCGTGCTGATTAATTGGCGTTTTTTATTGTACTTTCCATGGCTATTTTTACAAAATTGTTTAACAAAAAACCTTGTTCTGCATAGGGCGAAAAACTAGATTTCATCAGGCTTTGCAGAGAATTAGCTAGATCACTAGTCAGGTGCTTTTTAAAGCAGTACAATACGCCGCTTACCGCCGTGATGGCGGCTATAATTTGAGCAATAGCTCTCCGATTTAAGTACAACTGAACGAGCGAAAGTGAGATGAGTAAGAAACTGCTAATTAAAACCTGGGGCTGCCAGATGAACGAATACGATTCATCAAAAATGGCCGACCTGCTTAATGCTGCAAACGGCTACGAGCTGACGGAAGAGCCAGAGGAAGCAGACGTACTTCTACTTAACACCTGTTCGATCCGTGAAAAAGCGCAAGAGAAAGTTTTCCACCAGCTAGGCCGCTGGAAAACACTAAAAGATAAAAAACCTGGCGTAGTTATCGGTGTAGGTGGTTGTGTAGCAACGCAAGAAGGTGACCATATTCGTGAACGTGCACCATACGTTGACGTTATTTTTGGCCCACAAACTTTGCACCGCCTACCTGAGATGATCAAACAATCTCAGTCCGATGATGCACCAGTTATGGACATTTCGTTCCCAGAGATCGAAAAATTCGACCGCCTACCTGAACCTCGCGCAGAAGGTGCGACAGCATTCGTTTCTATTATGGAAGGCTGCTCTAAGTACTGTACTTACTGTGTCGTACCGTACACTCGTGGTGAAGAAGTAAGCCGTCCAATGGATGACGTACTGTTCGAAATCGCCCAACTTGCTGAACAAGGCGTACGTGAAGTAAACCTTCTGGGGCAAAACGTAAACGCGTACCGTGGTCCTATGCACGATGGTGAGATCTGTTCATTTGCAGAACTGCTTCGTTTGGTTGCGTCTATCGATGGTATCGACCGTATTCGTTTCACGACGAGCCACCCGTTAGAATTCACAGACGACATCATCGCAGTATACGAAGATACGCCAGAACTTGTGAGCTTCCTGCACTTACCTGTGCAAAGTGGTAGTGACCGTATCCTAACGATGATGAAACGCCCTCACACCGCTATCGAATACAAATCGATCATCCGTAAACTGCGTAAAGCTCGTCCTGATATTCAAATCAGTTCAGACTTTATTGTTGGTTTCCCTGGTGAGACAGACAAAGACTTCCAAGACACCATGAAGCTAATCAAAGATGTAGACTTTGACATGAGCTTCAGCTTTATTTTCTCTCCACGTCCAGGTACGCCAGCAGCGGATTACCCTTGTGATGTGTCAGAACAAGTGAAGAAAGAGCGCCTTTACGAACTACAGCAAACTATCAATGCTCAAGCGATGCGTTACTCTCGCTTAATGCTTGGCACAGAACAACGTGTTCTAGTTGAAGGCCCTTCGAAGAAAAACCTAATGGAACTACGCGCTCGTACAGAAAACAACCGTGTAGTAAACTTTGAAGGTAGTGCAGACCTAATTGGTCAGTTCGTTGATGTGAAGATCGTAGACGTATTTGCAAACTCACTGCGTGGTGAGCTAGTACGTACTGAAAAAGACATGGATCTTCGTAGTGTGATTTCCCCAACGCAGATGATGGCGAAAACACGTCGCGAAGATGAGCTGGGTGTAGCTACTTTTACGCCGTAAGCTCGTATAAATAGCCATAGAGAGCCTGGTCGTTATCAGGCTCTCACTAAGTGGCAAAAAATGAGAGGCAACATTGAGCAATAAAATCGTAACTCTAGAAATTAACCTAGAACCTTCAGACAACCGCCGACTAGCTAGCCTGTGCGGTCCATTCGATGACAACATCAAGCATTTAGAACGTCGTCTAGGCGTTGAAATTAACCACCGTAGTGACCACTTTACGATTGTCGGTAAACCTCATACCGCATCAGCTGCGCTGGATATCCTGAAAACTCTATATGTTGATACCGCACCTGTACGAGGTGAGATCCCAGATATTGAGCCTGAGCAAATCCATCTAGCGATCAAAGAGTCTGGTGTTCTTGAGCAGAATACTGAGTCTAACATCGAGCATGGTAAAGAAGTCTTCGTCAAAACCAAGAAAGGTGTGATCAAACCACGTACGCCAAACCAAGCGCAGTACTTGGTTAACATGGTCACGCATGATATTTCTTTTGGTATTGGCCCGGCTGGTACAGGTAAAACCTACCTTGCTGTAGCAGCAGCTGTTGACGCACTAGAGCGCCAAGAGATCCGCCGTATTCTACTTACTCGTCCAGCGGTTGAAGCTGGTGAGAAATTGGGCTTCCTGCCTGGTGATTTAAGCCAGAAAGTCGACCCATACCTACGTCCGCTATACGACGCCCTATTTGAAATGCTGGGCTTTGAGCGCGTAGAGAAGCTGATTGAACGTAACGTGATTGAGGTTGCTCCTCTTGCTTACATGCGTGGTCGTACTCTAAACGACGCCTTCATCATTCTTGATGAGAGTCAGAACACCACTGTTGAGCAGATGAAGATGTTCCTAACGCGTATTGGTTTTAACTCTCGCGCGGTTATCACTGGTGATGTCACGCAGATTGACTTACCTCGTGGTGCGAAATCGGGTCTTCGTCATGCTATTGAAGTACTAAGCGAAGTTGACGACATCAGCTTTAACTTCTTCTTAGCCGACGACGTTGTACGTCACCCTGTGGTTGCTCGTATCGTTAACGCGTACGAGAAGTGGGAAGCACAAGACCAGAAAGAGCGTAAAGAGTTCGAGAAACGCCGTCGTGAAGAACGCGATGCGAAGTTACTAGAAGCAGCAAAAGCCGAACTGAATGCACAAGTTGCTTCAACTAAGGAATAATCATGGCGATTGAACTTGATCTGCAACTGGCAGTCGAAAATGAAGAAGGTCTGCCTTCGCAGCAAGATTTCCAATTGTGGCTAGATAAGACAATCCCTCTCTTCCAGCCACAAGCCGAAGTCACCATTCGTATTGTTGATGAACAAGAAAGTCATACGCTCAACCATGCGTATCGCGGCAAAGATAAACCAACTAATGTGTTGTCGTTTCCATTTGAAGCACCTCCTGGTATGGAAATAGATTTACTTGGTGATTTGATTATTTGCCGCCAAGTTGTTGAAAAAGAGGCGGTTGAACAGAGCAAGCCTCTGCTAGCACATTGGGCGCATATGGTTGTACATGGCAGCTTGCATCTGCTAGGTTATGATCATATAGAGGATGACGAAGCCGAAGAGATGGAGTCCCTCGAAACCGAAATCATGCAAGGTATGGGTTATGAAGATCCTTACATTGCTGAAAAAGAGTAGCTATTGGCCACTCGACAGGGAAAGGCGAACCACCTAAATGACTCTCGTGTTCGCCTCTCTATGTGTGCTATCACACTTCTGATAGCGTTACTTAATTGAGAAACAATGAACGAAGATAATTCTCCCTCTTCTAACGAAGATAAGAAAGAAAAGGCAGAAGGTCCGAGTAGAAAGTCCTTCTTTGAACGTCTAGGTCAACTATTTCAGGGCGAACCAAAAGATCGCCAAGAGCTTGTGGATGTTATCCGCGACTCTGAAGTTAACGACCTGATTGACCATGACACTCGCGATATGCTTGAAGGTGTTATGGAAATCTCCGAAATGCGTGTGCGTGACATTATGATCCCGCGTTCGCAAATGGTTACAGTTGAGCGTACTCACGACCTTGATACCTTGGTTGCTTTGATTACCGATGCTCAACACTCTCGCTACCCTGTGATCAGCGAAGATAAAGACCATGTGGAAGGCATACTTCTAGCGAAGGACTTACTTAAATACTTAGGCTCAGGCAGTAATCCATTTGATATCGAAGAAGTCATTCGACCAGCGGTTGTAGTACCGGAAAGTAAACGCGTTGATCGACTGCTGAAAGAATTCCGTGAAGAACGTTATCATATGGCCATTGTTGTCGATGAATTCGGTGGTGTTTCTGGTCTTGTGACCATTGAAGATATCCTTGAGGAAATCGTCGGGGATATTGAAGATGAATTCGATGAAAGTGAAGAGACGGACATTCGTAAGCTGAGCAAGCATACGTTTGCTGTCAGAGCGCTGACAACCATCGAAGAGTTTAATGAGACATTCGGAACCAACTTCAGCGATGAGGAAGTTGATACCGTTGGTGGTATGGTCATGACTGCCTTTGGTCACTTACCTTCTCGTGGTGAACTGGTTGAAATTGAAGGCTACAACTTCAAAGTCACCGCTGCCGATAACCGTCGTGTCATTCAACTCCAAGTGACGATCCCAGACGAAGAAACCCTGGTTGAAGCCACTCAAGAGTAACGCGATACCCATTGGGAATCTCAGAAAATTACAATGATGAATGAACTCTTTCATCGCCTTAAGCGGCCCTTAGTGGCCGCTTTTGTTGGCGCCTCTACTACACTCGCTTTCGCTCCTTACCAGCTGTGGCCTATTGCCATTCTTAGCCCTGCAATTCTACTGATTCTTCTTGCTAACCAAACTCCGAAACGCGCACTATGGATTGGTTATGCTTGGGGGTTAGGTCAATTTGCAACTGGCGTTAGCTGGGTTTACGTCAGTATCTCCGGTTTTGGCGGTATGCCGCTCATTGCCAATTTATTTTTAATGGGCTTGCTTGTTGCCTACTTGGCTGTTTATTCAGGCTTATTTGCTTGGCTCAACAACAAGCTGTTTCCTCAATTTACGCTCACAAAAGCACTTCTCGCTGCACCTGCTTTATGGCTGATCAGTGATTGGTTGCGTGGTTGGGTGATGACTGGCTTCCCTTGGTTATGGCTAGGCTATAGCCAGATAGATGCTCCACTCGCAAGCTTTGCACCAATTGGCGGCGTAGAACTGCTTACTCTATTTATCCTTATCAGCGCAGGGGCGTTAGCCTATGCATGGATTCATAAGCAGTGGCTGATGGTGATTATCCCTGCGGTGCTACTCAGTACTGGCTTTGGGATTCGCAACTACGATTGGGTAACACCCCGACCAGAAGACACGACTAAGCTCGCGCTGATTCAAGGTAACGTAGACCAGAACCTAAAGTGGCTACCAAGTCAACGCTGGCCAACCATAATGAAATATGCTGACTTAACTCGTGAAAACTGGGACGCTGACATTATCGTTTGGCCAGAAGCAGCAATTCCTGCTTTTGAAATTGAAGTGCCTTCATTTTTGAGCAATATCGACAGCGCTGCAAAAATGAATAACAGCGCAATCATCACCGGTGTCGTCAACCAAGCTGAAGATCGACAGTTCTACAACAGTATTCTGTCCCTCGGCATCACACCATACGGTGACTACAGCTTCGATTTAAGCGAACGTTACCATAAGCATCACCTACTACCGTTTGGTGAGTTTGTACCATTTGAAGATATTTTGCGCCCATTAGCGCCATTCTTTAACCTACCGATGTCGTCGTTTAGCCGTGGGGCTTTTGTGCAGCCAAACATCGTTGCGAATGGCATGCACATGGCACCAGCGCTTTGCTATGAGATCATCTTTAATGAGCAAGTGCGTCAAAATGTGACTGACGAAACAGACTTCATTCTAACGCTTTCAAATGATGCATGGTTTGGTCACTCTATCGGTCCTCTTCAACATATGGAGATCGCCCGTATGCGTGCCTTAGAGTTAGGTAAACCGCTCATCCGCTCGACTAACAACGGATTAACAGCGGTAACCGATCACAAGGGTAAAATCGTTGAGCAAGTACCGCAGTTTGAAACTGCAGTACTGCGCGCAGAGCTCACCCCAACCGATGGGAAAACGCCATATCGAATCCTTGGTACTTGGCCATTGTATATTTGGGTAGGGTTAAGTTTAGCTCTGGCTTTCGGTTTAAGAAGAAAACAGAGCTGATAACAGCTTGAAAGTAGAAAAGACAAAAAAGAGGCGACTAAGCCTCTTTTTTATTCATTGCATTATACAGTCGTCACTCGCCATTTATGGCTTTAATGACTGACGAGTAAAGCCTTTGTGACCACATTTAATACACGGAATGATTACTGTTGGGTGGTTATACGTTGTCTTGTGACCACACTCATCACAGACCAAAGTGCCTAAGCCTATCACCTCTCCTGCTTCATATAGCCCTTGATGCTCTAAGTCATCGAACAACTCAACCCACTCAACTTTAGTTCGGTCTGTAATCTCTAACAGCCCTTGCCATATCGAGTCCGCAATCGTTAAGTAAAACGGGCCGCTTTTACTGTCCTCGTAACTCTCTGAAAACTCTTTTAAGTCGGCTTTAAGGTACGCTTTGATTAAAGCCAATTCATCTTTGGTCAAGTCATTAGCAGCATCCACCACTTTGCCCGACGTCTCAATCGCTTTGTTAACTTCTTCCGGACTGTGCTTCAAGGTTTCAATCACATCCTCGAGCATTTCCTCATAACCTGTTTTACGTTTAGGCATAACTGACCTCCATCTTTCTCCTACCTGCGTCACTTAAGGGCGCATGGGTACAGATTGGCTATTGTTGTGATCCCTAGCTTTAGGTATTCTATGACGATCTATTTAAGTCTGTTCTAACCGAACTCACAAATTCCAAGATAACGGATACCATCGATGCAAGAACAATACAACCCACAAGATATTGAACAAAAAGTTCAAAAGCACTGGGATGACAACAAAACCTTTGTTGTAAGTGAAGACCCAAATAAAGAAAAATTCTACTGTCTGTCCATGTTCCCATACCCAAGTGGTCGACTGCACATGGGTCACGTGCGCAACTACACTATCGGTGATGTAGTATCTCGTTTCCAACGCCTACAAGGCAAAAACGTGATGCAACCTATCGGTTGGGACGCATTCGGTCTACCTGCAGAAAACGCAGCAGTAAAAAACAAAACTGCGCCAGCACCTTGGACTTACGAAAACATCGAATACATGAAGAACCAACTTAAGCTTCTAGGCTTTGGTTACGATTGGAACCGTGAATTCGCAACATGTACACCGGAGTACTACCGCTGGGAACAAGAGTTCTTCACTAAACTTTACGAGAAAGGTTTAGTTTACAAAAAGACTTCTTCTGTTAACTGGTGTCCTAACGACCAAACTGTTCTTGCAAACGAGCAGGTTGAAGACGGTTGTTGCTGGCGTTGTGATACGCCTGTAGAGCAAAAAGAAATCCCTCAATGGTTCATCAAAATCACTGAGTACGCTCAAGAGCTACTAGACGACTTAGACAAGCTTGAAGGTTGGCCTGAAATGGTGAAGACCATGCAGCGCAACTGGATTGGTCGTTCTGAAGGTGTTGAACTGAAGTTTGAAGTTAAGGGTCAACAAGACCTAGAAGTTTACACAACACGTCCAGATACGCTAATGGGTGTGACTTACGTGGGTATCGCAGCCGGCCACCCTCTTGCAGCTCTTGCAGCAGAGAACAATCCAGAGCTTGCAGCGTTTATCGACGAATGTAAGAACAACAAGGTTGCAGAAGCTGAGCTAGCGACAATGGAGAAGAAAGGTATGGCAACTGGCCTTACTGCGATTCATCCATTGAACGGCCGCGAAGTACCAGTATACGTAGCAAACTTTGTACTGATGGACTACGGTACAGGCGCGGTAATGGCAGTACCTGCACACGACCAACGTGACTACGAGTTCGCAACGAAGTACGGTCTAGACATCGTGCCTGTTATCAAGCCTGCTGATGGCAGCGAGCTAGACATTTCTGAAGCGGCATACACAGAGAAAGGCGTACTGTTCGATTCTGGTGAATTCGACGGCCTAGAATTCCAAGCGGCGTTCGATGCAATTGCAGCGAAGCTAGAAGCAGAAGGCAAAGGCACTAAGACTGTAAACTTCCGTCTACGCGACTGGGGTGTATCTCGTCAACGTTACTGGGGCGCACCAATCCCAATGGTAACGACTGAAGACGGTGAAGTTCACCCAGTACCTGCTGACCAACTACCAGTGATTCTTCCAGAAGACGTGGTAATGGACGGCGTAACCAGCCCAATCAAAGCAGACAAAGAGTGGGCGAAGACAACCTTTAACGGCGAACCTGCTCTACGTGAGACAGATACGTTCGATACGTTCATGGAATCTTCTTGGTACTACGCGCGTTACTGTTCACCACAAGCGGACGACATCCTAGACCCAGAAAAAGCAAACTACTGGCTACCAGTAGATCAGTACATCGGTGGTATCGAGCACGCTTGTATGCACCTACTGTACTCACGCTTCTTCCACAAACTACTGCGCGATGCGGGTTACGTAACTTCTGACGAACCGTTCAAGCAACTACTGTGTCAAGGCATGGTACTGGCTGATGCGTTCTACTTCGAGAACGAGAAAGGCGGCAAAGAGTGGGTAGCTCCAACAGACGTAGCCGTTGAACGTGATGGTAAAGGCCGCATTACTTCTGCTAAAGACACTGAAGGTCGTGATGTAACGCACTCAGGCATGATCAAGATGTCTAAGTCTAAGAACAACGGTATCGACCCTCAAGAAATGGTAGACAAGTACGGCGCTGACACAGTACGTCTATTCATGATGTTCGCGTCTCCAGCGGACATGACACTTGAATGGCAAGAGTCTGGCGTAGAAGGTGCGAACCGCTTCCTAAAACGTGTTTGGAAACTAGTTAAAGAGCACACAGCGAAAGGCGCAGCAGAAGCAGTAGATACCTCAGCGCTTTCTGGTGATCAAAAAGCACTTCGCCGCGACGTTCACAAAACTATCGCGAAAGTGACGGACGATATCGCTCGTCGTCAAACATTCAACACCGCGATCGCAGCGATCATGGAGCTGATGAACAAACTAGCGAAAGCGCCTCAAGAATCTGCGCAAGATCGTGCAATCCTTGACGAAGCACTGAAAGCTATTGTTGTCATGCTTTACCCTATCACTCCGCATATCTCATACGAGCTATGGGCAGCACTAGGTGAAACAGACATTGATAACGCGGCATGGCCGACGTTTGACGAAAAAGCGCTAGTTGAAGACGAAAAAACTATCGTTGTTCAAGTTAACGGTAAGCTACGTGCGAAGCTAACAGTCCCAGCGGATATCTCTAAAGACGATATCGAACAGCTTGGTCTAAACGACGAAAACGTGGTTAAGTTCACTGATGGCCTGACTATTCGTAAAGTTATTTACGTTCCAGGTAAACTGCTGAACATCGTTGCAAACTAATCACAGCTTGCAATTTGTCTCTGTTTAGCGAACTTATTTGTTAACCAAGAGTCATTAAACAGGGTAGTTCGCTACCCTGTTTATTTACCTCAAACCATTCACATGAGTGGTTTAAGGTAAATAACCCCTTCAATTTAGGATGAATACAATCAATGCGCTTTTTCTCTTTGATTAAACTACCAGTGGTATTGGTATTAGCGGGGCTTCTTTCTGCCTGTGGTTTTCACCTTCGCGGCGAGTATTCCGTACCGGAAGAGCTGCACACTATGTCTTTCTCCAGCTACGATGAATACAGTGAATTAACTCGCTATGTTCGCTCTCAACTCGAACTGAACAAAGTTGAACTTGTTCAACCCTCATCGACGGTACCCAACCTTCATTTGACGGAAGCGACAATCGATGAGCGTACACTATCGCTTTATCAAAATAGCCGTGCAGCAGAAAAAGAGCTGACATACGTAGTAAAATACCGTGTGACAATTCCTGGCTATGGTTCTAAAAACTTTACGACAACAGTAAACCGCAACTACCTAGACAACCCGTTGACCGCACTTGCAAAATCTGTTGAGCGTGACGTAATTGAAGACGAGATGCGCTTGCAAGCTGCAAAACAGATGATGCGCCAGTTGGGCCGTATTCGTGCCGAATATGAAGCAGGACAAATCTCTGAGCCAGCGAACAAAAACTCTTAGTCACTATGCGAATTTATGCCGATAAGCTAACGGATCATTTAACTAAACAAGTTAAACAGGTTTACTTAATCTTTGGTAATGAGCCGTTACTGATTCAAGAAAGCCGCCAAGCAATCCAAAAGGCAGCGTTTCAGCAAGGTTTTGAGGAAAAACACCGTTTTGCGGTGGATGCTAGCATAGACTGGAACCTAGTTTACGACTGTTTCCAAGCGATGAGCCTGTTTTCAAACCGTCAATTGATTGAGCTTGAAATTCCTGAAAGTGGCGTAACAACCGCCGTCAGCAAAGAGCTGCAAACACTGTGTGATATGCTTCATGATGACATCATGCTCGTCATTGTTGGTAGCAAACTGACCAAAGCCCAAGAAAATGCGAAATGGTTCAAAGCATTAAGCTCAAAAGGCGATTGGGTAAGCTGCTTGTCGCCAGACCTTCAACGCCTACCTATGTTCATTCAGACACGTTGCCGCACGTTGGGACTAAAACCCGATCAGCAATCACTGCAAATGTTGGCTCAATGGCATGAAGGTAACCTATTTGCATTGACACAAAGCTTAGAGAAATTGGCCCTACTCTATCCGGATGGTGAGCTGACCATCATACGTTTAGAGGAAGCCCTAAGTCGCCATAATCACTTCACTACCTTTAACTGGATCGACGCCTTACTGGCAGGTAAAGCAAACCGTGCACAACGCATTCTTCGCCAACTTGAGGCGGAAGGGGTTGAGACCGTGATCTTGATTCGAAGTGTACAAAAAGAGTTGAGCCAACTTTTAAATATGCATCAAGACTTAACTCAAATGGGAATGAACCAGGTATTTGAGAAATATCGAGTTTGGCAAAACAAGCGTCCACTCTATAACGCAGCACTGACCCGCTTATCGGCGAGTCGTATTTGTGCATTGCTCTCCTTGTTGGCTCAAGCAGAGATAAAAGCCAAAACTCAATATGACGAGTCTGTATGGCCAACTATTCATCAGTTGAGCTTAGAAACCTGCTCTCCTGATATTAAGCTGGCAATTTAAAAATCAAAGCGTGATATAGTGCGCGACCTGTTTTGCAAGCAAGAATGTAAAACACTGTAGAGATAAGAGACAAACCGAGGAAAACCGAGTGCTTCGCGAAGAACTGAAAGACTTTTTAGCTGATAAAGCCGACGACATGAAAGCGGAAGACATTATCGTCCTAAATGTGGAAGATAAATCAAGCGTGACAGATTACATGATCATCTGTACTGGTACATCCAAACGCCACGTTTCATCCATCGCTGACCATGTTGCAACAGAAGTGAAAAAAGCCGGTCTTGAGCCACTAGGAATGGAAGGTGAAAACGAAGGTGAATGGGTAGTCCTAGATATGGGCGACGCCATGCTTCACGTGATGCAAGAAGAGCACCGCGAACTCTACCAGCTAGAAAAACTCTGGGGTTAATCTTTTGAAAATTCAACTAATTGCTGTTGGCACAAAAATGCCAAAATGGGTTGAGGAAGGCTTTCAAGAATATCGTCGCCGTTTCCCGCATGATATGCCGTTGGAGTTGATTGAAATCTCTGCTGGCAAGCGTGGTAAGAATGCCGATATCGCTCGCATCCTGCAAAAAGAAGGAGAAGCGATGCTCGCGGCGGTACCAAAAGGCAACCGTATCGTCACGTTAGATATCCCAGGTAAAAAATGGGACACTCCTCAACTCGCTGAGCAGTTAGAAGCTTGGAAATTAGATGGCCGTGATGTATCAATATTAATCGGCGGTCCTGAAGGACTCGCTCCTGCATGCAAAGCTGCAGCAGACCAAAGCTGGTCATTATCTGCCTTAACGCTACCCCACCCTCTAGTGCGTATCGTAATGGCAGAAAGCTTATACCGAGCGTGGAGCATCACCGCTAACCACCCTTATCATCGCGAATAATCGTTGTTTAACTTTAGAGCCAAGCGTTAATGATTCGTAAACGCCGCAGTCAAATCCGAGATTATCAAGCCGAAGCGCGTCTGTTTGCCAGCCGCGCTATTGTTGCTTTTATCGGCATTGTTGTCTTGATGGGAGCTCTGGTTGCCAACATGTACAACATTCAGGTGAACCAGTTTCAAGACTATCAAACCCGCTCGAACGATAACCGCATCAAAGTAGTGCCTATCGCGCCTAACCGAGGTCTAATTTATGACCGAAATGGCGTTTTACTGGCAGAGAACCGTCCCGTCTTTAACTTAGAACTGACCCCAGAAAAAATTAAAGACATTGATGCAACCATCCAAGAATTACAAACTATTCTGGAAATTACACCAGACCAGATTGAACGTTTCCACCACGAGCGTAAACGGACTCGTCGATTTAAATCGGTCCCACTGCTTACCCAACTGAACGAAAAACAAGTAGCGGTATTCTCCGTCAATCAGTACCGCTTTCCAGGTGTGGAAATAAGTGCGACCTTAAAGCGCTACTACCCTTTCAGCGAAGTCTTAACCCACGTGATTGGGTATGTTTCTCGAATTAATGATCGCGACATGCAACGCCTGATCCGAGAAGAAAAAGACGCAAACTATCAAGCCACTCGCGACATTGGTAAGCTGGGTATTGAAAAATACTACGAAGACCTCTTACACGGTACAGCCGGATATCAAGAAGTCGAGGTAAACAGCCGCGGCCGAGTAATTCGTACCTTAAAGTACGTTCCACCTGTACCCGGAAAAGACATCGTTTTAAACCTTGATATCAACTTGCAGTTGTACGTACACCAATTGTTGGACGGCCGCCGAGGCAGTGCTGTAGTAATCGATCCTAGAGACAACGGCGTACTGGCTATGGTTTCAAGCCCTAGCTACGATCCTAACTCGTTCGTGCACGGAATCTCAGGTAAAGATTATCGCGCCCTTTTGAACGATAAAAACCGTCCTTTGGTCAACCGCACTACACTTGGCATTTACCCTCCTGCGTCTACCATCAAACCATTTATGGCGGTAGCCGCGCTGCAAGAAGGTGTCGTCACACCTAACACCACACGAAATGACCCTGGTTATTGGCGCATACCAAACTCCAACACACGCCCGTTTCGTGACTGGTTGCGTTGGGGGCACGGGCGCGTCGATATCATTAAGTCGATCGAAGAGTCTGTTGATACCTTCTACTATCAAATCGCTTATGACATGGGTATTGACCGTATTTCGAATTGGATGATGATGTTCGGTTTTGGTGATTACACTGGCATTGATATCTACGAAGAAAGTAAGGCGAATATGCCGACTCGTGACTGGAAAATGTCTCGCCATAAAACCCCATGGTATAAAGGTGATACGATCCCTGTGGGTATCGGCCAAGGATATTGGACAGCAACACCAATGCAAATCGCCAAAGCAACCTCCGTATTAGTAAACGAGGGAGAAGTGATCGCACCTCACTTGCTCAAAGCGACGATAGAAAATGGTAACGACTTCGAAGAGCAGCAAACGACAGAATACGTGACTTACCCACCAATCAAGAATGTGCCTAAAAAGTACTGGGATATGGCGAAAGAAGGCATGCGTCGGGTAAACCATGGCACGCGCGGAACAGCTCGCCGCTCATTCTACAAAATGAATTATGAAACAGCGGGTAAATCAGGTACTGCACAGGTCTTCGGTCTGGGTGAAAACGAAGAATACAACGCCGATGAGATCGCCGAGCACTTACGTGACCATGCGTTATTTACTGGCTTTGCACCATTTGATGATCCTAAAGTGGTCGTCACTGTAGTACTAGAAAATGCCGGTGGTGGTTCTAGTAACGGTGCCCCAGTAGTAAGGAAAATTTTTGACCGAGTCGTTCTTGGTCCAGAAGAAATTGAGCCTGAAAACAATGCGAAGAAAGAGGTAAAACAGTAATGAAGATGGATCCCTCTACAGGTAAAAATCGCGCCCTGTTTGAACGCTTCCATATCGACTTACCACTCCTACTTGGCATACTGGCCCTGATGGGGTTTGGCCTGGTGATCATGTACAGCGCCAGTGGCCAAAGTTTACTGATGATGGATCGCCAAGCCATGCGAATGGTGCTTTCACTCGTTGTGATGCTCGTCCTTGCACAGCTTTCTCCACGAACTTACGAAAGCTTGGCACCTTTGATGTTCGTTGGTGGCGTTATACTGCTTTTCGGCGTGCTGTTTTTCGGTGAAGCATCGAAAGGCGCGCAGCGTTGGCTTAACCTCGGTTTTGTGCGCTTTCAACCGTCAGAGCTATTGAAGCTCGCGGTGCCATTAATGGTGGCTCGCTATGTCGGTAGACAGCCCCTTCCACCAACGCTAAAAACACTCATTGTTGCACTGATTATGGTCTGCTTACCAACCATTCTCATTGCAAAGCAGCCTGACTTAGGTACCTCTATCCTGATCGCCGCTTCCGGTATTTTTGTTATCTTCCTCGCCGGCATTAGCTGGAAAATCATCGCTGGTGCTGCGATTGCATTAGGTGGTTTCATTCCAATTCTGTGGTTTTTCTTGATGCGAGAGTATCAAAAAGTGCGAGTTCGTACTCTATTTAACCCGGAATCTGATCCGCTAGGAGCGGGCTACCACATTATTCAGAGTAAAATTGCGATTGGCTCCGGTGGTATTTCCGGCAAAGGTTGGTTGCAAGGTACGCAGTCACAACTAGAATTTCTTCCAGAACGACACACTGACTTTATCTTTGCAGTAATTGCTGAAGAATGGGGTATGATTGGCTTCCTTTGCCTTTTAGCCATCTATCTATTTATTATTGGACGAGGTTTATATCTCGCCAGCCAAGCGCAAACCGCATTTGGACGAATGATGGCAGGCAGTATTGTACTCAGCTTCTTCGTGTATATTTTTGTAAATATTGGCATGGTAAGTGGCATCCTACCTGTTGTAGGTGTACCGTTGCCACTCATCAGTTATGGCGGCACATCAATGGTAACCTTGATGGCTGGTTTTGGTATTCTGATGTCGATTCATACGCACCGAAAAGCATTCTCTAAGGCGACCTAGACATGCAAAAACGCGCTTTATATTCCTTGGTTTTCTCTGCTCTTATTTTGGCAGGCTGTTCATCAACTAGCCAAAAAGAACAAGAAGGCCGTTACGAACTCGAATCCGATGTTGCACCGGATACACCGCTTTCAGTCGAACACATCGAGGATGCGCATCCTAAATATGAACCGTACAGCCTAGGTGGGAACAAAGATTACCACTTGCGTGGCAAAGACTACAAAATAGTTCGCAATGCGAAAGGCTTTAAAGAAAAAGGCCGCGCATCTTGGTATGGGAAAAAATTCCAAGGTCATTTGACTTCTAATGGCGAAATCTATGACATGTATTCAATGACGGCAGCGCATAAAACGCTACCGTTACCAAGTTACGTAAAAGTTACCAATACTGACAACGGCAAAACCACCGTAGTACGAGTTAATGACCGAGGTCCTTTTCACGATGGTCGTATCATTGATTTAAGCTATGCCGCCGCGCACAAGTTAGATGTCATAAAAACAGGCACCGCGAACGTGGAAATTGAAGTGATCAGTATCAATCAGCCCACGGACAAAAAGTCATTAGAAGCGCACCCTAGGTACGTTATTCAAGTGGCATCATCAAAAAATGAAGAACGCGCGCGAACTTTAGGTACCGAGCTTGGTCAAAAATTGGATACAGAAACTTTCCTAGAGAGTGCGAAAGAGTCTTATCGCTTGTTGTTAGGGCCATTTACTGACTATTCCCTGACGCAAGCCACATTAGATAAAGTAAAGTTGCTCGGCTATTCGTCTGCATTTATTAAAAAACACAACACTGCCAAATGACCTCGTGTCATGAATTTCTCTTTGATCCCCCTCTTACATAACTAGGGATTCTGATAAGATGTCTGCAGTTAACCCAAAAATTTGAATTACCATGAATAAAAATAAGTTTGTGAAATCTATTCTCGTTTCTTCGGTTGCCCTTTCTGCAACTTTCGCTCAATCTGCTCTTGCATCACCTATCGTTGTTCCAGATGCCCCTCAAATCGCGGCGAAGGGCTACGTGCTGATGGATTACCATTCAGGTAAAGTACTGGCAGAGAAAGAGATGAACACAAAATTGTCTCCAGCTAGTCTGACTAAGATGATGACCAGCTATGTAATCGGCCAAGAGCTAGCGCGTGGTAATATCTCAGAAGATGATGATGTCACCATCAGTAAAAATGCGTGGGCGAAAAACTTCCCTGATTCATCAAAGATGTTCATTGAAGTAGGCACAACAGTTAAAGTACGTGACCTGAACCGAGGTATCATCGTCCAGTCAGGTAACGATGCCTGTGTTGCGATGGCAGAACATATTGCAGGTTCAGAAGATGCGTTTGTTGACCTAATGAACGCTTGGGCCAACACATTGGGTATGACTAACTCGCACTTTGCCAACGTTCATGGCTTAGATAACGCAGAGTTGTACTCAACACCATACGACATGGCTCTGCTGGGTAAAGCACTTATCCGTGACGTACCAAATGAGTACCGAGTGTACTCAGAGAAGAAATTTACTTACAACGGCATCACCCAATACAACCGTAACGGTCTACTTTGGGATAAGAGCATGAACGTTGACGGTATCAAAACGGGTCACACAAGTAATGCGGGTTACAGCCTAGTAAGTTCAGCAACTGAAGGTCAAATGCGCTTGGTTGCGGTCGTTATGGGTACTAAAGATGCCAATGCTCGTAAGTCAGAAAGTAAAAAGCTGCTAAGCTACGGCTTCCGTTTCTTCGAAACAGTGGCACCGCACAAAGCAGGTGAAACGTTCGTAGAAGAAAAAGTGTGGATGGGTAACAAAGACACCGTAGCACTGGGTCTTGACCAAGATACTTACGTAACACTACCGCGTGGTGAAGCGAAAAACCTAAAAGCAAGCTTCGTCCTTGAAAAAGAGCTAGAAGCCCCAATTAATAAAGGTGATGTAGTTGGTAAGCTATACTATCAGATCGATGGTGAAGATATTGCCGAATACCCACTAATGGCACTAGAAACCGTAGAGCAAGGTAGTCTATTTAGCCGCATGTGGGATTACATCGTATTGTTATTCAAGAGCTTCTTCTAAAAAGAACATTAGAGTAGCAAACTTATTCGCAAAGCCGCCTGAATGGGCGGCTTTTTAAGTTTGAGCTCCTCGTCTTGAGTTCCCCCTAATTTGACTGTACTATTTCGCACCGCAACGAATATCTACTGGAGTTATCGATATGCTAACCATCAACTCTGATGCAAAATTAAAAGACCTGCTTGAGTTCCCTTGTTCATTTACTTACAAGGTAATGGGTCATGCAAAGCCTGAACTTCCAGAGCTTGTTCTTGAAGTTATTCAGCGCCATGCTCCAGGTGACTACAGCCCGACCGTTAAACCAAGTGCTAAGGGCAACTACCACTCTGTGTCAATCAACATTACTGCAACCTCTATCGAGCAGGTTGAGACACTGTACAAAGAGTTAGGTGAAATTGACATCGTACGCATGGTTCTATAATTTTTTGATATATTAAATTTTTTTTGAAAGCAGCCTTGGCTGCTTTCTTTTTATTTATCAAAGAGATAACGAGGCTTTACATCACTTTCAGTTAAAAATCTGTTACGCAGCGGTAGAGCATCAGGGTTATCCGGTTTATAATCCAAAAACTTTATATATTAGCAACAGGAATTCCCATGCAACACCAACTTGTTGTAAAACGACTTGGCCGCCAAGACTATGAGCCTGTATGGAAGGCGATGCATGAGTTCACCGACCAACGCACAGAAGAAACCCGTGATGAAGTCTGGTTGGTAGAACATAACCCAGTATTTACGCAAGGACAGGCAGGTAAAGCTGAGCACTTGATTAACACTGGCGATATTCCTGTTGTACAAAGTGATCGCGGAGGCCAGGTTACGTATCATGGCCCTGGTCAGTTGGTCGCCTACTTCTTGATCAACCTACGCCGTAAAAAATTAGGTGTACGAGATCTCGTTACCACAATCGAGAACCTCGTGATCAACACGCTAAAAGCATACAATATTGACTCAGCCGCACGACCTGACGCACCAGGTGTCTACGTTGCCGGTAAGAAAATATGCTCTCTCGGTTTACGCATTCGTAAAGGATGCTCGTTTCATGGTTTAGCCTTGAACGTAAATATGGATTTAACACCGTTTCTGCGTATTAACCCTTGTGGTTATGAAGGTATGGAAATGGTTCAGGTCAGCCAATTTGGCGGCCCAGACAATGTAGAAGCCGTAGAAAAACAATTAATAGAAGAACTCGTTACTTTGCTCGATTATGAGCAAGTAGAATTCAGCACAGAAGCACCTTCTCAAGGTAATAAAGCATGAGCAAACCAATCCAGATGGAAAAAGGCGTTAAATATCGTGACGCCGATAAAATGGCATTGATTCCCGTAAAGAACATGCCTACAGAGCAGAAAGAAGTGCTACGTAAGCCTGATTGGATGAAGATCAAGCTACCAGCCGACAGCCAACGAATTCAAGACATCAAAGCGGCGATGCGTAAGAATAAACTTCACTCCGTATGTGAAGAAGCATCTTGCCCGAACCTAGCGGAATGTTTTAACCACGGTACAGCAACCTTCATGATCTTAGGTGCTATTTGTACTCGTCGTTGTCCTTTCTGTGACGTTGCTCATGGCCGCCCATTACCACCGGAAGCAGAAGAGCCTCAAAAACTGGCGAAAACCATTGCCGATATGAAGCTGAAATACGTAGTAATCACTTCTGTTGACCGTGACGATCTGCGTGACGGCGGTGCACAACACTTTGCCGATTGTAACCGCGAGATCCGTGCGTTAAACCCGCATATTAAGATTGAAACACTGGTTCCTGACTTCCGTGGTCGCATGGATGTAGCGCTTGATCTAATGAAAGACAATCCGCCAGATGTCTTCAACCACAACTTAGAAACAGCGCCACGTCTTTACCGTAAAGCTCGCCCAGGTGCGAACTATAAATGGTCACTTGAGCTTCTTAAGAAGTTCAAAGAGCAGCATCCCGATGTACCGACCAAGTCTGGTTTGATGATGGGTCTTGGTGAAACCAAAGAAGAAATCATCGAAGTACTGAAAGATCTACGCGCACACGGCGTAACGATGCTGACTCTAGGCCAGTATTTAGCGCCAAGCCGTCACCACTTGCCAGTAGAACGTTACGTTCCACCATCTGAGTTTGACGAGCTAAAAGAAGTTGCACTAGAACTTGGCTTCACGCATGCAGCGTGTGGTCCATTTGTGCGCTCTTCTTACCATGCCGATATGCAAGCTCAAGGTATCGAGATTAAATAAGCTCTCGCTTGTTTTGAAAAGCTTGTTTTGAAGAGAAAAGGTTGGCTCAGTGCCAACCTTTTTTGTATCTGGCAAATGATGATAAAAAGCCATTCTACCACTGTCATTCTGAACAGCGAGGAACGAGCGTGATTCAGAATCAGTTTTCAGAGTACTGATGATTTTTAGGGAAACTCTGAGTAAAAGAGTGTGCCTCAACAAGATTCCTGATCTCGCCTCGGCTCGTCGGAATGACGTGGTTTGGATATATTGAAAAGGGACAGTGTTGGTAGCCATCCCCTTATCACACACTCTCGCTATATCTCATTCCAAACGCCAGACAAACAAAAAGGCCCTCAAATGAGGGCCTTTAGTATATCAATGTTCAAAATAGACGAGTCGAGTTCTAGGAGAACACACGGAGTTTGCGCGAGCAAATGAGTATGTTCGACACCGAAATCGACTCATTCTATGAAGACCGGTTAGGCATAAACCGGTAGACGCTTACAAATTTCTAGCACTTTCTGTTTTGTCGCTTCGATAACTTCTTCGTTGCCGATGTTATCTAGAACGTCACACATCCAGTTTGCTAGCTCTTTTGCATCTTCTTCAGTGAAGCCACGGCGAGTGATCGCTGGCGTACCTACACGAATACCAGACGTTACGAATGGGCTGCGTGGGTCATTTGGTACTGAGTTCTTGTTTACAGTGATGTTTGCTGCACCTAGTGCCGCGTCTGCGTCTTTACCAGTGATATCTTTGTCGATTAGGTCAACAAGGAACAAGTGGTTTTCTGTACCGTTAGATACGATTTTGTAGCCACGCTCTTGGAACTGACCAACCATTGCTTTTGCGTTTTTCACTACGCGAGCTTGATAAGCTTTGAACTCTGGCTCCATCGCTTCTTTGAACGCTACTGCTTTACCAGCGATAACGTGCATTAGAGGGCCACCTTGACCACCAGGGAACACTGCTGAGTTCAATTTCTTGTACATATCTTCGCCAGCATTTGACAAGATAAGACCACCGCGAGGACCTGCTAGTGTTTTGTGCGTCGTTGTTGTTACCACGTGAGCATGCGGTACTGGTGTTGGGTATTCACCGGCAGCGATAAGACCAGCTACGTGCGCCATATCAACAAATAAGTAAGCACCTGCTTTGTCAGCGATTTCACGCATGCGTTTCCAATCAACGATTTGCGAGTAAGCAGAGAAACCACCGATGATCATCTTAGGTTTGTGTTCAAGTGCTAGCTGTTCCATCTCATCGTAGTTGATTTGACCAGCTTCATCGATACCGTAAGGGATAACGTTGTAGTGCTTACCAGAGAAGTTTACTGGTGAACCGTGAGTTAGGTGACCACCGTGTGCTAGGCTCATGCCTAAAACTGTATCGCCTGGGTTAAGAAGCGCCATGTAAACTGCGCTGTTTGCTTGAGAACCTGAGTGAGGCTGTACGTTAGCGTACTCACAACCAAATAGTTGGCATGCACGCTCAATTGCTAGTGCTTCAGCTTTATCTACGTACTCACAACCGCCGTAGTAACGCTTACCTGGGTAGCCTTCAGCGTATTTGTTCGTTAGCTGAGAACCTTGCGCTTCCATTACACGTGGGCTTGTGTAGTTTTCAGAAGCGATAAGTTCAATGTGTTCTTCCTGGCGAAGAGTTTCTTCCTGGATAGCTGCGAACAGTTCCGCATCGTAATCTGCGATGTTCATATCACGCTTAAGCATCTGTATCTCCTGACTCAGATTAGTACTGAAAGTTGCAAAAAAACTGTTGAATGACCCGACGCAAACGTTTTCGTCACCCTAATGGCGCGCATTCTACATAATTTGATTTAGGTCATAAAGAGAAATTTACAATTTTCTCATGCAGTTTTTTCATGATGACAAGCAATGTTTATCATGCCAGCATTGCAATCGCATAACGACAATCTATTGCCTGTCAAATTTGTGCTTTACACCCTGTAAAACAGCAATTACATAGGTTTACCGTAAATTTTACCCTCTAGCTACCGAAAAGATCATCTTTTTACTACTATGCACGCCTTATTTATCACTAATGACTGCAACATTGATGGAAAAACACTCATTAAAAGAAGACTGGATAGCGATTCTCACGGGTACCTTTTTAGTAGCTCAAGGCGTTTTCTTTCTCCAATCCGCTAACCTTCTAACGGGAGGCACGACTGGATTGGCTCTGCTTATTAGCCAATTTACACCTTTTACCTTTGGTGTGCTGTACTTTTTAGCAAACAGTCCTTTTTACTTACTAGCATGGAAACGCTTCGGCCGTCATTTCGCCATTAATAGTGCCATTTCTGGCGCGTTGGTTTCTATCTTTGCCGATCATCTTTATTTGCTAATCTCGCTCGAATCGGTAAATGAAGTTTATTGCGCCGTCGCAGGCGGGCTTTTAATGGGGCTCGGTATGCTGATCCTATTCCGACATCGCTCCAGCTTAGGTGGCTTTAACGTGCTGTGTTTGTTTATCCAAGACAAATTTGGCATTTCAGTTGGCAAAAGCCAAATGGCAATCGATGCATGTATCCTGTTTTCTTCATTCTTCTTTGTTACACCAGAAGTGATTGGCCTTTCAATTTTGGGGGCGTTTGCACTCAATGTCGTGTTAGCGATGAACCACAAACCGCACCGCTATTCCGTGACCTACGGTTCATAAATTTTTGATAGTGATTGAAGCGCGATTTATAAGATTTCGCGCTCCAATCGCTATATAATACTTCGCGATTTCCAAATAGATCGGTACGGTATGCGCGACTTTCTGCAACAAGCTAAACAGACTCACAGTTGTATTGCGATTGGAGAGCTGATCTATAACCCGAAGACACAGACCCTTCATCAAGATGCTATCGCGATTGATCTTGAACCTCGCACCATTGAATTATTAGAACTGCTGTTAACAAGCGTTGGCCACCCACTCTCTGCTGACACCATTATTGAAACCATTTGGCAGAGCAAGTTCATCTCTAAGAATGTGCTCACGAACCGCATTAG
This sequence comes from Vibrio sp. Vb1026, assembly GCF_033338745.1. Taxonomy (NCBI): domain Bacteria; kingdom Pseudomonadati; phylum Pseudomonadota; class Gammaproteobacteria; order Vibrionales; family Vibrionaceae; genus Vibrio; species Vibrio sp. Vb1026. The sequence goes on from NZ_JAWOTH010000008.1 coordinate 23,504, forward strand.
CACCTTACGTGCCCTGCTACAGCAGTACTTACCCGAATACGATGCCGCTAAGCTCTTGGTCACTTACCCCCGCAAAGGCTACTTTCTTAACCCTGCCAATATTCGTTTAGTGCCACCAGCGAAAAACCATCGGCGCGTTATCTCAACCCAGGTGGCGAGTAATAAGAACTTCAAGCTGATTTTCGCTTACAGCTTATGTGCCATACTTGCGGTATGTAGCATGACGCTCGCAAGCTTGTTATGGCAACGCCAAGAAATCTCAACACAACAAACGCGTCATCAACTACTGATTCCCAAAGTCGAGCTACTACTCAACCGTGTCGATTCAATCGGCTTTCAGGCGCGAAAATACCGCATACTGGTCAAAGCCATCTTGCTGCAACAACAGGTCGAATATCCATACACCGACATCGCCAACCAAGATGCTCCCAGTTACTTTCTTGATCCTATCGGTCATACGCCATATTTCCCTGGCGCACGAAACATGCAGACCAGCGACTACGAGCTCAATATCGAGTTAAAAGACGGCACAAAACAGGGCATCTTGAAAGCGCAGATGAACCTTATTTATCCTGCGACGGGCAAGCTGGCGTTTCGCAATGAGTACACACTGCGTTTATCTGCCTTACAATCGGATATTTTCCAAATGCACTCGGATGTCGCGCAATACTTCAATCTGCCTGCACCTTCGGCAAGTTCGTGGCAGCTTTCGGATATTCACAAAAAAATGTTATTCGAGAATGCCTTTTCTAGCCAACCTCTCCGACAATCTGATGAGTTTGCGGCTATAACAACGGCAAGACATCTCGCCTTATACGAGCACGAACATCAAAAGCTGGAAGCGTATTTAACTCAAGTACAATCGTCGTTTGATGTTTTGCCAGATGAGCTGAGCCTCTGGTTAGGTCTATTGCATTTCAAATTAGGCAACTTAGACAGGGCAAAAGCTCTGTTAACGACACCAGATGGCGACTCACGTATCCAAAACGCACTGATTTATACCTTTGTGTCTCACATTGCTTACAAGCAGAACAAACTTGAACAGTTCCGTCTCAACTACATGGAATCACTGGTGGCGCTGCTGCGCGTTTTACCTTCCGAAACCTTGTTTGAGCGTCTTTCTCAATCTGAATCAAAAGAGACTTGCCTCCAACCGTGGAAAACGTTGCATGTTAGTGTGACCGATCAAGAAATCATAAGCCGATGGAAAGCGCTCATTAACGAGTATTGCACTAATGTGGCCAACGAAATAACTCCAAATAAAACAAAGACCTAAATATAAAATTAAGCTTTCATTACCCCCTGTTATCTTTTGTTTTTTGCCCTTTTTCTCTCACTGAACTTAGCATGCTCGCATTCAAGCAACGGCCCAACATGAAGCGGCCTTATCAATCAGGAATGTAAACCATGCTAAACAAAATGACGCTTATCGCAGCAGCAACTCTGGCTCTTTACGGCTGTGGCGGAGGTTCGTCTTCTGGCAGTGCGAATCCAAACAAAGTGCCTCAAGAAAGTTTCGACGTCTCGATTCACAACTCAATCTTCGCTCCCACGCCAAGTACACAGCTAAACTACGCATTTAGCTTGGATGGCCAACCAGAGGGCGACATGAAACTGAGCTTCCAAGCGATGGATAGCGAGCAAATATTGGCAGCATTGGCACAAATCCCAAACAGCGAGGCAATGGTCCAGTTGGTTAATGACTTGGTGAACTACGGCGCCGAACAGTTCTACTATTCAGACGAGCAGTACAACGACGACGAAGAGAGCAATACGCTTTACTTTGCAGGATCAGATGGTGCACTCCATGAAATCACTGACGCTTATTTCATTGGTCATCAGTTTATTGCCATGCTTATGCACAGCGGTCCGATTTTCCGCCTAAACGGTGACGACGTAAAAGAGAAAAGCCCGAATATTGACATCGGTGAAGAAACTATGTCTCTGCAAACCACTCTTACAGGCTACGCAGTTCACAACCTTCTAGACAGTTTTGAAGATCATGAGTGGGTACAAAACCTTCCTATGACAGCATCTTGCCAAGTGGTTTGGCAACAGCAAATCCGAGAGACTGGTATGCGTAAAGCGTTCTCGATCTCAGGCAAGAAAATTGAAGCGGCATACCTGATGGAAGAGAACATCTACAACCTAAACTGTGATGATATGGACTCAATGGAGTTCGCCACTTCGGCAGAACGTTGGTTTAATCCGAGCTTAGGTCTGATAGAACAAATTGAACTGCTGAAAGTACAACAAGTACAAATCAACGAAGAGAAAGTGCAGCTAACAGCGATTGAAACAAAATAAGCTCGCATTTTTTATAGATATCTCAATAAAAGAAGGCTTTGGGGAGCACACCAAAGCCTTCATCTCGAACATCAATCTTAGGGGTGATGACACCCGAGTTTATTCTTCTATCAATAAAATACGAGTTTCGTAAGGTCGTAACACTTGATGGTTTGACGCGACTGCGCTCGCTGAGTTTTGATAGTTAGATAGCAAGTTTTTCGCCTTACTCATATCAAAACGTTCTGGCAGAACGCATTCCACCTCTTCAGCGTAGTAGTTATTGATACACAGCAGCGTTTGCTTATCGTTCTGACGAGCGTAAGCGAAAATACGTTTGTGCTCTGGCAGTAAATCTTCATAACGGCCATCGGTGATGACTGGAACCTGTTTACGCAGTTCAATCAGACGCTTGTAAAAGTAGAACACCGAGTTCAAATCGGCAACCGCAGCTTCAGCATTGATTTCAGAGTAATTCTGCGCCACTTCAAGCCACGGCGTTCCCTCAGTAAAGCCCGCGTGTTTTGCACTGTTCCATTGCATTGGTGTACGTGAATTATCACGCGACTTCTGTGCCAAGATCGCCATCATATCGTCATGAGATACACCATCACGGTTGACCATAATGTCGTACATGTTAGTACTTTCAACATCACGATATTGGCTGATTTCGGTATAACCCGGGTTGGTCATGCCGATCTCTTCCCCCTGGTAGACATAAGGCGTACCTTGCATCATGTGTACCGATGCCGCAAGCATCTTGGCAGATTCAACACGGTATTGCTCTTCGTTACCTAATCGGCTCACAACGCGTGGTTGGTCGTGGTTACACCAGAACAGCGCCCCCCACCCTTTGCCATTTAAGCCCGTTTGCCAATGATTGAAGATCTGTTTTAACTGAATGAAATCAAACGGCGCTTTGGTCCATTTTTCACCATTTGGATAATCGACTTTCAGATGATGGAAGTTGAACACCATGGATAGCTCTTTGCCGTCTAGCGAAGAATATTGCTGACAATGCTCTAGTGTGGTGGAAGACATTTCACCCACCGTCACGCTGCCGTATTTTTGAAACACAGATTCGCTGATCTCTTGAAGGTAGTCGTGCACACGTGGACCGTCGGTGTAGAAGCGGCGACCATCACCAATATCATCACTTGGAAAATCTTGCTGCTTGGAAATCAGGTTGATAACGTCGAGACGGAAACCATCGACACCTTTGTCTGCCCAGAAGTTGATGACTTCTTTCACTTCTTCACGCACTACTGGGTTTTCCCAGTTTAAGTCCGCTTGCTCTTTAGCAAAAAGGTGCAAATAGTACTGGCCTGTTTTTTCATCCAGCGCCCAAGCGTTGCCACCAAACTTTGATTGCCAGTTGTTTGGTTCAGCACCATCTACCGGATCTTTCCAGATGTAGTAATCACGGTATGGGCTGTTTTTATCACCCAGTGCGGATTGGAACCACTTGTGTTCTGTCGACGTGTGGTTCACTACAATGTCCATGATGATACGAATGCCCAACTGATGCGCTTCTGCTAGCAAAGTATCGAAATCTTCCATAGTGCCGAACTGTGGATTGATCGAGTAGTAATCGGAGATGTCATAACCGTTGTCGATCATTGGCGATTGGTAAACCGGCGTCAGCCAAATCGCATCCACACCAAGATGCTTAAGATAATCCAGCTTAGAAATGATCCCTTTGATGTCGCCTGTGCCTTTACTGCCACTGTCACAAAAGCTTTTTGGGTAAATTTGATAGATGGTTGCGGTTTTCCACCAGCTCTCATCATGCTTGGTCATAGCCATTTCTAACACTCACTTACCAGTAATCGGAAACTTAAAATTTGAAAAGAAAAATAGGAGGAGGCAGCCAAGTCACTGCCTCAAATAGAATTACGCGTTTGCAGGCTCAAGCTCACCTTTGGCTTGTGCACGCTTATAAAGAATTAACGTTAATGCAGCAGGTACTAGCATTGCGACTAACATAGCCAAAGCAAAAATGCCCCAGAACTGCGGTTGGATAGACAAGATGCCCGGCAAACCGCCCACACCGATACCGTTCGCCATTACGCCCGCACTACCACAAATAGCAGCAGCACACGCACTACCGATCATCGCGCTCAGCATTGGGAACTTGTATTTCAAGTTGATGCCGTACATCGCCGGCTCGGTCACACCAAGGTAAGCAGAGATAGCCGCAGGTACTGAGATATCACGCTCGCCATGTTTTTTACTGATGATAATGATGCCGACGACCGCAGACGCTTGAGCAATATTTGAAAGCGCAATCAGAGGCCAAATTGGCGTGCCGCCTAGCTCTTGCATTAATTGAAGGTCAACCGCGTTGGTGGTGTGGTGAATACCAGTAATGACCAATGGCGCGTATAGGAAGCCGAAGATGGTTGAGCCAATCATTGCGAAGTCACCTGTCATGGCTGCTTTTGCTGCGAAAGCAACACCATCACCCAACATACGACCGAATGGGCCAATGATAGAGTGCGCAAGAATCACAGACACGATGATAGAGACAAACGGCACGACCACTAGGTAAAGGTAAGACGGAATGATGCGTTTTAAGTTGGTTTCAATAAACGCCAGAGCCATACCAGCAAGCATTGCTGGAATCACTTGCGCCTGATAGCCCACTTTTTCGATGGCGAATAAGCCAAAATCCCACACTTCGGGTACTTGCTTACCAATCAGGTAGGCGTTCATCAACTGCGGCGAAACCAATGTTACACCAAGCGTGATACCCAGAATCGGAGTACCGCCGAGCTTTTTCACTGTCGACCAACATACGCCAACTGGTAGGAAGAAGAAGATCGCCTCACCAATCAGCCATAAGAAAGAGTGTACAGTTGCCCAAAACTGGCTGATTTCCGTTAGCGTTTGACCATCAAACATCTTGATGTCGCCAATCACGTTACGGAAACCAAGGATCAGACCACCGGTGATGATCGCTGGTAGCAGTGGTACAAAGATTTCTGCAAGGTGGGAAATACCACGCTCAACGATATTCATGTTTTGACGAGCAGCGTTCTTCGCTTCGTCTTTGCTGACTTCACTTTTACCCGTCAGTCCGATCAGTACCTTGTAAACTTCATCCACTTCAGTACCGATAACCACTTGGAACTGGCCTGCGTTGGTAAAACAGCCCTTCACCATCGGTAATGTTTCTAACTGTTTCGTATCTGCTTTGTCCGTATCATTTAGAACAAAACGCAAGCGAGTTAAACAGTGACTTACACTGGCAATATTGTCCGGCCCCCCGACCAGCTCAATAAGACGCTCCACGTCTTTACGCGCAATCTTACTCATAACTTTGTCCACCCTGTATTGGATACATTCGATTCATCATTTTGTTTTTATAAATGGGAACATTCCCATTTCTTAATTTTAATATTGCCATTCGAAGACAAAAAACAAAATGGGAACAGTCCCATTAATTGAGAATGATCACAGTATAATTTTAGAGCAGATCGTTTTAGTGTGGATTAACAAACGATAGGCTGTTGAGTAAAGTGAACCACTTCCTCATCACCATTTAATTGATTGATCAGCATGTTAGCGGACTTCTCACCTGCAAGGGTATAACCTGGGTCGACACTAAATACTTTAGGGAAAAGGAAAGAGAGCAATTCATTACCACCAACACCTGTCACAACCACGTCTTCACGGCCTAACTCTTGAAGACGCTTAATCACGCCCAACGCGATGGTGTCACTGGCGCACACGATGGCCTGAGTATCAGATTGAAGGACTTTGTCTACCAACTGATAAGCACTTTCATGGCTCAACTTACCCGTTTGGAAACAAGGTGCAATTTGCTTGCGTTGACACCAAGCTTTATAAGCATTTAGACGAGCTAAGCCAGTGGTTTTGTCTTCAGGATCAACACCAATATAAGCAATGCGAGATAAAGATTGCTGCTCAAGATGAGACAAAGCCATGTCTATCACACCTTGGTTGTCGTAGTTGATCGAAGAAACCATTTGCGTGTCCATCGCGATCACAACGATACGATTACCCCACTCTGCCAATGCTCGCTCATCACATCCAGTAAAACCAAACACGATCACCCCATCGACGTTGCGACGTTTAAGCACATCCAAATGTTCATTGGTTTTATCGCGATCGAATTGGCTCTCCATGATCACCGCATCATAACCAGCGGAATACAAAGCATTGAGCATGGTACCAACGGCGCGATTTTCTGATGGTGAGTCTAAACGGGAGATGATAACCCCAATAACTTTTTGGCTGCCGCCACGCATTGATTGCGCAGATTTGGACGGCACATAACCAGATTCACGAATGATTTGCTCAACCTTCTCTCGCGTTTGGGGTTTCACTTTTGGATCGTTAGTAAGCACACGGCTTACTGTTGATTTGCCCACGCCTGCCAATTTTGCGATATCAAGAATGGTGAGTTTTTTGCTCATAAGTGTTCAGACTAAAAGAAGGAATCAAACAAAAGGGAAGCAGTGGCTTCCCTTAACTCAGTCAGTAATGAAGATTACTTGTTTAAGTACGCAGGCACATCCGCAATGCTATCTAATACTACCGTTGCAATGGCTTCGCCCTGTTCTGTTACTGGCTTACCAGTGCGAACCAAAATCTTAGTGCCAACGCCTGCCGCTTCTGCTGCCATCATGTCTTCAGCTTTATCGCCGATCATCACAGATTTCTCCATGTCGATCTTCAAGAAGTCACGCGCAGAAATGAACATGCCTGGTTTTGGCTTACGGCACTCACAATCTTGCTTGTACTCGCCAATGCCATGTTCTGGATGATGTGGGCAGTAATAGATACCATCGAACTCAACACCATTATCAGCAAAGTTCCAATCCATCCATTGAGTCAGAGACAAGAAACGGTCTTCACTGAATTTACCGCGTGCGATGCCCGATTGATTCGTCACTAACACTAGAAGGTAGCCTTTATCTTTTAGCGCTTTCGTCGCTTCAAATACACCATCAATGTACTCAAAATCATGTTCGTCATGAACATAGCCGTGGTCAACGTTTATCACGCCATCACGATCGATAAAAACAGCAGGTTTTGCCAAAACGTATTTCTCTATTAACTCGGTTTAATCAGATTATTACATACCTTATAAACTTCAACACTATCTAATTCATTCTAGGCCTCGACAAAACGGTTGATTTGTTGGGCAAGAATCGGTAAATCTGAGGGTGCCCCGCCGTCTACCTCCTGCTTGTTATCTATACATCTTCGTTTCAAAACAGAACATCCATACATTTAGACGTCTAGACGTAAAAATATCTATTGACTTCATTCTGCTTAACCCATAGCATCAACTGAAAATTGAGATAAAGCTCAACATTAAGTTCTGTCAAAGGCCGTTTTTGACAGCGAAGTTCCCCGTATCTTTGGGCAGGTTGAAACATGATAGAAATAAAAAACGTCAATAAAGTGTTCTACCAAGGCAGTAAGGAAATCCTTGCCCTGAAAGACATTAACCTACACATCGACAAAGGCACCATCTTTGGTGTTATCGGTTCATCAGGTGCTGGTAAAAGTACGCTGATTCGCTGTGTCAACATGCTAGAAGCACCGACCTCTGGTTCCATCATCGTTGATGGTGTAGATCTAACCAAACTCAGTAAAAAACAACTAGTCGAAACACGCCGTAACATTGGCATGATCTTCCAGCACTTTAACCTGCTTTCGTCTCGTACTGTGTTTGATAATGTGGCATTACCCCTAGAACTGGCAGGTAAAGACAAATCGCAAATCACAACAAAAGTAACTGAGTTGCTAAAGCTTGTAGGCTTAGCCGACAAACACGAGAGCTACCCATCTAACTTAAGTGGCGGACAAAAACAGCGTGTGGCAATTGCTCGTGCATTGGCATCCGATCCTAGCGTGCTGCTTTGTGATGAGGCCACTAGTGCACTAGACCCGGCAACAACTCAATCTATCCTTGAGTTATTGAAAGAGATCAACCGCAAACTCAACATCACGATTTTACTTATCACTCACGAAATGGAAGTCGTAAAAAGCATCTGTCACGAAGTAGCAATCATCGGTGGTGGTGAGCTGGTGGAAAAAGGCACCGTTGGCGATATTTTTGCGCACCCTAAGACAGAGCTAGCGCACCAATTCATTCGCTCAACGCTGGATCTTTCCATTCCTGAAGATTACCAAGCACGTCTGCAAGCAGAGCGTGTTGATGGCAGCTACCCGTTGGTTCGCTTAGAGTTTACTGGCGCAACCGTTGATGCACCGTTAATGTCGCAAATTTCTCGTAAATACAATATTGATGTGAGTATTTTGAGTTCCGACCTTGATTACGCTGGTGGCGTGAAATTCGGCATGATGGTCGCAGAGCTATTTGGTAACGAAGAAGATGACAACGCAGCTCTTGAATACCTGCGTAAGCACAACGTAAAAGTAGAGGTACTTGGTTATGTCCTTTAATACGATTTCTGAATGGCTGAGTTTAAACAGCAAACTACTTTTAGGTGCAACGTGGGAAACGCTTTACATGGTTGCGGTTGCCGGATTAGTCGGCTTTGCTGTGGGTATTCCATTAGGCGTAATCCTCCATATTACTAAAAAAGGCGGCCTACTTGAAAACACCAAACTAAATAGCGGCTTAGGCGCTATCGTTAACATTGGTCGCTCAGTGCCATTCCTCGTACTGATGGTTGCGATTATTCCAGTGACAAAAATGCTGGTTGGAACCTTTATCGGTACAACCGCAGCAATCGTCCCACTGACTATTGGCGCCATTCCTTTTGTCGCTCGTCTTATTGAAGGTGCTTTATTAGAAGTACCGACAGGCTTGGTGGAAGCTGCGCAGTCAATGGGGGCGACACCAACACAGATCATCACAAAAGTTCTACTGCCTGAAGCAATGCCGACTATTGTTAACTCAGTAACGATTACCTTGGTCACTCTCGTTAGCTACTCAGCTATGGCGGGTACGGTAGGCGGCGGCGGCCTAGGCGACGTAGCCATCCGTTACGGTTTCCACCGCTACGATGTAACTATCATGGCCGTGACTGTCGTGATGTTGATTGTTCTAGTACAGATTATTCAGTCTATCGGTGACGCAGTGGTGCGCCGTGTAGACCACAGATAAGCATCAAAAATACAAATTATAAGGAGATAAAGATGAAATTTAGCCTTAAAGGTCTTTTGACTGTAGCAACGGCCGCCTCTGCTCTTGCTCTAGCGGGTTGCGGCGACAAAGAAGTAGACGTAAACAAAGTAAAAGTTGGCGTTATTGCTGGTGCTGAAGCACAAGTAGCCGAAGTTGCCGCTAAAGTAGCAAAAGAGAAATACAACCTAGACGTTGAGCTAGTAACATTTACCGATTACGTAACACCAAACGCCGCTCTGGATGATGGTTCAGTAGACGCGAATGCGTTCCAGCACAAACCATACCTAGACCAACAAGTGAAAGACCGCGGCTACAAACTGGCTATCGCGGGTAACTCATTCGTTTACCCTATTGCTGGTTACTCAAAGCAAGTAAAATCAATTGATGAAATTCAAGATGGCGCACGCATCGCAGTACCAAACGACCCAACTAACCTAGGTCGCTCACTACTGCTTCTTGAGCAGCAAGGTTTAATTACGCTACGTGATGGCGTTGGTCTACTCGCTACAGTACGTGACATCGTAGGCAACCCTAAAAATATCGAAATCATTGAACTAGAAGCCCCACAGCTTCCACGTTCACTGGATGACGTAACGCTATCTATCATCAACACCACTTACGCAAGCTCTATCGACCTATCGCCAGAGCGTGACGGCGTGTTCGTTGAAGATAAAGACTCACCATACGTAAACCTAATTGTCGCTCGCGAAGAAAATGTTAATGCGCAAAACGTACAAAACTTCGTAAAAGCTTACCAAACGGAAGAAGTTTACGAAGCGGCAAAAGAACTGTTCAAAGGCGGTGTTGTGAAAGGTTGGTAATCCCACTTTTCAAAACATGACTGAAAACAACGTTCTAAACACAAAAGGGCTGATGTGAAAACATCAGCCCTTTCTATTTGTCTATCTACCCATTTAAGTAGCTTCAATTCGCTACTTAAGATGGTCCCAAGAGATATTCGACACGATTCGGCAGTCATCACACTTAAAATGAAATATGTCATGTAGTGGCTCATCGAGTAGCCACTCGCCATCGCATTTTGGACACTTGCGCGCTTTCTCGCTCTCCAGCGACTGACCACCGACACGATACTGGTAATAGTACGTAGGGATCTTCGTGATGTAATCGATACGGCCACGTAAGTCCCAACCTCGGCGAAACAGCACACTATCCACATCGCAAATTTCGTGCAGCGCCGCATGTTCCGCTCGGCAGCCCCCTGCCATTTGGATTTCATCACACGCTTGCCACTCAGTCTGCCACTTAATGACGGCTTTATGGTCTCCATTAAGTGTTGGCTCATTACGATACAAAGGAATTGGCAACAGGGTTTCACCACTTCGCAAAGGCGAACACGTATGAACATAAGTCGTGTACAACACTTGCCAGCTAGGTGTCTCTTCTTCGGCTGCTTGTTCTGAATTCAAATCACGCCCCAGCATACGCATTTTCGGTGCAAGCAAAGACGCATCCGACAAACGGTTCATGCACACTTTGACGAAATCTGAGTGATAACGTGGATGCAAGCTGTCTTGTTCTGGGCAAACAACACGAACGAAAAATTCACCTTCTCCCATCACTATCGGGAATTCACGACCTAATACTTGGCCGTTGTAACGCAGAGCATCCATCAAGCCATTAATGGCTTTGTCTACCGCGCTGACGGTGGTGTTATCAAAACACTCAAACTGCAACTCAACAACATACATACTTAGACGGCAGCCTCTAACTTATTCAAGAACTCAACCAATGAATCTGCCAATACATCACGTTTAGAGGTGCCCAAACGCTCTAGAATCACATTGCCAGTGAGGTTACAAATAGAAATCACATCCATTTCCTCATCTGTCGCTGCGATAAATACTGTTGGTTTAAGTTTCAAGCGGCGCTGCGTCACCAAATGACCAAGAATATTTTCTTGTAGACGCACGAAATCGTCATCGCTCCAGACTTGCAGCAGCGTCAACGAATTACCTTGCCAAGTTGCCTCCATATCAGCGCAGTATTGAGAACCATAAAAGGCTTTAACATCATCTTGCAGTGACAACTCAATCGCATTTTCCACATTGGTGAAATCGGCCATTTCATCACGTGCGACCGCTTTCCAAAGCACCTTTCCATCACGCTTCTCTTCGACACAAGGAGAAACAAGCTCTGCAAGCTCTTCACTGCTTGGCAACTCATTGTGCTTAGCTTGCCAAGCTTGTTGGTAGCGCAGGCTGAACTCTTGTAGCGCCTGAGTAACGTTTGGGGTCATGAAGGTCTCCTCATTCCTTATTTATCAGATAGCCGTACTTGCCGGATGGCAATTGACCAGCAGATTCAGTAAAATTCTCGCCATTCTAATCGAAAACGACCACAAAGTATGAGCAAATATTCTGACGCTAAAGAGCTTGCTGGCCTAACACTAGGTAAAACGACCGAGTATGCGAACCAGTATGACCCAAGCTTGCTGCAACCAGTCCCTCGCAGCCTGAACCGAGATGACCTCCAGTTAGGCGATACTCTGCCTTTCATGGGGCACGACATTTGGACGCTGTACGAACTGTCTTGGTTAAATAGTAAAGGTTTACCACAAGTGGCCGTTGGCGAAGTATACATTCCAGCCACCAGTGCAAACTTGATTGAATCGAAGTCTTTCAAACTGTACTTAAACAGCTACAACCAAACGCGTTTCGCTACTTGGAAAGAAGTGACTGAGCGTTTAACACAAGACCTGTCTGAATGCGCAGGTGAAAAGGTGCTGGTTGAGGTGAATCCAGTGACCCACTATACCAATCAACCTATCGTAACAATGGACGGTGAATGTATTGATGACCAAGACATTAACATCACCAGTTACGATTTCGATGCCGATTTGCTTGAAGGTGCAGCAGGTGAAGTACAAGTTGAAGAGGTGCTACATAGCCACCTATTGAAATCAAACTGTTTGATCACTAACCAACCCGACTGGGGCAGTGTAGAAATTCGCTACCAAGGCGCAAAAATAGATCGTGAGAAGCTGTTACGTTACTTAGTGTCTTTCCGCGAGCACAATGAGTTCCACGAACAGTGTGTAGAGCGTATTTTTACGGATCTAATGAAATACTGCCAACCAAGCAAACTGACCGTATTTGCCCGCTATACGCGTCGTGGTGGCTTGGATATCAACCCTTACCGCTCAACGGAACAAGATAAGCCAGCTCACAATCACCGTATGGCTCGTCAGTAAGCGCATAGACAACAGAAATAAGTTCGGCAATCTAAAGGGTTGCCGGACGTTTTTATTGTCCAAGCATGTTACTATATCAAATGGCTTCAACCCGCATTTAAACGGCTAATTGAGGCTTTTCGCCGTTATCGCCATATCTAAAAACAGTTCGAGGGAACGAAAGGATGTTTTGGGACAGTTCGCGTCTATTCAAATTGATTGGCTTTCTTTGCTTGCTGTTTGTACAGCCACTTCATGCAACCATTTTATCGTCCGCGTTACTCAACGAAGCACAACAATTGGCGGAAATAGAGCCATCACAAGCAAAACAAGCGGCAACCAACTATTTGTCACAGCGTGAGCTAACAGAACGCAAAGAAAGTGACAGCCCTTCAGCCATGTCTCGCGACGAAACAGATCGTAGCGTTCGCACACCAAGCAGCACCATCGAAGCGCACAAGATTATCGCTCAGGCAGATTACGCCATGGGTAATGTTCGTTCGGCTATCGAGCACCTAAATAAAGCGGAACGCTTAGCGCAAGAATATCAATTGCCGTACATGGACTTAGATCTCCAGCTGATGCGCAACCAAATGATTTGGATGTACGACGAAAACTACTCAAAAGCGGAAGACACGCTTAACCAAATTGAACAACAGCTCGATGAAGCCGATGCCGTATTACAACGCACCGACAGCGTTCGCTACCGACTAGTGATGCAAAGAGCACTCCTCGCTTCACATAGTGGCGATATCATTAAAGCGGAAAACTTGTACTCTGAAGCAAAGACCATGCTTGACGATAGCCGCTCTGAGTTAGCCTTGATCGACTACTACACTGCCGTCGGCGAGTTTTACCTCAATAGCAAGAAGTACAATTTGGCTTTGTCAGAACTGCTATACGGTTATTGGCAATCTATTGAAAGTAACAGTGGTGCAAGATTAGCAAAAGTGAATCGCCTTTTGGCTAGGCTCTTCCAGGAGCGACGAGTGTACGACAAAGCGATCGAATACTTATCTCAAGCCGCAGATTTTTATGACTCTTACCCTAGCTCTCCGATCCTAGCGGACGTCCTAGAGCAAATGGGCGACATCTACTTTTATCAGGGTAAGTTTAACCTTGCATTAGTGCATTACTTCAACGTGCTTGACCATGAAAGTACCAGTAAGAACATCAATAGAATCATTAAAATTCGCTTAAGCTTGGCGGCTACCTACCTACAACTCTATAACTACGCGCTAGCAGAGCAGTACTTAGACCGCTCTAAAGAGCTTTTAGAATACACCAATATTCCTAAGCTTGAAGCAAAGGCTGCCCTGCTTCAGTCAGGTCTGGCTTATCATCAAAATGACAGTAAAGACGTCATTACTAATGCAAAGCTGGCGTTAGCGCTTGCTGAAAAGTCACCTGAAAATAACAACTTCATTAAGCAGCAGTCATACCGTTTACTTGGGTTGGGTTACGAGCAGGCAGGCGAATACAAACTTTCTCTGCAAGCTTATAAAAAATACACCAACCTCGTTCGTCTAGAACAAAAGCAGCTTAACCAAATCAGTGAAGATGCGTTCCGTCAGCAAAAAGAATTTGCCGAACAAACCATCCATTACATCGGTCAATCAGAACGCTTAGAGCAAGTGGAAAGAGAGCATCGTAAATTCCAGAAAATCTCATTTGCATTGTTTATTACTGTATTGGTCATGTTTTTGTTCATTATGCGACGCGGTGTCATTATGCAGCGCCAAGCAAGTGAAATCGAAAAACTGCGTAACGACCTCTTCACCCACTCTCGCTCTCGTTTACGTAACTTGCGTATGCTGAACGTTAAGCTGTCTCGCTCATTGAAAAAGTCGAGCGAAACTTTCGAGCAATGGCAAATGGGTGAATTGATCCATGAACCACTTAATGATCGCCTACGCTTTGTTATGATCGATTTGCCATTCTTGCGAAGCATGTACGTCCATAACGGCTATAAGGCAGGTCTAGAACTAGAACGTGCATTTGGCGACTTCCTTGCGGAAAAAATAGAAAAACCGTCGCGTCTTTACCATTTCTCAGATGCCAACTTACTCTACATTGAACCGAACGCTGACCGTGATGCTTCTGCCGAAGTCATGTTCGAAAAATTCCAGACTTGGGTGGATGAGTTCGCTCAGCAGCACAACGTCAATCGTATTATTCGTATGGGCATCAGCGATTATCCGTTCTTACCCCGAGCCTACACTGCAATTAACGATGAGGAATTACTCGATCTGTTGTTGCTTGCGACTCACATCGCACGAGAAGTCAGCTTGAAGGATAAGCAAAGCCACTGGGTGTTCTTAAAAGCCATCGATAATGCGCCTGCTGCTAGCTTTGCAACAGGTAACATAAGAACTGCCTGTCAACATGCCATTAGCCAAGGCCTGATCAAGATCCATTCGTCCTACAAGAATGAGGACGACATCAAGAAAATATTAAAAAATGGATAATTAAACGCCTGTTGAACGTAATAACTAATGACGCTATAAAGTTTTTTGTTATTATCAGATAATTGTCAGTAGTACATGGACTTAACCGTAGTCACTTCATGGGAATCTTGGAATCCGATATTCAGTCGCAGCTGCATCAGCTGAGTTGTCAACTTGACCAACTCAGACTGACTCATCGTGATACTTCACTCAAATTCAAACGTGAACAACAAGTTCTTAAACGCGTTGTGGCATCATTGTCTTCAGCTTGCCAGGGTTCGAATACTCAGGTATCCAACTACCTATTTGAAATCCAACAAGAGCTGCAACATCAAAAAGATATCAGCACTCTTATCCCGCGTTTAGCGGTATTAGAGAGGATGCTCAAACAGCAGTCGAAGACGATGGATAAACAGAACGGTTACCTTGACGAACAAATCAAGCACAGTGGTGAAACACTGCAACGTGTCACGGGCTTACCTGCGCAGTTAAAACGTGAACTACGGAACCTGATGAGTTTCTCTGAAGTTCACGCCAGCAATAAAGCTGATCAAGCCACTAAGCTACTGAGTATTTACGAACGAGCTCTGAAAATCATCACGTCTAATTCACGTCTACATCTTAGTGAATTTGAAAACAATCCCGACAGATCTCAGCTTGAGTGCTTAGCCAGCGACCTCCAACATACTATTACAGAGCTAGATTTCGAGGGAGAATCAGGCGATAGATTGCTGGATATTCGCGCTAAGTTGCTCCTTGGCGTGAGTGCCGAGTCTCTCATTGAGCTTACGCTCTCAACGCTGAAATTGGTTGTCGAAGCAACAAAGTTCGAGCGCGAGGCGTCTAGCCAATTCCTTGATCAGCTGAACACTTCTCTCGCAAGTAACCTAAAAACCGTTCATCAGAACGTCGACCAGCATCATACCTACTTTGAACACCGCCAAGAGCTCAACACAGAAATGAACAGCTTGGTTGAATTAAGCCAAAAGTCACTTAATCAAGCTCAAGATATCGCGGCTGTGAAAAAAGAAATCACGCCTCTTCTAGAAAAAATGGCGTCGCTGACAGAGCGACTGAAAATGACGGAAGAGCGAGAGCAAGCGCTGCAAGAACGGTTAAGTTACAGTAAGAACCAACTCGAAGCGGTATTTGAAACTACGCAAGATTATCGTCGACGCTTAGATGACCAAGCTCAGCGTATGTTGCTCGACCCGCTGACTAAAGTTTATAACCGCACTGCATTTAACGATCGACTAGAGCTAGAGTATCGCCGTTGGATTCGCTCTCAGCAAAACCTTCGTGTTGTGCTGTTTGATGTAGACAATTTCAAAGCGGTGAATGATAGCTATGGTTATACGGCTGGCGATAAAGCGCTGAAGATTATCGCTCGTACTATTAACAAGCGCGTATCAGAAACGGAAACAGTGGCTCGCTTTGGTGGCGAGGAGTTCATTCTACTCGTCCCGGAACAATCTGAAGAATACACACTGGATCTGATTAAGCATATCCAGCGTGATATTAGCCAATTACCCTTTAAGTTCCGTGAGCAAAATATCATGATTACCTTAGCTGCTGTATCGACGTCTTTCAAAGAGTCCGATACGCCAGAGTATGTGCTCGATCGTCTTGGCAAGATGCTTGCGGACGCTAAAAAACGTGGAACAAACCAGCTTAACTGGAGCTAGAATTCGTACAAAAAGCGAGCAAACAAACCAAATTTGGTGCAATCTACGCTTTATAACCACCCATTTTCAACGAGTTATCACATTTCTTCCCTTTTAGTCTGCTAAGCTGTAAAAACCCAAGTCACTTCAAGATGATGTATTTATAAAAGGTAAATGTATCATCTTGAGGTTGCTTGGGAGTTGATAACCATAAAACCAAATCGGCCAACTACCTTTCATCAAACCATACGTATAACACCAAAAAGGTAAGTTGGTACTTCCCTCAAATTAATGCAACACAAGGAGGCGTTATGATTACCCATATAAGCCCCGCTGGTAGCATGGACTTGCTATCTCAACTAGAAGTAGAGCGCTTAAAGAACACAGCCTCGAGTGAACTTTATCAGCTGTACCGTAATTGCACATTAGCGGTGTTGAACTCCGGTAGCCATACCGATAACTCGAAAGAACTGCTCGATAAATACCAATCGTTTGATGTCAACGTCGTGCGTCGTGAGCGTGGTATTAAGCTTGAGCTGACTAATCCGCCAGAGCACGCTTTTGTTGACGGCGAAATAATTAAAGGTATCCAAGAGCATCTGTTCTCCGTATTGCGTGATATCGTTTACGTAAACATGCATTTGGCAGACGCCCAGCGGCTCAACCTTACTAACCCAATTCACATTACGAACCTCGTATTCGGCATTCTTCGTAATGCCAGAGCATTAACTCCAGGTATCGCACCGAATCTTGTCGTATGTTGGGGTGGTCACTCTATCAATGGAGTGGAGTATCAGTACACACGTGAAGTGGGTAACGAACTGGGCCTGCGTGAACTTAACATCTGCACAGGTTGCGGCCCTGGTGCAATGGAAGGGCCGATGAAAGGTGCAGCAATTGGGCACGCAAAGCAACGTTATACTCAGCAACGTTATCTTGGTTTAACCGAACCCTCGATTATTGCTGCCGAGCCACCAAACCCAATAGTAAATGAACTGGTCATCATGCCCGACATCGAAAAGCGCTTGGAAGCTTTCGTCCGTATGGCTCATGGTATCGTTATTTTCCCAGGAGGCCCGGGCACAGCGGAAGAGCTACTGTACATTCTTGGCATCATGATGCACCCGGATAACGCCGATCAGCCAATGCCTATCGTATTAACAGGACCAAAAGAGAGTGAAGAGTACTTCCGCTCTATTGATGAGTTCATTCGCGACACACTTGGTGAGGAAGGGCAAAAGCACTACGAGATCATCATTGACAACCCGGCAGAAGTCGCTCGTATTATGAAACGCTCCATGGACTCGGTACGCCTTCACCGAAAAGAGAAAGGCGATGCGTACAGCTTTAACTGGTCATTGAAAATTGAGCCAAACTTCCAACTACCATTCGAGCCTACTCATGAGTCGATGGAACAATTGGATTTAAGCCTAGATCAAGAACCGCAAGTTTTAGCGGCCAACTTGCGTCAAGCCTTCTCTGGCATAGTGGCAGGTAACGTAAAGGCTGAAGGCATTCGAGAAATAGAACGTAGAGGGCCTTTCACCATTCATGGCGACGCAGTCCTCATGAAAAAACTCGATAAGTTGCTAAAAGACTTTGTCGAACAGCACCGAATGAAATTACCTGGCGGTTCAGACTACGAACCGTGTTATCGAATCGCTCACCCGGAAATTGGTGGTCGATAGTCAGGCTAGCATTCGTTACACTAGGGGCATTACGCCCCTTTTTTATTGCTAAGTCATTATGTCTATTCATCTTGTTATCATTGATGCCCTAAACCTGATCCGCCGAGTGCACTCAGCACAACCAGATCCAACCGACATAGCAAGAACCATAACCACAACGCAAAGAACCCTCACTCGCATTCTGTCAGAGGCCAACCCGACACACATCATCGCAGTTTTTGATCACCACGAACAAGACAGAGGTTGGCGCGCTGAAATTCTCCCTGACTATAAGCAAAACCGAAAGCCAATGCCTCAGCCACTACTGCAAGGGTTAGATGCGATTCAACAAGCGTGGTGGGAGCAAGGTATTGATTCATTGCTTTCTGAAGGCGATGAAGCAGATGATTTGGTTGCTACACTCGCAACGAAAGTGGCCAGCCATGGTGAAAAAGTCACCATCGTTTCCACAGACAAAGGTTACTGCCAGCTACTTTCCCCTACCCTACAAATCCGTGATTATTTCCAACACCGTTGGTTAGATGAACCATTTATCGAAAAAGAGTTCGGCGTAAAACCAAATCAACTAGCGGACTACTGGGGATTGACAGGGATAAGCTCTAGCCAGGTTCCGGGCGTACCTGGAATTGGCCCGAAAGCAGCGAAAGAGATTCTCACTCAGTTTGAGAGTATTGAAGCTGCCTACGCTAGTGAAGACCTCGTACCGAAATACCGTAAAAAATTGGACGAGCACATTGAGTCTGCTCGTTTATGTAAACGCGTCGCCGCTTTAAAGTGCGATATCGAACTAGGCTTTAACTTGCAAGATATTCGCTTTTTAGGGCCAAACAAAGCGAAGTAGTGCCCGATGGAAGTTTCACACCATGAAATCCGGCAGATATTAAAAAAGCGCCATTTGAAGGCGCTTTTTCTATTCTAATCACTATTCCCAAAAGACTCGGGGAATAAAGTTAGTAAGGTGAAATATTCGACAGACATTGGATATGAATCGTGATCTCTTCACGATCATGATACAAATGTTTAGCTTGTAGCTTGAACTTTACCTTATTATCAATGAGGAACTGCTTCAGATTTTCAAGGTCTTGCAGCACTTCGTCATAACGCCCTTTCATTGGCAGCTTAAGGTTAAAGATGGCCTCTTTTGCCCAACCTTTTAACAGCCACTGTCCCATCAGGTGAGCAACACGAGCTGGCTTTTCCACCATGTCACAAACAATCCATGTTACGTTCTTGCGGTCTGGTTCGAACTTAAAACCATCCACCATATGGTGCTTGATCTGGCCAGTTTCCATCAAACTGTCTGCCATCATGCCGTTATCTACGCAGTGAACGAACATTGAGCGCTTCACTAATTGGTACGTCCAACCGCCTGGACATGCACCTAAATCCACACCCCACATACCTGGTGCCAAACGCTCATCCCACTCTTCACGTGGAATAAAGACATGAAATGCTTCTTCCAGTTTAAGTGTTGAACGACTTGGAGCGTCTGCTGGGAATTTAAGGCGAGGGATACCCATGAAGAACTGTGAGTTGTTGTCAGTGTAAGAGTAACCAACGTAACAGTGGCCAGGCTCAACAAAGCAAATGTGCAGTACTGGTTTTTTCGCGTTATCTTTGTTCAGCATTAAGCCTTTGCCGCGCAACGCTTGACGCATTGGGACGGTAAACTTACGGCAGAATTTCAGTAGCTCTTTCGCTTCATTTGTATCTGGCGTTTCAATTCTCAAATCACCACAACGAGGGAATGCTTCAATGTCTGCTAGTTCATTCAAAATTGGACTAATGCGGTCATCACTTGGCAACGATTGAAACTCAGCTGCTACCGCAAACATTTGTCGAGCAAAAATTAAAGACTTAAAGTCTAAACCTCTCGCAAGTTTGTCGGCATCTCCATCTTGGTAACACTCGAAGACAACATAACCTGAGTTTCTCTTCACACGAGGGAAGCCATACACTTCCAACTGTGTCGCTTTGTCCTGAATTTCACCAGCACACTCTTTCTCAAAGCCAGAACGGCAATAGAGCATTAGTTGTTTCACTTGGAGACCTCTTTGATATTGAACGCAGCAAAAAAGAACAGACACCAACCAATCATGAACAGTAATCCTCCCACAGGAGTAATTGGCCCAAACCACTTAATGCCCGTCAGCGCCAGCGCGTAAAGACTGCCGCTAAAACAAAAGATGCCGATAATAAAGCAAATCGCCGCAATGAAAAAATATTTTTGTGCTTTTTGTCCCAAATTGAGCAGAAGCAGAATGGCACAAAACACAATCGCCAACGTGTGAATAAATTGATACAGAACTCCGGTCTCAAATACACCGAGCAAATAAGGGGCCAGTGTCGCTTTTAGCCCATGAGCAGCAAATGCTCCAAGAGCGACCGAAATCAGCCCAGACAGAGCAGAGAATGAGAGTAACCACTTACTTTTCACTGTACACCTCTTTTATAAACGCCGCTAACTGCTCTATCGCGAGTGCAATGTTACCCACTTCAGTATGACCTGAGATCTTGCGCGGTTTGAAGCTGTGGTCACCATCAGGTAAAAAGCTCACCGTTACTTGTGACGAAAGGACGAAATCATCGAATTCCTCACGCTTACCAAAGGTGTCTCGTTCCCCTTGCAGAATCAGCGTAGGTTTCTCAATGGTTGCTAAGTGTTCGCCTTTGTATTTCTCTGGCTTTCCCGGCGGGTGAAATGGAAACCCTAAACAGGCAATGCCCGCCACCAGCTCATTTTCAGCCAACAAGCTCGACATACGACCGCCCATTGACTTACCACCAATAACCACGGGAGAAGAAGTAAAGTGAGCGATCACTTCGCTGTATGCTTCGAGCAACTTTGGCGCGCGATCGGGCGGACGCTTTTTGCCATCTTCCGAACGTTTCACCATGTAAGGGAAATTAAAACGCACTACACGAATACCTTGCTCCACTAATCCTTTGGCGACAGCTGTCATGAAGTCATGCTCCATCCCCGCACCTGCGCCGTGAGCAAAAATAAACAGCGGTCCGTTTTCAGGTCCCTCAGCTATCCAGTGATTCATCCAATACTTCCTCTTGTTCTTTTCTCGCGGTTGCTAACATCCAGTCTCTAAACGTTGCGATTCGGCCCATATCTGCCTGCTGTTCATGACACACCACATAGAATGCATTCTTAGATATCAACACCTCGTCGAATGGTGCAATGAGTCGTCCGGCTTCCATTTCAGGTTTGGCGAGTACGTTGTTACCGAGCGCGACCCCCTGACCGTGCGCAGCTGCCTGTAGCACCATCGTTGAGTGACTAAAAATAGGACCGTGGTTTACGTTGATGCCTTCAATGTTGTAATGACGAGCAAACTGCTTCCAGTCTTTACGCGAAGTATCGTGTAACAAAGTATGTAATTTGAGGTCACTTAAAGATTCTAATGGTTTGTTACCCAAAAGTAATGAAGGTGAACAAAGTGGGATCAAAAACTCTTGGTACAATTTATCTGCTCGCAAACCTGGCCAGTTCCCACGGCCATAGTAGATCGCCACATCAACATCATCAGTCAGTGAGCCTTCATCCATATCTACGGCTTTAATACGAACATCGATATCGGGCTCTTGAGCATTAAAATCGGCCAAACGAGGTACAAGCCATTGGATAGCAAAACTCGGCGGTAGGCTAATCGTCAATGCCCCTTTTTCGCTACGTTCCAACACCTTATCTGTCGCTTCCGCAATCGAGGTGAAAATATCTTTGATATCGAGAAAGTAACTTTGGCCTTCTTCTGTTAACAACAAAGAACGATTACGTCGACGGAAGAGCTTCAATGATAAGAACTCTTCAAGCGCTTTAATCTGGTGACTGACCGCGGCTTGAGTAACAAATAACTCTTCTGCTGCTCGTGTAAAACTGAGATGACGAGCAGCCGCTTCGAAGACTCGAAGCGAATTTAATGGAGGCAATCTGCGAGACATATGGGACCTCTAATAGGATTAGTTTTTTTAATCTGAAACATTATAAAATGTCCGTTGTCGAACAGCCAGATAAATTCTATATTTCACCCCGCAACACGGGCCTGAACGGCTTGATTTCTTTGGAAATCAATTGGCTTCGTTGTTGCGATGTTGTGTTTGCAAACTCGTATTTCGAGTTAGGTAGATTTCTACCATAATGTTTTGTCCACACTCCCTGTGACAAAACATATACTTCCTGTATTTATTTTTGACCTGTCTGTCAAATTTGTTACACCGCCTAAATTAGGCGGTGTTTTTTTATCTATCAAAAATCTCCTCCGCATATCTGGCAGCAATATCACTTTATTACTCTTCTTTCGGATTAATTATCGTTATATCAACACAAAGTGTATGGCTTTGCGATAAGCCTCAACATTATGCTAAGTAATGGTTGTCTGTAACGCGATCAAAAACAAAAAAGGCGCAAATTGATGTCTCAATTTGCGCCTTTTAACGTATTTTAACAGTCAGCTATGGACGGTAAACTTTTACGTTGCTGAAGCCTTGCTCTTGCAAGTAAAGCGCTTGCAGACGGCTCATCACACCGCGGTCACAGTAAAGTAGGTATGTCTTAGACTGGTCTAAGTCACCAAACTGTGTACCCAGCTTGTAGAAAGGGATATGTTTCACATCCACACCTTCGATTTCAAGTGGGTTATCGTCTTCCTCTTCAGGACTACGAATATCTAGCACAACCGCGTGCTCTTCTACCGCTTGAACTTGCTCTACTTCTGGTGCGGCTTGCTCAGACTCTTTCGCAATATCACGAATGTCCATCATGCGAGCTTCTTGAACCACTTGCTCAAGGATACTAAAGTCGAATTTCTCTTCTTCAGCTTCTAGCTTGCCTTTCACCGCTTTCACGGTTGGCTTCTTAGAGATAACACCACAGTATTCTGGCATTGTCTTCGCGAAATCTTCTGTGCCGATTTCACGTGCTAGATTGATGATGTCTTCTTTATCCCAGTTGATAAGCGGACGCAGAATCAGCGTGTCTGTTACGTTGTCGATGTGGCGTAGATTGGTTAGCGTTTGGCTCGATACTTGACCTAGCGCTTCACCTGTTACCAATGCTTCGATCTTCATCTTCTGAGCGATCATGCCTGCTGCACGCATGAACATACGCTTCAAGATCACGCCCATTTGGCCGTCATCGACTTTCTCTAGGATTTCCGCAACCACAGGCTCGAAATCAACTGAGATAAAACGTACTTTTGCTGAAGAACCGTATTTGTTCCATAGGTAGTGAGAAACCTGCTTAACGCCGATTTCGTGTGCTGGACCACCTAAGTTAAAGAAGCAGTAATGTACTTTTGAACCACGCTTGATATGAAGATAGCTTGAAACACCAGAGTCGAAACCACCCGAGATCAGGCTTAACACGTCTTCTTGCGTACCCAGAGGGAAACCACCTAGGCCTTTATGACGAGACAATACTTGGTTTAGCTTGTCGTTCGAGACTTCTACCTTGATCGTCACGTCTGGGTTTCGTAGCTTAACACTAGCGCTTTCAATCGCTTGATTTAAACCACCGCCTACATAACGCTCTAGTTCAATAGAGGTAAAGTCATGCTTGCCACGACGCTTCGCACGTACAACAAAGGTTTTATTTTCGAGTGCAGCACGGTTGAGTTCTAGCACTTGCTCGAAGATATCGTGCAAGTCTTTAAATTCAGTTTGCTTCACTTCCAGTACGTGGTGAATGCCTGGTGTATGAGTCAAAACCTCAAGAACTTCAGCGTGGAATTCGTTACTCTCAGAGGTCACTTCAATGTGATCACGACGGTTAAATACCGCGACAGACTCCGTGCGGCTCTTAATGATGTTACGAATGTTGCACTCTAAAATCTTTGTGAAGCGCTTACGCACAGATTCACTTTTTACAAAAATTTCTGGATGGGGCTTTACAATAAATTTCATAGTCTAATTCGCAGGTTAGTTTCGCAATCAACAAAGAGTGACACTCAACTTCAATACTTCATACGCAGTAAAACCGCGTTTCAGTCACAAAAAGTAGTCTGAGCTCACTTTTAAGGCGCAAGATTATACACCCAAGCGGATTGGAAAAACAAAAAAAGCGAGCAATCTGCTCGCTTTCTTATCTCTTTACTGACTTAAAACTAAAGCCTAGTTATTGAATTACCGGCACTTCTTCACTGTAGAGAGGCTCGCCTTGCATAATGCTGATTTCAACCCGTCGGTTAAGCGCGCGATTTTCATCAGAATCATTCGGTAACAAGGGCTCCGTATCTGCCATGCCTCGTACTCTTAAACGTTGATGAGAGAAGCCTCTCACTTTCTCCATCTCTTGCGCGACTGATACTGCACGCTGAGAAGAGAGATCCCAGTTAGAACGATAAAGTTCCGAGTCTAGCGGTCGATTGTCTGTATGGCCAGATACTCGAACAATGCCTGGCACGTCTTTTACTAGCTCTGCAATCTGACGAACTAAAGGACGAAACTTAGGCTGCAAGAAGGCCGAACCTTCTGGGAATGCACCTTTTTCACGCATACGTATAACAATCTGCTGACCGAGGTTTTCAACTTCAATGGCGCCTTGCTCAATCTCTCGCTCTAAGGCTTTCTTGATGCTTTCCATCAAGGTTTCCATCTCTTGCGACATCTCTTTAGATTGCTGTTGTTGCATGTCCGCTTCGGCAGACTCATTGTTTTGAGTTGACGTTTCTGGCGATTGCCCACCCGTTAACTTGCCTTCATCACGTTTTGTGCCACCAGCTCGATCAGACTCCCCTTCATGAAATTCGAGCGTCTGCTGAGTGATGTCCATGGTTTGCTGCATGATGACATCAATCGGAGTTGGTTCCGGCCGACCCGGTCGAAACTCTTGGGCAATAATGCTAGTACCTTTGGGAATGTCTTTCACTTCAAGCTGATTTTGCACACCGAAGGCAAATTTCATTGATCCTGCAATTTGTTTGAACTTCAGTACATCCATCTCAGAAAACGAGAGCAGAAGAACAAAGAAACACATCAGTAGCGACATCAAATCTGCAAATGTCCCCATCCATAACGGGAGGCCAGGTGGCGGACAATCGCATTTGTTATCTTCATCATCCATCACGACTCTCCAAGTTACTCGTCAATCTCAAGGGCACGTTTACCTTCATTGAGGTAGTTCTTCAAGTAACTATCGATCACTCGCGGGTTTTGGCCATCTTGAATCGCTAATACGCCATCCATGATCAAACGGCGATTTAGCGTTTCTTGGTCACGGCGAAGAGAAAGCTTATCCGCAATAGGGAAAAACACCATATTGGACAGGATCGCGCCATACAATGTGGTCAAGAGTGCAACGGCCATTGCTGGTCCAATCGCTTTAGGGTCATCCATGTTTGAAAGCATCGCAACAAGACCAACCAAGGTGCCAATCATTCCCATCGCAGGAGCAACGTCGCCAAAGGCGCGAAATACACCAGTACCTTGCGTATGTCGTTCATCCGTAAGCGCGATGTCTTTTTTGAGTGCCGCTCTCACAACGTCGGCATCATGGCCATCAACCAGTAGATCAATGCCTTTCTGCATGAATGTGTTGTTTATTTCCATCTCTTCAAGAGCAAGAAAACCACCTTTACGTGCCGCGTCGGCCATTTCCACAATTTTTGCGATCAGGTCTTCGGGTTCATCCGCTTTAAACATGAAGGCCTTGCCAGCAATCTTTGTCGCACCAAAAAACTGTCCCATTGTGAACTTCATCAACACGACGAATATTGAGCCACCAACGACAATAAGGATCGACGTGACATCGACAAACATGCCGATGCTGCCACCAAGCACCATCGCCATAATGACGAATGCAAAACCACCAATCAAACCTAATAGGGTTGCTAAATCCACAAAGCACTCCTCACGCTATACTCAAATACTGCCATTGGGCGGATTATTACCTGTATCGACAACTCGCGCAGAATTTTTAGAAAAATCTTAGCTAATGGATCACAAATTACACCTAACAACCTCAACCAAAATATGGGGTTTCACCGCTTAGACTCGTTGAACGCTAATTTTGTGACAATTATATAAGGTTAAATTTGACCAAGTTACTAGGCTAAGGTAACTTTCGTGCATCTTACCCGAGGCTTGATTAAGGCAGAAAAAAGATGGCGGTCAAGAAACCAGAAAACATGACCTTTGAAGCAACCATTGAAGAGCTTGATAGCTTGGTTGATCAATTAGAAAATGGCGATCTTGCTCTAGATGATGCCCTGCGTAAGTTTGAACGAGGCATTGCCTTAGCTCGTGCAGGCCAAACTAAATTAAGCGACGCCGAACAGCGCGTGAGCATTCTTCTTAGTGAAGATGATGAAGCACCACTGAGTGACTTCAAACCAGATTCAGAATAACAATCAGTAGTGAGCAATGTGATGCAACAGACATTGACGTCTTTTCAACAAAGAAACAATCAGCAATTGAATTTGTGGCTCGATCAGCTTCCATATCAAGAGCAGCCATTGATTCAAGCAATGAAATACGGCCTTTTGCTAGGTGGAAAACGCGTTCGCCCTTTTCTTGTTTACATCACAGGTCAAATGCTCGGCTGTAAACCTGAAGACTTAGACACCCCCGCCGCTGCTATCGAATGTATACATGCCTACTCACTCATTCATGATGATCTGCCAGCCATGGACGATGATGAACTGCGTCGAGGTCAACCAACTTGTCATATTAAGTTTGATGAAGCAACCGCAATACTGACAGGTGACGCACTACAAACTCTTGCCTTCACTATTATTGCTGATGGTCAATTAAGCCCGGCGGCTGAAGCTCAACGCATCAGCATGATCAAAGCCTTAGCGCATTCCTCTGGTGCCAGCGGCATGTGTGTAGGGCAAGCCTTAGATTTAGGCGCGGAAAATCGCCAAGTTTCTCTTGAAGAAATGGAAGAGATACACCGTAAAAAAACCGGAGCTCTGATTGATTGTGCGGTAAAATTAGGTGCATTAGCTGCTGGTGAGAAAGGTATCGAGGTTCTACCTCACTTGGAGCGCTACTCAAAAGCAATTGGTTTGGCGTTTCAGGTTCAAGACGATATTCTTGATATCATCAGTGACACAGAAACACTGGGTAAGCCTCAAGGTTCCGACCAAGGTCTGAATAAGAGCACTTATCCTTCCCTGCTGGGTTTAGAGGGAGCCATAGAGAAAGCTCACACTCTGTTACAGGAAGCACTTCAAGCATTGGAAGCTATCCCATACAATACTCAGTTACTCGAAGAGTTCGCCCGATATGTCATCGAGCGCAAAAATTAACACTATAAGCGCGCATTTATATGACTCTTGATATTTCAAAGTACCCAACACTGGCGTTAGCAAATACACCGGAAGAATTACGTCTTCTTCCGAAAGAAACATTACCAAATCTGTGTGATGAACTGCGAACGTATCTGCTAAATTCAGTGAGCCAATCTAGCGGACACTTAGCGTCTGGCTTAGGCACCGTAGAGCTAACTGTCGCTCTGCATTATGTTTACAACACCCCTATCGACAAATTGATCTGGGATGTTGGTCATCAGGCTTACCCGCACAAAATCCTCACCGGACGTCGCGATAAAATGCCAACAATTCGCCAAAAGGATGGTCTACACCCTTTCCCTTGGCGTGAAGAAAGTGAATATGACACCTTATCTGTCGGCCACTCTTCGACATCTATCAGTGCAGGCCTTGGCATGGCCATCAGCGCACAAAAAGAAGGCAAAGGCCGTAAAATCGTCAGTGTGATTGGTGATGGCGCAATTACAGCAGGCATGGCATTCGAAGCCATGAACCACGCTGGCGACGTTCATCCTGATATGTTGGTGATTTTGAACGACAACGAAATGTCGATTTCAGAAAACGTCGGCGCCCTGAATAACCACCTTGCAAAAGTACTTTCTGGTAGCTTGTACACTTCTATCCGTGAAGGCGGTAAGAAAGTGCTGTCTGGTGTTCCACCTATTAAAGAGTTGGTTCGCCGTACGGAAGAGCACCTAAAAGGCATGGTAGTGCCTGGTACTCTGTTCGAAGAGTTCGGCTTTAATTACATTGGCCCGATTGATGGGCACGACGTCAATGAACTCGTCAAAACGCTGAAAAATATGCGTGAGCTCAAAGGTCCTCAATTCCTACACATCATGACCAAGAAAGGCAAAGGTTATGAGCCTGCCGAGAAAGATCCTATCGGCTACCATGGTGTTCCTAAATTCGATCCAACGCATAATTGTCTGCCGAAGAGCAGTGGCGGTAAGCCAACTTACTCAAAGATCTTCGGTGACTTTTTATGTGACATGGCGGCCCAAGATCCTAAGCTAATGGCAATTACGCCAGCAATGCGCGAAGGATCAGGTATGGTGCGTTTCTCAAAAGAGTACCCAGACCAATACTTTGATGTGGCGATTGCTGAGCAGCACGCAGTGACACTGGCAACAGGCATGGCAATTGCGGGCGATCATCCAATCGTTGCTATCTATTCGACTTTCTTGCAACGTGGTTATGACCAATTGATCCACGACATCGCGATCATGGACTTACCAGTGATGTTTGCGATCGACCGCGCAGGTCTAGTTGGCGCAGATGGTCAAACTCACCAAGGTGCGTTCGATTTGAGCTTTATGCGCTGTATTCCGAACATGGTGATCATGGCGCCAAGTGACGAAAACGAGTGCCGACAAATGCTTTACACTGGCCATAAGCATTCTGGCCCGAGTGCGGTTCGATACCCTCGTGGTAGCGGCATGGGCGTAGAAATCGAAACTGAGTTTACGGCGTTAGAAATCGGTAAAGGGCGCATGGTTCGCCAAGGTGAAAAAGTTGCTATTCTGAACTTTGGTACTTTCTTGGGCAACGCGCTAGAAGCGGCAGAATACCTTAACGCCACTGTTGCTGATATGCGCTTTGTGAAGCCGCTCGATGAGGCATTGATTCGTCAACTAGCCGCAGATCATGACGTGCTCGTGACGTTAGAAGAAAATGTTATCGCGGGTGGTGCTGGTGCTGGTGTCGTTGAGTTCATGATGAAAGATAAAATCATTAAACCTGTGTTGAACCTAGGTTTACCAGATGAGTTTATTCATCAGGGAACACAAGATGAACTGCATGAAGAGCTTGGTCTCGATGCAAAAGGAATTGAAAAATCCATCTTGGATTATTTAGCAAAATAGAATGTAAAAAGGGATGCTCATAGCATCCCTTTTTTTACGGTCAACGTTTAATTCATCCAGCCCGCATATTTTGCGACTAGAAACAGGGCAACACCGGCCATAACTCCCGCCACGATATCATCAACCATAATACCCAGCCCACCGTGAACTCGCTTATCTAGCCACCCAATTGGCCAAGGTTTTACCATATCGAAAAAACGAAACAAGATGAAGCCAGTGATCAACCACTTCCATTCAGTGAGTGGAATATTCAGTGCAGGTACAATGCTCATCGTAATCCAAAAACCCGCAAATTCATCCCATACGATTGAACCATGATCATGTACTTTCATGTCTGCAGAGGTCACTTGGCATATTTGAATGCCGATCACACACGAAATCAGAACAACAATGACATACGCCGTAAATGGTAATTGTGCCAACAACAAAAAGAAAGGCACGGCCGCCAGTGTGCCCATTGTTCCAGGGATAAACGGGGATAATCCACTGCCAAAACCCGTCGCCAATAGATGCCACGGGTTCTTTAATGAAATCAGAGAAAGAGGGTTGGTCATATCCTTAAACCTATACTGCTAGTTTGGTTTCAATCGTCATGCCTGCGAGTTACTCAATAGTAACAGGCTCTTGGCTAGAGCTTAGCTTAGATCATTTAAAGTGGTCGAAGCCACTTAAGTCCCAATCAAGTGGTTGATTGTTATCATGCAGCTCGAAGGTTCCATTTGGTCGGATTTGACCAATACATGTGACCTTACAGCCAGTATGAGATAAAGCGCTTTGTAACGAGCCTCGATTTTGCTCCGGCACGGTAAAACACAACTCGTATTCTTCGCCACTTGCTAAAGCATACTGCTGCGCGCTGATCTTATCATCTAAAAACTGGACTAATTCTGAAGAGATCGGTAGCTGAGAGACATCAATACTAACCCCAACCTGAGATCGCTGTAAAATGTGCTTAATATCAGAGATTAAACCATCTGAAATATCTATCGCCGACGAGGCTAAGCCAACAAGAGCTTGTCCAGCAAGCACACGCGGAGAACTAAGATAATGAGCTCGCTCTAGTGCTTCCGCGCCGGCTCTGCTGCGCAGAGAGTCATCTAGAATCACATCCAAGCCAGCTTTTGCATCGCCAAGGTTTCCCGTTACATATACCCAATCCCCAGGCTTGGCTCCGGAACGTGTGAGAGCTTTACCTTCAGGAACAAAACCTTGCACCGTTAGAGTCAGACACAATGGCCCTTTGGTGGTATCACCGCCTATTAACTGAATACCATAGTAATCAGCCAGTTCGAAAAATGCATCACAGAAAGGAGCAAGCCATTTTTCATCTGGCTCAGGCATCGTTAATGCAAAGCTCACCCATGCAGGCGTTGCGCCCATCGCCGCCAAATCACTGATGTTAGAAGCCAATGCTTTGTGTGCGACCCATGCTGGGTTCGCGTCGGCTAAGAAATGCGTTCCAGCTACCAATGTATCCGTGCTAATCGCAATCTGAACATTAGCTGGCGCTTTGACCAAAGCGCAATCATCACCAGCGGCTAAATGGACATCTTTACGTTGGCTCTGACGACCGACGAAGTATTTGTCTATCAGATTAAATTCACCAGACATAATTCACTTACTTTTTGATGTAAAAGCTTTTGATACAAAAAAGGTCAGCATGTGCTGACCTTTTCATTGAAGAAATCGTTATTTCTTACGAATGTGAGGTGCTGCTTTATCAAGTACACCATTCACAAACTTGTGGCTATCTTCTGCTGCAAAAACTTTTGCAAGTTCAATCGCTTCATTGATAACAACTTTGTAAGGAACATCTTCGCGACGAGTCATCTCGTACATAGCAAGGCGAAGAAGAGCAAGTTCCATCATATCTAAATCCTGCATAGGACGAGAGATGTATGGACGAATTTTGCTATCTAGCTCAGCGTGGCTAAGTACAACACCGCTTAATAGTTCACGGAAGTAAGCTACGTCTGTCTCTGGAGCAGCAAGCGCTGGCTCAGATGCATGAAGTTCTTCTTCATCGTATTTGTCGCCAGACAAAAACTGTTCTTCAATCTTGGCAACATTCTCTTTAGTAATTTGCCATGAGTAGATCGCCTGTAGAGCGAATTGACGTGCGTTACGACGTGCGGCTGGTTTCACACTGGCCCCCATTAGGAATCAATTTCAGATAGTACATTAATCATTTCAAGTGCGCTTAGTGCAGCCTCTGCACCTTTATTACCAGCCTTGGTTCCTGCGCGTTCAATCGCTTGATCGATCGTATCAACAGTCAAAACACCAAATGCTACTGGAATGCTGAATTCCATAGACACTTGTGCTAGACCTTTGTTCATTTCACTACAAACATAGTCAAAGTGAGGCGTTCCACCGCGAATAACAGACCCTAGAGAAACAATAGCGTCGAATTTGCCAGTTTTAGCAACACGCTGAGCTACTAGAGGTAGTTCTACGGCACCTGGACAACGCACAACCGTGATGTTGTCTTCGCTTACTTGTCCGTGACGCTTTAGTGTATCGATCGCACCAGAAAGTAGGCTTTCGTTAATAAAACTGTTGAAACGAGAAATAACGATAGCAATTTTTGCATTTGGCGCTGGGAAGCCACCCTCGATCACTTTCATAAGCTTTCCTTTAACTCTATTTATAAGTGAAATATGTTCATCAAGTGAGAATCGCCGGATTCTAGCACAAATTTGTGAGCAATATCTAATGGAAATTGGAGGCAAATCACCGGTTCCTAGCCATTGACGAGTTAAGCACGTCAAAGACTAGGAACTTATTGTTCGGTTGTTACTCGCAGACGTACTCAACAACGTTCAGACCAAAACCACCTAACGCGTGGTACTTTTTGTTGGTCGATGACAGAAGGCGCATATCATGTACACCGAGATCCGCAAGAATCTGTGAACCAACGCCAACACGGCGAGACGTGCCTTGTTTTTTAGCAAGCGTTGGGGCTTCACCTTTGTCTTGCGCTTCGAACATCTTCACGCGATGAATAAGTAGATCGGTCGATTCTTCATGGCCAAGAACAACCAGCACACCGCCTTCTTCACCAATGCGTTTCATTGCCTTATCTAGTGTCCAGCTGCGCTCTGCATTACGATCGCTACGTAGTAAGTCGGTAAAAACGTCTTGAAGATGAACGCGAACCAGTGGCGCTTTTTCTTTCAAATCGCCCTTGCACATTGCGTAGTGCACTTGGTTATCAATGGTGTCTTTGTAAGTGACTAACGTGAACTCGCCAAACTCTGTCGGTAGCTTGCACTCTGCCACACGTTCAATCGTTGTCTCAGTGTTATTGCGGTACTCAATTAGGTCGGCAATAGTGCCCAATTTAATACCGTGCTTCTCTGCAAAGATCTCTAGATCTGGGCGACGAGCCATGGTGCCGTCGTCATTTAAGATCTCAACAATCACCGATGCTGGCTCTAAACCAGCAAGACGAGCCAAATCACAGCCTGCTTCAGTGTGACCTGCGCGAGTCAGTACACCGCCGTCTTGAGCTGCGAGAGGGAAGATGTGACCAGGCTGCACCAAATCCGCAGCTTTAGCGTTTGGCGCGACTGCTGCTTGAACGGTACGTGCGCGATCTGCGGCTGAAATACCAGTCGTTACCCCTTCTGCTGCCTCAATCGAAACAGTAAAGTTGGTGGTGTATTGCGCATTATTGTCTTGCACCATTGGTGGCAGACCTAGACTTTCGCAACGATCTTTGGTCATGGTTAAACAAATCAGGCCACGGCCATAGGTTGCCATAAAGTTGATGGCTTCCGGCGTAATATGCTCGGCAGCCATGATCAAGTCACCTTCATTCTCGCGGTCTTCATCATCCATGAGGATGACCATTTTGCCTGCGCGAATATCATCAATAATTTCTTGTGGCGTACTGATTGGCATAGTCTGTTATCCCGTTATTCTAAATTTGTTATTGCGACAGCAATGAAAAATTACGTTGCAGTGAATGCTAGTTAGGTCAATAGTTTGAGCTTTGCATTAAGCAAGTCAATGAATCTCGCGGTGTTCTGTGAGTCTGCTCTTTATCGCATGCCTCACGCAGCCACTCCCAAGACTTATGCAAAACCGTTTTGCTGTAAAAAGTCCATCGTGATACGAGACTCGGCCTTATCTTCTTGTTGTCCTTGCAGTAAACGCTCCATATAACGCGCAAGTACATCAACTTCTAAGTTGACTTTGCGCCCCACTTGAAACTGGTCAATCGTAGTTTCTTCACTCGTATGAGGAACGATCGTCAGCTTAAAAGCATTTTTACGTAAGTCGTTGACGGTTAGGCTAATACCATCAACAGTAATCGAGCCTTTCTCTGCAACGTACT
This sequence comes from Vibrio sp. Vb1026, assembly GCF_033338745.1. Lineage (NCBI taxonomy): Bacteria > Pseudomonadati > Pseudomonadota > Gammaproteobacteria > Vibrionales > Vibrionaceae > Vibrio > Vibrio sp. Vb1026. Next base: position 57,396 of record NZ_JAWOTH010000008.1, read on the forward strand.
TGCTAATTTCCGCAGGCATTGCAACCCAAAACTCTATCGCACGGCCAACTGAATTGCGTTCGACAATTTCACCAACCCCATCGACATGGCCAGAAACGATATGTCCACCCAATCGCGTTGTTGGCAACATGGCTTTTTCTAGATTCACCTTATCGCCTACTTGGTAATCAGCAAACCCAGTTTTCTTCAAGGTTTCTAATGACAGATCAGCACTGTAATAGTGGCTTCCGAAGTCAACTACCGTTAAGCAAACACCATTGGTCGCAATGCTATCGCCTAACTTAACGTCTGACATATCAAGCGTACCCGTTTCAACCGTGACGGTGATGTCTTCGCCCTTCGGCGTAATCGCAGCTAACTTGCCCACTGCTTCTACTATTCCTGTAAACATACTATTTCTTATCTAATTTCATTACGTTTTATGGTGGCGGTGATGCGAATGTCTACCCCAACCATACGAACGTCTGTAATGTTTAAATCTATGACGTCAGCCATAGCGCTTAACCCTAAAGCACCGATAAGCCCCCGACCATCGCTGCCCATGAGTTTTGGCGCAAGGTAAACAATGAGCTCATCTACAAGATTAGCCTTTATCATCGCACTCGCTAGCGTAGCTCCAGCTTCAACCCATAAGTGATTGATGTGGTGCTCATCCGAGATACGTTTTAATGTCGTTGATAAGTCAATTTGGTCAGCGCTGTCCAATAGAGGGATACAGTCTCCATCAGAGCGAACAATAACTCGTTCTCCATCGGTATGGAACAGCTTGAGCGCATCAGTTAAATGGTTCTGACGGTCTAAGATTACACGTACTGGTTGACGAAGCTCTTCTTGTAAATACTGCGCTTGAACACTATTAGGTAAGTCATCCCAGCGCACATTGAGTGATGCATTATCATCAATCACCGTTTTGCTAGTAGAAAGAATGCCACCACTTATCGCTCGATAACGCTGCACATCTTGGCGGGCCGCTGGGGAGGTGATCCATTGGCTCTGACCATTACTGAGTGCGCTTTGCCCATCCAAACTGGCTGCCATTTTTAATTGAACAAACGGCATGCCTGTACGCATGTACTTTATAAAACCAGGGTTAAGGGCAAGGGCATCTTGCTCTAACAAGCCGATTTGTACTTCAATTCCGGCATCACGTAACATCTGGATGCCGCGACCTGCAACTTTCGGGTTTGGGTCTACCATGGCGCAAACCACACGTGCCACTTTGGCTTTAATCAGCCCTTCGGCACATGGCGGTGTACGGCCGTAATGAGAGCAAGGTTCTAGCGTCACATAAGCGGTTGCACCAACTGCTTTTTCACCCGCCATGCGCATCGCGTGCACCTCGGCATGCGGCTCACCAGCACGATGGTGATAACCTTCACCGACAATTTCTTCATCACGAACGATGACACACCCTACATTTGGATTAGGGGCGGTGGTATAAATGCCACGTTTCGCTAACTTGATAGCTCGTGACATCATGGCGAAATCTAAATCAGAAAACGCTCTTTCAAGAGTGTGTTGAGTCATGAGCTACTCAGTCTTCTAGGCGGGCAATCTCTTCGCCAAACTCGCGAATATCTTCAAAGCTGCGGTAAACGGAAGCGAAACGAATGTAAGCCACCTTATCGAGCTCTTTGAGCTGGTCCATGACTAAATTACCAATCATTTCACTCGGAACCTCTCGCTCACCCGTCGCACGCAGTTGTGATTTGATCATACTGATCGCTAACTCTATAGAATCGGCACTCACTGGGCGTTTCTCTAAAGCGCGTTGAATACCGCCAACCATTTTATCTTCATCAAATGGTTCACGGTTGCCATTCGATTTGATCACTTTAGGCATCACTAACTCTGCGCTTTCAAACGTAGTGAAACGCTCGCTACACGCCAAGCACTGACGGCGACGTCGAACTTGATGGCCATCAGCCACTAAGCGGGAATCAATAACTTTGGTATCGTTCTCGGAACAAAAAGGACAATGCATATCACCTCCATATCTATACCAAAATAACCTCATGAGCAATCACGGATAACCACGCGTTCATGGTTATACGGACTCTATTAAAGCTATTTGGGTATAACGCTTTCAAACCGAAATAAAAGCTCATGTAGTGTAGCGGAATTGGTATGTTAGACAAAACAAAAAGGGGCGCAAAGGCCCCTTTTTCACTCAAGATCTCGTCGAATGTGTTAACTGCGTGCTAAGTAGTTCGCTTTACCAACCCACTTGTAGCTAGTTAGCTCTTCTAAGCCCATCGGACCGCGTGCATGTAGCTTTTGCGTAGATACTGCGACTTCTGCGCCAAGGCCAAATTGCGCACCGTCTGTAAAGCGCGTTGAAGCATTCACATAAACCGCCGCCGAACCGACAGAATTGATGAACAGCTCTGAGTTTTCCAAGCTATTGGTCATGATCGCATCTGAGTGGCTCGCGTTATGGACACGCATATGATCAATGGCATCTTTCACATCAGACACAACTTTTACACCAAGAGTGTAGCTCAACCATTCCGTATCAAAGTCACCTTCAACAGCATCGCGAATTTGTGTTGCTTGAGGCATCAGTGCTTTTGCCTTAGGCTCTGTCACGAAGGTCACTTTATCGTTCATGCGCTCTACGATCATTGGTAGGAATTGCGCTGCAATTTTTTCATGCACGAGCAGCGTATCTAATGAGTTACACGCAGATGGACGTTGAACTTTAGAGTTCTCAACCACATTCAGGGATTTCTCTAGATCAGCGGATTCGTCGACAAAGATATGACTGATACCAAAGCCACCAATAATCACCGGAATCGTGCTGTTTTCTTTACACATTTTGTGTAGGCCAGCACCACCGCGTGGAATGATCATGTCGACGTAATCGTCCAACTTAAGCAATTGAGAAACAAGCTCACGATCTGGTTTTTCAATGTACTGCACAGAAGCGGCTGGAAGGTTCGCCTTTGCGAGCGCAGACTGAATAACCTTCACTAATTCCATATTCGAGAAAAAGGTCTCTTTGCCACCACGTAAAATGCTTGCGTTGCCGGTTTTCAAGCACAACGCTGCGATATCAATGGTTACGTTTGGACGCGCTTCATAAATTACGCCCACGACACCAAGCGGCACGCGACGACGAGACAGTGACATCCCATTTTCCAGTACCTTACTGTCTATTTCGCTGCCTACAGGATCGTTCAAGCTAATGACGTTGCGAACATCATTCGCAATTGCAGTCAATCGTTCTTCATTAAGCAAAAGGCGATCGAGCAGCGCATCGGTTAAACCCGCTTCACGGCCAAGTTCGATGTCTTTAGCGTTTGCCGCCAAAATAGCAGCAGAGTTTGCTTCTAGCTCATCAGCAATGATGGCTAATGCTTGGTTTTTTTGCGCAGTTGACGCTGTCGCTAATTCGAAAGCTGCATCTTTAGCAGCTTTACCCATATTCGTTAAATCCACTTTGCTTCCCTCTAATTCTATTCCTGAATGACGACCAAATCATCGCGGTGAATCACCTCAGAGCCATAATCATGACCCAAAATAGAGATGATATCTTTACTGTGCTTACCCGTAATTTTAGTTAGGTCATCACTTGAGTAGGCGCTGATGCCACGAGCCACCAACTTACCGTGAGCGTTTGTTACACGCGCCACTTCGCCTCGTGCGAAGTCACCACTAACTTTGATGACCCCTTTAGCAAGTAGGCTACTGCCCTTGCCGACCACAGCATTGACTGCACCATCATCAATAATGATGTCGCCCGATGCCGCAGGTCCCGCTAGAATCCAGCGTTTACGGTTCTCTAAGGCTTCAGCGCAAGGTAGGAAGCGCGTGCCCTGAGGTTCAGCACTTAAAGAGTCAAAGATAACATTCGGCGCACTACCAGCAGCAATAATAACCTCTATACCTGCGCGGCGAGCGATGTCTGCGGCTTGCAGCTTCGTTGCCATACCACCAGTACCCAATGTTGTACCGCTTCCACCTGCGATTTTACGCAGCGTATCGTCGATGGTTTTTACTTCCTTGATAAGCTCTGCGTTCGGATCTCTACGAGGGTCAGCAGTAAACAGACCTTTTTGGTCCGTTAAAAGCAAGAGCTTATCTGCACCACATAAAATGCCTACCAAAGCGGAAAGGTTGTCGTTATCGCCAACTTTAATCTCGCTAGTCGCAACGGCATCATTTTCGTTTACGATAGGAACAATATCGTTCGCAACGAGCGCATTAATAGTGTCACGCGCGTTAAGGAATCGCTCACGATCTTCTAAATCGGCACGGGTTAGTAGCATTTGGCCGATCTTGATACCATAAATACCAAACAAAGACTCCCATGTTTGAATCAAGCGACTCTGCCCCACCGCGGCAAGTAACTGCTTACTCGCCATCTCGTTGGGCAATGCGGGGTAACCAAGATGCTCACGGCCTGCTGCAATCGCACCAGACGAAACCATTACGATTGAATGGCCTTGTTTTTTAAGCTCAGCACACTGGCGTGCTAACTCAACCATGTGTGCACGGTCGAGTGCCAGTGTGCCGCCTGTCAGCACACTTGTACCCAGTTTCACAACGACAGTTTGTGGTTGTGAAACAACTGCATTTTGTTGATTCGTTGTCATGATGTCTTCTGAAGTGAAAAACAAATAAAGAGAGGATGTTTTAACAATCAAATAGGGAATTAACAAGAGAAAAGGTGCGTTTTCGCACCTTTTTGTTTGGTATTAAATGAAAACAACCAAATTAAGCGAAATCGAAAGACTCCGTGTGATATTCGACTTCTAATTTGAAGTGTTCTTCTAAAGTATCAACCAGCTTTTGATGGAATGTGCTCTGCGTGAGATACACTTCCTCTACCACTTTTTTGGGAAGGGCTTCAGATACCCATTGCCCTTCTTTGTTGTACTTGCCAATATGATATTTAGCAGTAAAGCCTCCCTCGATGGATTCCAAATCCATCCACCAGCCCCAAAATTCACGCTTCTCAGGCGATTTTTTGTCGTCTACACATACAGATAAACAATCAAAATAATAGCGCCCTTCTTGCGATTGTGGTTCGCGCAGGTAAGGCCCTATCGCCTTCAACTTTGACATCAAGCGAAAGTGAGTCGGGCCCTGAGTCGTCTCTGACATATGAATCTCCGTTTTCATAGTTAAAAGTAAACACCCAAGAATGATTATTATTTTTAATTATCATGAGCTTATTTTTTGCTCAGATATATCACTTTTAACTAATTTAGGAGAATTGTCACCCTAATAATTCATCTTCTAGCCACTTTATGGCTAAATCGAGGGATTGCTCATATCCTTTTGTAATCGTTTTGGAACTGATTTTTTTCGCTCTGCCATACTGGCTAAACAGCGCGACGAGTTGGTTATCACTGTGTGGAGACACCGGATCGCCTTCAAGGCTCAAAGCTAAAATAGGTACTTTAGTTTTTCTACTGCTCAAGAAGCCCTGAACCTTCAATGACCAGGCCATCATCTGGCCCGCCATGCTATTAATATCAACCGCGCTTTTCCCTAAGCGAGAAGCCAACAGATCCAGATACATCTTCGGCATTTTTTGCAGCTTCTCAGGGGAAGTAAAAATATCATGTACGGGTGCGCCGAGGGCTACACAAGCTTTGATCTTCTCTTGCTCAACAAAAGAGAGTCGGATCATGGCATTACCACCAAAACGAAATCCAACTAACCCCACTTTGTGATGATCCACCCAAGGCAATGAATACAGCTCATTTAGTACCGCTTGGTGCAGACAGCTTGAGTTCTCAGTCAAAGGCCAGTGAGAACTGTGCCCCACCGAAGGCATGTCGACCGTCAACATTGCAATATCTCGCGGTGCAAGATGATTGCGGAACAAACGCCACATGTCGGTTTGTAACGTATCGAGACCAGCGCTCACCATCACCACAGGCAGTTGCTTGTCGGTTCTTGGCAAATGAAGGTTCGCGATGATTTTGCGATTTTGGTAAGGCACTTCAATTTGCTTGATGGTGTACTTGGTCTTCTCTGCGCCGTCAGAGTACGCTTTGTTTGCCAGCACTTGAGCCTGCAAGGCCAAATTATCATTCTTCAGATGTGGGTAGCCTGCGATACTAAAACACAAAGAAGCAGTGAAGAGTTCATCGGCGGCCTCCTCACCTTGCATTTCATTTGAACGCTTCTGATGCTCCATGCCGAGCTTAATCCACTCAAATGTCCAGTTGCCGTTGTGGTATCCCATTACGGTGTCTAACCAATCATCATTGGTTCGAGAGTGGGAAGAAGAAGCGATTTTAGAAAGCACACCTTCCATCTCTATCGGAGACAACCCTTGCCAAGCCCATTGCAAGCGGCGCAAATGACGATACCAAGCACGATCACCCTGCGCCTCTCGCTCATCAAGTATTTTTTGACTGGTCGGCATGTACTGGGTAAGCGCAGAGGTTTCTTTTGCTTGCTTATGTTTCACGAACAAAGTTTCGGAAAGATTTTTACTGACGTCTTCAGACATAGGAAGAACCTTAGGCTATTAGCATGAGTTGTTATGATAATAAAAAAAATGCCCCTATACAGGGGCATTTCTCAATATTCTTTAATAGCGTTTATTTTTGCTTGCGGTTTACAGGCTCAGCGTACTGGATTGACATATCCCAAGGTTGTTCAATCCAAGTGTCTTGCGCGATATCTACCACATAATCATCTAGCAACGCTTTGCCTGAAGGTTTTGCACACACAGCGATCATCTTCGCTTTTGGATACATCTCACGTAGTTTGCGCGCCGTATCACCACTGTCTACTAGGTCTTCAACGATTAGGTAACCTTCACCATCGCCTTCAGGTGCTTTTAGTACCGTCATATCGCGCTGATGATCATGGTCGTAGCTTGAAATACAGATTGTATCAACGTAACGAATACCCAGTTCACGAGCCAAGATAGCGCCAGGAACCAAACCACCGCGGCTTACCGCCCAAATCCCTTTCCATTGCTCAGCTGGCATTTGTTTTTCAGCCAGTTCACGGCAGTAAGTCTGCATTGCATCCCAAGTGATAATGAATTTTTTACTCATTGTAATAACCTAATAATTTGAAAATATGCATCCTCAAAATCTAGTGAACTCACTCAAAAGCGGAATGCTCACTGACCTCTCCAAAAACGTATGGAGATGAGGATTTCAAGCTGCGCAAACGATTATTCTACCGAAACACACCGCTAATACCAACGGTGATATCAAAATTCTCTGCCTATTCCGCAGAAAAACCGTCTTAAGTGAACAACGTGAAAAAAGAAAAAGCCAGCGTGAATAAATCCACACTGGCTTTTTGCTCGAGAAATTAACCGACGAGGTATTTGACGATGAAGATGGCAGACATCACCCACACACTCATCGACACTTCACGGCCCTTGCCGCTGAATAATTTGATCGCCGAGTACGCGATAAAGCCTAACGTAATACCCTCTGCAATCGAGAACGTTAACGGCATCACCAAACAAGTCACAACAACTGGTGATGCTTCCGTTAGGTCACGCCAATCAATGCTTACCAGCCCAGACAACATCAAAATCGCGACATAGAACAGAGCGCCGGATGTTGCATAAGCAGGGATCATACCTGCTAGTGGTGAAAACAATAGAGCAAGTAGGAAGAGCACACCAACAACCACTGCTGTTAGACCAGTACGACCACCAGCCGCCACACCAGAAACACTCTCAATGTAAGATGTGGTGTTTGAGGTACCAAGTAGTGCACCTACTGACGTTGCCGTTGAGTCTGCAAGTAACGCTTTGTTTAAACGCGGGATGTTGCCATTCTCATCCGTGAGGCCTGCTTTTTGAGAAACGCCAACTAGCGTACCTGCGGTATCAAACAAATCGACAAATAGGAAAGCAAACACAACGGAAATCATGCCAACTTCAAACAAACCAGAGAAATCCAGTTGCATGAAAGTGGGTGCAATGCTTGGTGGCGTTGACATAATGCCGCTCCACTGCACATCACCAAATAGAAGGCCAAGCGCTGTAACACCAAGAATGGCGATCATCACCGCACCTTTCACACCACGGTGAACAAGCGCGATAGTAAGGAAGAAACCAATCGCAGCCAATACAGATGGCAATGATGTGATGTCTCCCATAGAAACTAATGTCGCGGGGTTATCAACGACGATGCCTGCATTTTTTAATGCGATAAATGCTAAGAAAAGACCGATACCGGCTGAAATACCAGTTCGAAGAGAATGCGGGATCGAGTTAATAATCCACTCACGGATCTTAAATATACTCAAAAGAATAAACAGCAGGCCTGAAACAAACACCGCCGCTAACGCAACTTGCCACGTATAGCCCATTCCCAACACAACAGAGTAAGTGAAAAATGCGTTCAGCCCCATTCCTGGTGCTTGTGCAATTGGGTAGTTGGCAACAAATCCCATGATGAAACAGCCGATAGCGGCCGCAAGACAAGTTGCAACAAAAATGGCACCACGGTCCATACCGGTATCCGACAGGATCGCTGGGTTTACAAAAATAATGTAAGCCATGGTTAGGAAGGTGGTAACACCTGCAATGATCTCAGTGCGCACATTTGTGCCATTGTCACTGAGCTTAAAAAGCCTCTCGAGCATGATCGAATCCTGTAAAGGTAAAAAGTAAACGGTTGCGTAATCGATTGGCGGGAATTATAAAGTTATCAAATAGCAAATTCTAGATAGAATCTTCACTCTAATGCGATTTTTTTCTTTGGATATGAAACCCATTCGCTAATTCTTAAAAGCAAAACAGAAAATATATTCTTATAAAACAACAACTAATAATTATTGCTCAGAACCCAACAACAGAATAAAAACTGAACAATGTACTAAACTTTCAAATAGAAACTGGGCGTTTTAAGCGTCATATCTAGGTGGATTTGACGGGGAAGTCGATAAAACTGAAGAACAGAGAATAGAACCCAGCCTTGATGGCAGAAATGTGTCAGAAAGAAAAAGTGGAGATAAAAAAACGCCACCCAATTTGGGTGGCGGCGAATCATGTCAGCACTATCACTGAAAAAAAATTCCAATTTATAGGGGTGAACAAACTGTTCGAGTCACATGCGTTGACTTCACTTAGTAGCCAAAGCTTGTTGGGTATACAAAGTTGCCGGTGTAAACAGACTTGCTATTCCAGAACATTGTACTTGGTAAACCTTTCATAACTATCACCTTTTAAATCAATTAAACATTCGTTGATTTCTCGGTTCCTTGGAGGCGATAAAACGGACTCATCCTTTGAGCATTTCATTCTTCTCTCAGAAGCTGGTTACAAATATACCACCAAGAAATTTAATTACAAGTATTTTAGTGACTAGAATCACAAAAAATATATAAATTGACCTTCATCAAAGTTTAAATGTAATTAAATTACAGTTTTGTGAATTAAAAAATAAAGCCACTTTCAGAATGTATGATAAAGAACACATAGTGCCTGTTATTGTGTTCACAAACTGTGACAGTTCTGAGAGAAATCCTTGTGCACGCGACTACTCGTACTCCTTATCTGGTGGTATGCTAAACGGCAATTTGAAGGCCAAATCGTCTAGCATTTAATGCTATCTCGACAATATTTTTACGGTATATATTTGGCAAAGCACATCAAAAGGAGTCCTCCGTGTCTGAGTTCCATTCTGAGATCAGTACCTTATCACCTGCTCCACTTTGGCAGTTTTTCGATAAGATTTGTTCTATCCCTCACCCATCTAAACATGAAGAAGCATTAGCACAGTACATTATCAACTGGGCAACAGAGCAAGGCTTTGACGTTCGCCGTGATCCAACCGGTAACGTGTTCATCAAAAAGCCCGCGACACCTGGAATGGAAAATAAGAAAGCTGTTGTACTTCAAGCACACATCGACATGGTGCCGCAGAAAAACGAAGACACCGAACACGACTTCACCAAAGATCCAATCCAACCTTACATCGATGGCGAATGGGTAACGGCGAAAGGCACGACGCTTGGTGCAGATAACGGGATTGGTATGGCTTCTTGCCTTGCTGTATTGGCATCTAAAGACATTAAGCACGGCCCAATCGAAGTTCTGCTGACGATTGATGAAGAAGCAGGCATGACTGGCGCATTTGGTCTTGAGGCTGGTTGGTTAGAAGGTGAGATCCTTCTAAACACAGACTCTGAACAAGAAGGCGAAGTCTACATGGGTTGCGCCGGTGGTGTTGATGGCACCATGACTTTCGATATTTCTCGAGAAGCAACACCTGCAGGTTTCGTAACACGCCAACTGACGCTGAAAGGCCTAAAAGGTGGTCACTCAGGTTGTGACATTCACACAGGTCGCGGTAATGCCAACAAATTACTTGGTCGTTTCCTCGCCGGTCATGCGCAAGAGCTTGATTTACGTTTGGTAGAATTCCGTGGTGGTAGCTTACGTAATGCAATCCCTCGCGAAGCGTTTGTCACTGTCGCTCTTCCTGCTGAAAACCAAGACAAACTTTCAGAGTTGTTCGATCACTACACTGATCTGCTTAAAACTGAGCTGGGTAAAATCGAAACAGGTATCGTAACCTTTAATGAATTGCTTGCTAGTGACGCACAAGTATTTTCAATCGCCGATCAGCAACGCTTCATTGCCGCACTTAACGCTTGTCCAAATGGTGTCATGCGCATGAGCGACGAAATTGAAGGTGTGGTCGAAACGTCACTGAACGTTGGCGTGATCACTACTGAAGAAAATAAAGTGACAGTTTTGTGTCTGATTCGCTCTTTGATTGACTCTGGCCGCAGCCAAGTTGAGAGTATGCTACGTTCAATTGCTGAATTAGCAGGCGCACAAATTCAGTTCTCAGGTGCTTACCCTGGCTGGAAGCCAGATGCAGATTCCGAGATCATGGCAATTTTCCGTGATATGTATGAAGGCATTTACGGTCATAAGCCGAACATCATGGTCATCCATGCTGGTCTTGAGTGTGGCCTATTTAAAGAACCATACCCACACATGGATATGGTTTCTTTCGGTCCAACAATAAAATTCCCTCACTCACCAGATGAGAAAGTGAAGATTGATACTGTTCAGTTGTACTGGGATCAGATGGTAGCGCTTCTAGAGGCAATTCCAGAGAAAGCGTAATTCAATCACGAAATACAACAAAGGGTGCTTTACGGCACCCTTTTTTGTTTGGCTGGACCAATTTACACGCTATTTTGCGTATAAGCAGCTAGCTCATCCATTGAGGTTTGTGCAACGACCTCGCCATCAATGTAGTAAGTGACAAACTCACCATCGCGCACACCCATGAGTGTCGCCTTCTCGCCGTTATTGTAAGTAATATCCATTTGAACAGTATTCTCATCGATTTGCTGCATATGGCCCTGCTCAATAACACGGTTATTCGCTAACGGTGCAATTGGCGCCGTCGTTAACGATTTATCTAACTGGTGGTTTACATCAATGTAAGTATCCATCTTTGTATCGAAGATATGTGGCTTACCATTTAAAGGGTTCTTACCCGTCCAAAACTCTAGAGAGTTAAACACGATGTAGTCCGCTGCGATTGCGACACCATAAACAGGTGCTAAAAGCATGTTTAGACCACCTCGAGCGTAACGGTTATCTACAGCTTTCAAGTTAAACCCCATGACATAACCTGTCACGGCATTACTGCCAACGCAACCTGAAAGTGAAACTGCTACAGCAGTCAATGCACCAATTTTAGCAATTGCCTTTTTCATCAAAACCTCTAGTTAGAAATGTTAGACCTCAAATTCGGCGCGGATATTATCGGATAAAAAGTAGGGTTAAAAGTCCGTTTTTTTGTCCCTCATTATCAGTATTATTTTTAATACAGTCACATTTTTTAAGCCTATGATTGCTCTTCCTTCTGTACCTCTCGTTATGTATTAAACTGATAGAAAAGATCATATTGAAAACAAAAACTTCACACATGCTGAGGTTTCGCGCATGACGATTAAAGTAATTTGTCGTGTCCTTAATGAGAATGATTAGTGCGATTTTGCAGCAATTGTTACATTGCTGATAACGCATTTGACAGAGATGGTTTATGGCCAGAAGTAAAAAAAGCAAAGTGTTTGAGCTCTTAGGGCATCAAATACAACCAGGACAACGATTAGAGATCGAATTTGAAGCAGCGAAGCTATACACACATTCGCCTTTATCTATTCCCGTGGAAATCATCCATGGGAAACAAGAAGGGCCTGTGTTAATGGTGAATGCTGCTATCCATGGTGATGAGCTTAATGGCGTAGAAATCGTTCGTCAGATCATTAACCAACTGGATCCACAAAAACTGAAAGGCACTGTCATTGCAGTACCTATCGTTAACGTTTTTGGTTTCATCCATAAATCACGGTACTTGCCCGATCGACGAGATCTCAACCGTTGTTTTCCTGGCAGTGAAAAAGGCGCGCTTGCATCTCGAATGGCACACGGCTTCTTTAACAACATAGCCAAACGTTGTGACTACATTTTGGATCTGCACACTGGGGCCATTCACCGCACGAACTTGCCACAGATTCGCGCAAACTTAAGCAACCCAGAAACTCTGCGTATTGCTCAGGCGTTTGCGACGCCAGTGATTGTTGATTCAGCATTGCGTGATGGCTCTTTACGCAGTGAAGCAGAAAAATGTGATATCCCCGTGCTAACCTACGAGGCTGGCGAAGCATTGCGTTTTGATCCACTGTCAATCAGCGCTGGTGTACTCGGGGTTCGGCGTGTAATGCAAGCCATTGGCATGCTGCGCGCTAGCCGAAAAAAGCTGCCTGAGCCTATCATAGCGAAGTCCACCAGCTGGGTTCGTGCGTCAGGTAACGGTATTTTGCGTACTGTCGTTAATCTGGGAGACAAAGTGGAACAGGGTGAAACTCTCGCCTATATCAGCTCTCCTCTTGGACATGATGAGGTAGAGCTCAAAGCGCCAAAGCGTGGCTTGGTGATCGGTCAACAAACTTTGCCACTGGTTAATGAAGGCGATGCGATCTTCCACCTCGCTTACTTCAACCAAGGTGATGATTCGGTAGAACAAGCCGTTGAAAGTTACATTGAAGGACTGACCGAGTTCGATGTCGAGCCACTGACTACCGGACAGATCCCGTTAGAAACTCAGTAATTCCTACCAAGTAGGCGCCTGATTAGCTCAAAAGGAGCAACAGTGCTCGCACTATCTTGTTTAAAGCCAATAAGCTCAGCGTCCATGATGCTGGGCTTTTTGTTTTATGTACGCTAACGATACTTATCGTAGTTTCCACGAATGGATAAAAAACTTTACAATCCGTCGCAAAAACACATTTGATAATTAATCTCATTATCATTTATTAATCGTAATAATGTTCTTATAATCCGAGCTTCATAAAAACACTATAAATCATCAATATGAAACGATTAAAAAGTCATCCACTCAAAGTAAATCTCATTTCACTGGCTTTGCTCTTCCCTCTTTATTCATATGCCGAGACAGCGCCAAATGAAGAGCTTGAAGTCATAGGCGTTCGTTATGCCAAACCTATTACCATTGCTGAGCCTGCGCAAACCACCATTAATTGGTCAGAGATTGAAGAGCAACAGTACTCTAATTTTGCCTCAATGATCGATGCCGTTCCCGGTGCATCAATAGATGGTGGCGGTCGTTCTGGTGGCGAACGTATTAACATTCGTGGTTTTGATGATCCAAGCGATATCGCCGTCTTTGTCGATGGCGCTCCAATCGGCTTTCAACAATACCGCTACGGTACCTTCTTTTTTGATCCGTTCTTAATTGGCGAAGCAGAAATTATCAAGGGCGCGCACGACTATCGAGCACTCAACGGGAAGTTTGGTGGCTCCATTCGCATTAAAACCAAAAGTGTCGATGATCTCCTGTACGGCGAAAGAAACTTTGGTGCTCGCATCTCAAGTGCATACAACACCAACGGCGATGAGAACGCCTACACGCTAACACTCTATGGTAAAAACGATACTGGTTTTTATTTTCTAGCGAATGGCTCGGTAAAAGATTCTGATGACATTAAAGTCGGAGGTGGTGAAACGCTAGATTACTCAGGTTATGAGCAAGAAAACATGCTCGTAAAGGTCGGTTATGAAAATAACGATCACGAGTTTGAAATTAGCCATACTCGCTACAAAGATGAAGGTCGTAAACCTTGGGCTAACCGCCGCGGAAAAATGCCTAACATCACCGAATACAATATCAAGAAATACGGCTCATTAGAAAAAGCCCAATACGCTTACACCGTCGATAACAAATACACGGACAACACCACAACCATCTCTTACCACTACATGCCGACTAACCCGTATATTGATTTCAATATCAAAATGGCACGTTCCGAAAACGATCGTCATTGGGTTCGCCCTGACGTAGCATTCGAGAAAATGTTCGTTTCTGTTGGCAGTTACGGTCATGAGTCATGGCTGAGTTACGAGCGTGACTACGTTGATGTGTTTAACCAAGCGCAATTCGGAGACCACACTCTAGTCACTGGGCTTCAATATCAAAAAACCGATAGAGACTCGTTGGTATTCAACGCATCATACGACAGTAATGAAGCGAAAAACTACGGTTGGTACACCCCTTACTACGAACCATCTGGCACGCAGTCAATTTATGCCGCTTACATTGCTGATCACTATCAAGCAACAGACCGCCTAACAATCACACCTTCTCTGCGTTACGAATACATCAAGAGTGAAGGAAAAGGGAACGCAGCGCCGGATTATAATGATCCAGCTGCCGGACATAACTACGGTGAAACGACGCATAAAGGCTTTAGCCCACGTTTGGATATCGACTTTGATGCGAGCAATAATACGCGTTTAAACGCCTCCTACGCCTACGCTTTAAAAGCACCAACCGTTGATAACATCTACTCAGTGCAATATGCGCGAGCTACCGCTACGGCTACTGCTTTGAATCTGGACGTGTCTCGTATCCATGCTTATCAAGCAAGCGTTATCAACTTAACGGAAGGGCTGGTGAACTCTCGCGATAACCTCGCAACAGAGTTAACTATGTTCTATAACGATGTTAGCGACACAGTTGATATACGAACGGGCGAAAACCTCGACAAAAATACTACTGAGTTACAAAGCTGGAATACAAACCTAGATGGCTTTAAAAACTATGGCTTTGAGCTAATTTCACAATACCGGATTGAAGATTTCTACAGTAATTTCTCAGCAAGTTACATTCGCGGCAAAAACAAAGGTAGCCTATCTGACTCTACAGGTTCAGATGATGATCATCCTGATGTACCGCCATTAAACATTAATCTGGGTTTAGGTTACGAATGGATTCCTGGTTTACGTACGGGCTGGGAAGTCCGTTGGTATGATGCGCAAACCAAAACCAAGGCAAGCGGTAACAATTTAAAAGTGAAATCGCCAAGTGAGCAATACACGCTACAAAACGCTTACGTGGTTTGGGAAATACAACAAGTCGAAGGCTTGAGCGTTGGCGCGGTTGTGAAAAACTTAACCGATCGTTACTACGAAGCATACCTATCTAATGGCGTGCCTTCGCCTGGTCGCGAAGTCAAACTGCACCTCACTTATCAATACTAACCATACCTAAAAGATGCAGGGCAGACATTAACTGCCCTGTTATATCGTATCCAATGGCCATAATTGCACGCCGTTTTATTTATCAGTATTATCATTTCCTTTTGCTTGCATACACATTATGAACAATCTAAAAACACGGCTTCTTCTGATTTGCTTCTTCCCTGTAGGTAGCCTAGCGCAAGCTTCTGAGAACATTGCAGACTACTTACAAGAACAAAGCAAGCACCAAGTTTCAGAAGATTTTTACGCACAGCCAACAGCAAACAACCTGAATCTAGATGCAAAAACTAACTCTTTAACTTGGCACGAAGATGGTAAGCCGGATCACTGTCGTTACGCCAAGCAGCCCAAAGACGTCGCAACACATTTCGACTACGGTGAAGCAAACGATCTATCTGACGGCTTACAACACTTTGATTTACCGGAAAGACATTCTGCAAAGGTCAAATCGACACATCGCACTTATGCTAATAACCCTCACCTTCTTCCTGGCAATAAACAATTTGCAGCCCCTGAAGACGGCACGTTTAGCCTGTCCGTATCATCGGATTGTTTTTAGCCGATATAAATAAAAAATGCCCTGAGACAAAACTCAGGGCATTTTCACTATTTGTTTGATGGGTAACGTCACCATCTCACCGATTTAAACTTATTCTTCGTCAGTGTCTACTTCGGTTTCACGTGCTTTGCGGGCTTCTTCTTTACGAACTTTTGCCGCTAGTTGTTCTGCTTCACGCTCTTGACGTTGCGCTGCTTTACGCTCGTTACGAACCACTTGGTTTTGGATAAACCCAGCCAGTTCTTGTTCAGCCCAAGCTTGTGCTTTCTCTTCGCTGTCAAAGCCTGTTTCACGCTTTGATACTACAGTCTTACGAGATGTCACTTGGCGAGTGATTTCTGCGCTCCAGCCGTTACGTTTTTCAGTGACGCGGATAGCAAATTTTGGATTCTTAGACATTTCTTTCATTTCCTAAGGGATTTAGGGATCAATCAGGGATTCGGTCAACTTGATAACTCCATCTAAGCTGAGCTGTTTAACACCATCCCTTGGTAAGCGCGGTATTAGAGCATAAAAGTAATCTAAACGCTGCAAGTTTTTTACTCTAGATAATAGATGACAAAGAAGAGGCAGAACAAAGCAACGTTTCGCCAAGTCACTAGAAAGAGCGACGAAGAAAAAAGAGTGATAAGAAAAAAGAAAGCGCTGCTCTCTCAACCAACGCTTTACTTAAGCTAGATTAACCTTTGGTTAATTAACCGATATTCTTACGAGCATTTTGGAACATACGCATCCAAGCGCCATTTTCACCCCAACCTTCCGGAGCCCAAGAATTTGCAACTGTGCGGAATACGCGCTCTGGGTGAGGCATCATGATAGTTACGCGACCATCTGCTGTTGTTAAACCGGTAATCGCATTTGGCGAACCATTCGGGTTGTTCGGGTATTGTTGTGTTGGGTTACCGAGGTTATCCACGTAACGAACCGCAACCGTACCTGATGCTTCAATCGCTGCTAGGTGCTCTGCATCACGTACTTCTACACGCCCTTCTCCGTGGGAAACCGCGATTGGCATACGCGAACCAACCATGCCGTCGAAGAATACAGAATCAGATTTCTGAACTTCAACTAGACTAAAGCGCGCTTCAAAACGCTCAGATTCGTTGCGCACAAAACGTGGCCACAAGTCTGCACCTGGGATCAGCTCTTTCAGGTTTGATAGCATCTGACAACCGTTACATACACCTAAAGAGAACGTCTCTTCACGGTTGAAGAAGGCTTGGAACTGTTCACGAGCTTGTGCGTTAAACAGGATAGACTTAGCCCAACCTTCACCCGCACCTAGTACGTCGCCGTAAGAGAAGCCACCACAAGCTACTAGGCCATGGTATTCATCCAGTACCGCTTGGCCTGTTAGGATATCGCTCATATGGATGTCGGTTGCTTCAAAACCAGCTCGGTCAAACGCTGCTGCCATTTCGACGTGGGAGTTAACGCCCTGCTCACGTAGAATTGCCATCTTAGGTTTAGCACCTTTCGCAATGTACGGTGCTGCTACGTCTTCATTTACGTCGAAGCTGAGCTTAACGTTTAGACCAGGGTCAGAGTTGTCTTTCTTAGCTTCGTGCTCTTGGTCTGCACACGCTGGGTTATCACGTAGACCTTGCATCTTATGCGTTGTTTCAGCCCAGATAACGCGTAGTTCGGTACGTGAACGTTCAAGCACAACTGCATCACCAGAAGTGATAACAAAGTCGTCTGAAGCTTCAACAGAACCAATCACATGTGAGCATGCCTCTAAGCCGTTTGCCGCCAGAGTAGATAGAACTGAATCTAGATCATCATTCTTAACTTGAACAACCGCACCTAGCTCTTCGTTAAATAGAACGGCTAGCGCATCGTCACCCAGTTCTGCGATGTTCGCTTTTACGCCACAGTGACCCGCGAACGCCATCTCAGCCAGTGTAACAAACAGACCGCCGTCGCCTTTATCGTGGTAGGCCACTAACTTGTCATCACTTACTAACGCTTGCATTGCATCAAAGAAGCCTTTTAGCTGCTCTGCATTATCTACGTCAGCAGGTTTGTCACCCAGCTGTTTGTATACTTGTGCCAATGCTGTCGCACCTAAGCGGTTTTTGCCGTTACCCAAGTCAACAAGAACTAGAGAAGTATTTCCTTTGTCAGTGCGTAGTTGTGGAGTCACGGTCTTACGTACGTCTTCCACACGACCAAATGCCGTGATAACTAGCGACAGTGGAGATGTGACTTCTTTGCTCTCGCCGTTTTCTTCCCACTTGGTTTTCATCGACATGGAGTCTTTACCAACTGGGATAGTCAAACCTAAAGCAGGACACAATTCTTCACCAACCGCTTTCACTGCTTCGTAAAGACCCGCATCTTCACCTGGGTGACCCGCTGGAGACATCCAGTTCGCAGACAGTTTAATGTGTTTAATATCACCGATGTCTGTTGCCGCAATGTTCGTTAGTGACTCACCAACGGCTAGGCGAGCCGATGCTCCAAAGTCTAGTAATGCCACTGGCGTGCGCTCACCCATCGACATTGCTTCGCCATGGTAAGTGTCGTAGCTTGCCGCTGTTACTGCGCAGTTTGCTACTGGTACCTGCCAAGGACCAACCATTTGATCACGAGCAACCAGACCCGTTACTGTTCGGTCACCGATAGTAATTAGGAATGTTTTTTCTGCAACAGCAGGAAGACGAAGTACGCGATCCACCGCTTCATTAAGCTCAATACCATCACGAACAATGGCAGGGCTTTCCACTTTTAGTGTGGTTGCGTCACGGTGCATCTTCGGTGGCTTACCAAGCAGGATATCCATTGGCATATCGATTGGCGTATTGTCGAAGTGAGAATCTTCTAGCGTTAGATGACGCTCTTCTGTCGCCACACCCACCACTGCATACGGTGCGCGTTCACGCTTACAGATGGCGTCGAATGCTTCCATGTTTTCTGGCGCTACCGCTAGAACGTAACGTTCCTGTGATTCGTTACACCAGATTTCCAGTGGGCTCATGCCCGGCTCATCGTTTGGTACATCGCGTAATTGGAACTTACCGCCACGCTCACCGTCGTCGACAAGTTCAGGCAATGCGTTAGAGATACCGCCTGCACCCACATCGTGGATAAATGCGATTGGGTTATCGTCGCCTAACTGCCAACAACGGTCGATCACTTCCTGACAGCGACGTTCCATCTCTGGGTTTTCACGCTGTACCGAAGCGAAGTCCAGATCTTCTGCTGACTGACCAGATGCCATGGAAGATGCCGCACCACCACCAAGACCGATGTTCATTGCCGGACCACCAAGTACGATTAGGCTCGCACCTACAGGGATCTCTTTCTTCTGTACGTGTTCATCGCGGATGTTACCCATACCACCAGCAATCATGATTGGTTTGTGGTAACCACGAATTTCTTCACCCGCATGAGAAGTGACTTTTTCTTCGTAAGTACGGAAGTAACCCAATAGATTTGGACGACCAAATTCGTTGTTGAATGCCGCGCCGCCAAGAGGACCTTCAAGCATGATGTCTAACGCATTCACAATACGACCCGGCTTGCCGAAGTCGGTTTCCCATGGCTGTTCAAAACCAGGAATACGTAAGTTAGAGGTTGTAAAACCAACCAGACCCGCTTTTGGCTTACCGCCGATACCCGTCGCGCCTTCGTCACGAATTTCACCGCCTGAGCCAGTCGATGCGCCCGGCCACGGAGAGATTGCCGTTGGGTGGTTGTGCGTTTCTACCTTCATCAAGATGTGCGTATCTTCATGGTGGTACGTGTATTGACGAGATTTAGGGTCAGGGAAGAAACGCCCCGCTTTAGAACCTGTCATAACGGCTGCGTTGTCTTTGTATGCAGACAGCACATAGTCAGGTGTCGTTTCAAAAGTGTTTTTGATCATTTTGAACAAAGACTTAGGTTGATCTACCCCGTCGATAGTCCAATCTGCGTTAAAAATTTTGTGGCGACAATGCTCTGAGTTCGCCTGAGCAAACATCATCAATTCAATGTCGTTTGGGTTACGCCCAAGCTTAGTAAAGTTCTCTACCAAGTAATCAATTTCATCTTCTGCGAGTGCCAAGCCAAGGGAAACGTTTGCCTCTTCAAGCGCAAGACGACCGCCAGCTAAGATATCAACATGTGCGACAGGCTTAGGCTCTGCAACAGTAAATAATGCTGATGCGGCTTCAAATTCTGTGAATACTGTTTCCATCATACGGTCGTGAATTAACGCTTTAACAGCGTCAGCTTGAGCTTCTGATAGAACAACTGAAGATTCGACATAATAAGCCGTACCACGCTCTAGACGTTTCACTTTATCCAGACCACAGTTAACAGCGATATCGGTAGATTTAGAAGACCAAGGCGAGATAGTGCCAGGACGAGGCGTGACAAGAAGTAGAAGACCTTCAGGCTCATGCTCTTCGATGGTTGGGCCGTAAGTTAGTAACTTTTCAAGTTTTTCTAACTCTTGGTCATCAAGGTCTGACTTTAGATCGGCAAAGTGCATAAACTCGGCATAAATGCCAGTTACAGGCAGATCTTGTTCACGACAAAGTTCCAGTAGTTTATTAACACGAAACTCAGAAAGAGCTGGGGAGCCACGCAAAATTCTCATGTGCTTAGGTCTCTTATGCAATTGATTAAGGTGATATTGGAATAAATTCAGACACTTAAAATAAGCCCTGTCGAACCTATGCCGATTCCACCTCGTCATTGCGAGCGCATTATATAGTAATTGTTTTTGTGATGTAACACCAAAAGCAACCGTTTGCGTCATTTTTTTTGTCAAATTTGAATTACAACTAAAATGTCGATAAAACACACAATGTCACGTTATAAGTGTGTGATTCACTTTGCCCCATGAGCTCGCTTTGATATAAAGGCAAATAGAAATTTTCCAAGATGTACCTATTAATGCAAATAAGTCACTTCAACCGGCTCAAGCGCAGTGCTCTAATTTTAGTTTCTGTTCTTTTACTCTCTGCTTGCCAGATTGAGTCGGAGCCCAAAAGTGAATTTGAAAAAATTCAAGAACGTGGTGTGCTTCGTGTTGGCACGCTAAACAATCAGCTTTCCTACTACATAGGTCCCGATGGTCCCGCAGGGTTGGATTACGAATTGGCGCGTCAGTTTGCGGAGCAGCTCGGCGTCAAACTCGAGATTAAACCAGCCTTTCGCCAAGCTGAGCTTTTTCCTGCTCTTAAGAAAGGAGATATCGATATCATCGCTACGGGTTTAAATCAAACGTCACAAGCAGTCAAACGATTTAGACCAGGCCCTGCCTATTATTATGTAAGCCAACAAGTGGTATATAAAAAAGGGCAACTTCGACCACGTGATATCGAACAACTCATTGAATACCAAGCCTCGAAAGACGACGAGTCCGACGAAGATACAAATGCAGGCGCTCAAACATTAAAGATCGTTGAACAATCGCAATATGTTCCGACCCTAACAGCGTTAAAGAAGCAGTATCCAGAACTTCAGTTTGAAATTGTTGGTGATGCTGACACGAGAGACTTACTCAAATACGTATCGAAGGGTGAGTTACGTTTTACTGTGACTGATTCGGTGGAACTTTCCCTAGCTCAACGCCTTTACCCCGATCTTGCGCTCGCGTTCGAACTTACAGAAGATCAACCTGTGTCTTGGTTTACTCGACGTTCTGAAGACGAAAGCTTGTATGCAATGCTGATAGAGTTTTTCGGTAACATCAAACAATCAGGAGAACTGTCCACCCTCGAAGAAAAGTACATTGGTCATATTGAAGCATTTGACTACGTTGATACTCGCGCATTCATTCGAGCTCTGGATGACAAATTGCCTAAATGGGCACCTTTATTCCAAAAATACAGCGAAGAGTTCGACTGGCGATTAATTGCAGCATTGGCTTATCAAGAGTCACATTGGAAACCAACAGCAAAATCGCCAACGGGTGTTAGGGGGATGATGATGCTTACTCTGCCAACAGCGAAAAGCGTCGGGGTAACAAACCGTTTAGACCCTGAGCAATCTGTTCGTGGTGGTGTCGAGTACTTACGTCGCATTGTAGGTCGCGTGCCTGATAGCATCAACGAGCATGAAAAAATATGGTTTGCGTTAGCTTCATACAATATTGGTTACGGCCACATGATGGACGCACGACGACTCACCAAAGCACAAGGTGGCGATCCGAACGCTTGGGCCGATGTAAAAGATAGGCTGCCTTTACTGCGTCAGAAGCGCTATTACAGCCAAACTCGCTATGGGTACGCCAGAGGCGATGAAGCGCGTAATTACGTAGAAAATATTCGACGTTACTACCAATCCATCATTGGTCATGTCAGCCAACAGCCAGCGATTGATGAGAATAGCGATGACTTGCAAGTGATTCCGCCGCTCAACCCCGACATTTTGATATCGGGCGCAGTAGAGACCGTCGTAGAACAAGTCTCTGGCGCTTCTGACGTCACGGTTGAAGAAGACACCGAACAAGAAAGCATTGAAGAATAAACCCGCGGTAAACTAAAAAATGACGAGCCTATGAAGCTCGTCATTTTTGTTGAGTCCTAACGAAAACTTATCTAGACTCCAATATTCTGAGTGACACCAACCACACTCAACCATTTCTTTGGTTGGTCGCCTTTTCTTCATCGTTAGTAAAACTGATTGCTTTGTAACAGATTACTTTACAACCACATGGTTTAGCTCACTTGATGAAGCGGCGCTTTCGGCTACACTCTGCCGAAATAACGTCACTCCTATTATTAAGCATCGTATTGAAATTGTTTGCTGGCTCTGTGCAATGCAGAAGTCAAATGAAGAACGTTTAAACCATACAATGTTTAGTGCGATTATCGAGCCTATTGCCAAGCATCGATGAGCCGCACTTTACTGGTAAAAGTCTTGTCTGCAGGAGGTTTTGAATATGAGAAGACGTAGAGTGCAGTCAAAGCGTTTAAATAACACAGTAGCTGCTATCCGACGTAAACGTAAACTGACATGTATGAAAAAGAAAGTAAGTTCACGTAATCGTGTTTTTGTACATTTAGTCAATCACTAGTGCGTCCAAGCAAACATCTACCACGTTGTAGGTGTTTGCTAGCCCTCACTACTCCTACTACCTTGTTCGCTCTCTCCATTTTCTAATGCTTTTTGTGCTTGCTTCTTCGCTTTAATTTCCTTTCGGCGGCGCTTAAAAAACGCTTGTAGCTGAGTACGGCACTCATCTTCTAGCAGCCCCTTTTCAATTAAGGCGTAATGGTAAGCGGCTTGACTTTCAAACAAATTAAGCACTGTTCCTGCTGCTCCAGCTTTTAAATCTGGCGCTCCAAAAACAACCCGCTTAACGCGGCTATGCAATAAGGCTCCGGCACACATTGGGCATGGCTCAAGTGTTACATATAACGTCGTATCCAGAAGGCGGTAATTTTCTAGCTTTTGGCCTGCTTTACGCAGCGTTTGGATCTCAGCATGTGCGGTAGCGTCATTAGTACCAATAGAGCGATTCCACCCCTCAGCGATAATTTCACCATCTTTGACAAGCACTGCGCCAACAGGTACTTCCCCCTCAGCTTCTGCTTGCTCAGCAAGCTCCATCGCTCTGCGCATAAACAATTCATCTTGAGGGGAAAACGGATGGTTAGACAAAGGAGGCTCCAAAGAAACAAAAAACGATTGAAGTCAGGAATTTTATCACCAACTTCGGTTTCACTACAGCAACACATCACGGGACAAAGTCTGCAACTCCAAAAAACTAGTTACAAGACCTATCGATGTTCGTTTTACGAGAACAAAAAAACGCAGATCGAAGACCTGCGCTTTTTGGCTGCCAATTAGCGGCTTTCACACCCTACACGTTTTTACATTGTGTAAGTGTAAGGAGCTTGAATGCCTAGCGGGATACCTACCATCCAATAAGCAACTAGGAAGATAGACCAACCGATCAGCATTGCGATCGAGAATGGCATCATTAGTGACGCAAGCGTACCGATACCAGCCGACTTCACATAACGCTGACAGTAAACCACAACAAGAGGGAAAAATACCATTAGAGGCGAAATGATGTTCGATACAGAGTCACCCACACGGTAAGCCGCCTGAGACAGCTCAGGCGAGATACCAACCGCCATTAGCATTGGCACTAGGATTGGACCAATTAAAGCCCATTTTGCCGATGCCGAACCAATAAGTAGGTTTACAGACGCGGTTAGAAGGATCATACCGATGATGGTCACTTCTCCTGGTAGGTTCATCGCTTTTAAGCCTTCTGCGCCATACAACGCTAGCATCGTACCGATGTTTGACTGAGCAAATGCAGATAGGAACTGAGCACAGAAGAACGACATAACAATGTATGCGCCCATGGTTGACATAGTATCAGCCATCGCTTTGATAATGTCGTTGCTGGTCTTGAACGTTCCAGACACTTTACCGTAAACGTAACCAGGAATGATAAACAGAATAAAGATCAACGGCACGATAGACTTCATTATCGGTGCTGAGAAGGCAGTAATTTCACCTTCAGGCGAGCGAAGTGCTGATGTTTCTGGAATTAACGCTGCAACAAGTAAAGCAATACCCGCCATCATTGCCCAACCTGCATAACGGAATGCTTTTGATTCCAGTTCAGTAAATGAACCTAGGTTTGGCGCGGTTTCCGCATCATCATCAATTGGCATTTTTGATAAACGAGGCTCGATGATTTTCTCTGTCACGTACCAACCAATCCCCACAATAATGATAGAGGATAGGCCAGTGAAGAAGATGTTCGCTAATGGGTTAACCACATATTCAGGATCAAGAACCTGCGCCGCAGTTTGCGTAAAGCCAGCCAATAGCGGATCGATACCTGAAGGGATAAAGTTTGCAGAGAAGCCACCAGATACACCTGCAAATGCTGCCGCAATACCTGCTAAAGGGTGACGACCTGCCGCATGGAAGATAATACCGCCAAGAGGAATAACCAGAACATAGCCTGCATCTGCCGCAGTATGCGATACAATGGCAACCAAAATAAGCATTGGAGTAAGAAGCTTAGCTGGCGTGAAGTTCAGCATCTTCTTAAGACCCGTCGTAATAAAGCCCGAAGAATCTGCAACACCCACACCTAGCATTGCGACAAGTACGATACCCAGTGGCGCAAAGCCAGTAAACGTCGTCACCATGTTAGCAAGGAAACTTGCTAGCGCTTCGCCCGTAAGTAAGTTGGTGATACTAAGAGCTTCGCCCGTTCGAGGGTTTGGAAGATCGAATGATACATTCGACAAAAGTGCTGACGCCGCCCAAGTAATGATCAATGCCCAGAAGAACAAAATCGCAGGATCAGGAATTTTGTTACCTGTCCTCTCGATAAAGTTTAAAAAGCGCTCCATCCCGCTCGGCTTCGATGATGGTGCCTTATTTACAGCTTGGTTACTCATGGTAACTCCATAGTGAATGATGTTGGTGCCAAGGCCTATTTGAATAATTATAACGACCTACTATCCAACGAGTATTCTAGTAAACACCAATGGAGAAAGCACAAGGTTCTAGATTTTTTTCATAATTGGAGACATATTTTGCAAAAACACCACTTCAATTAAACATAATAAAAACAGTAGCACATCAACTCGATTAACAGTTCAAAAACCATTTATTAACCGTGACAAATCCGGTATCAAACAGGAATTACACCCGCATTTGTCTCAGCCCATGTATGCAATTGAACTTAGTTTTCGAATTCACTGTATTGTGAGATCATCGTTTTAAGCTGAACTGATCGCGTCTCGCCGATTCTATCCTTCCAGATAGAGGTAATGGTGATAGTTTTCAGTGTTCCTGAAACCGTGGCAGCTGGAACTTCCCACTCGACGACATAAGATCCAGCAACAGAAGAGCCTGTTGCAATAGAAGCAAAATTTGCAGGTGTGATGGTAGACATCGCCGCAGAAGCACCACGCGTCCGGAACCATTCGAGCTGGTTTTCTGCTAGACGCAGTGCTTCAATACTTTTTATGGCATATTCGGATTCGCGTTCTAGATATACGTTTAGCTTAGTTAAACCTAGAGCCCCAACACCGATAAGCAGAAAAGAAATTAGAACTTCAAGAAGGTTAAAACCTTTTTGTTTAGAGATCATTCCAGGAGCCCTTCTTCCAGCGGAAATTAATAATCGGATCAACGACCTCATCGATGTTATCTCGGTTGTAAGCAAAATTTAGAGAGTTAACAAAATAAGCACTGTAACCTGGACTATCTAAGACTTGTCCCCCCGAAAAACTAAATGAGCCACGCTGCAGGTAAACGACTTTATCTAGAGCAAGCGTGGGAAAGTTAGCCGCATCCCCAAAATGATCTTTGGCCTCGAACAAGTTCCAATGTGTATCTAAATCTGTAAGTGAATTAGTCGTAAGTTGATAGAGCATACCAGGGAATGTCATTGAACCATGTACAGCAAAAATACCATCTTGAACCACAAGTAATATTGGAGCTTCTCCAGTAGCGGCAAAAGCTTCATTAAGATAATCAATGCCTCCTTTGATTAGTATCCCATCAGAATCATTCTCATACTCTCCAGAGCTATTCTTTTTAGAGGAAGTAAACTCACAGGACCCCGTAACCCAAATATGAGTTTTCCCTGCTGAAATTTGCTCCCCAACTTTCTTTCCACAATCAGTAACGACTTGGTTAGTTGAGTCGTCGTAATCAATCGTAGTAAACCCCCAGCCTGATTTCACCGAGTTCCAGTCACTGCGTTGCTCTCTAAAAATGTCGTAAAATGGCTCTAGGTCTGCATCTTGAATAAAGTCCTCTCCGTAATCTGAGTCAGAAGAGGTCACACTCATATGTTCCGATTTACAATCTATATTGTTGTGAACAAAATCAGCATAAGGGGCAGAACCATGTATAACCCCTTGGTTTGTCGCTCCAGCACGTGAGTGAAATGCATTCTTATAGCGAATAGCAACACACTCCCACCCACTTCCTACAAATTCGCCAGGATCTGGTGTTGAAAATGCGGAGCTGCCATTAACGTATAAATCTGTACTACTTTTTAGTGCTCCGGACGCTCTTCCTCTTGAAAGGACAAGTTGTTTTTCAACGGTCCGGCTGGAGTTTGGAGCTGGTTTGCTTAACAGCTTGTTGTCGGTTTCCAATGCTAATTGATGTAAACCTAAAGGTGTTTCACATCGGCTTGAAATTAGTGAAGTTGCAGAAGAAATATCACCGGTACTTTGAACTAAAGAATAGAAACACTCCAATCCCCCTTCTGCAAGCCAATGTTCTTGTCGTGCTTCAATTTGATTATTGGCACGCTTGATCTGATAAAAAAGAGACTTGTAGCTACCAAGCGACATCATTAATGCCGCAACTAGCAATACACCCACAACTAATAACGCAGCTGCACCTTGTTGTTTCTTCATTACTGCCAGTTCCTTTGCATCGCAGTAAACGACTGCTGCGTGCGAATATCTGTCACGTCTTTCAATTCGGTTCCCAATGTAATGATCACCAGTGCACTTTTTGCATCAGTGCTTTCTAGCAAATCACTAGTCAGGTCAAATCGATTAACGTGAATAACTTTTTTATCAAAGAGAGTGTTACATGAGCCTGTGCCTGCAAGGTTGACCACGTCATTAACATCCCATATCGTTATTTGCTTTTTTTCACACACAAATAGCGACTCTGGCGTATTAACTCGTTGCTCATAAGCCACGTTTTTATATAAAGGAGCAGAGCCAGAAACACCTATGTAATAGGCGTAAGCAATTAGCCCTCTATCAACATCATCAAGAGTGTAAATTGTGTTCGCTGAGCCCGAGATTTTTATAGAATGACCATTGTTACCGTCAAAACCAGCACGCTGAATGTCGCTCTTGAGCATCTGCACGACACTTTCAGAATTCTGTAACAACATTAACTCTTTCGAACGCTCCATTATCACTCGTTGACCACTCACATAGATTGACCCCACTGTCGCAAGAGAAATAAGCCCAAGCACAGATGCGATCATAAACTCAATAAGGCTCGCCCCTTTTTGTTTAAACATAGCCATCCTTAAGAGCAAGTTGAATAACCGTAATATTCTGTGCCGCTGTTATCACTACATACTCTTACGCGGGCTGATAAAGTATGAGAAATGAGTTTTAAGGCTTTTGATGATTCACCAACAGGATGAAACTTCAAGTTTCCTGATGATGGTCGACCATGGACATCGTCGAAGCTGATTTGATCGGAAGCATAGCTCGGGGTAACGACAATACCGTAATACGGCTTACCTGATAAAGAGAACAACACAGTCCCAGCTCCCTCAGCTCCGTTATCTGTCAAATCAATACGCCAGTTTCCGTCACTGGATGAGCTCCCAGACATGATGATGTGTGCCCAAAGTCTTTCACGCCGTAATACTGCTTCAGACTTACCTTCAATAACAAAGCCATGCAATTCATTAGCTAAGCGCTGCATTTTGTTGGTTTCAAAGACATTCTTGAAAGATGGTGCAGCTGTAGCCAATAAAGCACTCAGTACAGCAACAGTAATAAGAAGCTCCAACAACGTAAACCCGCGAGGCATTTCCCAAATTCCTATGTAAACGGCAAAAGGGCCGTAATTCATCTTGCACAGATGCTATCACCTGCCAAAAATAGGCGGAAAAGTGAAAAGGAAACTACTCGTGATGATTCGAATTTCTCGTTGTAACGGCTACAAAAAAGGATTGAGAGGGATGACATTGATCGAATTACTGGTAGCTGTAGTGATTGTCGGGATCATTGCTGCAGTCGCATACCCCTCTTACACTAATCATGTAATCAAGTCTCATAGGACGGTTGCCTTGAGCGATCTTAGTCGAATTCAGCTAGAGCTAGAGACATCTTATGATGGTGGGTACGACTGGAGTCATATTCTCTCTGGAGGCACATGCACTCTATGTGACTCAGACACAAATAGATTTTCTTTCGATATTGCGAGCTCTGCAAGTACGGCCTATACCATTACAGCAACAGCAAAATCGTCTCTGGGACAAGACGACGACGAGTGCTTGACTGGTTCTAAAACGATTACTTTAACGTCAACAAATGTCGAAGAACCAAGTGATTGCTGGAATTAGGAAGAACACCGAGATGCAAAAAGGCCTGCATTTTAGCAGGCCTTTGTATGTGTGCTTTTCGCTAACGTCTTAGCTGGTTAAATCATCAAAGAACTTTTTCACACCGTTGAAAAAGCCTTCTGATTTAGGCTTGTGCTTTGTCGCCGCTTCACCACCACAAGACTCTTCAAACTCTTTGAGCAGTTCTTTTTGGCGTGAGCTTAGATTTACTGGTGTTTCGACAACCAACTTCACAATAAGATCACCAACACCGCCACCGCGAACGCCTTTCACACCTTTACCACGCATACGGAACATACGACCTGTTTGCGTTTCTGAAGGCACTTTTAGGCTTACGCGACCATCTAGGGTTGGTACTTCAACTTCACCACCTAGAGCTGCCATCGCAAAGCTTACTGGCACTTCACAGTATAGGTTGTTGCCATCACGCTCGAAGATATGGTGCTCTTTCACGTGCACTTGTACATACAAGTCGCCAGCAGGCGCCCCCATTTCTCCCGCTTCACCTTCGCCAGATAGGCGAATACGATCGCCAGTATCAACACCTGCCGGGATCTTAACGTTAAGTGTTTTTGTTTTCTGCTTACGACCTTGACCATGACACTCATTACAAGGGTCTTTAATGATTTTACCTTTGCCGTGACAGGTAGGACAGGTTTGTTGCACTGCGAAGAAGCCCTGGCGCATCTGTACTTGACCATGACCATGACAGGTACCACATGTTTCAGCAGATGAACCTTTCTTCGCGCCACTACCATCACAGGTATCACAGTGTACTAGTGTCGGTACTTCGATCTCCTTCGTTACACCACGAACCGCTTCTTCTAGCGTCAATTCCATGTTGTAACGTAGGTCAGCACCTCGCTGGGCACGGTGGCCACCACCGCCACGACGACCACCACCAAAGATGTCACCGAATACATCGCCAAAGATGTCGCCGAAATCAGCACCGCCGCCGCCAAAGCCGCCGCCACCGAAACCACCGCCGCCTTGTTCAAAAGCAGCATGACCGTATTGGTCGTACGCCGCTTTCTTTTGAGGGTCGGTCAGAACTTCGTACGCTTCTTTTACTTCTTTAAACTTGTCCGCCGCAGAATCATCACCCTGGTTTCGGTCTGGGTGGAATTTCATCGCTAGACGCTTATACGCCTTTTTGATATCGCGCTCTGAGGCATCACGGCTTACGCCTAATACTTCGTAAAAATCACGTTTTGACATGTTCTTCGTCACCAGTTAATTACTACAAACGGCATCGATTCACCGCTTGGTGTTTGTATCGTTCTAGGTAAGTGCACTTGTCTGCAACATACTTAACTAGAAAGACAGCGTTTACAAACAGACGGGCGTAAGAGTTGCCCCAAACGCCCGCACACGAAGTCTTATCGACCCCAGATGGCTATGCAACCATCTGGTTAAGAAATATTATTTCTTGTCGTCTTTAACTTCTTCGAACTCAGCATCTACAACGTCGTCTTCTTTAGACTGTGCACCTGCGTCAGCACCTTGTGCTTGCTGCGCTTGAGCTTGTTGTTGAGCGATTTCCATCAGCTTTTGAGAAGCAGTCATTAGTGCTTGAACTCTAGCATCGATAGCTTCTTTGTCTTCGCCTTTACGTGCTGTTTCTAGCTCAGAAATTGCTGCTTCAATCTTCTCTTTCTCTTCTGCAGGTAGCGCTTCACCAGCTTCTTCTACTTGCTTACGAGTACCGTGAATCATTTGGTCAGCTTGGTTACGTGCAGTCGCTAGCTCTTCGAACTTCTTGTCCGCTTCTTTGTTAGCTTCTGCTTCTTGAACCATTTTCTCGATGTCTTCATCGCTTAGACCGCCAGAAGCTTGGATAGTGATCTTCTGCTCTTTACCAGTCTGCTTGTCTTTCGCAGACACGTGTAGGATACCATCCGCATCAAGGTCAAAAGTAACCTCGATTTGTGGCATACCACGTGGTGCAGGCTGGATGCCTTCTAGGTTAAATTGGCCTAGAGACTTGTTGTACATCGCTTGCTTACGCTCACCTTGTAGAACGTGGATAGTTACCGCGCTCTGGTTGTCTTCCGCTGTAGAGAAAACTTGGTTCGCTTTAGTTGGGATAGTTGTGTTCTTCTCAACTAACTTAGTCATCACGCCACCCATTGTCTCGATACCTAGAGACAGTGGAGTTACGTCTAGTAGTAGTACGTCTTTAACGTCACCAGCAAGTACACCACCTTGAACTGCAGCACCCATTGCTACTGCTTCGTCAGGGTTTACGTCACGGCGCGCTTCTTTACCAAAGAACTCAGCAACTTTCGCTTGAACCATTGGCATACGAGTCTGACCACCAACTAGGATTACGTCAGTGATGTCGTTTACTGATAGGTCAGCGTCAGCTAGAGCTACTTTTAATGGCTCAAGAGAGCGTTGTACTAGGTCTTCAACTAGAGATTCTAGTTTTGCACGAGTCACTTTAATGTTCATGTGCTTAGGACCAGTTGCATCTGCAGTAACGTAAGGTAGGTTTACGTCTGTTTGAGAAGTAGAAGAAAGCTCGATTTTCGCTTTCTCTGCTGCTTCTTTAACACGCTGCATTGCTAGTGGGTCGTTTTTAAGGTTGATGCCTTGCTCTTTGTTGAACTCATCAACCAAGTAGTTGATTAGACGGTTATCAAAGTCTTCACCACCTAGGTGAGTATCACCGTTAGTTGCTAGAACTTCGAATGTTTTCTCGCCTTCAACTTCATCGATTTCGATGATTGAAATATCGAATGTACCACCACCAAGGTCGTATACCGCGATAGTGCGATCGCCGCCTTTCTTATCTAGACCGTAAGCTAGTGCAGCTGCCGTTGGTTCGTTGATGATACGTTTAACTTCTAGACCTGCGATACGGCCAGCATCTTTTGTCGCTTGACGCTGAGCATCGTTAAAGTAAGCAGGTACTGTGATAACTGCGCCAGTTACTTCCTCACCAAGGAAGTCTTCAGCAGTTTTCTTCATTTTCTTAAGAACTTCAGCAGAAACCTGAGGAGCTGCCATTTTTTGGCCTTTCGCTTCTACCCAAGCATCACCGTTGTCAGCCTTAACGATTTTGTAAGGCATGATTTCGATGTCACGCTGAACTTCTTCGTCTTCAAAACGACGACCGATTAGACGCTTAATTGCAAATAGCGTGTTTTCTGGGTTAGTTACTGCTTGACGTTTCGCTGGTTGACCTACTAGCGTCTCACCGTCAGTGTAAGCAATAACCGATGCAGTAGTACGTTCGCCCTCTGCGTTTTCAATTACACGTGGTTTGTCGCCGTCTAATACAGCAACACATGAGTTAGTAGTACCTAAGTCAATACCAATGATTTTACCCATCTGGCTATCTCCGAATAAATTCTATTTTCGTTTGGTTATAACCCCAATGTGGGGGGAGGAGAATCGGGTTTCAACCCTTGCTCACAAACAAAAATAATCAATGTTTGCTTCTCTATGCCACATAGATAAGGGCGGCAAAATGCTTTTCAAGGGCAGAATTAAAAAAAAGCGTCTTTTTTCGAAATTTATGTGTTTCTTTCTGATTAGTTGGGAACTCGTCACACTGCTGTAGCGCAACAAAACGTCATTTCCCAGATAAATTTATTTATGTCCGACTCTTCCTAAATAAAAAACGAGCTCATAAGAGCTCGCTTCAATATTAGGGTTAAAATAAATGATTCAAGGTATTAGGCGTTCGCTTGAGCAGGCTCAGCATCAACACCTTCTTCTTTACCTATCTCACCTTCTGTTTTTGCAACAATGGTGTTCACTGCCGTGTCGCCGACAACGTTAGATGATGTACAGAACATATCATTAATACGGTCGACCGCTGCAATGATTGCTAAACCTTCAGGTGGTAAACCTAGTTGGTGAAGCAAAACGCCTACCATTACCACGCCGCCCCCAGGAACGCCGCCAGCACCAATAGATAACAGAAGAATAGTTAAGCCAAGTGTGAAGATGTCTGCGGTGTTAATTGGCTGGCCAAAAGCGTTCGCAACAAACATCGTTGCTAGAGCAATATAGATAGACACACCAGACATATTCATCGTTGCGCCCAGTGGAACACCGAAGCCAGCAACCGATTTAGAGACCTGAAGCTTTTCTGTCAGTGTGCGCATCGTTACCGGGATAGTCGCGTTTGAGCTCGCGGTAGATAGAGAGAAAAGAATCTGCTCACGAGTTGCACGTAGGAAAGTCTTTGGAGAAGTTCCTGTCGCAATACTCACTGCCATTGGGTAGAAGAAGAAGATCCAGAACACCAACATCGCAACCACCAAAGCCACGTAACCGGCAACGGACATTAATGTATTGGCGTTTAGCGTTGCACCTAGTTGAATCATTAGTGCGAACACACCATATGGTGCAAGACTCATCACTAATCCAACCAATTTCATCATGATTTCATTTGCCATTTTGAATGTGCGAATAGCTGGGCCACCACGAGAATCCAAAGCTTGAATTGCAAGCCCCGTCAAAATTGCCATAAAGATGATTTGCAGCATGTCGCCGCTAGCAAACGCTTGTACAGGGTTGCTAGGAACAATGTTAACAACTAAAGAGAAAATGTCCGGCGTCTCTGTCGTTGTCAGCTGCACAGCCTCAGATACCGTTCCTGCTAGATTAGCGCCCGCTCCTGGCTGGAAGATCAAGCCGACAGTCAAAGCCGCCGTAATCGCAATGATGGTGTTAAGAATGTAAAGGGTAAAAGTTTTTCCACCAAGACGACCAAATGCACTGATATCTTTCAAGTCAACAATGCCGCATACGATTGAAACGTAAACTAAAGGAACAACAAGCAATTTGATCAGTGAGACGAACATGCCGCCAACACCTTCTGCTGCTCCAAGTAGGTATGTATCAAAAATCGCAATACCGCTAAATAAGTACTGAATTGCTGTCCCCAGCACAAGGCCGGCAAACAAGCCTATAAAAATCTTACTAGAAAGCGATTTATCCATTATAAATCTCCGATATGTTGTGTTTGCTATTTACATTTTTGTAGTTATATATGCTTACTTTTAAAGCATTAGTCGCAAATCATACACACCGAAGTTACAAAATAAAGTGATAATTTACATTTTTGTTAAAGAAATTGTTTTAGAAAAAATGACTATATTTACATTCCTATGCAGAACAAACATTCACACAACGAATGATTACAATCACTTATAGCCCTTCCCATTAATAAACACGCAGCGAGATGAGAGAAAATCTCCTATAGGAAAATAATTAACCAATAGGAAAAAATATGAAGGGGATCAAATTTTCATTTATCGATATACAACGAAGTTCGATGCAGTCATTTATGTTTAAAACAAAAAAGCGCCCATCAAAAATGATGGGCGCTTTTATACTTAAAAAACAGGTAGTTAAAGTTACTTAGCAACCATTACCATTGCCGGACGAATCACACGGCCGTTTAGTTCGTAACCTTTTTGCATAACAAACATAACAGTGTTTGATTCATGATCAGGGCTCTCCTGAATCGACATCGCTTGATGGAACTCTGGATTGAATGCTTCACCTTCAGGGTTGATTGCTTTCAAGCCAAATTTCGCTACAACGTCTACAAACGTTTTATGTGTTAGTTCAACGCCTTCTAGGAACGGCTTCACAGTTTCATTCTCTGTATCTGCCGCTTGAATTGCACGCTCTAGGTTATCAATAACAGGAAGCAGCTCTTCTGCAAACTTGTTCAACGCAAACTTACGTGCTTTATCGATCTCTTGCTCAGTGCGACGACGCATGTTTTCTACTTCAGCTTTAGAACGCAACACCGCATCTTGTTGCTCTTTTACTTTTGCCTCGCTAGACAATAGTGCCGCTTCTAGTTGAGCAATCTTAGCGTCTGTCTCATCACCAAGCTCTTCAAGCTCAGCTTCAACTTCTTGTGCTTCAGCTTCTACTTTTTCAGCCTCTTCGATGATTTGATCAAGCTCTTCTTCTGTAACTTTGTTTTCTTCGTTGCTCATGATATCTCCAGAATTCAACATAATGCCCTTAAAGCCATGCGCGTTTTTGCGGGCTTTAACCACATAAAAATTCGCATATTTAGGTGACTTGCCATTATTATGGGGATGAAGATTCCTGATTCAAGCCTCTTTAATGCGGAAATGCTATGAAAAATCCATGTAACGTGATCGCGATTATCGGAAAACCAAGAGATCAACAAGCAATTCAAACTCATAAAGAGTTGTACCAATGGTTGACCTCTGAGGGCTATAAAGTATTCATTGACGATCGCCTTGCCGCAATACTGGATGATATCCCACAGAGTCAGTTTGCTAGCTTAGTTGAACTAGGAAAAAATGCCGATCTAGCCATTGTGGTTGGTGGCGATGGCAACATGCTAGGTGCAGCAAGAATTTTATCCCGATTTGATGTACCAGTTATAGGCGTGAACCGTGGAAATCTGGGCTTCTTAACTGACTTGAACCCAGACGACTTCCAAGCGTCTCTGCAAGCGGTACTCGACGGTGAGTATATTGAAGAGGAGCGTTTTCTTTTAGAGGCGGAAGTACACCGCCACGGACAAATAAAGAGTCATAACGCTGCGCTAAACGAAGCCGTACTTCACCCAGGGCAAATTGCCCATATGATTGAATTTGAAGTGTACATAGATGAAAGCTTCGCCTTCTCTTTACGGGCCGACGGTTTGATTGTCTCCACTCCGACTGGCTCGACGGCATATTCACTTTCTGGCGGCGGCCCAATTCTTTCTCCTAGCTTGAATGCCATTTCACTCGTGCCAATGTTCCCGCATACATTGTCGAGTCGACCTTTGGTGGTTGATGGAAAACGTCGAATTAAATTGGTGGTATCACCAGAAAACCGTGGAACACAAGAAGTTAGCTGTGATGGACAAGTCTCACTTCCAGTTACCCCTGGCGACGAAATTCACATCTATCAAAGTCCAAATGTACTAAAGCTCATCCATCCAAAAGACTACAGCTACTATCACGTCTTACGGAATAAGCTTGGCTGGTCTAGTAAATTGTTCTAACACTTGTTACTCAGGGTAATAACTTCAATAAAAAAGCCAGCAGCTCAATTGCTACTGGCTTTTGGCTTTCTTAGACAAGAAATAGACACAAAGTAGTGAGGCGACACGATATTTGTCATCATTAAAGAGAAGCTTATAAATTTTGATCCTGTGGGCAAACTTTACACAAAAGATAGAAAAGCAAATTCAATGATCTATGTCCGGTGATATTCTCACCATGAATAGAGTATTAAATCTATTTCATACAATCAATAAAGGACATATTATGAAGAAAACCATCATTCTGTCTGTTCTCAGTACATTAGCACTTATTGGCTGCCAATCAGAGGAAACGCAAGTCAACAGTGTGTCCAATGCAAAAGCGGAAGATATCACTAAGACGAAACGGGCCCTAGCTCAACAATTGAGTGAGAATTATGCTGCCATTGAACCCATGCTGAGAAGAGATATTACTCCGCAACAGACTAACGTGTCTGTATCAGCATTTGTTAAGCAAAACCCTAACTCAGAGTTCAGCCGCCAGCTTGTACAAGCTGACACTCAAATTCGTAGCTGGAAAGGTATTTCTGAATACTCTGATCAGTTGTTAGAAGTTCGCTTGGCAAATGAAGCCATGATAACAGCATGGCAAAGTGGCGAGGTCGAGCCATTATTTGCATTTGAACCAAGTGGTGATGATGAGAATTGGCAATACATCGAAGCATTTGATGTTTATGGCAACATCCATCAACTCGATGTTTACCAGCTCCCTGAGGTACCTGTACTTGTCGTTGATAACAATAGCTCTGCAGAGCTAAAAGCAGGCTTGCAAGCTATGCAAGCTGAGATGAAAAAACTCGGTCAACCAGCTTTAGTTCAACCATATATTGCTGATGAACAACGCCAAAATACACCGCTATTGTCAAGTAGCGCAGTGGGCGAAGCGGCTCCAATTCAAACCACGCAGTTGAAAAAGATCCGTCTAGCCGATGACAAAGAACCTTGGATCTCTGGCAAGGCAGAAATCTACGCTATCGTAACGGGCGTCAATCCAAGTCGTGATGAACCTACTCTCGATTTGGTGGAGCTTCCATACTTAGACTACGATAACCAAGATTACTATCCAAATCAGATCATTATTCACTGGTCTCGCTACCGCTGGGGGGCGGCAGACATTGTGCTCATGGAGCAAGATGACGGCACAGACTATAAACAATTGGCAAAACTCCTTGTTCAAGTTGCCGAAGAAGTATTGAAAGCGATTCCAGATCCAGAAGTTCAGGCTTACGCGATTATTCCGCAAATCACGAACAAGATCATCGACACTATCCCCGATGGTGTACTCACGAATGATGATGACTTCGTCGACGTTTACTACACTCTAATGCAAGACACTTCATACGTGGATCACCCAGGTGCAGGTGTGAATGCAGTCGTCACACTAGAACCACTAACGATTAACCCAACTCGTCCGTAACCTGTTCAATTTTAATGAGTCGTTGTAATCACATCGGCTCATTTTTCCCACTTCATCACAAAAAAACAGCCTACAAAGAAAATTTTCCTTACCTGACTTTACTGTATAAAGAAACAGTATATACTGTTCTCTTATACAGTGTTGTTCAGTTATACAGGTAAATAAAATGCTGGCTCATCTAAGTGTTAATAATTTTGCGATTGTTAAGTCTTTACAACTCGAGCTTTCTAAGGGCATGACCACCATTACAGGTGAAACAGGCGCGGGTAAATCCATTGCTATCGATGCTTTAGGGCTCTGCTTAGGCGGACGAGCCGATGCCGGCATGGTGCGACAAGGTGAAGAGAAAACCGAAGTTAGCGCCGCTTTTTTATTGGACAACAACTTACATGCAACACGTTGGTTAGAAGATAACGATCTGCTAGATGGCAGTGAGTGTATTTTGCGTCGTATTATCACAAAAGAAGGCCGCTCAAGAGCCTTCATTAATGGCAGCCCTGTTCCACTATCACAACTCAAATCTCTAGGGCAGCTACTTATCAATATCCATGGGCAGCACGCTCATCATCAATTGATGAAAAGTGAGCACCAAATGGCCATGCTCGACCAATATGCTGGGCATTTAAACCTACTAAAAAGCACACGAAGTGCTTACCAGCATTGGCGTCAGGCGGATAATAACCTCAAGCAGCTAAAAGAAAATAGCCAGCAAAACCAGGCGCAAAAACAGTTGCTTGAATACCAAATCAAAGAACTGAATGAGTTATCGCTAGGTGAAGAAGAATTTGCAGAGCTCGAGCAAGAGCATAAACGACTATCCAACAGTGGTGAACTCGCCACTACCTGTCAGCAAGCCATCGAACTTATTTACGAAGGTGAAGAAGTCAATGCGCTTGGTATTTTGCAATCGGCCAATCACTCCCTAATTCAATTAGCCGAATTAGATGAAAAGCTATCTGATCTACCTAACATGCTGTCAGAAGCGATGATTCAACTTGAAGAAACGAAGAATGAATTACGCAGCTACTTAGATGGCATCGATGTTGATCCAGCTCGTATGGCTTATGTAGAAGAACGTTTTTCTAAAGTGATGTCTGTAGCTCGTAAACACCACGTAATGCCAGAAGAACTCTACCAGCATCATCAAGATCTTCTGGCCCAAGTAGAAGCGTTAGATTGCTCCGATGAACGTTTAGATGAACTTGCTCAAGAAGTAGAACACAAGTACCAAAGCTTTCTAACACAAGCAGAAAAACTGCACAAATCACGCAGCCGTTACGCAAAAGAACTGAACAAACTGATCACACAAAGCATGCACGAATTGAGCATGGAGAAAGCAGTATTCAGTATCGAAGTTAGCAATGACAACACGCACCCATCGCCGCTTGGCATGGACAGCGTGTGCTTCTTAGTATCGACCAACCCGGGACAACCATTGCAACCTATAGCAAAAGTTGCGTCAGGCGGTGAGCTATCACGTATCTCTCTAGCTATCCAAGTGATCACCGCTCAGAAAGTAGATACACCAAGTTTAATCTTCGATGAAGTGGACGTAGGTATTAGTGGCCCAACAGCTGCCGTAGTGGGCAAAATGCTACGCAAGCTTGGCGAATCTACTCAAGTATTGTGTGTCACTCACCTCCCTCAAGTTGCCGGATGCGGCCATCAACAAATGTTTGTTGCTAAGCAAACCAAAGCAGGCCAAACCGAAACCCAAATGCACGCATTAGATGAACAACAACGTGTGGCAGAATTAGCTCGCTTACTTGGTGGTAGTCAAATAACCGACTCAACGTTGGCAAACGCAAAAGAACTGCTTATCGCCGCTTAATAAATCGACAAGGGATGAGATATGGATATCAGAGCAATACACAAAACCAACTGCTTAGATCTCATCCCTATTTTTATTGAGTTAGAACATGACTACTTCAAAGAAAAAGCTTCATCAAAACACGATCTGGTCCATTATCTAAAGAGCCAAGTCTTCTCTGAACATTCTGGTGTTAATATCATTGCGGTTTACGATAATGATGACGTCGTAGGCTTTGCATCTTATACCGTCATGCTCCCTGCCCCAAAACTCTCAGGACAGATGTACTTAAAAGATCTGTTCGTATCTTCGAAGGTTCGAGGAAAAGGGGTTGGTCTCAAGTTAATGAAGTATCTGGCATCTTTGGCGATCAAGTGTGGATGCCAAAGGTTGGACTGGACAGCTGAAAGTAGTAACCCTACCGCAGGTCAGTTTTACCGCTCAATTGGTGCAACACTAATTCATGAAAAAGAGTATTATCGTTTTTCAGGTGATGCATTACGCGAATTCGCCAAAACCGACTAACGAGTCACTAGGCTTGGCTCACCGCTGAAAGCGTCCATCACCCTACCTCCGATTGAAATGTGCTCTTCGTCACCTAACT
Organism: Vibrio sp. Vb1026; assembly: GCF_033338745.1. NCBI lineage: Bacteria > Pseudomonadati > Pseudomonadota > Gammaproteobacteria > Vibrionales > Vibrionaceae > Vibrio > Vibrio sp. Vb1026. The sequence continues at coordinate 97,399 of NZ_JAWOTH010000008.1, forward strand.
AATACGTCATGTGGTGACATTTACCGCCTAATATCGGTGAATAAATGCAACTCAACTCAAAATTCGTTGTCAGATTGTCTACCATACGACGCATAGCTTTTTACATCTGCGTCGAGCTTGTTTATTATCAGCGCAGTATTTTAAAGGTTACTAAGAAATTATTATGCAATTAAAGAAGTGGTTAGTTGCCGTACCATTAGCAATGACATTGCTGACAGGATGTTCGGTATTGGAAAGACTGGTTTATCGTATTGATATCAACCAAGGCAACTATGTAGAACAAAGTGCGGTTGATAAATTAAAGTTTGGGATGACTAAAGCACAGGTTCGCTTCGTATTAGGGTCGCCAATGCTTATTGAAAACGGCTATCCAAACACTTGGTATTACATCTATCATCATACTCCTGGCCATGGCGAACCAGTACAGAAAGATCTGATTGTAAACTTTAATGACCAAGGCACACTCGCAGACATCAGTGGTGACTTTCCAAAAAGTGACGCATTTTACGAGCAAATTCAGTAAACTGACTTTTGCAAAAAAAACCTCCCGTTTGGGAGGTTTTTTATTATATAGAAATCACGTTAGTCAAACTTTGAGTAACTCACATGAGCTATTGGGTTAATATTAATCCTGCTTATTTTTACGTACAGAACTAGGCTTGCCACCGGTGACTGGGTCTGCACTCCCCTCGGTTTTAGCCTGCTCCGCCCGCTTACGGCGAATCTCTTTCGGATCGGCAAGTAACGGACGATAAATCTCTATTCGATCTCGATCTCGAACGGTCGCATCCAACTTCACGTTACGACTAAACACACCCACTTTGTTCTTGGACAAATCAATTTCAGGGTACAACTCCAATACACCGGATTGTCTAATGATCTCTTCTACCGTTGCGTGATTATTTACCACTAAGTTAAATACACGCTGTTCATGAGGAAGAGCATAGACAACCTCAACGTGAATCATATCTGACTCAATACTCATAACACTCGTAGACCTGTTTTGCGCGTTTAGTAAATGCATTTACCATATTACTAGTAAGCTCGTTAAAAATCTTACCGAAGGCCATCTCAATCATTTTACTTGAGAATTCAAACTCAAGCTTTAGTTCAACCTTGCAAGCTTGCTCATCTAGCGCGGTAAAAATCCAACCACCACGCAACGTCTTAAACGGGCCATCCACCAAGTTCATCATAATTGCCTGACCGGGGATCAACTCATTTGAAGTCGTAAACGTTTTGCTGATTCCAGCCTTCGCCACATCGACAGAAGCCACCATACCATTCCCCGAAGACTCAATGATTCTAGAGCCCGAGCAACCGGGCAGAAATTCAGGGTATTTAGCAACATCATTAACCAGATTGAACATCTGTTCGGCGCTAAAAGACACAAGCGCAGAACGGCTGACTTGCTTCATACATACTCCTATCGATACATGTACAGATTTAAAGCTACTCGCCAATTTTACTTTTATTCCACGATTGCGCAAATAAAAGGATTTCCTATCCGATATCCAACCCGTATAATGACGCTATTATGGCAAAGAAAAAAACGAAACAAAAAGCGGGTAGCAATACTATCGCGCTGAATAAAAAAGCTCGCCACGAGTATTTCATCGATGATGAAATCGAAGCTGGCTTGGAGCTCCAAGGTTGGGAAGTGAAAGCCCTTCGCCAAGGTAAAGCCAATATTTCTGAAAGTTACGTATTTATGCGTGACGGTGAAGCCTTTGTGAGTGGCATGACAATCACTCCTTTAAATCAGGCATCGACACACGTTGTGGCGAACCCTACACGTGTGCGTAAACTACTAATGAGTCGTCGTGAGCTGGATAACCTATTCGGACGTGTAAACCGTGAAGGTATGACATTAACGGCCCTCTCACTGTACTGGTCTCGCTCTTGGGTGAAACTAAAAATTGGCGTAGCAAAAGGTAAAAAGCTGCACGATAAACGTACGGATCTAAAAGAAAAAGACTGGGCAAGAGAAAAAGCACGCGTAATGAAGAGCGCGCTGCGTTAATCTTGACCACTTAAACGCATAGTACTGGACAGCCAATGCTTTTCTGTTACTATGCGAATATTACCTGGGGCTGATTTAGGATTCGACGGGAATTCAGAAGTCTGAGGTGCATGCCGAGGTGCGGTAGGCCTCGTTAACAAACCGCAAAAAAATAGTCGCAAACGACGAAAACTACGCACTAGCAGCTTAATAACCTGCTAAGAGCTCTCTCGCCCTAGCTTCCGCACGTAAGACGGGGAACAACGAGGGATCAAACCCAAACGCGCTAGCCCGGATTCTCCCGCCTGAGAGATGAACGGCGAATTTTAACTCAGGCTAGTCATTCATTAGCGTGTCGGTTCGCAGGTGGGTGGCGAAATTAAAGATCGACTAAGCATGTAGTACCAATGATGAACGGTTTTCGGACGCGGGTTCAACTCCCGCCAGCTCCACCAATCACTAGTAACGGGACGTCTCAGGACGTCCCGTTTTCTTTTCTAATCCCTTGTCCCATCTAGCTTTAAGTGGTTCAGGCCGTCTCATCAAGATTCACTTAATCTCAGTCATTTAGTAACATTCTGCGTAACACTAACCAATAACAACACAAAGTGGTGTTACATCAGAAAGGAACTATTAAAATGGCTAAGCAAATCAAGCCTTTATCACCAACTCAAGTAACCAAAGCTAAGCCCTTAGAGAAAGAATATTCGCTTGCCGATGGCAACGGTCTGTACTTACGTATAAAGCCCAATGGCGCAAAACTTTGGATTTTCAACTACATCCACCCAACAACTAAAAAACGTAAGAACATCAGCCTTGGTGCATTTCCCGACATAACTCTCGCGTCCGCGAGAGAAAAAACAAGAGAGATGCGCCAACAGGTCGCTGAAGGTATTGATCCAAAAACTCACAGGGATAACCAACTCATTACCGCACAGATAGCTCAGTCATCAACTCTTAAATCAGTTGCCGAAGAATGGTTTGAAGTAAAAAAGCATGACGTTTCGGAAGACTATGCCAACGATATCTGGCGATCTCTGGAGCTACATATCTTTCCCAACCTCGGTAACATGCCGATAAGTGAGCTAACTGCCCCAATTGTAATTCAAGTCTTACGACCTGTAGAAGCAAAGGGCGCATTAGAGACAGTTAAACGAGTATGTCAGCGAGTAAATGAAGTAATGAACTACGCGGTGAATTGCGGAAAAATTCAGTCCAACCCATTATTCGGGATAAAGCATGCATTTAAAAAGTCGAAAGCTGATCACATGAGTACTATCAGCCCAGACGAACTTCATACTCTTATGCAAGCGATGTCGTTAGCCAATATCAAGCTTGCCACCCGCTGCGCTTTTGAATTCCAACTCCACACCCTGACCCGTCCTGTTGAGTGTGCTGCCGCTGAATGGAGTGAAATTGATTTCGAAAACAAACTTTGGGTCATTAGCAAAGATAAAATGAAAATGAAGCGCGACCACAAAATCCCTCTTTCAGACGCTTCGATTCAACTTTTAAACTTTATGAAGCCCATCTCCTACGGACAACGCTATGTATTCCCCAGTTCAAAGTCAGTAGACCAGCACATGAACAGTCAGAGCGTCAACGCAGCTCTAAAACGTGCAGGAATGAAAGGAAAGCTAGTAAGTCACGGTATGCGTTCCATTGGCAGTACAGCGCTCAACGAACAGGGCTTCAACAAAGATGCTATTGAGCTGTGTCTAGCACACGTAGACAAGAACACGATTCGTGACATCTACAACAATGCTGAGTACCTTCAGGAGCGTCGTAAGATAATGGAATGGTGGAGCAACTTCATACTTGATGCTTCTAAAAACACCAATACCATTGCTAAGAAAAAGGGATAAAGCAATGAGTCAAGTATATGATGACCTCTCGTATAAAGATTCTGCACTCTACAAATTTGTACATAAACACAGGGAACGAATTCTTAAAGACAGGACAAAAACTCCTGAAAATACAGCTCTCTTTCTTCTCTATCTTGGATTTAGCCTAATCGAATCTGCGCCTAGTGAAAGAGTTTATACAGAATTGCAGTATTTAATCGATGACACATTTGCAGCTGCCCTAGATATTTTATGTTCAGAAAACGCCGAAGAAATTAACCAAATAATGCGAGACTACTCAGATCAGTTAGGCTTAACAAAGAGCAAAAAGCCTAAAAAGATTGATGATGAGGATATTTATCGGATGGTTTTGCTAGGTAAAGAAATTTTTCCTGAAAAATCTTTAGAAAAGATCTATGAAAAAATCGCAAATGTGACAAAGATCACTAAGCTTTCTAAAAGCCAAGTCAAGAAAAAATACTACTCTTTTATCCAACTGAACAAAGAACAAACAGAGCTAACTCTTTACAAAGCGCGAAACAAATCAAAAAGGGAGGTCCATCAAAACATGATAAGAATTTTCGAGTTTGACATTACATTTTTATCATCTTACAAGGAATTTTTCCTTGACATGGTTTCGTGCTTTGATGAAGTAGTTGAACATTCCCATCTTCATTACTCAGGTTTCCCATCAAAAGAAACACCAAGTTCGATACAATCTTTAATGAATTTTGATAACCATCTGAAATTATACAAAAAATCCGATTACCCATGGATAGATAGATTATCAGATATCGTTTCTTTTGAAAGAGATAATGAGTTTAAACGTTACAGAGATAACCTACGGAAGTACTACTCATCTCAGTCCATAAACAAACTGCCTAGTTTGTCATATTCTGATGATCTTGAAGCGGAAGCCGTATTTTCCAACTTCTTTTCATCAGCAAAACCTTTAAAATCAAATAGATAAGTAGAAACACTCTCTAAATCAACAACTGGTCAAAAACCCCCCTCTGTTTTTGACCAGTAACTTGTCATAACTTCAATTTCGTCGCTGGCCAGCGGTCTTTAACACAAACGAAAAATTAAAAAATAACAAAGGTGTTAGTTATGACTGAACAACAAATCAAAATCGTACGTAAATCTGACGTTCTACAACGCGTACCCTTCTCAAGAGCGACTCTCCACCGCAAAATTAACGATGGAACATTCCCACCTTCAATTCCCCTTGGTGCAAACTCTGTTGGTTTCTTGTCTCATGAGGTCGATGCAATTATCGCAGCCATGGCACTAGGCAAAGATCTACAGCAAACTGTTTCTCATCTTGTTGAGCAAAGACAGTCTCTTTTCGACAACAGTCTCTATGCATTAGCCGCATAACTAAAAACTCTCACTAAGCACAAATAAATCAATTGTTTACTGCATGCTTTAGCATGCTGGTAAAAGTGCAGAGTTCTTTAGTTATATATATTACTTAGAAACTTTGCACTTTTACGTTCTACTAGGAATAAGAATAAATGAACGTTATCGCGCAATCTCAAGCCTCAGAACATACACTGGTTCGTTCAACAGAGTCCTGCTCAGTCGCCATTCTTAACGGCGAGTCTCTAAGCTTCGATCATGACAAGTACAGGGTCGTTGCTGTTCGCAACGACAAAAACAACCTGGCTGAAGTTATCCGCTATTACCGTGATGCTGGCTTCAATAACATCAAGTTAATCATTGATTCAAAAAAGCTCCCTGCTCAAGCTGTAGATTTCATGATGATTAATTATCGCGACGCTAGGTGTGATCTTTATGATTTAGCATCAAAGCGACTCTACAGTCTGAAAGACTACAACGATACAATCCAGTATCTATCTCTTTGCTATCAGTTGACGAATTGCGGCATGCGGGGTGACGAAATCATTGACTGGCTAGCTAAAAAACTAGTCCGTACAATTCCTCTGATCTGTTCCGATGCTAAATCATGCTTGAGAACTTACCGTTTCTATCTTCACAAAGACAATAATTTCCTTAGTAAAGTTTTAGATTGCCTTGAACTACAGCTACACCACTATCATTCATCAGTTCAAGATTTTATGAAGCTTAGAACGCCGACGAAAACAATCCGTACTTCAACTCTCGACTGTCCAGAAGTGTGTGAAGCGCTAGCCAATGAGCGAACCCTTGCGATTAAATCTGCAACAGGGACTGGTAAAACGAAACACGTCTTTGGCCCTATTACTCAGCTAGCTGAGCAAAACAATAAATCCGTGGTATATCTTTCTCACCTGATGGCTTTAGTAGAACAATACTGCATTCAAAATCATGCGGTCAGCTATACCACTCAAAACTTAACTCAGCTTGAACAGTCGAAAGCGATGGGATTAGTCGTCAATAGTGTGTGGAAAGCACATATCCAAGCATATTGCCACAATGCTGATACCTTGATTATTGATGAGTTTGAGAAAGTAATTTCAACTGTCGTGTGTTCGGAGCATTCACTACAAATGCCTAAACAACGCGTCTTTCATTGCTTGTCTGAGATTATTCGCTCCATTCCACAAGTCATTGTGGGCGATGCTGATCTTTCCGATATTAGTTTAGGCTTCTTGAAGGATTTACGAGGTGACGTGACTTTAATCCAGTGCGACAAAAATCCATATCTGGGAATTGAAGCAGTTATCACAGATAAAAATCAGTATCTTTATAGTCAGGATGAACTCAAGTCTAAATTGTTGGAGGACAAGGTGTTTCTCTTTGACTCGCTAGTGACACTTCGAGGAGTAGTTAAACAACTTGGTTATGAGGACAAACAAGGTTTAGATAGTGAGACTGCGGCTCTAAACGACGGTGTGCTAGTCATTCACGGGGAGAATAAAGGAATGGACGCACAACGTGCTTTTCTGGCTAACCCGAATGAAGAAATCTCCAAATACAAAGCGATTATCGCTTCTCCCTGTCTAGGGTCAGGCTTCTCAATCGTCAAAAACTTTGCCAATAGAGTTGTCGTATTCTGTGACAAAACACTAAATCCATTTGAACTAGTTAACTTCGCACGTCGATTCCGTAAAGCAAAGGAGATTTGTTTCACCGTAGATGCCCATCAAGACTTCTTCTGCCGCCCGACAAGGGCAAGAGTCTACAATGCGAATATTCACTCAGCGCCAACAGACCACCTAGAGATTGCATTCGGTAACGTGAAATCACAGTTCACCGCACCTCTGGGGCTACATCTATGGCTAACATTGAAGGAACTCGGCTTTCATGTTGATCCGCTACCATCCTCAGTGTACTCACAGAGCTGTGGGTCTAAAACGAACAAGCAATATTTAAAAGCTTACAGAGAGGCGTTGGTCAACGCCATTATGCAATCTGTCGATTTAACCCAGCATGACGTGAAGCGGCTTATGATGGCTGATAAGCGCACAGCCAGTGACAACGCAGCCATCTCGAAGCATACAATTAAAAGCTACTATCATTTGACTGAAGTCACAAAAGAAGATGTCGAATTTCATTTCCTGTTTTCTAAGAACAGAAAGCTCTTCGACAAGCTATTTTCTGTTCCAGCGCCAAACGAAGATAACAGCAAGTACTCAACATATCGCCGCTTGGCGAATTTAATCAATGAGGGTCTGTTCAACGGACACCAGCTTAATTCTCAATCACCTTCTATCATGATCCATAGGGAGCAGATTTTGGGGTTTGTTAATCTGATGATCGAAAATCGGGAATTAGTCAATTGGACACTGCACAAAGATACTCACATCCCACTATCACTCAACGAAAACAGCACGACAAATAAAAAGATGCTGTATTTTGGGCAACTCATGAAGTCTCTGGGTTTTGAAATCGGTAGATTTAGCGGAACAACAAATAAAGCGAAAATCTCTCTGACTCAAAGGGCGCGTAGCTACACTAGATTAAGTACCGAGTCTCTAGATATCGTTGCTTAACTGACTTCCCGTTATGCTATTGCATAACGGGATAACTATTTCCACGAATAGCATCTGGTATTTCATGCATACCGTTACCCACTTCACTGATAAGTCAGTATCTTTTCTGCTTTTATGCATCCTTTGGTATAGTCATGAAATGCATTTGTACTGAGCTGGCTAATCGCATGGAATCGACAATCAATAAATCAAAGCTATCTGAAACCGACATCATCACGAAATTCATTCTTCCTGCTATCAAAGATGCAGGATGGGATGATATGTCTCAAATCCGTCAAGAAGTTAAACTGCGTGACGGTAAGGTCATTGTTCGTGGTCAGGCAGCGGCGAGGAAAAAGGTTAAGTCTGCGGACATCGTCCTTTACCATAAACCGAGCATGCCTCTAGCCGTTGTCGAAGCAAAAGCGAATAAGCATGAAATCGGCAAAGGTATGCAACAAGGTCTAGATTACGCCAGCCTACTTGAAGTCCCTTTTGTCTTTGCCTCAAATGGCGACGGTTTTATCTTCCACGACAAAACCAACCCAGCTCAACTCGAAACTGAAATTCGACTTGAAGATTTTCCGACACCTCAGCAACTATGGGACAAGTACTGCGTTTGGAAAGGATACAAAGCCGAGCACCTTCCAGTCATTACTCAAGATTACCATGATGACGGTAGCGGAAAGTCTCCGCGCTACTATCAGCTACAAGCGATAAACAAAACCGTGGAAGCGGTCGCAGCAGGACAAAACCGTGTACTCTTGGTTATGGCAACAGGTACGGGCAAAACTTACACTGCTTTCCAGATTATTTGGCGACTATGGAAGTCCCGAGCCAAAAAACGCATCCTATTTCTAGCGGACAGAAACATTCTGGTCGATCAAACTAAGACCAACGACTTCCAGCCGTTTGGCACCGCTATGACCAAAGTCACTGGTCGAACAGTCGATCCCGCTTACGAAATCCATCTAGCTTTGTATCAAGCTCTAACTGGCCCAGAAGAGCACCAAAAAGCATACAAACAGGTCGATCCTGATTTCTTTGACCTTATTGTCGTTGACGAGTGCCATCGTGGCAGTGCCGCTGAGGACAGCGCATGGCGCGAGATTCTTGAGTATTTCGGTTCTGCGACTCAAATAGGGCTAACCGCGACACCAAAAGAAACCGATATCGTGTCTAACACCGAGTACTTTGGCGATGCCATTTATACCTACTCTCTAAAACAAGGAATTGAAGACGGTTTCTTAGCCCCATACAAAGTTGTGCGTGTGGATATCGATGTAGATTTACAAGGTTGGCGACCAACCAAAAGGCAAGTCGATAAACATGGTGAAGTTATCGAAGACAGGATCTATAACCAGAAAGACTTCGACAGAACTATGGTCATTGATGAGCGCACAGAACTTGTTGCACAGACCATCACCAGCTACCTAAAGCGCACCGATCCGATGGCTAAAACCATTGTGTTCTGTAATGACATTGACCATGCGGAACGTATGCGCCGAGCACTAATCAACTGCAACCCTGAGCAAGTTGCTAAAAATGAAAAATACGTAATGAAAATTACAGGTGATGATGAAATCGGTAAAGCTCAGCTTGATAACTTCATCAACCCCAAAAAGGATTACCCTGTTATCGCGACCACCTCAGAACTCATGACAACAGGTGTCGATGCAAAAACTTGCAAACTGGTTGTTCTTGACCAAGGCATTCAGTCGATGACTAAGTTTAAGCAGATCATCGGTCGTGGTACTCGTATTGATGATCGTTACGGAAAGCTATGGTTTACTATCCTCGACTTTAAAAAAGCGACTGAACTGTTCGCTGATGAGCGCTTTGATGGTGTCCCTGAGCGAGTTAAAGAGACAAAACCAGAAGACTTCGATACCGATAATGGACTCGATGAGATTATCGATGGTGAGGATGAACTTGAACAAGATGATCCATTTGAAGGGGAAGATATCGACCCTGAAAGCATCCAAGAACCAGAAGCTCCATACGACTCAGGTTCATCTCCTTCTGACGGTAGTGATGCCGATGATGATTGGCAGGATGAAAACCGAGTTAGAAAGTTCCATGTCAACGATGTAACGGTTAAGGCCATTGCCGAACGTGTTCAATACTACGATGCCGACGGAAAACTCGTAACCGAATCGTTCAAAGACTATACCCGCAAGACGATGGCAAAACAGTTCACGTCGATGGATGACTTTGTTAAGCGCTGGCAAGATGCCGATAAAAAGCAAGCAATCATCGATGAACTGGCAGAAGAAGGCATCATCTGGGAAGCATTAGAGCTGGAAGTCGGCAAAGATCTCGACCCATTCGACATGATTTGTCATGTCGTGTATGACCAACCAGCACTCACCAGAAAAGAACGCGCTGACAACGTCAAAAAACGCAACTACTTCACTAAGTACGGTGAAACGGCTCAGCAGGTGTTGAGCAACTTACTGGACAAGTACGCAGACGAAGGCGTTCAAGAGATTGAGAATATTCATGTACTCAAAGTTAAGCCTTTTGACGAGATGGGACGCCCTGCTGAAATCGTCAAAAAGTGCTTTGGCGGAAAAGAGCAATACTTAGAAGCGATTTCTGAATTGGAAGCTGAGATTTATCAATCAGCCTAATCACCATTTAAACCAAGCTAGAGTTTCTTTAGCTTGGTTAACGACCTCACGTCACAATGCATATCTATATTTTTGGTAACCTAAATTCAGGCAAAACAACCTTAAGCAAACAAATACAAGGACGTTTGCCTGATTTCATTTATTTATCATTAGATGAGTATCGAATTCGCTTTGGCGATGGAACCGAGCAAGGTGAGCAACTCGCTTGTGAGCATTTCCTTGCTGCGGTTAAACAACAGGAAAACGCGATTGTTGAATTTATAGGATACGGTCAAACGGCTAGCCTTCTTACCAATCAATTAGATAGGAAAACAGGCATATTAGTCTGTTGCACTAGAGATATTGTGCAGAGCATCAATGCAATTGATGACGAGAAATACTCAGAAATCCCTTACCCATCATCCTACAAAAAACTGCAAGCTGTTGATGAAACTATTAGATTTTTGAAAGATAAAACCATACCGACGGAACTAGAAACTCACTGGCAAAGACAAATTTGGCAGTCTTACTGTTTTGACTTCTCCGATAACTTTGATGCCTTCTGGACGGCCTTCCCATTATCTCAACACACTTGGGTCAGTAAGCTGAATAAAGTATTGAGCACAGATACAAGCGTACCTACAGCTCTACTTTACGGAAGCTTGGGGGCTAATCAGTTAACAAAGCGCTCTGATATCGATTTATTTATTCAGTCATCGATTTCGGTTCAGGGTTGGCATGAAAGACTCCTCAGATTGTTCGGTGAACAATTGGCTCATACCGATATTTTGGGGTCGAAAATCACTCTTAGAACACAAGACCGTTTGCTTATAGAAATCGTTGTAGGCCAATCGCTGTCTGACATTTCTCTTTATTATCGTGAGTCACAAATCTACAACGTTCACTTCACTATTTTAAAGGGTGATCTTGGCCTTGCAGAACAATTAGACGCCGTTACCAAAACACATACAAGCGAGCGAAAGCAAGCCAAAGAGTTGGCCGCTCAGGTTTACTTTTTATTTTGCTCCTTACCGAACCTTATCGCTAACAACGACAGTTACAAGTACCACTTTCACTGCTCTATCATCCAGCACTATTGTGTTCAGCTAGAACATTTACTGCTAAGTGAGTTTAAACACAACTACCTTCCCAAACATGCCGCTACAACATTGATTGATTTCCCATGGCAAGTATTTAACTGCTCAGCAACTCATATCAGCACAGCGCAATATACTGAGCTTTATCAGTACCTCATCACACTGTTCGAACGGCTTAGAAATAAACAACTGATTAAAAGTAATGGCTATTTCTCTGTGGAGAGTCGCTTTCTCCACGAGGTCCCTAGTGAAGATAACAAGGCTTAAAAATTGAAACATCATCAAATAAAAACAATCAACTACCAACTGTGGCTAGTGCTGATTCTGACAAGCTTAATACCATTAATCTACTCAACTACACGAATCCATTTCTTGGGCAGCATCCCTAGCCCATGGACTTTTAGCATTGCAGCACAAGTTGCATGGCTAAATGTAGGATATGAAGTCCTCAGCGAAGCATTACTTATCCCTCTAGCATTTATTCTAGGCAGAGTTATTCATAGTAATGAAGCTTTTCGTGAACGAGCCAGTCTATCTCTTTTGGTTACCTTAATTTGCTACTTTGTGGTGACCTTAATGGTATTGTGGCTAGCCCCGAATTTTGTAGATGCTATGCAGCAACAGGCTGAATTATTGACCCAAACGATCCAATACATTCGATTGGAATCTGCCGCTATTTTGCTCTCTAGCTTCTATGCTTTTTTGTCTTTGGTTCTAGTCCTAAGAAATGAACGAAAGGCGCTGTATGGTCTCCTAATAGTACAAATGCTCATGACTGTCCTTTGTGACAGCGTCTTCGTCAGTCAACTACCTTACTCCCTTCAGTTAGGAGTGAATGGTATTGCTCTGAGTAATATCGTAGTCAATAGTCTTCTCGCGCTGTTTGCCCTGATTTATTTATCGAAATCAGGGATCACTCTGAGCTTCAAGTTTTCTAAAGGAGATCAATCGCAATGGCTCAAAGAATGGGCAAAAATTGGATGGAAGTCAGGGCTTGAGTCACTCGTGCGAAATACTGCCTTTATTGTCATGATTCTTCAGCTGATTAACCAAGTACAACAAGCGGGAACGTTCTGGGTTGCTAATCAATTTATTTGGGGCTGGCTACTACTTCCCGTTTTGACATTAGGACAACTGGTTAAGCAAGATGCTGCGACAAACAATGGGTTAACATCTGAGCGAGTCAATAGCTACCTATGGATAACGTTAGGAATCATTGCTGTTTGGATACTCACCGCACCGCTTTGGAACAGCTTTATAGCCAATGTCATGGGGATAGAGAACCCAGAATCAATCACCAGTCTAGTTTGGCTAATGGTTGGGTTCTATGTCATTTTCAGTTTAAACAATGTCATAGACAGTTACTTTTATGGTATTGGACGCACGGATTTGATGCTATATCAATCACTTATCGTAAACACCTTGTTTTACGGTTGTGCTTTTGTGCTTTATCAAATCGGTATCTTTGTACCTACGCTTGAACGAATCGCCATAATGTTCGGCTTGGGCATTACTGCTGATGCACTCATCACTTGGGTGTTGTACCTTGCCTTACGGAGCAAAATGAGCATGAATCAACAACCAGTAAGCCATTAATTAATTTATATATTTATCATAGATGTAAATGCCCACTAACCTCCACCGTTATTGGGCATCACCTCTCCCCTTTTCAGTACTCATAATGACGTAGAAATGCTATAATCAGCCCCAATTTTTCAGTCAGTTAGTAGTAGAACTCCATGTCAATCAGTTCAGTTATCAAGTCTATTCAAGACATCATGCGTAAAGATGCAGGTGTTGATGGTGACGCGCAGCGTCTAGGCCAAATGTCATGGCTTTTATTCCTTAAAGTGTTTGATGCTCAAGAGGAAGAACTAGAGTTCGAGTTAGATGATTACCGCGAACCCATCCCTGCCAAGTACCTATGGCGCAACTGGGCGGCAGATAACCAAGGCATTACGGGTGATGAACTGCTGGAATTCATCAATGATGACCTATTCCCGACGTTAAAAAACCTAACCGCACCGAAAGACACCAACCCACGCGGTTTTGTGGTGAAAGAAGCTTTTAGTGATGCCTTCAACTACATGAAAAATGGCACACTGCTGCGCCAGGTGATTAACAAGCTCAACGAGATCGACTTTACTGACTCTAAAGAACGCCACCTGTTTGGTGATATCTACGAGCAAATCCTACGCGACCTACAAAGCGCAGGTAATGCGGGTGAGTTCTATACCCCTCGCGCTGTGACTCGCTTTATCGTCAATCGTCTTGACCCTAAACTGGGTGAGCAAATTATGGATCCCGCCTGCGGCACGGGTGGATTCCTGGCTTGCTCTTTCGATCACGTCAAAGAAAACTACGTGACCAGCACAGCCGACCACCAAACGCTGCAAAAGCAAATCCATGGTGTAGAGAAGAAACAACTGCCACATTTGCTGTGTATCACCAATATGATGCTCCACGGCATCGAAGTCCCTGTGCAGATTAAGCACGGCAACACGCTTAACAAGCCGCTTTCAAACTGGGACAGCAATATCAATGTGATTGCGACTAACCCACCGTTTGGCGGCACAGAAGAGGACGGGATTGAAAAGAACTTCCCTGCCGAAATGCAAACTCGTGAAACCGCCGATCTGTTCTTGCAGCTTATTGTCGAAGTATTGGATAAAGATGGCCGCGCAGGTGTGGTGCTGCCTGATGGCACCTTGTTTGGTGAAGGTGTAAAAACCAAAATCAAAAAGATGCTGACAGAAGAGTGTAACCTGCACACGATTGTTCGCTTACCTAATGGCGTGTTCAACCCATACACTGGTATTAAGACCAACATTCTGTTCTTTACCAAAGGCCAACCGACCAAAGAAGTGTGGTTCTATGAGCACCCTTATCCAAAAGGCGTGAAGAACTACAGCAAAACCAAACCAATGAAGTTTGAAGAGTTCCAGCAAGAGATCGATTGGTGGGGCAACGAGGCCGATGGATTCTCTAGCCGCATCGAGACCAAGCAAGCTTGGAAAGTATCGATTGAGGATATTATCGAGCGCAATTTTAACCTTGATATTAAAAACCCGTATCAGGACGAAGTAGTCAGCCATGATCCTGAAGAGTTACTGGCGAGCTATCATCAACAACAGCAAGAAATTAACGCACTACGTGACCAACTGAAAGGCATTCTTGGTGATGCGCTTAGCTCTACCACTCAAGGTAAAATGCAAGGTGGAGAGTAATAATGGCAGTCGAAAACCTGATTACCGAGCATATTGATATCTGGACTTCAGCAGTAAAAACCAAATCGTCCTCTGGACGTGGCAACAGTAAGAAGCTAGAGCTATATGGCGTTAAAAAGCTGCGTGAACTGATTTTAGAACTGGCAGTTCGCGGCAAACTCGTTCCTCAAGATCCTAATGATGAGCCTGCTTCAGTATTACTTGAGCGTATTGCGCAAGAAAAGGCTCAATTGGTAAAAGAAAAGAAGCTTAAAAAGCCAAAGAAACTCCCCAATATAAGCGATGAAGAAAAGCCTTTTGACTTGCCAAATGGATGGTCGTGGATCCGCTTAAATGAATATGGTGAATGGGGTTCAGGCTCCACACCTAAAAGAAGCAATAGTGGGTACTATGATGGAGGGATACCTTGGTTTAAATCTGGAGAGTTAAAAGCGGATTATATTTCGGAATCAGAGGAAACTATCACCGAACTGGCTTTGTCAGAAACTTCTGTTAGATATAACAATGTTGGTGATGTTCTAGTAGCAATGTATGGAGCAACAATTGGCAAGACTGCAATACTCTCCGTTCGAGCTACTACAAACCAAGCAGTGTGTGCTTGTACACCATTTACTGGCTTAAGTAACACATATCTTTTAACTCTTCTTAAGGCTTATAAAGCTAGATTGATTGGCATGGGAGCAGGCGGAGCACAGCCAAACATCTCAAGAGAAAAGATCATTAACACAGTTATCGCATTGCCATCTACCGCAGAACAACACCGAATCGTCGCCAAAGTCGATGAGCTAATGGCGCTTTGCGACCAGCTTGAGCAACAAACCGAAGCCAGCATTGAAGCGCATCAAGTGCTGGTAACGACTCTGTTGGACACACTCACCAACTCTGCCGATGCTAACGAGTTAATGCAAAACTGGGCGCGAATCAGTGAGCATTTCGATACCTTATTCACGACTGAAGAGAGTATCGACCAACTTAAGCAAACCATTCTACAACTTGCCGTGATGGGTAAGTTGGTTCCGCAAGATCCAAGCGATGAACCAGCTTCTGAGTTACTGAAAAGAATTGCGGAAGATGGCGATAGTCCTAAAAAAGTAAGGTTAACTAAGCCCATATCTGAATCTGAAGAGCCATTGACTCTACCAACTGGCTGGGTTTTCACAAGATTGGAGTCGATTATCCAGATATCCTCGGGTAAAAACTTAACCGCAAAAAAAATGGATTCCAATGGAACGATTCCTGTTTATGGAGGGAACGGTGTTACTGGTTATCACAGCGAAAACAATGTATCAGAACCAACTATTGTTATAGGTCGTGTTGGATTTTACTGTGGTTCAGTCCACTTGACACCGAAAAAAGCATGGGTAACTGATAATGCTTTTGTGACAAAGTTTTCTCATTCTAACTTGAACTTAGAATTTTTATTTTGGTTGTTGAAGGCCACTAATCTGAATGAAAATGATAGTGCAACGGCTCAACCTGTAATTTCTGGAAGAAAAGTTTATCCTATAGTCGTTGGATTACCCCCTTTGAATGAGCAAGCGCGTATTGTTGCTAAATTAAATGAGTTGATGGCTATGTGCGACTTTTTAAAGCAAAGTTTCAGTGAACATACTTCAAATCAACTATTGCTAACGAATACTATTGTCGAACAAGCAGTATAACCATGAGCCTATACAATATCGCCAATAAAAACCTCACCGCACTGACACCAACCACTTTTGCAGCCGAAGGGCTGCAAGAACGGCACGATTTACAAGAAGCGCTGAAAGGCTGTATTGATTCCATCGCACCTGATTGTTTGGTGATATCAGAAGAGTTTTCAGACTGGGAAGACAGCCGTCGCCGTATTGACCTGTTAGCCATCGATAAAAATGCCAACTTAGTGGTCATTGAGCTTAAACGGGATGAAATCGGTGCGCATATGGAGCTGCAAGCGCTACGCTATGCAGCAATGATCTCTACCATGACGTTCGATAAAGCATGTGACTACTATGCCCAGTACCTGAAGAAAGAAGGCCAAAAGATTGATGCCCGCGAAGCCATTCTGGAGTTTGTCGATCTTGATGAAAACAGCTTGGATGACTTTGGTAACGATGTTCGAATCGTTTTAGCCTCAGCAGATTTCGGTAAAGAACTCACCACTTCTGTATTGTGGCTGCGTGACAAAGGCATCGATATCAGTTGTGTGCGCCTCACGCCCTATCGCTACAAAGAAGATGTACTGATCAATGCCGAACAGATCATCCCTGTACCCGAGGTAGAAGAGTACCAGGTGAAGTTCCGCGAGAAGCGTGCCGAGCAGCGCACAAGCGTTCAAAAAGGCGATAAAGATTACTCAGAGTATCGCTATAACGGCCATACCTATAAAAAGCGTCACCTCGCGCTAGCGTTAGTCACGGACTGGATCGAGAAGCATCAGCCGCAAAGCCTGAATGATGTGCTCAACGCATTTAACGAACCAGTAAGACGACGCATTGCCATCCTAGCGGATGATATCCCTCAAGGTAGAATTAGCCGTTTCCACAGCGATGAGGACGCGCTGATTACGCTGCCTAACGACGAGGTGATAGCCATCACCAACCAGTGGAGCCTCAGCAATATCACTCGATTGATTCACTTTGCAGAGCAAAGTGGCATGGTTGTAGAAAAAGCAGACTGATTCAGCTACCCAAAGTCGCGAGTAACAAGCTTTGAGTAGAACATCGTTCTCCTCGAAGCATTTTTTATTTGTTAATCAAATACGCAATCTTTAGGTTTTGATAATTTAAGCGAGAACAGTGTTCTCGCAGTATCAATAGCAAGCTCACCAATACCGTTTGTAACACTCGCGACTCAGAGAACATTGTTCTGAGTTGAGAATCTCACTGCTATAGTGATCTATAAAATCAGGGGTTGAATAAAGTCTTGAGTCAATACAACTTTGTGCTAAATAAGCTCATAGTATAATCATATTAATTACGAGCCACCCACTTGAAAAATATAGTTTTTATTATACATAAAAAACTTTTGAGTCAAGTTGAAAAAACTCTTGATTAAGAAAAAACAATTTTTTATATTAAATCACGTAACAAGAAGCAGAGCTTCTATCTAGAAAGTGGCTTAAAGATATATTTAAACTAATATTACTTAACCTTTAAAAGTAAAAGTAATTTCTTCCACCTCACTGGTGGCTTAAAGAAAAATTAGTTTTAATACAAGTAAATGTATCACTATTTTATCCGCTAATAGATAGTTACTTCCGCGTCAACTGGCGGTTAAGCGTTGGATAAAAAGGTCGAGTCTATCTCGGCCTTTTTATTATTAATTGCAAAACTACTCTTCAGGACTTTTAATTAATTATATTTTTAGAAGGCTAGTTATTGAGTATTAATTATTAACTCCACAAGCACTACTCTCTGAAGCCTCTCTTATTAAAAGAAAGGTTCTCTGACTTATCATTCGGAACATTGTTCTTCCACAGTTTTTTATTGATTAATCAAATACCCAATCTTTACTATTTTAAGATTGCGATAAGAACATTGTTCCAAGTAAACATCATCTCACTGTCGAGATAGTTATTCACATAAAATCAAAACAGGTGTTACTTAAAAGCTAGCGTGAGATAAGGCAATACATACGCTTTGAGCTTAGACTCTATCTGTTCCACTGTTTTTAGTTGAGCTGGTAGAACATTGTTCATAGGAGTTTCAACATCTATAACAGTGACCATTCCACTCGCTCGTGGTACCGTTTTTTTCGTTACCACTACTAGTGCTTCGGCTTCACTTTCAACGGTATCTAGTGCACTTAATAGAGCGTCACATTGAGATATTTGCGGTGTGTAACGAATCAGAAATCGGGTAGGGTTTATTGGACTTACGAACACCTCCCGAGCTAGCTCTGCTGTTTCATGGTAAAAGTATCGTTCTACTACATCTCCAATTGCTACTTTCCAACCTTGTTGAATGGCCGCAGTCGTTGTCGGCATCCAAAACTTAGAGAAATTCTCTCTCTGTTCTCTTGGCGCATTACGTGTCAGATCGCCAATCACTGGGTGAGCAGGAACAAATCCCATGCTCTTAAAACCATCTCGTAATTCTTTGGCGATTGGATTGGAGTCTTCGCATAACAAAGGGTAAATATCACGCCACAAATAATGAGGCCTTTCTATCGGCGATAGATACTTAGGATGGCTCGTAACTTGGTATGAAGGCGGCAGTAACTCAGAGCGAATATAAATCACATGATCCACAGGCAATTGCAGATATCGCTCCAATTGTAAAAGGTTGCCACTCTCAACATTACCGATCGTTTCGGCAGCATCGAGTTTATTTTCACAAAGAACAATTGAACCATCACTTAATATCAGACGCATGTCTGGTCGGCATCCAGGATAGATAACTTGGGTTTCGACCTTGCAGATCAATCTGTTATCTTCGTCTCCAAAAATCAACCTAACAAACGCTCGACTGAAACTTTCTGAAGACCCTAACGCCGCAGCGAAGAACTCAGTTAAGTGATCCTCTTTTGCTACCGTTAGTTTTTGAGTATTGATGAATAAGCTCACAAGCATCCCTTTCTATCAGCGTCGTTTACTAACAGAGAGGTTATCCGATTTTCCAGTCAGAACAATGTTCTTGTATCAAATATCAGCGGGATATCTTAGTAGCCTTGCTCTAAGCAAGAACAAGGTTCTTGCAATATCGTTAAAACCTCTTAGCTAATAACTACTACTGGTAGATCTCCGCCTCTCGGTATCATAGAACATTGTTCTTCATTGAATACTTTCAGTTAACCGCTTGTTCCAATGCCGCTTGACCGTAGGGACGGAGATGCCTAGAGCATGAGCTGTTTTGGATTGGCTCAGCCCTCTTGCCCTACATTCTTGGACTTTTTGAGTTGTGGTTAGTGCTTCTGGTCTACCAATACGCTTACCTTCAGACTTAGCCCTAGCCTGCCCCTCTAGCGTCCGCTCTCGAATACGGTTTCGCTCAAATTCAGCAAATGCTGAGAACATTTGCAGCATCAATCGTCCCTCCGCCGAGCTTAGATCAGCGGTCGGCAGATCCAGAGAAATTGGCGTAACACCTTTTTCTAACAGCATACTGATCGTATGCTGAACATCGATGTTATCTCTTCCAAGTCGATCAAGCTTAAGTACAACTAGTTTGTCCCCTGGCTCTAGTTTATGCTCAATCAACATTTTGAACTCACGTCGTTCTGTTGCTGGCACACTACCAGAAACTGTTTCATGTACAATTCGGTGTTCTTGAACATCGTAGCCAGCATTTCTGATAGCTAAGATCTGATTTGACACAGTTTGCTCGCTAGTCGATACACGACAATAAGCGAATGTCCGTCCCATACTATTCACTCCTTTTGGCATCACAATTGGTATCATCAATCGGTTGGGTATCATAAAAATCCGAACCCTACTTTATGAGACCGCAAACACTTCATTCCCGTCTGGTATCAGAAAACGGATGTTTGTTGATACTACAGGGGTGTTTACATCTCGCTAAAGTTGACTAGTCAATAATTTTGGCAAACCACCTTTGCCTTAATAAAAATCGAGTAAATAAATTAATACGCATAGGCAAATATCATTACTCTAAAGTTATTTATATATAATTAAAAACAAATTCAGTTTAAAAACACCTTGACATTAAAATCCAACATAAAAAATTAAATTTTATTTATTTAATTTTTTATGATATAACTATTATAACTGTTATAACTATTATAAAGTTATAATTCTAATATAAGGTTGACCTTTTAAAAAAGGAAGTTTATGACGAAGAAAGATTAAATTATTGAAAAAATTCTTCTGCCACTACTGACACTTTCAATGCCAGCATTGGCACATTGATTGCCAATCTTGGCAAATTCTCTTGCCACCTGCTTTAATGACGGAATTTTTAAGGCTTTTATCACTTGCCTGATACAAGTCCATAGGCTTTAACGTTGTGCAAAAAAAGAACAACGTTAGAACACGTTGAATGTCTCATTTTTTCTTGACTTATAACGGTTACAACCATACAAGCCAGGCACTCGGCATTCTTTCTCTTCCTTAATAGGTTGTCTTTTTAAACGAACTTGAGGAACATTGTTCTTTTCATCTAAATTAATAGAGTTTGCTCTACGTAATGCTTCTTCATCCGAAATATCATTATAAACGACTTGAAATCTATTTGGCTTAGCTTCACGTTCTTCTCTTGCAGATAGATAACTCATTTCACGATTACGTTTAGAATAAACCAAAACTTGAGACATATCGACAACCCTCTTGATATATATAGATAAATTCAATGACTATTATATTTATCAAGTAATATTCTCTTTGTAAAGGACCTTTAATCACTATTTTAAAAATCACATTAACATTTAATTATTAAATAAAAACCGTTTGTTTTTTAATTATTAAATTAGAAAAATAATAATTAGTTAAACTTCTACCTAAAAATGAAAAAGATCAGATTCTGGGCTATTAGTGTTGCGATTTCTCTCCTCAAAGAACCACATATTCATCACTATGAATTCTCGGTTAGGATCCTAACCGAGAATGAGCATCGGAGTCTGGCCGCGATTAGTGATTCTATTTCCCAAGCCTCATAGCAACCGAATTCATCACTACAAATTCCGAGTTAGGATCCTAACCGAAAATACACATCGGAATCTGGCTACGATTAGTGCTTCGGTTTCCCTAGCCTCACAGCAACCACATTCATCACTACGTATTCCACGTTAGGATCCTAACCAAGAATGAATATCGGAATCTGGCTGCGCTTAGTACAGCTATTTCCCCTAGTCTCAAAGTAACCATATTCATCCCAAAAATTCCGAGTTAGGATCCTAACTCGGAAAAACAAGTCAGGAATCACTAGGCTATCAGCGACTACCGATGTGCTTTAGCCTCAATCACAAGTAGACAAAAATATATGCTAAACTTACTTTTTATGACTACTTATAAGTATTGAAGTGAAGATTAAGACCGCTTTGGAGCGTCTGTATAAGTTTGACAAGCGAGGCATACACGTTTATCGAAAAAGTGACCTCAGGAGGTTATTTTTTGATGATTCACTTACAGCATTCCAGCAAAGTTTACCTCGTTTGGTGAAAGCTGGAGTACTAGAGCGGGTGTGCAACGGGGTTTATGTATTCTCATACAGTCGTCATAAGGACGGTTATACCATTGAATACATTGCTAAATGCTTGCGACGAGGAGAGTACAACTACATCTCTCTAGAATCGGCACTCTCGGAATACAGTGTTATTTCCCAAGTAATGCTTGATCGAATTACGATCATGACGACTGGACGCAAGGGAGAGTTTAAGACACCTTACGGCGTTATCGAGTTCACACATACGAAGCGTGATGCTATTGATATTATCAACAATACTATAACTTCAGATCGGCCTCTGCGAATTGCGAAAAAAGAAGCTGCGATTCGAGATTTGAAAAGGGTTGGAAGAAACACGCACTTAATAGTGACGAATCACAAGTAGGCAGATGCTGGCACTCCCAAAAACCACACACACAACTCACTTTTGGACAAAGGCGAGTTTGACAGCCGCAAGCAAGTCTCTCTCAAAAAAGGCCGTTTGGCAGTATTGATTTATTGCTTAATGTTCCCGACTGCAAAACGTCGGAATCAAGATGAACCCTTTGTGATAAAATGCGTTTGAATAGATGATATAAAAATTAATTTAAAATAAAGGTATATTTTTTTTAATTAATCTGTATAGTGGTCTTTGCTCTGACACAGAGTTGTTTCAAGATAAAATATAAAGAAAGTTTTCCAGCGTCATCCCTAGCAAGTTTCTCTCTGTAATCTCCTTAATGCTCTATCCTAAAATAATACCTATGTTCAGTGCACCTTAATTTTAATTTTATAAGGGGCATAATATGTCTAATCAAGTAATTGGTACAGTAAAGTGGTTTAACGAAACTAAAGGTTTTGGTTTTATTTCTCAAGAAAATGGCGATGATTTATTTGTTCATTTCAGAAGCATTTTAGGCGATGGCTTTAAGAAGCTTATTGAAGGCGAGCAGGTTTCCTTTACTGTAGGTAAAGGTCCTAAAGGCCTTCAAGCAGAAAATGTAACGACTATTTAGTCTTACAATTGAATTTACACTGCCTCGTCATACGCCTGGCGAGGTAGTTGCTCTGACAAAGATTTGTTTCAAGATAAAATATAAAGATAGTTTTCCAGCGTAATCCCTAGCAAGTTTCTCTCTGTAATCTCCTTAATTACCTATCCTAAAAATACTTATGTTCAGTGCACCTTAATTATAATTTTTTATAAAGGGGCATAATATGTCTAATCAAATATTTAATAATGAGAATAGAAATAATAAAAACAAATCTATTCAAAATAAAGAAACATCAATACATAAAAAAATAAAGATGAATAGCCTTCTCCAAAGGATTGCTAATGGTGAGACTGGTGTTGTTTTAGAGGAACTACTTTGAAAAATCACGGTAGAAAGAAGATCTGGTTTAAGTTAAAAAAGTGCGAATCATACACTAAAAAAATTTTATTATATTGAATGTAAGGTTTGTACAAGGTTGCTCATAGAAAGACTATGCTCTTCAACAGATGAGCTTTGGAAATAGCAACAACGAAATATCTGGGGCACACATCATATTATGACAAGTGGAACGTTAAGTTGCTTAAACTGTAGGAGCGATGAAACATACTCGTAGTGCTCAGGTTTGTGAGATGAGGTAATAACCATTCTATGATGGTTTTTTGCCGTCCATACTCCTTGATAATCAGTTGCTTGCCTAGTCCAGCTTTTAGGCAGAAACCAAGTCAGTTCGAACGTTTAAGCGTGAAACAATGCCATATTGAAAGCATCACACCACTACGTCTCCTCAAAAGGAATAGGACCATGCCGACCTAAAACACACCGTGATGGATAGCGAAACTATCTTCATGAAAAGTCTAACGAACGCCAAGCGCTCAGCTGAGCATCATGCGCCAGAGGGTGCAATACTAATTAAGATTAGAGATTTAATGGATCAGATGCTAAGTCGAATAACGCTTGATGCTTGATGCTTGATGCTTGATGATAGCTGGGTAGATAGCTGTGAAGACTGACGTTGGTTAGCAATCATGATTCGTTTTTCGTAGTAGCCTTTGACACAGTTTGGATTGTTTGTCTGACAAGGTTTGCTCACGATTAAGTTGATCTCGTAAACCTGTCAGCATGTCTCGGTCCAAGTTGCTCAGCTTTTCGGAATGTAAGAGGAGTGTCGTATTGATAAGCTCAGAGAGGTTTCGTGAACTCATAGTCCCCACTCTTTATCCCACTTTTTTTGTTCTTCAATCTCTTCTATGCGTTTGCGAACACCCATTTTTTTCAACTCTTCTGGTATTCGTTTAATCCCTTTCTGATTAATACTAAATTGCTTCTGCTTTTGTGTCGGTTTAGGTAACTTGCTCATATATCATCCTATTGATGCTAAGAAAGATGATTTTATTCAGATTAGAATAAAGCCATTTCAATTCATTATCTCTTATTAATGTATCGTTCCGCGTTTGCAAAAAGTTTATCGCATGCTTTTTTCTGTGCTAAATATTCTGATGAACTTTCAGTCATAGAGTCGAGAATTTCTTTCGCTTCTTGATATTCTTTTACCATCGCAGCGAATCGTTCTTCGAAGTTGTTTTTCTGTGTTTTCTTGCTTGATTTTCTTACTGGTTTTCTCATATTGCTTCTTATCTTATCGATCCAAAAATTTATTTTATTCGTATTTCGAACGTTCAGAATCTTTATTAAAAAATAAAGTAAAAAAGTCTCCTCGACAGAAGAGACTTTTTATAAATATCTTACACTAACGTAACATTATCCGCTTGAGGACCTTTGTTACCTTGTTCAACAACAAAAGAAACCTTTTGGCCTTCAGATAATGTTTTGAAGCCATCACTAACAATTGATTTGAAGTGAACAAATAGGTCAGAACCGCCGTTATCAGGAGTGATAAATCCAAAACCTTTGGATTCATTAAACCATTTTACTAAGCCTGTTGATTTATTTGACATAATATATCTCGATACATTGATTAAGTTAAAAAGAAAGCTACTAAATAAGGAATGAAGAAAAAGGTATCGCAGGATAAATATGACGAATTTAATCGAATAAAAACTGAGAAGATCTTGAACTAAATATTTTACTAATAGCTCATCGTTTGAGCTTCTGACACTATACACTATATGAACATAATAGATATCTATTTCTTGATTGATTTTTATTGTCCATAAAATCAATGACATAAAAAGTGAAAGGCTGAATTGAAATCAACAGCATCATTAAAAATAATTATTGCAAAACAGATATTCGATACAAGCATGATCCCTAATTCTAACTTTGAATGGGGCACAAACGAGTTATAGTTGGTGATCAAAATCGTGCACTTCGGATAAGTTGAATTGTATAAAACCAAGTAAACGAGTCTAACCGAAGCATGTCTATAAAGTCGGTGGCTATTCAGATATCGTTGTTTCTCTTGACCTCTCTGTCATGAAAATGGCGTCCATTCGCATAGCGAATATAACTATCCACTTTTTCTTTCAGAACAGCGTCGTATACACTAGGGTTCCGTTACTTCATTCTGAGAAGGATACCCATGAAAGCTCGCATTGGGGTTGCATCGGAAGATCTCATTCGTAGGCATATGATTAGTGTGGCCGCAGGCAACATTAGCCATAACAAGCATCTACCGACGCTTTGGTTCACGTCACTAAATGAAGCCTCAAAGCTACTGTGTAATGAGAATATCGAACTAATGCTGCTGATCAATAGAGAAAAGCCTGAAAGTCTAGCTGAGCTTGCGGAGATTAGCGGTCATCATATCCGCGAACTCTCACGAACTCTCGACGACTTATCATCAAAAGGATTCATCCAGTTAGAGGAAAAAGGCAACGCTTGCCGCCCTATTGCTGTATTTACTGACTTTGAGATTATTCTCGGCAAAGAATTAGAGAATACACTGCAAGAAGGCTATCTTGCATGATACCGAACACTCGTTACTGCGGCGCATGCCGCTTGGGTAGCACAGCTTCATGCTGTGCAGACTCGAATGGTGATTGTTCTTGATACTTTCTGTCTAGGCCAACTTGATAGCCATCAATGATCTCTTCCAGTTCTATTTTGAGGGCTTCAGTTACTTCAACTAGCTTATCAGTATTGGTAAAGATAGCGTGATCAAGCAAGTCAAGAAGTCCATTTAGCGTAACCTTACTATCCTTTGATTCGGCTTGCTCGTTATCACTTCTTGTAGCCTTAGCCTCGTTCTTCATATCAGCCTCGCTCATAAAAATGCCTGCCGTACACACGGCTGTAGCACAATTACACTCTCGCCAGCCTCTGAGAAGTTTCCTCAGCAAAAAATCTTAACTGTTTACAATAAAAACGATTAATTTCAGACAGTTATAAACCACTAAGATTTAGACACTAAAAGTTAGTGTCTAAATCTTAGTGCCGAAAAATCAAACAAAGCGTCCAATCATTGTCTTCCATGGAGGTTTCACTTTAAGCTACTGATGTTAAAGCACTTAGCGTATGTGCTCACTTCTCTAATCTAAAAAAACCCTGTACCATGGAGAAGTCAATCAACTCTAAGGTCATGATAGTTTGAAGTTTTACGTTGTTTCCGATCTGCATCTCGACATTCACGGAATACGCCGTGATTTCTGGTATAGCTTCGATAACGAAGCCACTTTAGTCGTTGCAGGTGACACAGCGAACGGCCTCTTAGGCATGGCGTATGTGAAGAATGTACTTTGCCGCCACTTTAAGACTGTGATAATGATTGCAGGAAACCATGAATGGTATAGCAATAAGAGTAAATCCTACCGCCATAGAAGTACGTCCGTTGGGTGCAAATCTAGTGCTAACTCTGACGTTCTCAAAGATTCTAGGGGTTCCGTACTAGCCAAGCTTAAGGCTCATAGTGATACAACTGAAAACCTGTTCTTTTTGAATAATGAGTCAATTGATTTACATGGATATAGCATTTATGGGGGAACTCTTTGGTTTCCTATTCACACATACTCGTCTACACTGATTGATGCGTACTCAGAACTGATGAATGATACAAAGTACATCAGCCATCAAATGATTGAAGAGCAGCACAAAGCATTCATTAACAACTTTCCAGAGAAAGTTGATATAGCAATATCTCACCACCTTCCATCTAAAGAAGCTTTTGCTTTCGAGCAAAATGCCAGCAACGATTATGCTCCGTATTATCATGCAGGGTTGAGTAATGAGTTGATCTCAAGAGCTAGGTATTGGGTTGCAGGGCATCAACATGATGCTGTAGAGAAAGTGATCGCTGACGGTAGTACCACATTCATTTCTAACCCCAAGGGTTCTGTCAGCTTATTAACTAGTGGATTACTTACTAATAAAGCTTATTACCTATAAGAGCTAGACAGCAAGAAACTTCGGCATCTGAAAGTCCGTTAGGGCTTTCTCGCTGCGATAATTGATCACCTTGCCAAGCAACCAATCAGAAATGATGCATAGATTCATCACCTCCCTTCACAATCCCAACACTATCATTCGCACAAATACACACATAACACTTCTACGCGCATAAAAGTGTTATTTAATACATTTTTATGCGCATTTAAATGTTAACGCTTGCATTTTATTGCGCATTTTTATGTAATAAACAATCGACCAGATAAGCACTTTAACTGAGGTGGCTAGATGAAACGAACACTACTTGAAAACCTACTCACCTGGAAAGACAAGCCGACAAGGAAGCCTTTGCTGATTGACGGTGCTAGACAAACTGGTAAAACATTCCTATTGCAGGAACTATTAGGAAGTACATTCGAAAATGTCCTAAGAATCGATTTTCTAGAAAGCCCTGAGTTAATGGAAGCCTTTTCAGGCTCTCTAAACCCTGATGACATCATCACCAACATTGAACTCTTAACAGGAGAAATCTTCGAACCATCGACAGATCTTCTTATTTTAGATGAAATTGGTGAATGTCCAAGAGCGGTCACCTCTCTTAAGTACTTTGCAGAAAAGGCTCCCAAAGCTTATGTTGCTGCTAGTGGTTCAAATATCGGATTGCTCACGTCCTTTCCCGTTGGAAAAGTTGAGCAACACAATTTAAGGCCACTGACTTTCAGGGAATTCTTGTGGGCATCTGGAGAAAAAGCACTGCAAAAAGCATTTGACCAAAAGCTGAATTCTCCAGCAGCTCATACAAAATTAATCGAACTACTGACCGACTATTATTTTGTTGGCGGCATGCCTGAAGCCGTAAACTCATGGTTCGAAAACTCAGAACTCAGTATTATTGAACGCATTGAAGCCGTGTCTGAAGTCCATAGGAACTTAATTGAGGGCTACATGCGTGATTTCGGAAAGTACTCTGGAAAAGTGGATGCACAGCTAATCGAATCAGTATTTCGAAGCATTCCCGCTCAACTATCTTCGGTATTCGACGACTCCGTTAAACGGTTTAAATTCAAGGGAGTTCACGAACGCAAGTCTCGCTATGCTGAGTATGAAAGTGCGATCACATGGCTTCACAAGTGTCGGCTTGCTTTAAAAAATCATCCTATTGAAGGACAGCCTCGTTCTCCTTTAGCTGCTTATCAGAAGGAAAATACGGTTAAACTGTTTCTCTTTGATGTCGGGCTATTGAACCATATGCTCGGCACTGGTTACCGTGAAATCAAACAGCAAGGCTATGAATACAAGGGATATGTCGCCGAAAACTATGTTCAACAGGAAATCGCTGCGCTAGGTATTGAACCAAGTTTCTCTTGGGGAGACGCAAGAGCAGAGATAGAGTTCATTATCGCTGATGACCTAGGTCGAATTGTGCCTGTAGAAGTAAAGAGTGGTAAGCGAACCCGTGCGAAATCATTGCAATCCTACATCGAGAAGTGCAACCCCCACAAGACAATCAAACTTACAGGTACTCAAGGCTCTCCAGCAACAGAGAAGGAGCACATCGTGATGCCGCTTTACTACACAGAATACTTACTTGATCACCTCAGAGATCTAGATAAAAGCTAAGTGAGTAAGAAAATACTCATTAACATCTAAGAATCAATGTTATGAGTAATTTTTTACTCATAACATTAATAACTAATTCATAAGCTTTAGAGGATCTGATGAAGCGAGGCTGCTATGAATAAAAGTGCTCCAGAAAAAAGAGAGTCTGTAGAAGAAGTCATAGCTCGTTTAAGGGCCAATCGAGATGCACCTCACGAGATATCAGAGAGATATGTAGTTAATACATCGCCCAAAACTTCAATAAATCAGAGAGTCTCAAAAATCGCCCCCTCCACTCGTCCATCAGAACGCAAAACCGAGGCAAGCAAAACCATCAAGCAACTCTTGCTTGGTAAACTTACGCAAGGTCAAGCGTTGAAATATTTACGTATTAATATACTGGGACTCAAACAGGATGTGTTCGCAAAACTCGTCGGTGTTTCAAGAAAAACACTCTCAGATATAGAGAATGATCGGGGCAGCTACAATACAGAGATTCTCAACAAGGTATTCAAACCATTTGGCTTAAAAGTCGGACTACTCCCTTCTTCTCCCGATGCGTTAAAATCGCTATTAATGGATGGTGAGGATGGGTAAAATGCTCAGTATCAGCCCTATTTATTTAGATTGAATTGCTATAAAAAGCTAGTATTTTTAAATGATTTAGGAATACATGGACGCGGGTTCAGTTCCTTTTTAAGCAGGAAATTGATGTAACATTTGATGCAACACCAAATTGGTAACATCGTTATAAGTTACTGAATTTATGAAAAGTGAGAAACCATTTCAACTCCCGCCAGCCCACCAAACGTTTGGAAAAGGCCACCCTCGGGTGGCCTTTTTTGTATCAACAACCCACTATCCACTATCCACTATCCACTATCCACATTGTCTTCTTTTCTCACGCACTCATGCTACCTGATAACTTTTCACGAGCATTACTGCATAACTCTGAACGTACACCGATTTAAAAACTCGTTGAGTATTAAGTAACAGGCGATACGCTCATAAATACACCACCAAAAACACATGGAAGTTCAGAAGAACTCATTCAAGGACAAAAGTGTGTACTATATGCTCTTCGATTTAAAGTGTTCTAAGTTTTTGGGGTATCAACAACTACGAGTGCTAAATCTAAGTTATAGAATTATGATGGGTTAAAGTTGAACAATTTGGGTTTATCACTAACCATCAAAAGATACTCAATAAGCCTTTTCTTTTGTTCTTGGTTATCACAATTGGCGGAAAAATAAATTATCAAGTCAATCTAGCATTACGATGTAAAGTAATAAAAACACCTCTTGAGCAAGCGACTAATTAACTATTTTCAATACGATTTCATTGTCTGAAACCTAGTATTTATAGAGCTCTTTCCCATTCGATAGCTCTCGTTTATTTTGCTTCCACATTACCAGATGAAAGCCTAAAAAATCCAATACAATATAACTACCTAAGGTTAGCGTAGACTGAGTATTCCAGATTTAAACTTTATTAATGCTAATAAAAATCGGTCAAGTAGATAAACATAAATCTAAAAATGTAATTTTCAAATTCACAAGTTACAAGGGCAATGCAGTACGAATCACATAGTTAGCATTAAATATTGTAAAAACACACAATACATATACATTTATAGATTTTTAAAATGAAAAAAGTCGATGTGAGAAATTACTTAGTTGGATTTATTACAATCATATTGTTGAGCATTAATATGAGTTTTGGAGAGAGTATATTGAATAGCGATAAAGTTAACCAATACACACCACAAATCAATGGTGTGCTAACAAAAAAAGGGAAGCCGATTAATAACCAAAAGGTTAGTCTTAGTATTGGTTTAAGCGCTTCAGGAAAATCAATAGACTTATCAACATTTACTGACAGCAATGGTCGGTTTGAATTTTCTCCTGTGTATGAGAACAAAGAGAGCGTTAAGATCCCGCTTATTGAACATTATGTAACTATTGTTTTAACCACAGAACTAGATATTGATGAAAGCGTTATTATTTGGGAAGGTTCGTTCGATGGCTATGAAATAGAGGATTACGTAAAAAACAATATGGCTAATCTAGTCTGTGATGCAGCAAACCCTCTTAAGTACTTTGCTTTTTCAATTGATGATGACGAAAACGATGACTACTACGTAAATAGTCAATGTGATTTATTTGGATATATTGACTCTGACTTATATGGAAATTAAAGAATGCAATCACTCTCACCAAAACTATCATCTAGAATCGCAGAAATCCCTTATTCTGTATTCGCAACTAATGTTCGTAACGTTAGTGGTTATATAGCAAAGTTTTTTACATTTGATCTAAGGAATGATGTCAAAAAAGGAACGACAAGTGGCTTTATGGGATTTGGTGGAATGACATCAGATTTTGTAGCGATAGGTCGAGGTAAGGGCGAGTTTGCCGATACTTTGGTATTTTCCTTCCGTGGCACTCAAGTAAACATCGGCGACATTATGACCGATGGAAACATTGGGATATCAGGTACCTCATCCGGTTACAGGGTACATGCAGGTTTTGTAAATCTCTTCAATACGATAAAGCCACAACTTGCAGCATACATCGCTGGTTATTCGAAAAAGAACATGAAAGCACCGAAGGCAATACACTGTGTAGGTCATAGTTTAGGTGGTGCTCTTGCTTCATTAGCGGCAGATTGGGTGAAGAGTCAGTACGGCTATAGCGTACACCTATATACTTTTGGCGCACCAAAAGTTGGCTTTAAACCATACGCAAGAAGGGAGTTAGATTCTTCCTATCGCTGCACTCATGGCGCAGATCCAGTTCCTATGTCTCCTCTTTGGCCATTTACTCACGGTGGTATTGAGTATCGGCTAGATGGAAGTTCTGGCATCTACTTCTGCGCTCATGGACTAGGAAAAAAATCTGTTCCGGGTTATGTCAATACCGCTACAAGTAATGAGTGGTCGGCACTACAACCCAAATCTCAAGCTTACCTAGAACGCAACGTATTTCTTGACTTCAACAATAGATATAATGCTCGGATGACTGATGGTTGGGTAAGTAAAATAGTCTCTTCAATTTTGACCTTATTAAGAATTTCAGGTCTGGGTCATATAATACAACAAATAGCAACTGTAGGCCTTACTGCTTGGGATCAACTAGCTAAAGCTATGGCGTACATCTCAAAACTAAAAAACGAGTATACAGAACACGTTCGCGGTATTTTAGGTCACATGAATGTAATGTCAGGTAGCGCAGCGATCGACCTATCGAGTATTACTTATAGAGTGATAAAACTTTGTTTTTCGAGACTAGTAAGAAGGTTAGATAGTCATGTTAGAAATGCTCTAAATATAGTAGAGTGACAGTAAAAGGCACGAACAATTATTCTAAAAAACGCTCTATTATCCTCAACTAGATTGAGTTCAGAAAAAGCGAAGCTATTTAGGCTTCGCTTTTTATTAGGGCTTAGAGTTGTTAACAATATTAAAATCTATATTCCACACCTAGTGATGCTTGGTTAAAGTCTGTTTCCGTGTTTGCACCGTTCGCGACATTCTCCGCATTGAGTTCTACGTCGTACCACATATATTCTGCGTTAACTAAGAAGTTATCAGTAACTTTAAAACCCACACCGGCACCAGCGAATACACCTTCATCATCTTTGTTGCCTTGGAAGCCCGCAACGTTGTAATCCGTCGAGTACCACATTTGACCGCCTTTTGCGTAAAGGTCGACACGATCAGCAATGGGAGCGGTAACTTTTAGAGCCGCTGTATAGCCGTCCGTTTCGGCATTTGCTAGGTTATTACCATAGCTACCGAAATCAATGTAACCACCTTCCAACGCTAAGTAAGGATTAAAACGGTAACCAACTAAACCTTGAATAACATCGCTGTCATCATCAAAGTCATCTTGTCCATCAACTTTTAAGTAACCGTAGTTGGCGCCAACATATACACCATGATCGTTGGAGTCCGCAGCATGTGATAAAGTACTAAACGTTGCTAAAGAAAAAAGGCTAATCAAAGTAACAACATTGCTTTTCATTTCGTTCTCCTAATATAAGTTCCATTGAAGGTTCGAATAGTAAAGAGCAAATGCAATGCCAACTTTAAATTAATGAAAAATATATTTAATTTTATAGAATACTGACAATCCTCTAAAGAACGCCGAACAAAAACAGAAAAAACGATCTGTCTGTTTACTTTATATAAACAATACTAAATTGAGGTTAATCGATGATGTGAAAAAGATTCTTGTTAATTTGTAGATTTTTCAAAGAAATTAAATAAACATCTAAAATACTCTTGTAGATTAATCAGTCAAAAAACGCTTAGCTAGTTTTTATAAGAAAGGAAGCTAATCACACATACGTTGCATCTTACTTTGCTTCAAGCCGTGAATACTCTACTCTTTGCCTAAGCAGAGTTTAATGGAACTGAAGTATGTTAAAAGGCAGTGAATACCCTTCTATTCGAGCATTAAGGACGTTTGTCGCGGTCTCTAATTACCTCAGTTTCTCTAAAGCAGCGGATGCCCTATGTATTACGCAAAGCGCAGTAAGCAAACAAATCGCATCGCTGGAGCAATTGGTGGGTTTACCTTTAATACAAAGAAGGGCGAGTGGTATTGAGTTAACCGAAGAAGGCAAGCGTTATCTGCCGCAAGTCACAGAAGCTTTGGAGCTTATTCAGCATGCAACTGCCAACTTAATCCAGTCAGATTCAAAGCAAGAATTACTCACCGTGGACGTAACCCCTTCTTTTGCCAGCCTTTGGTTGATACCTAATATTGATGACTTCCACCAGCAACATCCTAACATCCGAGTAAGAGTCTGTACCGGGGATGGGAACGTCAAAGATTCGAGCAACGAAAGTGACTTACATATTCGCTGCCTTCCATTATCCACACATTATGAATACAGCCACTTACTGTGCGAAGAAACATTGTTATTAGTCGGTTGCACAAATGCTCCTGCAATTGAGAGTGTGCACGCTGTTAGTAATTATCCGTTTATACCTCAAATCACTCGCCCTCAGCTATGGGAGCAATTTAAAACTGTCTACACTGTAGAATCTCCCGTTACCTATCAACCTGTAGGCGTCGAACATTTTTACCTAGCTTGCGAAGCTGTCAGAATGGGAAAAGGGCTCGCCTTGCTTCCTGATTTTATGGCGCAGTATTCGATTTTAAGAGGGGACATTCAGCATGTTCTCAACCTCTCTTTACAGAGCGGTTATGGTTATTACGTGATGATTCCAAATTATCGACTTTCAGCTAAAAAAGTAGTGGCATTTCACGAATGGCTGAAGAGCAAGCTAAGTTAATGTTGTTTCTTTAAACTCGTTTAGGTAAACCAAAACAACTCAAAGACTTCGGTATCTGTCTGCTCAAATTTATGGCATTCTCATCCATACTATTTAAAAAGGATAAATGGATAGTAGGATATGGACAGCAACACGCCAAGACTCTCTTTACGCACCATTGAGCCGACCGATTACCCAGAGCTCGCGGAATTAATGGACCTTGTTTTTCCTGATGTTGGTGGCTCATGGCCACGCCTGACCATCATGGATCTTATTCATCAGTTTCCTGATGGACAAATCTGTATTGAGGATAACGGAAAAATTGTCGGCGCAGCGCTAACAATCAAAGTGGACTACAACCGATTTTCACTTCCTCACCTGTACACCGACATCATCACCGAGAACAACGTCATCCAAAACCAAGTGACCGGTGACGCCATGTATGGTCTCGATGTATTTGTTCACCCGGACTACCGTGGGCTGCGTTTAGGTCGCCGTCTGTATGATGCGCGTAAAGAACTTTGCCGGAGTAAGAATTTCAAAGCAATTTTAGCCGGTGGTCGCATCCCGAATTACCACAAATATGCTGACGAACTGAGCGTGGCTGAATACATCGACAAGATAAAACGCCGTGAGCTTCACGATCCTATTTTGTCTTTTCAGCTTGCAAATGACTTCGATGTAAAGCGTATTATGCGTGGTTACTTGCCAGAGGATAGTGCTTCTAAAGGCTACGCAACTCTACTGGAGTGGGATAACTTCTTCTACGAAGAGGATATTCAATCCGTACACGATGTAGAAAAAACGCTGATTCGGATTGGTGTTGTGCAATGGCAAATGCGTGCTATGAATGACTTAGAGGACTTGCTCGATCAGGCTGAGTTCTTCATCTCTTCTCTTGCGAACTACAAAGCCGATTTCGCCCTATTCCCTGAATTCTTTAACGCGCCGCTGATGGGATTGCAAAACGACCAAAATTCCGTCGAAGCAATTCGCTTTTTGGCTAGCTTTACAGAAGAGATCAAAAACCGCTTCTCGCAGATGGCCGTCACCTACAACATCAACATTATTGCAGGCAGTATGCCCGTCATCGAGGATGGCAAGTTGTATAATGTGGCCTACTTGCTGCAACGAGATGGTGAAATAAACGCTCAATATAAGATCCACATCACGCCCCATGAGCAAAAAGACTGGGTGATCGACGGTGGTGACAATGTTCAAGTGTTCGAAACCGATGCAGGCAAAGTCGGCATACTGATTTGTTATGACAGCGAGTTCCCAGAGTTGGGAAGAATGCTCGCCGAGCAAGGCGCACAAATTGTGTTCGTTCCTTTCTGGACAGACACAAAAAATGGCTACCAACGAGTACGAATCTGTTCCCAATCACGAGCCATCGAAAACGAATGCTACGTTGCAATTGGGGGCAGTGTCGGCAACTTACCTCGTGTTGATAATGTCGATATCCAGTACGCACAATCTGCCGTATTTTCACCGTCGGATATCTATTTTCCACACGATGCGACCTTGACAGAAGCAAGCGCCAACACCGAAATGATAATCTTCGCTGATGTTGATTTGACTAAGTTGAAACAGCTTAATACCGAAGGCTCTGTCACCAACTTACGTCATCGCCGCCTTGATTTGTATGGTGCATTCACCAAAGCCAAAGAGTCATAAGGATCTCCCTAATTCGCCGCTACCAAAGAGCGTGGCGGCGAATAAAGCCTGCTGCAGGTTGATTCTGCGCAATTATCAGAGGCATGTCAGTTTTTCTCAATGGTGAGAAACAAGAATTGACCCAATAGGACATTCGGAGTATCACTCCAACTTCGTTCCGCTTTTATTAGGGGAAAGCTTTTGGAACATATTAACGAACTTCTCGTGTCAATGAAGCCTTTGCTTGAGCAATACGGCTACGTTGCGCTGATTGTCAGTATATTTCTAGAAGGGATAGGTATCCCGATGCCTGGTCAATCACTGATGATCGCGGCATCTTTGCTCTCGTCAGAACAAGTCATGAACCTAAGTATGGTAATGATGGTATCGTGGCTGAGCTGCTTTTTGGGTAATACCTGTGGTTACCTAATCGGCTATTACTTTGAAGGCTGGTTGGATAAAAAAGGCTACATTTCCGGCCCGAAGATGCAAACGCTTCAATTGACTATCCAGAAATACGGCCCTACGTGCTTGGTCGTCAGCCGCTTTATTGAAGGAATGAAGCAATTTATGCCTCTTGCATGCGGTATCGCGAAAATGCCACGTAGAGAGTTTTTGCTCGGTAACGCCCTCGCGGCGACGGTTTGGGTATTGGTATTCAGCTTGTTAACTCACTTTGCATTTGAACATTTAAGCGTGTTGAGCAACCTGTACACCGAATATAAATATCTGGTATGGGCATTTGCTGCTGTCTTATTTACGTGGATGGTTTTAGGTATTGTTAAACGCAAAAAAGCTAAATCAATGCAATAACGACAGCCTCTTCATTAGCGCATAACTAAAGCTCGTGGTATCAGTGAGATACGTAATACGAGCTTTTATCTTTTTCTTTACGCGCAAAATTTAAACAGCCATTTAGACGTCTAGACGTTGACAATACGTAAATGTGATATTAGTCTGCTCTTTTCTCTTATCATTAACATTGTCGTTTACATGTCCGGTTCCCAACAAACTACTAAAACAGTTGCACCGTCTGCGGTCGCACTGATCCCATTAATTGTATTCCTTGCGCTATTTATTGGCGTAGGCACTTACTTATCTTTGCAAGGCGTGGAATTTGCCTTCTACCAGCTGCCTGCACCCATCGCGGTATTACCAGCCATCATCATTGCGTTTCTTTTAAGTAAAGAGAAACTTAACCGCTCAATCGAACACTTCATGCGTGGTGTTGGCCACCCAGACATCATCGCAATGTGTATGATCTATCTGCTTGCAGGTGCCTTTGCTGCGGTAGCAAAAGCCTCTGGTGGTGTTGATGCAACAGTGAACCTTGGTTTATCCGCTATTCCAACCAGCATGATTTTACCGGGCATTTTTCTGATTTCTGCTTTTATCGCAACAGCAATGGGGACTTCGATGGGTACCATCGCAGCCGTTGCCCCCGTAGCGTTGGGGATTGCTGAATCAGCAGGAATGAGCTTACCGTTAACCGCAGGCGTTGTGCTGAGCGGCGCTATGTTTGGTGATAACCTTTCTATCATCTCTGACACCACCATCGCGGCGACACGCTCTCAAGGTTGTGAGATGAAAGACAAGTTTAAAGAGAACATTCGTATTGCTTTACCTGCGGCGTTGATCGCGATTGCAGTGTTCGCTTTCAACAGTACCGCGACTCAAGTGCCTGAAACTGGCGATATTGAGTGGCTAAAAGTCTTGCCGTACATCACTATTTTGATCCTAGCGGTATCTGGTGTGAATGTGTTTGTGGTTCTGTCGATTGGCATTCTTTTGGCTGGCGGCGTGAGCTTGGCATCGATTGACAATTACGGACTAACTAATCTAGCCCAAGACGTATACAAAGGCTTTGGTAACATGCAAGAGATCTTCTTGTTATCCATGCTGATTGGTGGTTTGAGTGAACTGATGCGTCGCCAAGGTGGTCTTGCTTTTCTAACAAATTTCGTTAGTAGCCTTATCCACGCGTTTGGCTCTAGTCACTCTAAACATGCGAACAGTCGTGCAAGCGAGCTAGGTATTGCAGGTTTGGTATCAATGGTCAATGGCTGTACGGCAAACAACACCGTAGCCATCATTGTATCGGGCAGCGTTGCTCGCCAACTGGCGGAAGAGAATAATGTCTCTCCTCGCCGCTCAGCAAGCTTGTTAGACATTTTCTCATGCGTGGTGCAAGGCGTGTTGCCTTACGGTGCTCAAGTACTGCTGCTAGGTTCCGTATTCAACCTATCGCCACTTGAAGTAGTTGCCAATTCTTACTACTGTTTTGCATTAGCGATAGCGGCTGTTGTCGCGGTGTTTATCAAACATCCCGCTCGTCAACCTGTAGCGCAAACTGAGAACTAACGACAAATACCGAAAAGGCTCCGATGGAGCCTTTTTACTTTCCTTTCTTCTTTTTTTCTTTTCCGCGAGCAGATTTACTTCAAAGCTGAACGCAAACTTTGCGCACTGTGTAAAGGAATAGCAAAGCGATGCGCCACATCGCGTATAGCTTCCACCTGAGCCGCGTTACTGATTGCTAATTCGCCTGCCACATCGACGTGGTTATTCTCAAACCCCACTCTCACATCGAATCCAAGTAACATCGCACTCGCTAAACAGTCTTGCTCTCGCGCGCCAAAAGCACAAATGGCACATCGAATTTCTTCCTCGACAAAACGCGCCAAATTCAAACCTCGTAAATCCCATGGCGAAGACTGTTGAGCTTGGTGATAACGCCCTAACACCACTAATGCATGCTGATGCGTTTTAGGTAACACGCCCGCATCACGCAGTTGGAAATAACGTTCAATGTCGGTTGCATCGTAGAGAATAATTTGGCTCACGATGTTGTGTTCTGCCACCCAATGGAAAAAGGCATGCCCTTCTTTCTCACTTGCGCGATCAGGGATTAACTCCCTCAATGCAAAAGAAGCCGCTTCTGGTTTCACAGCTTTAACTAACGCCATCTGTTGTGGCGGAGAATACAAGCCCACCGCCTCTGTGGTGAGCTGTACCATCATGTTTTGTCCCACCGCTTCTTTCACGGCATGGTAAATTGCCATGTTGCCGTCGATGTCTAATGAATGACGTCCGTTGGCGTCTCTAGCATGCAAATGGATCATGGCAGCCCCTACCGTTTGACAAGCGATAGCCTCTGCAACCAGTTCGTCTGTTGTCATGGGTAAGCTGGCGTGATCGTGCTTAGTTTTTCTTGCACCGTTTGGGGCCACGATAATAGCGATAGGCTCTCGTATACATCGATTTTCTAATTCCATTCCTTCGCTACCTCTTTTAGCGTTAATGAGAGTTTGCCAACTAGCTCATCAATATGGTGAGGCTGAATAATGAATGGCGGCGCAAGCAAGGTATGGTGCCCATTAACGCCATCAATCGTTCCGCCCATTGGATAGCACATTAAGCCATTTTCCATTGCTCGCTGTTTGATGCGTTTGTCTGCCAATGTGGCTTTACTCAGAGGCGCCTTGCTTTCTTTATCCGCCACCAGCTCAATGCCAAAAAACAAGCCTTTACCACGAATGTCGCCAATATACGGTAAATGGGCCAATGCAGAAGTAAGCTCATTACGCAGCAAAGCACTTTGCTGATTCACCGCCGTTAATAAATCATCTTGGAAGATGGTTTGAATGGTCGCCACGGCAGCAGCGCACGCCACAGGGTGCGCCATAAAGGTATGACCATGTTGGAAAAAACCGCTTCCATCAGCAATAGCTTGATAGACTCGATCATTCGCAACCACCGCGCCAATAGGTTGATAACCCGCACCAAGCCCTTTAGCCATACACACCAGATCGGGTTCTGCCTCTTCTTGCTCAAACGCAAAAAAACTGCCACTGCGTCCAACGCCACACATGACTTCATCCAAGATCAATAACACATCGTATTGGTCGCATATTTCGCGAATACGCTTGAAATAACCTTGCGTTGCAGGCACAGCTCCAGCGGTGGCTCCCACAATGGGCTCGGCGACAAAAGCCATGACATTATCAGCCCCCAACTCAAGAATTTTTGCCTCTAGCTCATTCGCCGCTCGCAATGAGTAATCCAATTCCGACTCATGACTCTGCTGATAACGATAAGCATAGCAAGGGGCGATATGATGGCTCGGGTGTAAGATGGGTTTGAACGGTTCACGTCGCCATTCATTACCTCCGACAGCCAAAGCCCCCAAGGTATTGCCGTGATAACTTTGCTGACGCGCGATGAACTGCTTTTTCTCTGGCTTACCTGATTCCACGAAATACTGCCGCGCCATTTTTAGTGCCGACTCCACCGCTTCTGATCCACCACTGACTAAATACACATGGTTGAACTGATCAGGCATGTGCTGACAAATCAATTCTGCTAGGCGCTCACTGTTGTCACTAGTAAAAAATCCAGTATGAGCAAATGGCACTCGCTCGATCTGTTCCAACATGGCTTTTTTAACGGCGTGATGACTGTGGCCAAGGTTTGATACCGCAGCCCCACCACAAGCATCGAGATACTGCTTTCCATGCTTATCGAATAGATAAACACCTTCACCTCTATCGATGATTGGCAGCGTGGCATGGCAGTGACGGTGAAATACGTAAGACATTTGAGTCCCTTCCAATGTGTAATACATGCACACATCATCAGGAACAAACCCAAACGTGACAAGAGAATAAATCTCACCCTCTATGAGCTTTTGGAATACCACAAACCAAAAACACCAAAAACCTTGATATTTAAACAATAAAATAAAAATAGGCCAGCTTTTTTAAAGGCTGGCCTATGGGTAACCCAAAGCTAAAAAAAATCGTTTTACGCGTTTAGTGCCTGTTCTAAATCGGCTAGGATATCGTCAATATGCTCAATACCCACCGATAAACGAATCATCTCTGGAGACACACCAGCTTGTTTTTGTTCTGCTTCGCTCAATTGACGATGAGTCGTCGATGCAGGATGGCAAGCCAATGATTTTGCATCGCCAATGTTCACCAAACGCTTAAAGATTTTCAAAGCATCATAAAAACGCACACCAGCGTCATAACCATCTTTTAAACCAAACGACAAAATCGCAGAAGGCTTACCTTTCATGTATTTTTCGGCGAGATGAAAGTGTTCAGAACTTGGTAATCCGGCATAACTTACCCAACTGACTTTGTCATTCTGTTCCAAGAATTCAGCCACTTTGAGTGTGTTCTCGGTATGGCGCTCCATGCGCAGCGGTAACGTTTCTAGCCCTTGCATAAGCATAAATGCATTCATCGGTGATAATGCGGATCCGGTATTACGCAGTGGTACGGTACGCGCACGCCCGATAAATGCCGCCTCACCAAACGCTTCGGTATACACCACGCCGTGGTAAGAAGGTTCTGGTTGGTTGAAAACAGGAAAGCGGTCTTTGTGCTGCGCCCAAGGGAATTTACCTGAATCCACAATCACGCCACCTAATGTGGTGCCATGCCCACCAACGTATTTAGTGAGAGAGTGAACTACGATATCCGCACCAAATTCGATGGGTTTGCAAAGCACTGGCGTCGCAACGGTGTTATCCACAATCACAGGTACGCCTTGTGCATGAGCAAGCTCCGCCACACGTTCTAAATCGATGATATTACCCGCAGGGTTACCAATGCTCTCGCAGTACACCGCTTTGGTATTTTCATCAATTAATTCGGCCAAACTTTCTGGCTTGTCATCTTTAGCAAACTTCACCTGAATACCTTGATTTGGGAGCATGTGCGCAAACAAGGTATAAGTACCGCCATAAAGTTGCGGCGTAGAAACGATGTTATCGCCCGCTTGCGCTAAGGTCAGAATTGCATAGTTAATCGCTGCACTCCCCGCACTCACGACCAATCCAGCAATGCCGCCTTCTAACGCCGCCATGCGTTTTTCCAGAACATCGTTAGTCGGATTCATGATGCGAGTGTAGATATTCCCCGGCACTTCCAAGTTAAACAGATCAGCGCCGTGCTGCGCGTTGTCAAACTCGTACGCGACTGTTTGATAAATCGGCGTCGCGACAGATTTAGTGGTAGGGTCAGTTTCGTAACCAAAATGGATGGATAGCGTTTCGTCTTTCATGTTCTTCCCTGTCTTTCATCACTCAAATAGCGGCAAGCAAAGCACTTACCTTGCTTAAAACTTATATTGCCCAATTTTTCAACAAATAACGTAGGGATGAATCACAGAGATAAAACGCTAATTCAACTGTCCAAGTAACCAGCGACGAAACGTTTCTGTCGCATTCGTACGTGTGTTCATGATCAAGTAATACCCTGCATTGGCAGGAATCGGTTTGAATGGAGAAACCAAACGCTCTGTCGTCAATTCATCCTCAATCAGTGCCATTCGTGCCATCGCAATCCCAACGCCTGCTTCGGCTGCAGACATCGCCATATCCGTTCGATTAAAAAAGTGTCCGATATCGGTTTTAAAATCCAACCCCATCGCTGACGCCCAATATAGCCACTCATAGTCACGCGTCGCTTTTTCCCATGGCATCGCATCGTGTAGTAGCGTCGCCTCTTGCCATTGCTTCACTGGCATTGAGGTTTTTCGTTCACCAAACAACGTTTTTAGCCAGCCATGATCCTCAAGGTATTTTGGACTCATCACCGGCAGCAGATGCTCATCCAAAATCAGCTCCGCGTTAGCATTTCTATAAGGATGAAGACCATAGTCAATTGCGACGTCATAGTCTTTTATCTCACTATTTACCAACGCACCTTCCGCAAAGATTTGTACTTGGATATCCGGATTATCATGATGGAAGCTTTCGAGCTTTGGGACTAACCATTTGAAAGCAAAAGAAGGCGTCAACTTCAAACGAATTTCATTGGTTTGCTTTTCTACTTTGAGCTCATCAAGCAATTTGCTCAGTTCCGAAAAGTGAAACTGCGTCGCTTGGTGTAACTGAGTGCCTTTTACGGTTAAACGAATACCGCGAGAGTGGCGTTCAAATAAAGTAAAACCTAATAACGCTTCTAAATGAATAATTTGTTGGCTTATGGCACCAGTGGTGAGGTGTAAATGTCTTGCGGCACCAGTAAAGCTGCTGTACTCCGCGACTTGGCTAAATAGGCACAAACCACTTATCAGATTACTTTTCATCCTTGAGCCTATAGTTTTTCTAAACGCAGTGTGTAATTTATATCGATTGTTAACAAAAGGTAAAGAAAAGAAACTGAGCACTCTGATAAATGTGTGGAGTGCATCAATGGAAGTCATCGTATTAGGCAGCGGCGTTATCGGCTTAACCTCTGCTTGGTATTTATCTCAAGCAGGCTATCAAGTTACCGTCATTGACCGCCAACCAAGCAGTGCCATGGAAACGAGCTTCGCCAATGCCGGGCAGATCTCATATGGTTACTCTTCACCTTGGGCTGCGCCTGGTGTTCCTGTTAAAGCCATTAAGTGGTTAATGGAAGAGCATGCTCCACTTAAAATCAAACCCACCCTGAATGCCGACATGATCCGCTGGGCGAGTAAAATGGTCGCGAATTGCACCCTACCTCGCTATCAAGTTAACAAGGCTCGCATGCTTTCTATCGCTAACCACAGCCGTATTTGCTTAGAACAGTTACGCCAAGAACACGCCATTGAGTATCAAGGGCGTCAGTTTGGGACCTTGCAAGTATTCCGAACACATCAACAGCTGCAAGCTATTGAAAAGGACATGCAGCTCCTTGAACAAAGCGGAACCCGATTTAAGCTAATGGACGTCGAACAATGTATTGAACAAGAGCCAGGGCTTGCACTTGTGAAAGACAAACTGGTTGGTGGCTTGCATCTACCTGATGACGAAACGGGCGATTGCCATCAATTTTGCCAACAACTAACGGAGCTTGCTAAGGCACACGGTGTCCGATTTGAGTTCGATACTGAAGTAAGCAATTGGGTTACAGTAGGCAAAAAGATCATAGGTGTCCAAACGAACCGAGGACAATTTAAAGCAGACCAATATGTGGTGGCCTCTGGCAGCTACTCTACAGCGCTACTCAAGCAACTCGATATTGATATTCCGGTCTACCCTGTCAAAGGCTATTCACTCACCATCCCGATGGAAGATGAACACTTCTCTCCTCGATCTACTGTGATGGATGAAACCTATAAAGTCGCTATGACTCGATTTGATGACAGAATTCGCGTAGCTGGCACCGCAGAATTA
Organism: Vibrio sp. Vb1026; assembly: GCF_033338745.1. NCBI lineage: Bacteria > Pseudomonadati > Pseudomonadota > Gammaproteobacteria > Vibrionales > Vibrionaceae > Vibrio > Vibrio sp. Vb1026. Next base: position 141,210 of record NZ_JAWOTH010000008.1, read on the forward strand.
GCAGGGTTTGATGCTTCCCTTCCACAAAAGCGCAAAAACACCATCGAAATGGTCATCCGTGATCTTTTTCCTCGTTGTGGTGACTTCAGCCAAGCTGAGTTTTGGAGCGGCTTTAGGCCAATGACGCCTGATGGCACACCAATTATCGGTGCGACTAAATACGATAACCTTTTTACTAACACCGGACACGGAACTCTGGGCTGGACGATGGCTTGTGGCTCAGGTCAATTGCTAGCAAGCGTAATGAAAGGTGAAAAAGCAAAAGTGATGGATAATGCGGAGCTTAACCTTTGTCGTTACGCCTGAGGACATGACTGAACAAAAAACAGGCAGACACTTACTCCACAAAATGCATAACCACTGGCATTTTTAACTCATCAAAATCGCAGCACATTTAAATGACAATGTGCTGCATAATTAATCATCAGGCAAATCTTCTACCTAAAAGGAGCAAATAAGCAACAAGAACCAAATTTTAACAACTACTCTCCATTCTGTGTTCATCATCACGCTACAAAGGATTTGTAGCTAAAAAAGTTAACAATTGCATTACATAAAGGGTAATGTATTGTGTGAAAAACAACCACAAACACAACTAACAGGGAAAATACTCATGCAGTCATTAGTTGATTTTCTGAATGGAATTATTTGGAGCCCGGTACTGATCTATTTGTGCCTTGGCGCAGGTTTGTTCTATTCAATCATGACGCGTTTTGTACAAATTCGTCACTTCTTTGAGATGTGGCGCTTATTACTTTCAGGGAAGAGTTCAACAAAAGGGATATCATCATTTCAGGCACTTGCCGTTTCACTATCTGGCCGTGTAGGTACAGGTAACATTGCTGGTGTTGCCGCTGCTATCGGTTTCGGTGGCCCAGGCGCCGTATTCTGGATGTGGGTCGTTGCCTTCTTTGGCGCTGCAACCGCATACGCAGAATCAACACTTGCACAAATTTATAAAGAAGAAGACGAAGGCGAGTTCCGTGGTGGCCCTGCTTACTATATTGAGAAAGCAATGGGACAAAAATGGTACGCTTGGATCTTTGCTATCGCGACCATCTTTGCTTGTGGTGTTCTACTTCCTGGCGTTCAATCGAACAGTATCGGTAACGCAGTAGAAGCCGCATTTGGCTCAGGTGACATGATTGAAACCGCTATTGGTACCTTCAGTTTTGCTAAAATTTTCACTGGTACGGTTGTTTGTGTCATTTTGGCTTTCATCATTTTTGGTGGCGTAAAGCGTATCGCGAACTTTACCCAAGTCGTTGTACCATTTATGGCGTTAGCTTACATCATTACTGCGTTTGTCATCATCCTTCTAAACATTGGTGAGGTTCCGCGCATTTTCGGCATGATTATTGGTGACGCGTTCACACCAATGGCAGGCGTTGGTGCAGCAATCGGCTGGGGTGTAAAACGTGGTGTCTACTCCAACGAAGCAGGTCAAGGTACTGGTCCTCACGCAGCAGCAGCAGCGAGTGTTGATCACCCAGCTCAGCAAGGTCTTGTTCAATCTTTCTCTATTTACATCGATACACTACTTGTGTGTTCAGCAACCGCGTTCATGATTCTTATCACTGGCGCGTACAACGTAAATGGTGCGATTGAAGGTACATTCCTGGTTCAAAACCTACCAGCGGATATTGGTGCAAATGGTCCTGTGTTTACACAGATGGCGATCGAAAGCGCACTACCTGGCGTGGGTAAACCATTCATCGCAATCGCTCTATTCTTCTTCGCGTTTACGACCATTCTGGCTTACTACTACATTGCAGAAACGAACATTGCTTACATTCGTCGTACGTTCAAAGTAAATGGACTGATGTTTATTCTGAAAGTCATCATTATTTCATCCGTGTTCTACGGAACCGTGAAAACCGCCAACTTAGCATGGGCGATGGGTGATGTAGGCGTAGGACTGATGGCGTGGCTAAACATCATCGGTATTTTGATCATCTTCTTTATGTCGAAGCCTGCACTCAAAGCACTGAACGACTACGAAGAGCAACAAAAACGTGGTGTGACCGATTTTACATTTAACCCTGTTGCACTGGGCATTAAAGGCGCAGATTACTGGGAAGATAAGTACCGACGTAAAACGGGTAAAGCACCAACGGCAGACAGCAATAGCGCAGAAACTGTTGAGCAACCATCAACATAGCGTTATCACATAAATAAGAAAAAGCAGTGGTCCGATTGAGGACATAAAAAAGGGGGATTAACCAATGGTTAATCCCCCTTTCTTCATTATGAGTAACAGCTTAGGCGATAACCGCTTCAACTTTACGAGCGATTTTTGCTTTACCTACAGGTAACACTTCACGACCAAATTCGTTGTTCAGTACTTGTGCCATTGCGAAGTAAATTGCACTTGCGCCACAGAAGATACCCTCGAAGCCAGCGATAGCACCGATCACTTCGCTACCAGTGAAATCACGAGCAGCAAGCAAGAAGAATAGGATAGTTAGAGAGCCAAATACCACTTGCTTCGCTGTTGGGTAACATAGAGAACCAATGAACATGAAACCAGTGAAGATGCCCCAAAGCGCTAGGTACCAACCCATAAAGCTTGCAGGGCTTGCAGGAAGACCCATGTGAGGCATTACGATTAGACCAACCAATGTTAGCCAAAATAGACCGTAAGAAGTAAACGCAGTTGTGCCGAACGTATCACCGCGTTTAAAGCACATGATGCCAACGATTACTTGGCTAAGGCCACCGTAAAAGATGCCCATCGCTAGGATCATAGAGTCAATTGGGAAAAATCCTGCATTATGAATATTGAGCAGAATAGTGGTCATACCGAAACCCATTAGACCTAGCGGTGCTGGGTTAGCCAGTTTTGTCGACATGTACAAATACCTTTTTTCAAAAATGTTGATAAAAAATGCGCGCGAATTTTAATGGGCTGCAGAACAAAAGAGAAAAGCTGTTATTGAAAACTTAGATTCCATAAATAAACCACTACATATATAAAAAAAGACCCTGCAAAAAAGCAGAGTCTTTATAGATGGTTAGGTTGTTTTTTACTCGATCACTGACAAGAAATCTCGTCCCAGAACCAGTTGCTTTGCGTTGGGCTTTCCCATACTCCAGGGCCATTTTTTGCGACAAAACATTTGTTTTGGTACGTCACTTTATCGCCGTTAGCGACTTGCGTTACACCCGGCTCCCACTGAATAAAATTGCCTGTCACTGGTGGTTCTGGCTCGGTTACTGGCGGCTCTGGCTCAATCACCGGTGGTTCAGGTTCCGTTGTAGGCGGCTCCGTAGGAGTGCCTGAAACCAGCTTCCAAGGGTCTCCTTTCGTTGGCTCATTACCTTGTGACCACCATTTCGCTTCGTAAACAGCACCTTGGTAAGAAACTTGATCACCCGTGTTATATACTTTGCCAGAATCCCAAGCTGCCACACCACCTACAGGCGGATCGACCGGATCCACTGGGTCTAACTTGTCAACTACACGAACTTCTGGCCAACCCGCATGAGATTGGTAGAAGTTAGTTACACATTTCTCATAATCACCCGCAACTAGCGCAGAGTAAGCCGTTTGGAAACCAACAAGCTCACATTCAAATGAGTGACCTCCAGGACGATCTGAGTAGTATTTCCAGTCTCCATCCCAGTTGGTGTACAACACGTCTGTCGCACCATTCAGATTTAAGCTGCCATAAGGCGTCTGCTGCCAACAGGTATTGGTCTCATCGGCTTCAATTGGAATTTGATAATGAGCGGCAAGTCCTTCCCAATAGCGAATACGGTTAACAGGTTGACCTTTATCTTTGTTTTGCTCCCCACACTCAATACCACCATTGATCACGTTGATGGTGGTACCAAAGCCGTAACCAATGCCAGCATCAAGCTCACGCTGTGAAGGCACCCAAGTACGGTCAATCACATGTAGCATTGCAGGTTTCGGTGCTTGTGGGGTTAGGAAGAACCAGATAGCCGATGCTAAGTTCAGCCACGAATCCGCAACCAAGCCTGGATTTTTTAGCAATACAGATGCATCACCATCAAACATCACTTCAGAGAACGCGCCATAGTTAAAATGGTAAGAAAGCTGTTTTGCACCACGTCCAAAGTAACCTTGTCCAGGTTCACATGGCCAGCGTTTGTTTTGCCAGTCATTTTGACCACAACCTGTTGTGTAACCTTCTTGCCCTTCAGACCATCCCATTTCTCGCACATGAACCAAAGCTTGCTGCCACTCTTCCAACCCTAGCGGATTATCCGATACGTTATCGATCGAAATATGGCCACCGGTTTCTTGTGCAAAGTGAGCAAACGCTGTCACGATCGATTTTTTACAAATTGCATCCGAATCACGACCGTCTGTGTACTCACCACAGAATGCAGGGAACTTACCAATTGCACGTAGGAAACGCGTGTAAGTGTATTCAGGTGCCGCCATTTGAGTCAGGAAGTCCCACTCACTTTCGGGGAATACACGCTCTACACGCTTCACGTTTTCTGGGTTGGTTGTCGCCCCTGGAACAATCGCTTCAACTACTGAGTTCGGGCGTGTCTCTAATGCTTGTGACCAAATGGCATACATAGGATCAGAAGTTTTGCTTTGCTCTACGGCTTGAACGTCACCACGAGCAATAACATAACCATTCGGATTTTGCGGATCGGGCTGAATATTCATACTCGCATTCACTTGTGCTGCTAAGACACAACTCAATGCAAGAGGAAGATGTTTGAGTGCAAACATGTCTAGTCTCCGGATTTCAACAATACAATATACGAGGAATAACTAGACATATAGTGGATCATATATACGAAACACCGAGCCAAGTACGTTGATTCTGCGAGACAAAATGAATAAATAGGTCCTCACACACATTTTGTCACAAGAAAAATGTTACCTTGACTCAAAAGAAAAGCGGAGACCCTGTGAGCCTCCGCTTTGTGATGTTTCTCTCTTTATTGATCTGCCGAAACCACCTCTAGCTTCGCGGTTGACTTTTGTTTAGACAGCACAAAATAAACCACACACTGAGAAATAATTGCGGCAAGCACAATCACTGGTGAGGCGTTGATTCCAGCTAAAAGAAAACACCCCAATGCGATCATTCCATTGAGTAATGCGTAAGGTAATTGTGTACGGAAGTGCTCATACTGTTCACACCCCGCTCCTGTCGACGACAAAATCGTAGTTTCAGAGATGGGAGAACAGTGATCGCCAAACAAGCCACCAGATAATACCGCACCAATACAAACCAACAGTGGTGCATCAATCGCGACGGCAGTTGGGATCACTAATGGCATCATGATGGCAAACGTCCCCCAAGATGATCCCGTAGCGAACGAGATAATACCGGCCAGTAAAAACGCAACCGCTGGCAATAACCAGTAAGGGAAACCGGCTTGAGCTTGTTCAGCAATGTATGCAGCTGCACCTAATTCTTTCCCAACCGAGCTAAGCGCCCAAGCCAATACCAGAATCACCGCCACTGACATCATGTTTGACATCCCTTTCAGATAAACCTGAATACCATCCGAAAGCTTTCTTACGCCATAAAACGCCATCAGCGCAATTAAAGTGAAGGCCGCGAAGAAATATGCAGAAGAAAGTGCAGCCCTAAACGTTGATCCTGCCACTTTTTGAAATGGAAAACCGTGTGGCACGAGGATGGTACATAGAACCACCAGCATAACGAGCAAAGGTGCCCATACAAAACTAGATTTTGCATTTTTATGCGTAAACACATTCATGGACTCCTGCACTTTCCCAAAGTCGGAGCCCTGCTCTGCTAGTTGCTCAGCCTTCGCCATCGGTCCGAAATCTAATTTGAAGAAAGAGACAATCGGCACAATCGCGATCGCAAGAAAGGCGTAAAACTGATACGGGATCGCACCAATGAAAGCATCCCAATCACTCATACTGACATTCAGGGCAGTAAACTCTTTTTGAATCAATCCCATGATGTAAACGCCCCATCCGATAAAAGGGATCAAGATTGCGACGGGAGAGGAAGTAGAGTCGATAATAAAAGCTAATTTTTGGCGTGATACTTTTAACTTATCAAATAAAGGGCGAAAAACAGGGCCAACAATCAGTGGTGTACCAAGGTCTGAGAAGAAAATAACCACACCACCGAACCATGCGGACAGTTGAGCTTGGCATTTACTCGCAACCCATTGAGTAACCTTTTTAGCAAACGCCACACCACCGCCAGATTTCTCCATCAAGGCAACAAAGCCACCAATAAAGACCAAGAGCAAAATGACGCCCGCATTGTAGCTGTCAGTTAATTGCGGCAGTAGATAGCTTTTCATCAATGCACTAAACGAGTCTAGTGGCCCTTTTTCGACAAATGTCCCTTCGAGCATAGCGACACCACTCACCACACCGGCGAATAAACCAACAACGACATTTCTTGTGGTCAGCGCGAGGAAAAGAGTAATAAGGATGGGAATGAGAGAGGTAACGTCAGCCTGTTCCATAGCAATACCATTTATGATAATCAAACAATTAAAATGAATATATATTTAATTTAACTGCATGTATATATCTCTCACAAAAAAGTTGAGCCACCTCTTCACAAACTTGAAGTACAAAAAAACCAGCCCGAAGGCTGGTTCTTATAAACTCAACTGTCTAGAGGAAAATTATTCCCACTCGATAGTCGCTGGTGGCTTACCTGAAATGTCGTAAACAACACGAGAAATGCCATCAACTTCGTTGATAATACGGTTAGATACCTTACCTAGGAAGTCGTATGGTAGGTGTGCCCAATGAGCAGTCATGAAGTCGATAGTTTCTACCGCACGCAGAGACACAACCCAATCGTACTTACGACCATCGCCCATTACACCAACAGAACGTACTGGTAGGAATACCGTGAACGCTTGAGATACTTTGTTGTATAGATCAGCTGCGTGCAGCTCTTCAATAAAGATAGCATCAGCACGGCGTAGCAAGTCACAGTACTCTTTCTTGATTTCACCAAGAACACGAACACCTAGACCAGGACCTGGGAATGGGTGGCGGTAAAGCATGTTGTAAGGCAGGCCTAATTCTAGACCAATCTTACGAACTTCATCTTTGAACAGCTCACGTAGTGGCTCAACAAGACCCATTTCCATGTCATCTGGAAGACCGCCCACGTTGTGGTGCGATTTGATCACGTGCGCTTTACCAGTCTTAGATGCAGCTGACTCGATTACATCAGGGTAAATCGTACCTTGAGCTAGCCATTTCGCGTTTTTCAGCTTCTTAGACTCTTCATCGAATACATCTACGAATACGTGACCGATAGTCTTACGCTTCTCTTCTGGGTCAGACTTACCTTCAAGTGCTTTGAGGAAGCGTTCTTCAGCGTCAACTTTGATAATGTTCAAACCAAATTGGTCGCCGAACATATCCATAACTTGTTGACCTTCGTTTAAACGAAGTAGACCGTTATCAACAAATACACACGTTAGCTTGTCGCCGATTGCGCGGTGAACCAGCATCGCAACTACCGATGAATCAACACCACCAGATAGACCTAGGATAACTTCGTCGTCACCCACTTGCTCTTTAATACGAGCAACCGCGTCTTCGATGATAGATTCAGAAGTCCATAGACGTTCACAGCCACATACGCCAAGAACAAAGTTCTCAAGCATTTGTAGGCCACCTTTTGTGTGTGTCACTTCTGGGTGGAACTGAACGCCGTAGTATTTCTTCTCTTCATTCGCCATCGCAGCGTAAGGACAAGTTTCTGTCTCACCAACTTTTACGAAATCGGCTGGGATCTCTACTACTTTGTCGCCATGGCTCATCCAAACGTCTTGAGTTGCTTCAAGGTCTTTAAATAGAGCACATTCACCAGAAACTTTAACCTGAGCGTAGCCAAACTCACGTTCGTTAGAGCCCGCCACTTTGCCTCCTAGCTGTTCCGCCATGGTTTGCATGCCGTAACATACGCCAAGCAAAGGAACACCAGAATCAAACACATATTGAGGCGCGCGTGGAGAGTTCTCTTCCGTTACACTTTCTGGACCGCCAGATAGGATAATGCCATCTGGGTTGAATTCGCGAATATCCGCTTCTTCTACATCCCAGCTCCATAGTTCACAGTAAACGCCGATTTCACGTACGCGGCGTGCTACTAATTGAGTGTACTGAGAACCGAAGTCCAAGATCAGAATACGTTGGTCATGGATATTTTTAGTCATTTTGAGCAGTCTTTTTAAGGCTAAGTGATTAAAACCGAGGCGAGTGTACTCGCCTCTTCTTAATGCTTCAAGGAAAAAGCAAACGTTTCCGTTAGGTAATTAGTTCCCTAGACGGTAGTTCGGTGCTTCCTTAGTAATTTGAACATCGTGTACATGAGACTCTTGCATACCAGCACCAGAGATACGTACAAATTCAGCTTTCGTACGCATATCTTCGATAGTTGCAGAACCAGTTAGACCCATGCTTGAACGTAGACCACCCATTTGTTGGTGTACGATCTCTTTTAGACGGCCTTTGTATGCGATACGACCTTCGATACCTTCTGGTACTAGCTTGTCCGCTGCGTTGTCAGACTGGAAGTAACGGTCAGAAGAACCTTGAGACATAGCACCAAGAGAACCCATGCCACGGTAAGACTTGTAAGAACGGCCGTTGTATAGAATCACTTCACCCGGCGCTTCTTCAGTACCTGCAAACATAGAACCAACCATCACACATGATGCGCCAGCTACGATTGCTTTACAGATATCACCTGAGAAACGGATACCACCGTCAGCAATAACCGGAATACCATAATCATTAGCCACTTCTGCCGCATCTGCGATTGCAGTGATTTGTGGAACTCCCACACCCGTTACAATACGAGTTGTACAGATAGAACCAGGGCCGATACCCACTTTCACTGCGCTTACGCCAGCTTCGATTAGTGCTTTAGCACCAGCACCTGTTGCTACGTTACCACCGATGATGTCTAGATCTGGGTAAGCAGCGCGAGTTTCGCGGATGCGGTTTAGTACACCTTCAGAATGTCCGTGTGAAGAGTCGATAAGTAGAATGTCAACGCCTGCTTCAACTAGAGCAGCAACACGCTCTTCGTTACCAGCGCCAGCACCAACGGCTGCGCCAACACGTAGGCGACCACGCTCATCTTTACATGCGTTTGGTTTACGTTCTGCTTTGTGGAAGTCTTTCGCAGTAATCATACCGGTTAGTTGGAACTCATCATTCACAACCAATACTTTCTCTACACGAGCTTCGTGCATTTTCTCTTGCACTTCTTCTCGTGTTGCACCTTCTTTAACTGCTGCCAACTTCTCTTTTGGCGTCATTACTGAAGATACTTTCTTAGAAAGGTCCGTCACAAAACGAACGTCACGACCAGTGATAATACCAACAAGCTCATTGCTCTCAGTGACAACAGGGAAACCTGCAAAACCATGCTTTTCAGTGAGTGCAACAACATCAGCGATGGTCGCGTCAGGGTTTACAGTAACCGCGTCAGTTACCATACCAGCTTCGAACTTCTTAACTTTACGAACTTCGGCTGCCTGCTGCTCAATAGACATGTTCTTGTGGATAAAGCCAATGCCACCCTCTTGCGCTAGCGCAATTGCTAGACGAGCTTCAGTAACAGTGTCCATAGACGCTGAAATCATTGGGATGTTTAGGGTGATGTTCTTAGTTAGCTGAGTGCGAAGATCAGCTGTGTTTGGGAGAACGGTGGAGTGTGCTGGCACAAGTAGTACGTCATCGAATGTCAGCGCTTCTTTGGCAATTCTTAGCATTTGCAATATCTCACAATTAGAGGAGTAAAAAGAACAATCCAATCTCATCGTTTCGCATAATGAGGGTAACCTGCGTTAGCAACTAGCTACATTTGGATTAGATATTGCGGAGGGATTATACGGTTAACGCAATCGCTTGACCACAAATTTTTTAATTTTTTTCTTGCAATTACCCCCTTGCTATGTATTATATTGCCGCTAATTTCCATACTCACGTCTAAGAGATTAGCTGTGCTCTCCAAGACCAATCAAAACATCTTTACTGTTTCTCGTCTCAACGCAGAAGTTCGTTTACTCCTTGAAAACGAAATGGGGATCGTTTGGCTCGTCGGAGAGATATCCAACTTTTCAGCTCCTGTCTCTGGTCACTGGTACCTCACTCTTAAAGACTCTCGCGCTCAAGTTAAATGTGCCATGTTTCGTGGTAACAATCGCCGCGTTACTTTCAAACCCGCTAACGGTAATCAAGTCCTAGTAAAAGCTCGTCTGTCTCTTTATGAGCCTCGCGGTGACTACCAATTGATCATCGAAAGCATGCAACCGGAAGGTGACGGCCGTCTTCAGCAAGAGTTTGAAGAGCTGAAAATGAAGCTTGCAGCAGAAGGGTTGTTCGCGCAAACCAATAAGCAATCTTTGCCTGAGCACCCTAAACGTGTTGGCGTCATCACATCGAAAACTGGTGCCGCGCTTTACGATATCTTAGACGTATTGAAACGTCGTGATCCTTCCCTACCTGTTGTGATTTATCCGACAGTGGTACAAGGTGAGGACGCAGCCATTCAAATTGCACAAGCCATTGGTCGCGCTAACAGCCGTGATGAATGTGATGTGCTAATTGTGGGCCGAGGTGGTGGTTCATTAGAAGACTTATGGTGCTTTAACAACGAGATATTAGCTCGCACGATTGCAGCAAGCCAAATTCCTATTATTAGCGCCGTTGGACATGAAGTTGACGTGACAATAGCTGATTTTGTCGCCGACGTACGCGCGCCTACTCCATCAGCAGCCGCTGAGCTAGTAAGCCGTGATAACAGCCACAAAGATCAAGCTTTAGTTACCCGCCAGCATAAGTTAGCGAGCGCGATGCGTTACTACCTAGCACAACAAAAGCAGCGATCTGCTCAATTAGTGCACCGTCTAGAGAGACAGCACCCAAGCTATCGCTTACAACGTCAGACGCAACAGTTAGATGAGTTGGACATGCGCTTACAGCGAGCGATGAGTCGTTTTATTGCCTTGCGTCAACAGCGAATCGAGCGTCAACATTATCGGCTGCAATTAAATTCTCCTGTAACACGCCTTAGCGAGCAGAAGTCGAAGCTAGAACGTGTTGAGCAAAAGCTCATGGATGCAATGGATCGCAAATTACTGACTATGCGCCATCAACTCGCGATTGCCGCAGAAAAGTTGGACACCGTCAGCCCACTAGCGACATTGAAACGAGGTTACTCAATTACTCAAACTGAGCAAGGTAAAGTAATTACGCAATCTTCAGATGTAAAGTCGGGAGATGTATTGATTACCCGGTTAGCCGAAGGCGACGTTCGTTCTACCGTTAACTGAATACAAACTCTGGTTAACTGACTTTCTGGAACTCAAATCGGACACGTGATTTTGATTTGAGTTCATTACACACATTACAAAAGTAACTCGCAGCACCGCATGCTTGCAGCTTCTCCAGCTCCGCCTCACAATCAGGGCAAAAACCTACTTTTTTAAAATCCGATTCACACTGTGCACAATGGTATTGTCCTGTCCATTCCAGTTCGACATTGCAAGTCGGGCAAATGTTCTGCTGCATATCCCGTTCCTCTCTCTAAACTAAGCAATTTCGAGTAACGCATGCTACTCAAAATAACGAACAAGTATGTTGATCTTCATCACCGCCCCAACAAGTTTCACGAGGCGATAACCATACTTGATACGTAGGATCTTATACTGATCGTCTGATATTTACTCCTTGATCAGCGATCACCCCTTAAAAGAATATTTATATAACCACACACCGAAAGCATAAGTTACATATTCTGCATTCCAATTTAAAACAGAATAAAAAACCTTATAGAGATTTAATTAAACAAAAAATCAGAATTTAATAAAAAGATCTTATTCAAAAAGCAGTGTTTACATTGGTGTGCATTTCGATAGTTTGAGCGTCGAGCTTAACGAGTTTAACTTGGATAAAAGCAAACTCATTTAAATGGCTCGCATGCGTTCCACCACAAGGGATTACCGCTAATTGACCTTCCCCTAAATCGCACTTCCAATAGCGAGAATCCGTTAATCTATCGCCGTGGCATTCCATGGTGATCATCGCATCTCTTTGAAGCCATTCAACCAGTTGGCCATTCACTTTTTCTGCAATCGCCTGGAGGTCATTCAGCATATCTGCACTGTTTAATCCTCTTTTACGAAGTGTTTTGCCTAAACGGTACATATCGAGGCACTTGTCTGGAGTGACATAACTAGTAACTTGCGCATAGCTATTAAAGTCATAATAACCATGTGGGTCTTTGCGGTCTGCGTCTTTTCGCCAATAGTCTTCCGATAGTACTTTATTCAACGCCAAATACGCTAAGTGTCCTGCAGTGTGGCCTCGACTCAAAGCATTTTGATAGTCTTTATCTACCGCTAATGTTACCAAGTCATTAATTGCACATGATTCCGTACGTGATATAACATGCACGACGACAAACACCCAACCTTCAGCATCACGCTTTACAGGGATGTCACTACCCACATACAGAGCACCACTCTCCTGCTCCACTGCCCCAACTTGGCAATCTACCACATCATGCTCAGCCCCATTCACCTTCAACGTTCCTTTGTCTGCAGGGTGATCCGGCCATATGTGACTAACGGGATGGAACGGTGTGACATCTGTAATAACGTAAGTCACTTTTTCCGTAGATTGAACGAGCTGTATTTGTGCTTCTAATTGCCATGTTTGATGACAAAAACGAGTCTTTGTTGCTGTGATAGTCATTTTTACGATTACTTTTGATAAAAAAATACCCAAGTAGAAACTTGGGTATTCGAATTTCATTATTTATTGCGGTTTTTCACCATCGACATCATACGCTTACGTTTACGCTCTTGTGATAGCGTAAGCTTATTCGTACGGTTCTCGTATGGGTTATCACTGTTGTGGAAGTTAATGCGAATCGGTGTTCCCATAATTTCCAGAGACTTACGGAAGTAGTTCATCAGATAACGTTTATACGAATCTGGCAATTCACGAACCATGTTACCGTGGATAACAACGATCGGTGGGTTGTAACCACCTGCGTGTGCGTATTTGAGTTTGATACGACGACCACGAACCATTGGCGGTTGGTGATCATCCACAGCCATCTTCATGATACGCGTCAGTACTGACGTACCCACACGCGTTGTCGCCGAGTTATATGCTTCTTGAATAGATTCAAACAAGTGACCAACGCCAGTACCGTGCAGCGCAGAGATAAAGTGGATACGCGCGAAGTCGACGAATCCTAGACGGCGGTCCAGTTCTTTCTTCACGCTTTCTTTCACGTCACTGTCTAGACCATCCCACTTGTTAACGGCGATGACAATTGAGCGGCCAGCATTCAGTGCAAAACCAAGCAAGCTTAGGTCTTGGTCTGAAATATTTTCACGTGCATCAATCACCAGTAGAACGACGTTTGCATCTTCTACCGCTTTCAGCGTCTTAACAACAGAGAACTTTTCAACCGTTTCATTGATACGACCACGACGACGAACACCTGCGGTATCAATTAGTACGTATTCGCGTCCATCACGCTCCATCGGGATGTAGATAGAATCGCGCGTTGTACCAGGCATATCGTATACAACCACACGTTCTTCACCCAGAATACGGTTAGTCAGTGTCGATTTGCCTACGTTAGGACGACCGATGATCGCCAACTTAATCGGCTGCTCTTGAAGGCGTTTGAATTCAGCTTCTGCGTCTTCTTCAGTGTAATCTTCAACAAGAGGCTCTTCGTCTTCGAATCCAGTCAGGTCTTCAATCTCACCTTCTTCAGATTCACTTGTTAGTAGATCATCAAAGAATGGAGATAAAGCACGCTCAAGCAAAGCGGTCACACCACGGCCATGAGCAGCCGCAATCTGGTACATATCATCCACGCCGAGCTGCCAAAAATCAGCACACGCCGCATCGGCATCAATACCATCGATTTTGTTTACTACCAGCATCGCTGGCTTTTCAATTTTACGCAGATGCGCAGCAATTGCTTCATCTGAAGGTGTCAGACCAGCACGACCGTCAACAAGGAACAATACAACATCAGCCTCATCAATCGCGGCTAATGACTGTTCTGCCATCTTTGTTTCCACGCCTTCTTCTGTGCCATCGATACCACCAGTATCAATCACAATGAATTCGTGCTCTTCACCAAGTCTCGCCTGGCCATATTTACGGTCTCGCGTTAGGCCTGGAAAGTCCGCAACCAACGCGTCACGAGTGCGAGTCAATCGGTTAAATAGTGTAGATTTACCTACGTTCGGACGCCCTACTAGAGCTACAACAGGTACCATAACAACCTCTACAATAATCTTTCTTCTGTAGTTATAGGTAACGACTTGCTCGATGCCAAATCAAACCAGCTTTTTACCTATAACCACGTCAGGGTTAATAAATTCAAACAACAAAACGGCTCCTAGCTGTCACCAGCCAGGAGCCGAATGTGAATTATATCACGATATTATTCGTTAATGGTTAGTTTCTTTACATCGCCGTTGCGAGTTGTAATCACATAACCATCCGACAATAACGTCGGGCCAACTGCCAAGCCACTATCATCGACAAACTGCTGCGCAACAAATTCGCCCGTTGAACGATCCATCCAGTGAAGGTAACCAAGCGTGTCACCGACAACGAGATAATTGCCAACAATAACTGGCGCTGTAAGTTGTCGGTGCTCAAGCAAGCTGTTTTCCCACAACTCAGTCCCGCTTCGTGAATCAACGGCAACAACATGATCTTTTTCCGTTATCACAAAGATGCGACTACCATCTGTAGAAATGTCTGTCGCAGATGAGTAATTACGCTTCCAAATCGGGTTCGCTGAACGTAAGTCAATGGCGATAAGTTGACCATTGTATCCAATGGTGAAAAGAGTACCGCCTAGCACAATTGGCGATGAATCAACGTCAACCAAACGATCAATTTCTGTCGCGCCTTTTGGCGTACCAACAGGCTGTTGCCAAATCAACTGACCACGCTCAACGATAGCAGCTGCGAGTCGGCCATTTGCCGTTCCCCAAAATACACCGCCGCCAATTGCAGTCGGAGTACTGTCGCCACGTAAAGTTAAGTTCGGCACTTCTGTGCTCAATGCCCAGCGTTGCTCACCTGTACTCTCATTAAGGGCAATCAGCATGCCTCGGCTAGTATTGATGATAATAAGGCCTGAATCTGCAACTGGCTTCGCCAGTACCTCACCACCAACTTTTACACGCCAAACAATTTCACCTGTTTCTTGGTCAAGAGAGATGACTTCACCATTCTCAGAGCCAATGTAAAGGTTTCCGTATGCCGCTGTGATACCACCAGAGAGACGAGCAATGACATCTTCTTCTAGGTCCGTTTGCCAACGTTGTTTACCATTCTCAGGATCCAGCGCTTTTACTAAGCCATCACGACTTGCCACGAACAATGTATCATTCGCAAATACAGGGGATAGTTTTGAAAAGTAATGACCAACACCATCGCCAACCGATGTGCTCCACTCACTACTGGTTGTAAACTGACTGTCTACCTGAGGTAGTGGCGCCATTACAATGGTGTCTTTCTCACCTGCACAACCGGCAAGTACTCCCATTGTTAACGCCCCTAGCAAGGCTTTCTTAAAGACTCTTTTCATCCAATGCGGTCCTTATTTCGCCAGATCGTCCAATTTCATTTGTAGTGTCGGGCTTGCATCTGCCGCTTGCTGAGCTTCAGTATACGCAGCGTACGCAGCATCTTTGTCACCTTGGCGAATCGCAATATCGCCACGAAGTTCAGCAATACGACCTGTCCATGCTGTATCAGTGACGTTACTTAGCTCTGCCGTTGCAGCGTCGAAGTTACCCATTTCCGTCTCAATACGCGCAATGCGGTAACTAATCAATGGTAACAACGCAGCATCTTGAGTGCTGCTTTGCGCCCACTTCAGTTGCTCCAATGCAGCAGAAAGGTCTTGAGCTTCAACTTGTGCTTTAGCAAGTTGTAGCGCAGCCAGTACTGAATATTCTTTTACTTCATTTGACTCAATGAAAGCTTTCACGTCAGCTTGAGCATCAGTGCCTTTGTCTTGCAAAGCATTCATTGCTGTCGTGTAGCTTTGAGAAGCTGCTTCACTCGCCTGAATCACAGAATCCTGGTAGTAACGCCAGCCGAATAGACCACCTAAACCAACAACCGCACCGATGATGACGGCTTTGCCGTTTTCCTTCCACCAGTCTTTAATGGCTTCAACTTGTTGTTCTTCAGTATCGTAAAGTTCCACTTCCTGTCCTCTTAAAACATGTAAATGGCAGCTTAGCTGCCATTGTTCCTATTTCGTTTAAAGGCTCCACATTTGGGAGCCTTAGCTTACGAACTAGGATGTAATTTTGTTAGATTACTAAAAGACTTAAATCAGTGCTGCGATCTTTTCTGCAACTTCTGCTTGGTTGTAAGTCTCTTGCTCACCACCAGCTAAGTCTTTCAGTACTACGGTATTATCCGCAACTTCGTTTTCGCCCAGAACCAATGCTACAACAGCACCAACTTTGTCTGCGCGTTTAAACTGTTTCTTGAAGTTACCGCCACCGAAGTGATTCATCACACGAACGCCTGGAACAGACTCGCGAAGCTGTTCTGCTAGCTTCATTCCTGCCATCATGGTGCCTTCACCCGCTGTGACTACGTACACGTCAACACTGCGACGAACGTCTGTCAGTTCCAACGTTTCTAGCATCAGTACTAGACGCTCTAGGCCCATTGCAAAGCCAACCGCTGGTGTTGGTTTACCACCTAATTGCTCTACAAGGCCATCGTAACGACCACCGCCACATACAGTGCCTTGAGCACCTAGGCTCTCAGTGATCCACTCAAATACCGTGCGATTGTAATAATCCAGACCACGAACTAGACGTTCGTTAACTGTGTATTTGATACCTGCGGCGTCTAAAAGTTCACATAGACCTGCGAAGTGTGCTTTAGATTCTTCACCCAAGTAATCTGAAAGGCGAGGCGCATCACCTAAAATAGCTTGAACGTCTGGGTTCTTCGTATCCAGAACACGCAGTGGGTTCGTGTGCATGCGACGCTTACAATCTTCATCTAGCACATCAATATGTTGCTCAAGGAATGCAACCAGTGCAGTACGGTAGTCTGCGCGGTCTTCTTGAGAACCGATAGAGTTCAGCTCAAGACGAACATGTTCATTGATACCTAGCTCACGCCATAGACGCGCCGTCATCATGATAAGCTCTGCATCAACATCTGGACCATTTAGACCAAACACCTCAACACCACACTGGTGGAATTGACGGTAACGACCTTTCTGCGGACGTTCATGGCGGAACATAGGCCCCATGTACCACAGACGCTGTTCATCACGGTTGATCAGGCTGTTTTGGATACATGAACGTACACAACCCGCCGTACCTTCTGGGCGAAGTGTTAGGCTGTCGCCGTTACGGTCATCAAAAGTGTACATTTCTTTTGAAACGACGTCTGTTTCTTCACCAACAGCGCGGCTGAATAGGTTTGTTTCTTCAACGATTGGCATGCGCACTTCGTTATAACCGTATGCGCTAATTACATTTTTCACTGTGTTTTCTAGTTTTTGCCACAGTGGCGACTGAGTTGGGAGGCAATCGTTCATGCCTCGAATTGCTTGAATTGTTTTTGCCACAATACTTACCGTAATTCTCGTTGAGATTAATCTTGTACTTTAACTTCGATGCGGTTTTCGCCATTCATCATAGCTGCTTTCGCACGGATCTTAGCTTCTAGCTTATTCACAAGGTCATCGTTATCAAAGCGCTCTTTCTGGCGTTTACCATCTTCGTAGAATGCGCTCTTCTTGTTACTACCTGCTAGACCTAAGTGAGAAACTTCTGCTTCACCAGGGCCGTTTACCACACAACCGATGATAGACACATCCATTGGCGTGATGATGTCTTCTAAACGTTGCTCCAGTGCATTCACCGTACCAATCACATCGAATTCTTGGCGTGAGCAGCTGGGGCACGCAATAAAGTTGATGCCTCGAGAGCGAATGCGCAGAGATTTAAGGATGTCGAAACCGACTTTGATTTCTTCAACTGGATCGGCCGCCAAAGAGATACGCAGCGTATCGCCTATCCCTTCAGATAACAGCATACCTAAGCCAACAGATGACTTAACAGCGCCAGCTCGAGCACCACCCGCCTCTGTGATACCTAAATGAAGAGGCTGATCGATTTTCTTCGCCAGCAGACGATATGAATCCACAGCAAGAAAAACGTCTGAAGCTTTCACGCTAACTTTAAATTGGTCAAAGTTAAGACGATCGAGATGATCTACGTGACGCATCGCCGATTCAACCAAGGCTTCTGGCGTTGGTTCACCGTATTTCATCTGTAAATCTTTTTCCAAAGATCCACCATTGACGCCAATACGGATCGGGATGTTTTTATCGCGAGCGCAATCAACAACAGCGCGAATACGCTCTTCATTGCCGATGTTACCTGGGTTGATACGTAAACAGTCAACTCCGTACTCCGCAACTTTCAGCGCGATACGATAGTCGAAATGAATATCAGCCACTAATGGTACAGAAACTTGCTGTTTAATCAGTTTGAAAGCTTCTGCTGCGTCCATCGTAGGTACAGAAACTCGAACGATATCTGCGCCGACTTTTTCTAGTGCTCGGATTTGAGCGACTGTCGCTTCTACGTCAGTCGTGCGAGTGTTAGTCATTGACTGTACTGCAATTGGCGCACCATCACCAATTGGCACATCACCCACATAAATACGCGTCGATTTACGACGAATAATTGGAGATTCGTGTTGCATAATTTTTTATAACGGTAGAGTGAATCTAGCTACTTTGCCTGAAGTATACCCAGAAAGGTCGACAGGTTCACTTGCAAATGTCATTGTAACCCCTTCCGGTGCGCCCAATATCACTTTAAATGGCGCTTTTCCGGTAAGTTCTACATCTTGTCCTGGCTTATGAGTACCACTTACCAGCGTTTTACCATTGGTGTCTTTTACTTGAATCCAACAGTCCGCTTTAAACTTCATAGTAAGAAGTGTCATGCCTTCAGGTACTACTGGCGCAGGCTGTTCCTCTTCCGCCGCTTCAATCACGGCAACAGGTTCTTCAGAATCTACGCTTGTTGTATTTTCAGTTTCAGTCAGCAAAGGATCCGCCCCTTGCTCAACGGATGCTTCAGTCGATTCAGCAACGCCTTCATTAGTTGAAGCAACTTCTTCAGGAGTGCTTGCGATTAACTCTTCAGCCGTCATCAAATCGATATCAGCTAATTCTTGAGCAGTGGGCTGCGGCGCTTCAACACTTGAATCCGTTACTTCCTTAGTTAGGCTATTCTCTTGTTGGTTTTGCCACCACCATGCCGCTGAAATGCCAATAATGACTAGCCCGATAACCCAAGTAAGGAGCATAATACGGCTATTGTGCTTCTCGTCTTTTGTTTTACGAGAGAAGCTTTGCATTTCAATTTCTTGCTCTTGAGGCTGAGCATCGGCAGTCTGCTCTAACGCCGTCAAAACCACCTTCTCATCAAGACCTACGAATTTAGCGTAAGAGCGTAAGTAACCACGCGTAAATGTCGCGACTTGTTGAGATTCAAATCGGTTATTTTCAATATCTTCAATCACAGAAATGCGAAGCCTCAGGCGGTCGGCAACTTGCTTTTGGCTCATTCCCAAGGATTCACGTTTGTTTTTCAGTAATGTGCCAGCTTCAATAGAGAGTGGCACTTCATTCGTATTTTCGTGTTCTGTCATAATGGCGGTATTTAATCTGTTTTAGTGGCTAACGTGGTCATGTATTTTCGTTATTGTTCTTAAGCCTCTTTAAAGATAGCTAGCCAAAACGCGTTAACCAAAAATAATAATTTTAAGAAACTCTCAGCGATCTGAGTGCGAATACCCGTTTTGCAAAAATCAGCAAAACGTATGTGAGAAAGTGCTGAGAATTATCGGTGTCATCGTTAGTGTTACATATCATGATAAGCGAATGCGCAACGAAGACAAAAACTCTTTACACTCAAACTAACAGATAGCTCAAGCTTTTGTCCAAACTTTGACAAAGGAATTCGAAATTATACCCAAATAACCTTAGGTTGAAGAGTGATAGTCCCAAATCTTGGCGAAAATGTCCTAAACAATAAACAAAATAGCCAGAGCGAATGGCTCTGGCTATTTTTGAATTCCGGTCGTTTATACAGCTTTCACTTCAATGGTATCGGCACCGCGTGACGCTTTCAGCATTGCCGTACGTTTAGTTCGGTCAATTACATCACCGACCAACTGACCACATGCGGCATCAATGTCATCACCACGTGTTTTACGAACCGTAACTGTGTGCTCGTATTGCATCAATGTTTTTTGGAAGCGATCAATACGTGAGTTACTTGGTTTCTTGTAAGGTGAACCTGGGTACGGGTTAAACGGAATCAAGTTAATCTTACATGGTGTGTCTTTCATCAATTCAGCCAGCTCGCGTGCATGGTCCATGTCATCGTTCACATGATCAAGCAACACGTACTCGACTGTTACCTTGCCACGGTTTGCATTCGATGAAGCAATGTAACGACGAACGGATGCTAGGAAATCTTGAATATCCCAACGATCGTTAATTGGCATGATTTCACTACGCAGCTTATCGTTTGGCGCATGAAGAGAGATCGCTAACGCAACGTCGATTTTGCCCGTCATCTGATCAAGACCAGAAACGACACCTGATGTTGATACGGTTACGCGACGCTTCGACAAACCAAAGCCAAGGTCATCCAGCATTAACTCCAATGCAGGAATCAAGTTCTTCATATTAAGAAGCGGCTCACCCATGCCCATCATCACGACGTTCGTAATTGGGCGACGGCCTGTTTCTTTCTCAAGACCAATTTCACGTGCAGCACGCCACACCTGACCGATGATCTCTGAAACTTTCAAGTTACGGTTAAAGCCCTGCTGTGCTGTTGAGCAGAACTTACATTCCAATGCACAACCTACTTGAGAAGATACACAAAGCGTTGCGCGATCATCTTCTGGAATGTAAACCGTTTCTACATCCTGATCACCAACCTTCATTGCCCACTTGATCGTGCCGTCTGAAGAATGCTGGGCTTCTGCTACAGTTGGTGCTTTAATTTCACACTTGTGTAAAAGCTTTTCGCGCAGCTTCTTGTTGATGTTTGTCATTTTTTCGAAGTCATCTACACCGAAATGGTAGATCCACTTCATAACCTGATCGGCACGAAACGCTTTCTCGCCAAGTTCTTCCGCGAAAAACTGACGCATGCCTTTGCGATCAAAGTCGAGTAGATTGATTTTTTCAGTGGTCATGTTGCCTCTCAATGACTGAAACAAGAATAAGGGCGCGAATTGTACAGCCTTTATTCAGCTACAACAAGGGGTGTAAGACCCTGAGTTTGCTAAGGCATTAAAATAAAAACGTTTAAATTTTAATCAGACTTTACGGTGAGAATAATGATTAGACAACCGACAGCAAAAGCGTAGAAGTGATACAGAGAAAACAGTGAGAACAAACACACTTAACTAAGCTTTCCCCCCTGTAAGATGCTCAAATTAGCCAACGTCTTCGCGAATAATTACGAATGAACTCGCCGGGGAAATGGAGAACGCGGAATAAAAAACCTCGGACAAATCCGAGGTTATTACGAACTAGATCATCACGCAAAAGTGATGCATGAACGAGTTAGCGAGAGAAAACTTCTGATTCAGGGAAGAAAAACTCAATTTCACGAGCGGCAGACTCAGGGCTATCGGAACCATGAACTGAATTGTGACGCATGCTGAGTGCGTAATCAGCACGCAAAGTGCCACATGCCGCGTCCTCTGGGTTGGTTTTACCCATTAGCTCGCGGTAACGTGCAATCGCATTTTCGCCTTCCAATACCTGAACCATAATAGGACCAGATGTCATGAACTCTTTTAGAGGAGGGAAAAACTCTTTACCTTCATGCTCTGCATAAAAGCCGCTTGCCTGATCTTCTGTCAGGTGAACCATTTTGGCAGCGATGATACGTAGGCCAGCCTTTTCAATACGATTGTAGATTTCACCAATTAGGTTTCGCTCTACAGCATCAGGCTTAATGATTGAAAATGTTCTTTCTAGAGCCATAAAATTTCCTTTCTGTACTTGTAATAATAGTTGTGCTTTTAAAGTGACTTACTGGGTAAGAGCAGCACTCAAACAAGAGAGTGCTGCAATCAATCTTATTTTCCAGCTTGCTCATTGAGGAAACGAGCA
Source organism: Vibrio sp. Vb1026 (assembly GCF_033338745.1). NCBI lineage: Bacteria > Pseudomonadati > Pseudomonadota > Gammaproteobacteria > Vibrionales > Vibrionaceae > Vibrio > Vibrio sp. Vb1026. Next base: position 163,433 of record NZ_JAWOTH010000008.1, read on the forward strand.
AGTGTACGAACACCCATCCCCGTTGCTCCCGCAGCCCATTTATCAGAAGCGGCTTTACGATACGTACCCGCACAGTCGAAATGTAACCAGCCTTTATTGTAGTCCTCAACGAAGTAAGACAAGAATGCAGCAGCAGTACTTGCACCTGGAGAATAATCACCAGAGCTGATATTCGATAAATCGGCAAAATTAGATGGCAACATTTCTCGATGGAAATCAGCAAGTGGTAGCGGCCACAAGCCTTCTTTTTCCTGGTTTGCCGCCGTGAGGGCTTGATGCGATAGCTCATCATCAAAGCTCATTAGCGCATGGTAATCGTTACCTAACGCATTCTTCGCTGCGCCTGTTAGCGTCGCGCAGTCAATAATTAACTCAGGCTTTTGCTCACTGGCGTAGATAAGACCGTCTGCAAGCACCAAGCGACCTTCCGCGTCGGTATTCATAATCTCAACGGTTTTGCCGTTTTTGTAAGTGATGATGTCGCCAAGCTTAAGGGCACGGCCAGAAACCATGTTCTCAGCACAACACAAGATCAGTTTTACGCGCTTGTTTAAACCGCGCAAGATAGCTAATCCTAGGCCACCAGTGATAGTACCCGAGCCACCCATATCTGCTTTCATTGCACTCATGAAGGTAGAAGGCTTCAAGCTGTAACCACCGGAATCAAAGGTGATGCCTTTACCCACAAGACATGCGAATACAGGTGCGTTTTCGTCACCAGTTGGGTTGTAGTCTAACTGAAGCATCGCAGAAGTACGCTCAGAACCACGGCCTACTGCGTAAATACCTTCCCAACCTTCTGCCAACAAGTCTTTGTCTTTGACGATACGTGCTGTCACAGTGCCTTTCGGCGCAACAGATTTAATGAATTCAGCAGCCATTGTCGCTAGCTGACGAGGAGCAACTTCTTCTGCCGTTTTGTTGATAATATCGCGGGTAAAATCAGTCGAAGTAATACGAGCTTGAAGCTCTGCTTGATCTTCATCAGACAATGCTGCCCACTCAACTGAGCCATGTTTTTTAGGGTTACGGAACCCTTGGTGGAAAGCCCATACGCTCTCTAGATCCCAGTTATCACCAGAAAGAAAAATAGAACGAATTCCTTGGCCATCTAGCTGACGAGCTGCACGTTGAATTGCGCCGAGATCATGACCTTCACCTAAGTGAATAGTTGCGCCGTTTTCAGCGAATGAAAGCAGTGCTTTTTCACCCCAATGTGGTGCTGCCGACTCTTGACTTAAAAATACAGACATCTGTGTAGACATGGTTTCTCCTTGTCTTATAGCAGCGTTGCCTACGCTGCTTCTTTTTAATAACTCACGGATGTTAGCATTATGTAGGGCAAAAATGTCAATTGGATAAAAAAACGGACCTAAAGGTCCGCTTTTTTTAGTAAGAATTGTTAACTAGGCTGTGTTTTACAGACTTAGTCCGCTTCGTCCATCCAGCACATGATAACGGCTTCTAGAATCTTTTCATTAGAACGGTTTGGCTCATCGTCAAACTCATCTAACTCCATGATCCATTGATGAAGATCGGTAAAACGCACTGTTTTAGGATCGACATCTGGAAACTTGTCACAAAGTTCAATCGCGATATCGCGAGAATCTGTCCATTTCATTGCTCATCTTCCTTTTGCTTCTTCCCTATATTGGGAAGATAGTTTTAGTGATCTTCTGAAGCGTGGTTTAGTGTGTATTTAGGAATTTCTACCACCAAGTCTTCATCAGCAATTCTCGCCTGACACCCTAGGCGTGACTCAGGCTCTAGACCCCACGCTTTATCTAGCATGTCGTCTTCTAGTTCTTCACTTTCTTCTAGTGAATCAAAACCTTCACGGATGATTACGTGGCAGGTAGTACACGCACATGACTTCTCACACGCATGTTCAATACCGATACCGTTTTTTAGCGCTACGTCTAGAACGGTGTCACCAGAGTTTGCTTCCAACACTGCACCTTCTGGGCACAAATCGTCGTGTGGTAATACAATAATCTTAGGCATAACTACTTATCTCTTATATATCGTCTACTGATTGACCTGACAACGCAGCTCGAATCGATTTATCCATACGGCGTGATGCGAAATCTTGGCTCGCTTTATCGGTATCTTTAATGCCTTGCTCTATCGCATCTGCATCATCACCATTACGCAGCTCAATCAAGGCTTCGATGGCTTTAATCAAGTTTTGTTTCTCTTGTTCTGATAGTAAGTCATCACCATCAGCTTGCATCGCTGCAATCAAACCTTCTATCACTCGGTCGGCTTCAACACGCTGCTCAGCTAAGGCACGAGCTTGCATGTCTTCTTTTGCGTGCGTCATTGAATCACGCAACATATCCGCCACTTCATTGTCACTTAAGCCGTAAGAAGGTTTTACTTGAATCTCTGATTGAACACCAGTGCTCTTCTCCATTGCCGTAACAGAAAGAAGGCCATCAGCGTCAACTTGGTAAGTCACGCGAATATGTGCCGCACCCGCTGCCATCGGAGGAATACCTTTTAACGAGAAGCGAGCAAGTGAACGACAGTCATCAACCATTTCACGTTCACCTTGTACCACATGAACACTCATCGCCGTTTGGCCATCTTTGAATGTGGTAAATTCTTGCGCACGCGCAACGGGAATCGTAGTGTTGCGGGGGATGATCTTCTCGACCAAACCACCCATGGTTTCAATACCGAGCGACAGTGGAATCACATCAAGAAGCAACATTTCAGAGTCAGGCTTGTTACCCGCGAGAATGTCTGCTTGGATACCCGCGCCGATTGCAACAACTTCATCAGGGTTAATGCTTGTCAGGGGTGTGCGACCAAAAAACTCGCCTACCATTTCACGAACCAGCAATGTACGGGTTGAGCCACCAACCATGACGACCTCGAGTACTTCATCTGCGTCGACATCCGCATCTTTTAATGCGCGACGACAAGACATCAGTGTTTTCTTCACTAGCGGACGAATCAGATCTTCGAACTGCTCGCGAGTCACGGTGCCTTTCCAACCAAAAACGTCAACGTCAACACTGTCTTGCTCAGAGAAAGCAATCTTAGCTTCAGTAGCAATGTTCAACAGTGTACGGTTCTTTTCTGCAGAAAGCGGCGCTTCTAGACCCGCTTGCTCCATTAAATAATCGGCAAATAAATGGTCGAAGTCGTCACCGCCTAATGCAGAGTCGCCACCTGTTGCTAATACTTCAAATACGCCTTTCGATAAACGTAGGATAGAGATATCAAAAGTACCGCCACCTAGATCGTAAACCGCAATCACACCTTCTTGACCTGAGTCTAGGCCATAAGCAATTGCCGCAGCGGTTGGTTCGTTAAGTAGACGGAGAACATGAAGACCAGCTAATTTCGCCGCATCTTTTGTACCTGCACGTTGCGCGTCATCAAAGTAAGCAGGAACGGTAATAACGACACCTGCTAACTCACCACCTAACGTATCTTCAGCTCGCTTACCCAATACTTTTAGGATGTCCGCAGATACTTCAATCGGGTTTTTGTCACCTTGAGGTGTTTGCAAAATTGGCAGGCCGTTTTCACTCTCTTTAAAACGATAAGGAAGTGAAGAGTAACGGGACTGAATGTCCTTTAATGAACGACCGATCAAACGTTTTACAGAGATAATCGTGTTCTCTGGTTCAAACTCTGCTTTGGCTTTGGCTTCGTGGCCGACCGTTAACGTTTCCTCAGCGTAATTAACGACTGAAGGTAAAATAGTACGGCCCTGCTCGTCCGCAAGTGGAGTTGCATCGCCGCTACGTACAGAAGCAACCAAAGAGTTGGTAGTACCTAAGTCGATACCCGCTGCTAACTTATGCTCATGAGGTGCCGAGCTTTGGCCCGGTTCTGCGATTTGAAGTAGTGCCATGATAGGTCCTTGTCACGCTTACTAGCCGAGGAGTTTGTCTTCGACTAGCTCAATTTCGTTCTTTAGTTTGGCAATGAATTTTAGCTTACGAACTCGGTCTGCGGCTTCAGCCCATAGACCATCATCAAGCTCTTGCTCGACGCTTGCCAGATGCTGTTTGTACATTTTGCTGACCTTAGAGTCGAAGTCAAAAAGCGCCGATTCAGGATCGGACTTGTCAGCAATCTCTTCCAGTTCTTCGCGCAGTTCCATTTGCTCCATTAAGAACATCGGATCTTGCATTGTTTGCTGTTCACCTCGGATCTCAACACCTTGCTCTGCGAGGATATACTCGGCGCGAGAAATAGGATTTTTCAGAACTTGATAGGCATCGTTGATTTGCGCCGCCTTTTGCACCGCCATCAAACGGTCACGTTCTGAGCCCGTTGCAAAGTTATCCGGGTGGAAGCGTTTTTGTAGTTCTCGGAACTGAGAAGAAAGAAGGCTACCATCCAGCTTAAACTGACTTGGTAGCCCAAATAATTCAAAGTGATTCATTAAGTTCGGGTCCTAGTAAAGCCTTCCGGACTCGTTTGCCCAGAAGGACAATCAATTAGACGTTGAAGCTTTCACCACAACCACATTCACTTTTCGCGTTAGGGTTGTTGAATTCAAAACCTTCATTCAACCCTTCTTTCACGTAATCCAATTCAGTACCATCTAGGTACACTAAGCTCTTTTGATCGATGATAATTTTCACTCCAGAGAGTTCAAATACTTCGTCTTCTTCATTGAGCTCATCAACAAACTCAAGTACGTATGCCATGCCGGAACAGCCAGTCGTCTTCACTCCAAGACGTAAACCGATACCTTTGCCTCGGTTATCTAGGAATGCTCTTACGCGACTTGCCGCTGATTCTGTCATTGTGATGGCCATACTGCACCTTAGTCTGTCTAAATTTCGATTGGAATGGGAGCGTCAAAGCTCCCATTATATTACGGAATAATTATTCTTGGTGTTTTTTCTTGTAGTCAGCAACCGCTGCTTTGATTGCATCTTCAGCAAGAATAGAACAGTGAACTTTCACTGGTGGAAGCTCTAGCTCTTCAGCAATCTCAGAGTTTTTAATTGCTGCCGCTTCATCAACTGACTTACCTTTTACCCACTCAGTTACTAGTGAGCTTGATGCGATTGCACTACCACAACCGTATGTTTTGAACTTCGCATCTTCGATGATACCTTCAGGTGTCACTTTGATTTGAAGCTTCATTACGTCACCACACGCAGGAGCGCCAACCATGCCGCTACCTACTGATGGATCTTCTTTATCGAATGAACCAACGTTACGTGGGTTCTCGTAGTGATCAATTACTTTTTCGCTGTATGCCATGATAAATTACCTCGAATCCTCTATTTCAATCCCTGAGATTAATGGTGAGCCCATTCAACAGTGCTCAAATCAATCCCTTCTTTGTACATATCCCATAGAGGAGACATGTCGCGTAGCTTAGTCACTGCAACGCGGATTTGTTCAATTGCGTAATCAATTTCTTCTTCAGTCGTGAAACGACCAAACGAGAAACGAACCGAGCTGTGAGCCAATTCGTCATCCATGCCTAGGGCACGAAGAACGTAAGAAGGCTCAAGGCTTGCAGACGTACAAGCACTACCAGAAGATACCGCTAGATCTTTAAGCGACATTAGTAGAGATTCACCTTCTACGAATGCGAAACTGATGTTTAGGTTGTGTGGTACACGCTGCTCAAAGTCACCGTTTACCGTCACTGCTTCTAAGTCTTTCACGCCATCAAAAAGACGGTTACGAAGCGCTAAAGCATGATCGTAATCTTTTTGCATGTCTTCTTTTGCAATGCGGAATGCTTCACCCATACCTACGATTTGGTGAGTAGGAAGTGTACCAGAGCGGAAACCACGCTCATGACCGCCACCGTGCATTTGCGCTTCAAGACGAATACGAGGCTTACGACGTACGTAAAGTGCACCGATACCTTTAGGGCCGTATACTTTGTGAGCAGAAAGTGAAATTAGATCAACTTTCATCTCTTGAACGTCGATTGGTAATTTACCTGCAGATTGCGCAGCGTCCACGTGGAAAACAATTTTACGCTCACGGCACAGTTCGCCGATCGCTGTAATGTCTTGAACCACACCAATCTCGTTGTTTACATGCATAATAGACACAAGCACGGTGTCATCACGCATGGCTGCTCTAAGCTTCTCTAGATCGATCAAGCCATTTGATTCTGGCTCAAGGTAAGTCACTTCAAAGCCTTCACGCTCAAGTTGACGACATGGGTCAAGAACGGCTTTGTGCTCTGTTTTACAAGTGATTACGTGCTTGCCTTTCTTCGAGTAAAAGTGCGCTGCACCTTTAATCGCAAGGTTGTCTGATTCTGTCGCACCAGATGTAAATACGATTTCGCGAGGATCTGCATTTAGAAGGTCAGCAATTTGCTCACGAGCAGTATCGACCGCTTCTTCTGCCTGCCAGCCGTAACGGTGCGAACGTGACGCTGGGTTGCCAAATGTGCCATCCATTGTCATGTACTGAACCATTTTTTCAGCAACACGTGGATCAACTGGACATGTAGCGGAATAATCAAGATAAATCGGCAGTTTCATTCTCTACTCCAATGTAAAAAGCTGACCGCTAAGAGCGGACGTTTACACCGATGGGCGCGGCGGTTGTATTTTTGTTTGATAGCCCATGGGTTACCGCCAGATCAATGTCCTGACGATCAGAAATTTCGAGTACTTCATTGTCTGTCATCAACTCACCAAGAGTGATGTTATTCAAAAAGTCACTAATGCGAGAGCTTAGGTCACGCCACAGCGTGTGAGTAAGGCAACGTGTTCCACCTTGGCAATCTCCTTTACCTTGGCATTTGGTTGCATCTACTGACTCATCAACGGCAGCAATCACGGTACCAATAGCGATACTGTGAGCGTCGGCACCAAGTCGGTAACCACCACCAGGACCACGAACGCTGGCAACGAGACCTGCTTTACGCAATTTTGAAAATAGCTGCTCTAAGTAAGAGAGCGAGATCCCTTGACGCTCTGAAATATCAGCCAGAGGTACAGGGTTTTGTTGCGAATGCAGTGCCACATCCAGCATGGCTGTCACCGCATATCTTCCTTTAGATGTAAGTTTCATACCACACCGTATCCACATGGTTTGTAATGGTTAAGATTTTTCCATACCTGAGTAATTTGGTCAAGTATTTATTTGACCATTTTACTCAGGTATTCATCCTCACACCTAAAGTGGTTATTATTCACTCAGAACTTCTTTTCTATCGAAGTCAAAACGCCTCGTAGAATATTAAGTTCTTGGGTTTCTGGTCGAGCACGAGAGAACAAACGGCGCAACTTATTCATCACCTGTCCAGGTTGCTCTTTGTTAATAAACTGGGTCTCAACCATCACCTTTTCAAGATGCTCGAAGAACATTTCGAGTTCTCGATGACGCGGGTATTCTTCCGATTCATTTGGGGAAAACTGGCTTTGCTCTAAGTTCAAGTGTGCAACTCGCACTTCGTAACTGAGAGTTTGTACAGCCATCGCTAGGTTAAGCGAGCTGTACTCAGGATTAGCGGGAATACAAACATGGTAGTGGCACTTTTGTAGCTCTTCGTTTGTCAAACCAGTTCTTTCTCGGCCAAACACGAGCGCAACCGGATGCTTTCGGCCTTCAACTGCAAATTTCTCACCGCATTCACGTGGCTCGAGCATTGGCCATTCTAATGTACGAGAGCGGGCGCTAGAACCCACAACAAGGCCACAATCTTCAACAGCTTCTTCTAATGTGCCGACAATCTTTGCATTTTGAGCAATATCACCAGCACCCGCAGCTAAAGCAAGAGTTTGTTCATCCACTTCACATTGTGGATCGACTAATACTAGTTGGTTTAAACCCATCACTTTCATTGCTCGAGCTGCTGAGCCAATATTGCCTGAATGAGAGGTACCTACGAGTACAATTTTTACTTGATCCAACATCTGTGTTTGCTACCTAAATTAAAACCGCAGAATGTTATCATAGTTTTTTAAGACACCCTAGAGGCAAGCAGACCTCTCTTCTCATTCTTGGTTATTGTTCTCGTCCGCAGTATGATCTGTACACTCAGTCGGCCGCAATTAGAGTAAAAAATAAACACTTCCCTTTTTGATTATCTCTGGTATACTCGCCGCCGCTTTCATTTGTTCTTTAACATCCGTTGGGAAATTCGTATGCATCCAATGCTAAACATTGCTATTCGCGCTGCGCGAAAGGCAGGCAATCATATTGCTAAATCATTAGAAAACACTGATAAAGTAGAATCTACTCTTAAAGGCACTAATGACTTTGTCACTAACGTAGACAAAGAAGCAGAATACATCATCATCGATACTATCAAGCAGTCTTACCCTGAGCACTGTATCGTTGCTGAAGAACAAGGTCTTATCGAAGGTAAAGATAAAGACGTACAATGGATCATCGACCCACTGGATGGCACCACTAACTTTGTAAAAGGTTACCCAACTTTCGCGGTTTCTATCGCTGTTCGTATTAAGGGCAAAACTGAAGTTGCTTGTGTTTACGATCCAATGCAAAACGAGCTATTCACTGCACAACGCGGTGCCGGCGCTCAACTAAACAGTGCACGTATTCGTGTTGCTCAACTAAAAGACCTTCAAGGTACTGTTCTAGCAACAGGCTTCCCATTCAAGCAGAAACAACACGCTGAGTCTTACATCAAGATCGTTGGTGCGCTATTCACTGAATGTGCTGATTTCCGTCGTAGCGGCTCTGCTGCTCTTGACCTTTGTTACGTGGCTGCTGGCCGTGTTGATGGTTACTTCGAGCTAGGCCTAAAACCTTGGGATATGGCAGCAGGTGAGCTTATTGCTCGTGAAGCTGGCGCAATCCTAACAGACTTTGCTGGCGGCACTGACTACATGAAGTCTGGTAACATCGTTGCTTCAAGCGCTCGTGGCGTAAAATCTATCCTTAAGCACATCCGCGAAAACGGTAACAGCGCGATCCTTAAGTAAGATTTGAAAGTCATATATAGCCCGTCACGCTGATGACTTTAGAAAGCCCCGCTCATTGAGCGGGGCTTTTTTATTTCGAACAATCAGCCTGTTTGTAGAAACGGTCGTAGTCAGATAAGTGGTCTATTTTTACGTGCTTAACCTTCCATATTTGTTCCTTCATTAAAAACTGCAGCGAAACCGTGACTGGCTGGTATACATCACCAAAGCCGTTTACAGAAAGACATCCAACTCCTCCATCCTCACTGTACTCTTCAAAGTAAGACAGCTCTGTAACCAAACTTGATGGGATAGATGATAAAAATGGAAATTGATGACCAAATTTTATTGGGTGAGACTTAATACTGTTCAGCTCTTCAATCGATAGATTTGGTCCTGCCATAGCTTCTACCACCTCTATATACTGCATCTTGTATAAATTATTACGTATATCAAGGTAAGTATCGTGGAGTGGACTTGCGATGCAGGGCGTTGAAACACTTAGTAAAACCGGAATAGGTAGAATTCTATTTAGCATAACCAACTAAACCCCAGCTTCACGGAGCGCTTGATCAATTTTACTCGGCTTAAATCTGTACTTACAAAGCCCCCACTCGCACTGCTCTAAAAGCTCACGGACATTTACCTGCCCAGTAACTCCAAAGGAAACAACACCAAAAAGAGAAACACTCCCACTGTATGTCAAAACACCATCACGAGTAGTTTTAAAAGTAACAGAAACGGCTTTTAATTTTATGCCCAGCTCTTCAACCATTTCTTTTGAAACTTCAAACTTAGTAAATCCAAGCTCACCAGATAAAGTTACTTTACCTGACTCATCAACTGCTAACTTGAACCTTTTCCCTCCAGTAACTAGCTTGGTGGTAACACCTTTATTGTGCTTGTAAGAAATCTCTACAAACTTCAGTAACTGTACTTTTATTTCAGCTTGCCTTGACATTATTTCCTCCCGAAATTGTTGAACATACTTCCGATATTCAACTCAATCAAAAAACTACAATTCAAGCTGGAAGTACCTCAAAAAAAAATGAAACTTTCAAATCTATCAGGCATAAAAAACCGCTGATTGTTCAGCGGTTTTTGTTTTCGGTTCTCAATCTGCCTTATGGCATTTCGTCGAACTCTGCACCCTCTTTTTCTACTTGAGGTGGCATCAAGTGCTCTTTCTGGATACCCAGTTTTAGAGCCAGTGCTGATGCTACGTAGATAGAAGAGTAAGTACCTACAGTGATACCGAGTAAAAGTGCGGTTGCAAAGCCGTGAATCATAGCACCACCCTGCATGAACAGTGCAATTACCACGAACAACGTCGTACCAGATGTAATCAATGTACGGCTCAACGTTTGAGTGATTGAGGCGTCCATAATGTCTGAAGGTTCACCCTTACGCATCTTACGGAAGTTTTCACGAATCCGGTCAAATACAACGATGGTATCGTTGAGTGAGTAGCCCACAACCGTCAGTAGCGCAGCTACGATAGTCAGGTCAACTTCAATTTGTAGAAACGAGAAGACACCTAGCGTGATAATTATATCGTGAGCCAATGCCATTACTGCACCAGCCGCTAGACGCCATTCAAATCGCATCGATACATAAAGCAGAATACAGATCAGCGATACCAAGATCGCTAGACCACCAGCTTCTGTTAGCTCATCACCAACGTTGGGACCTACGAACTCAATACGACGCATTTCTACGCTTTCGCCAGTACCATCTTTGATAGCACCAATGATTTGGTTACCTAGCGTTTCACCAGAAACGTCATCACGTGGACGAAGACGAACCATGACTTCACGAGCACTACCGAAGTTTTGTACTGTCGCATCGCCAAAGCCTTTTGAATCTAGTGCTGCACGAATCTCTTCAAGGTTTGCTGGCTGTTCAAAACCGACCTCGATAAGAGTACCGCCAGTGAAATCTAGACCCCAATTAAGCCACTTGGTTGACAAAGTGAAGATAGAAGCAGCAATCATTATAATTGAAAAAACGAATGCTACTTTCGACCAACGCATAAAGCCGATCGTCTTCTCTGCTTTTAGAATTTGAAACATATTAATTCCCAGCCTTAGATCGACAATTTATCAACGCGTTTGCCACCGTAGATCAGGTTCACGATACAACGTGTACCAATAATGGCGGTGAACATTGAAGTTAAGATACCGATAGATAGAGTAACTGCGAAACCTTTCACCGCACCTGTACCGACCGCAAATAGAATGATTGCAGTAATTAGTGTTGTGATGTTCGCATCAGCAATCGTGCTGAATGCATTCGCGTAACCTTGGTGAATCGCTTGTTGTGGACTACGTCCATCACGAATTTCTTCACGGATACGCTCGAAGATCAGTACGTTCGCATCAACTGCCATACCGACTGTTAACACGATACCGGCTATCCCCGGAAGCGTCATGGTAGCGCCTGGAATCATCGACATAACACCAATGATAAGCACTAAGTTTGCCATTAGAGCAATGTTTGCAATCAAACCAAAGCCGCGGTAGTAAAGCAGCGTAAATAGCATTACGGCAACCATACCCCAGATACATGCTTGGATACCCATATCGATGTTTTGCTGGCCCATTGATGGACCAATGGTACGTTCTTCAACGATAGAGATAGGTGCAATCAGTGCACCAGCACGTAGTAAAAGTGCTAGGTTGTGTGCTTCTGCAGCAGAGTCGATACCTGTGATACGGAAGTTACGACCAAGAGCCGATTGAATCGTTGCTTGGTTGATGACTTCTTCATGCTTATCCAGAATAACTTTGCCTTCAGGCGTACGACGGCCACTGTCTTTGTATTCTGCAAACACGGTAGCCATTAGCTTACCAATGTTCTTCTTAGAGAACGCAGACATCTTATTACCACCTTCGCTGTCTAGCGAGATGTTAACTTGTGGACGACCATATTCATCAACACTTGAGCTTGCATCTGTGATGCTTTGACCGCCAAGAATAACGCGCTTCTTAAGCACAACTGGGCGACCATCACGGTCCATCTTGATTTCACTACCTGCTGGCGCACGACCATTTGCCGCTGCCGATAGGTCAGCTTTATCATCAACTTCACGGAATTCAAGCGTTGCCGTAGCTCCGAGAATTTCTTTTGCACGAGCAGTGTCTTGAACACCAGGCAGTTCAACCACAATGCGACTAGCACCTTGACGTTGAACCAATGGTTCCGCAACACCTAGTTCGTTGACACGATTACGTAAAATCGTAATGTTTTGCTCAACAGCATAGTTACGGATCTCTTGTAAACGTTGCTCAGTAAAGGTGGCAGTAAGAGCGTAACGGCCATTTGAATCAGAATCGACAAAAATCATGTCCGGGTGATTCTTTTCTAGCGTTGCTTTCGCTTCTGCTAATTGCTCTTCGTTACGCAACAACACTTCTACCGCTTCTTTTCCAGAAGGGCGGATTGCACGGTAACGAATCTTGGCGTCACGAAGTTCGCTACGGAAAGCTTCTTCTTGTTGACCAACAAGCTTTTCCATCGCTGCATCCATATCCACTTCCATTAAGAAGTGAACACCACCGCGAAGGTCAAGACCTAGCTTCAATGGTGACGCGCCAATCGCTTCTAGCCAATCGGGTGTAGAAGGTGCAAGGTTAAGTGCAACAATTGTGTCTTTGCCTAGCGCTTCGCTGATGACATCACGAGCACTGATTTGTGTGTCAGTGTCGTTAAAACGAACAAGAATTGATCCATCTTCGAGAGCAATGGATTTATGAGAAAGTTGCTCTTTGTTAAGAGCAGTAGTGACAGCATCCAGCGTTGACATATCTACAGAGGCGCCACGCGCCCCTGTAACTTGAATAGCCGGATCTTCACCGTAGATATTTGGAAGTGCGTATAACGCAGCGGTGATGATGGCAAAAAGCACCATCAAGTACTTCCATAATGGATAACGGTTTAGCACAGCGAGGATCCTTTAGCTGTTTTATAGAGACTTAAGCGTACCTTTTGGTAGCACTGCAGTGATGAAGTCTTTCTTGATTACTACTTCATTGTTCGCGTTAAGCTCAATTGAAATGTAGTCATTGTCTTCAGCAATCTTAGTGATTTTACCCACTAGGCCACCGCTAGTTAAAACTTCGTCGCCTTTGCCCATAGAAGCCATTAGGTTTTTGTGTTCTTTTACGCGTTTCGCTTGTGGGCGGTAAATCATGAAGTAAAAGATCACTGCGAACATGCCAAGCATGATTAGCATTTCAAAACCACCGCCTGCTGGCGCGCCTTCTGCTGCTGCGTGAGCCTGAGAAATAAACATTAAAACATCCTCATTATATTTTATTGATAATCAAACAAATTGGGCTTTCGCATTTTAGATTCAAGTCTGAGAGTAACTAATAGAGATCGCTCTCTCAAAAATAACGTGCGTTAGCCTACTTTATTAGCAAAAGCCTCTGGCGACATGCCAAAGGCTTTAATTCTTTTAGTTTTTCAATTACTGCTCTTTTGCTAGTGGTGGCACTTCACGGCCACGACGCTCATAGAACTCAGTAACAAATTCATCGAAGCGATCTTCATCAATTGCTTTACGAATGCTTTCCATCAGACGCTGGTAGTAACGCAGGTTATGGATTGTATTCAAGCGAGCGCCTAAGATTTCATTACAACGCTCTAAATGGTGAAGGTACGACTTGCTGTAGTTTTGACAAGTGTAACAGTCACAATGCGGATCCAATGGTGTTGTATCCGTTTTATGTTTCGCATTACGGATCTTGATCACACCACCAGTCACAAATAAGTGACCATTACGTGCGTTACGCGTTGGCATTACACAGTCAAACATGTCGATACCACGACGAACACCTTCAACCAAGTCTTCTGGCTTACCTACGCCCATCAAGTAGCGAGGTTTGTCTTCAGGAAGTTGAGGACAAGTATGCTCAAGAATACGGTGCATGTCTTCTTTAGGCTCACCTACTGCCAAACCACCAACCGCGTAACCGTCAAAACCGATTTCCGTTAGACCTTTTACCGACACATCACGTAAATCTTCGTAAACACCACCTTGAACAATACCAAATAGGTTGTTCGGGTTTTCTAGCTTCTCGAAATGGTCACGTGAACGCTGTGCCCAGCGTAATGACATTTCCATCGATTTCTTCGCTTCATCGTGTGTCGCTGGGTAAGGCGTACACTCGTCAAAAATCATAACGATGTCAGAGCCCAGGTCTTTTTGAATTTCCATCGACTTTTCTGCGTCCATGAAAATCTTGTCACCGTTTACTGGGTTACGAAAGTGAACACCCTCTTCAGTGATCGTACGCATCTTACCAAGGCTGAATACTTGGAAGCCGCCTGAATCAGTAAGAATAGGACCGTGCCAGTTCATAAAATCGTGCAGGTCACCGTGCATTTTCATCACTTCTTGACCAGGACGTAGCCACAGGTGGAACGTATTACCTAGCAGAATTTCTGCACCAGTACCTTTTACTTCTTCTGGTGTCATACCTTTAACGGTACCGTAAGTACCTACTGGCATGAACGCAGGAGTTTGAACAGTGCCGCGTTCGAAAGTCAGTTGACCACGACGTGCATTGCCGTTTTTCTTCTTAAGATCGAATTTTAATTTCACGATGCCTCCGGGTGTCAGAGAAACAGTCTGACTGAGTGTTTAGGGCTCTACCCTACTTTAAGGAGCGGTCGCTTTTCCTTGCGAGAGACAAAGCAATGGATGCTTTATTTCCTAGCTTACTGCTAGCACTCGTAAATCTATTTTTAACTACGCCGTTTTCTTCTTGATGAACATTGAATCGCCATACGAGAAGAAACGGTATTTGTTTTCCACCGCATGTTTGTAAGCATTCATGGTGTTCTCGTATCCAGCAAATGCACTCACCAACATGATCAGTGTTGATTCAGGCAAGTGGAAGTTTGTGATCAAGCAATCCACCAACTGATATTCGTAACCAGGGAAAATAAAGATTTCTGTATCGCCAAAGAATGGGGCCAGCTCAGTCCCTTTTTGCAATGCGTCTTGCGCTGCACTTTCAAGTGAACGCACAGATGTGGTACCAACAGCAATAATTCGTCCGCCACGCGCTTTCGTCGCTTTAATTGCTTCGACGACTTCTTGTGGTACTTCTACGTACTCGGCATGCATGTGGTGATCGTTGATGTTTTCCACTTTTACTGGCTGGAATGTACCCGCCCCAACGTGCAAAGTAACGTAAGCAAACTCTGCACCTTTCGCTTTGATTTTCTCCAAGAGAACATCATCAAAGTGAAGGCCCGCCGTCGGTGCCGCAACCGCACCTGGCTTTTGATTATATACCGTTTGGTAACGCTCTTTATCTGCATCTTCGTCTGGACGGTCGATGTAAGGAGGAAGCGGCATATGGCCGATTTCTTCCAGAATTTCTAGTACCGTCTTATCAGAACTAAATTTCAGTTCAAATAAAGCATCATGGCGTGCAACCATTTCTGCTGAATATTCATCATTCTCGCCAACAATAATGGTTGTACCTGGTTTTGGTGATTTAGAGCAACGAACGTGCGCTAGGATGCTTTTCTCATCCAACATGCGCTCCACCAGCACTTCTAATTTACCGCCCGATTCCTTGCGGCCAAAAAGACGAGCAGGAATAACACGAGTATTATTAAACACCACTAAGTCACCGGGTTGCACTTGGCCCAATACATCAGTAAATGTGCCATCAATGAGCTCTCCGGTATTGCCGTCCATTTGCAGCAGTCGGCTAGCGGTACGCTCTGGTTGAGGGTAGCGAGCGATGAGTTCATCTGGAAGGTCGAAATGGAAATCTGATACTTGCATGTTACTTGTCTTATCTATTGGTCAAATCACGTCTAGGCGACGATAAAATTGCGACGAGTTTTTCGCAGCAGACTAGTATATGTTTACATGCTGCAATAGCAAGCAAATCACCAGAATATAGCAGTAAAAGCCATGGTGAAGAGTGTAATAAAACGTGAAAAGCCTCGATTACTTGGCACTATTTTTAATTTGAGCCCCAAAGAGAGAACATGAAAAAAGCAAAGCAGCGTATACCGCTGCTTATTAGTTTGGCATTCCAATCGCCCTATCAAAGCTCACGCTTTCGCCACAAGAATAACGGCACGAATAAACCCAATAACCAAAACCCTAGACTGCCACCTTCATCATCTGAGCCTTTGAAATCACAGTTATTGGTCGCAATGCCATCGTGACACTCTTTATTGTCACCACTTTCATTGTTAGCACTTTTGATAAAATTCGGCGCAATGATGTAACGACTTGGTGGCGCATCGGCAGTGATGTAAGACTGTACCCAGTCGTAATAGTGGCTCACCTTGGTGTAGAAACTTGGGATCGTCAAAGAGCCACACGTTGGTAGAATAAGGGGGCCGCCACTAACAATACCAATTTGTTTGCCGGTCGCCACATCGACCAACGGGCCACCACTGTCACCTTTACATGCAGAGTTGCCATATTGAGTATGGCTATCTGGCTCCAATACATGGTTTTGTGTTGGTAACGTACAAATTTTGGTTTGGTTGTCTCTTGAATCAATGATCCCCGGAAAACTGCTGCCAATTTCTAAACGCTCATAACATTTGTCGATGGGTAAAAATGTGCTAATGGTGGTTTTGAGCGTATTAGAAGGTTCAGAAGCATCCGGCTGAGTAGCCCCCCATCCAAACACTTGCACATTTTCGACACGTTGATTGGTCAGGTAATTATCGTTCCAATCCGCCACCAAACGTGCTTCGATGCTCTCCATGTCAACTTTACTTGCTAGGTCAGCAAAGCTCGCGTTTGCCACTGGGCGCGTGAGATACAGCAACGCGATGTCTGAATCTAAACCGGTTTGGATAGGTTTCACGTTGCCATTACTGTCGGTCTCAGCTTTTGAAATCCGGGTGTAATCCGGATGAACCACAACGTGAGACACCGGATAGAAGTTATCAAGCCCTGCAGAATTAAGTTCATACACATTCGCATTCACCGACAGCTCACCCGGCGGGGTCACATAGTAGGTTGCTTCATTGGTTCCTTGTCCCATCACCACACAGTGCGCCGCAGTCAGTACCCATTGCTCTGTCAGCATCGTTCCCCCACACAGCGGAAACTCTGCCATATTACTTGCTCGCAAAGTAACGCGGTCAACAGGATCGGTTTGTTCATCTCCTAACACAATCGCCTGTGTTGATGGCACACTGAATGCCGCCACTGCCAGCGCAATAAGTTTGTTACACGTTGTTCGTTTCATCTAGGTTGCTGTCTTCAATTTGGTAAGCCTGGACGTATCTTCTTCGAGAGAAGAATCTTGGAAAATCCAGCGAATAAAAATGTGCGATTCAATTCATTGGATTACCTTGGGGACACATTCAATATCAACTAAAAATGCCAACTGACTCGCACACAAACCGACTTATTCAAATTAATAAAAACACCAATAAAACACAGATTACGCAGCCCATCAGCATTGTGCTATTTAATTGATGAAAAACGAGTTAGCTCCCAGATATACAGAAAAATATTCTCTATATTTAAGAGAAGGACAATGCCGCTGGAGGTCTCTATGATCAAGGTTGAAGACATGATGACTCGTAATCCTCATACCTTACTTCGCACGCACACCTTGCGTGATGCAAAAAGCATGATGGATGGGCTTGATATTCGACACATTCCGGTTGTTGATGCCAATAACCACTTACAAGGCTTGGTGACTCAACGCGACATTCTTGCTGCTCAAGAATCGAGCTTGCACCCAGATGAGGCTGAACAATCTTTTACTTTAGACACACCGCTCTACGAAATGATGCACACCAATATCATGACGGCAGAGCCTATCGCGGGGCTCAAAGAGAGCGCTATCTATATGCAAAAGCATAAAGTTGGCTGTCTACCTGTTGTCACCAAAGGTCGATTGGTCGGCATTATTACTGATAGTGACTTCGTGACGATTGCGATTAACTTATTGGAACTGCAAGAAGAAGTGGAACCTGAAGAAATCGAGCAGGAAGAGTAGTACGCAAGCGTATTCTCTTTGTTGTAAGTTTCGTTTTTACACCGGTTAAACGAAAAAAAGAGCGGCAGGGTTGCCGCTCAAAATGCCATTACTGACGCTGATTAAGGAAGTGTTTCTCTGCCAATTAGAATTGGTCTTCTTCGGTCGAACCTGTCAATGCTGTCACTGAAGAGTTACCACCTTGGATAGTATTGGTCATTCTATCGAAGTAACCTGTACCTACTTCTTGTTGGTGCGCAACAAACGTATAGCCTTTTTCAGCTGCTTGGAATTCAGGACGCTGAACTTTCTCAACATAATGACGCATACCTTCACCTTGAGCGTAAGCGTGTGCCAGTTCAAACATGTTGAACCACATGTTGTGAATGCCTGCTAGCGTGATGAATTGGTACTTGTAGCCCATGTCTGCAAGCTCTTGTTGGAACTTAGCAATGGTTTCTGCATCTAGGTTTTTCTCCCAGTTGAATGAAGGCGAGCAGTTGTACGCCAACAATTGATCTGGGTATTCAGCGTGAATTGCTTCTGCAAACTTACGTGCTTCTTCCAAACATGGCGTAGCCGTTTCACACCAAATCAAGTCTGCATATGGTGCGTAAGCCAGACCGCGAGAAATCGCTTGGTCGATACCCGCGCGAACGCGGTAGAAACCTTCTTGAGTGCGCTCACCTTCAATAAAGTCTTTATCATATGGGTCGCAATCTGAAGTAATGAGATCCGCCGCATTCGCATCAGTACGAGCAATAACTAATGTTGTTGTTCCCGCTACGTCAGCAGCCAAACGAGCTGCAACGAGCTTTTGTACCGCTTCTTGCGTAGGAACTAATACCTTACCACCCATATGACCACACTTTTTCACCGATGCTAACTGGTCTTCAAAGTGAACGCCCGCGGCACCGGCTTCGATCATCGATTTCATTAGTTCGTAAGCGTTAAGCACACCACCAAAGCCCGCTTCCGCATCCGCTACGATAGGTAGGAAGTAATCAATACCACCTTCATCTTCAGGCGTCTTACCAGCAGCCCACTGAATTTGGTCTGCACGACGGAATGAGTTGTTGATACGCTTTACTACTGACGGTACAGAATCTACTGGGTAAAGAGATTGGTCTGGATACATCGTCGAAGCGGTGTTGTTATCCGCCGCTACCTGCCAGCCTGACAGATAGATCGCTTCAATACCTGCCTTAGCTTGTTGAACGGCTTGACCACCCGTTAGCGCACCAAGACAGTTTACGTAACCTTTTTTCGCACTACCGTTGACCAGTGACCAAAGTTTGTCTGCACCACGTTGTGCAATTGTGTTTGCAGGCACCATAGAGCCACGCAGTTCCACCACTTCTTCGGCAGTGTAAGTACGCTTCACATTTTTCCAGCGTGGGTTAGTTGCCCAGTCTTTTTCCAGAGCTTCAATTTGTTGGCGGCGAGTTAAGTTAGTCATTGGTCTATCCCTCTTTATAATTTGCACTTTATGCGTGTGCGTTGAGTTTCCGTTCTCAGGCAGTACTTCCCTATCTGCCTTGAAAATCCTTCACGTTATTGGTGTTACAGTTATTCTTTATTAATCTAGGTAGTCATAACCAGGAACTGTCAAAAAGTTGGTCAGTTCATCGCTCGTCGTGAGCCTTGCCATTAAGTCTGCTGCTTCTTCAAATCGACCCGCATGGTAGCGCTGCTCGCCAATTTCTTGCTTCACGACTTCAATCTCCTCTTTGAGATAGAGCTCGAACAGCTCTTTAGTGACCTTTAATCCGTTGTCTAGCGACTTGCCGTGTTGAATCCATTGCCAGATAGAGGCGCGTGAGATTTCTGCCGTTGCTGCGTCTTCCATCAGTCCGTAAATCGGCACACAACCATTGCCAGAAATCCAAGCTTCGATGTATTGCAGCGCAACGCGAATATTGTGGCGCATTCCGCCTTCAGTGCGCTCGCCTTCACAAGGCTCAAGCAGTTCAGCTGCTGTAATAGGCGCATCCTCTGCACGGCTCACATCCAACTGGTTGGTGCGTTCACCCAGCACAGCACTAAAGACTTCCATAGCAGTGTCAGCCAAACCTGGATGAGCCACCCAAGTACCGTCGTGGCCGTTGTTAGCTTCTAACGATTTGTCAGTCTGGATCTTGTCTAATACTTTTTGATTCTCTTTCGGGTCTTTAGCTGGGATAAATGCGGCCATTCCTCCCATCGCGAAAGCACCTCGTTTATGGCAAGTACGTACCAATAATCGCGAGTAAGCGTTTAAGAATGGCTTGTCCATCGTTACCACTTGGCGATCTGGCAGTACTCGGTCTGAGTGTTTTTTCAATGTTTTGATGTAGCTAAAGATGTAATCCCAGCGACCACAGTTCAAACCAACGATGTGTTCTTTAAGCGAGAACAGAATCTCGTCCATTTCAAATACCGCTGGTAAGGTTTCAATCAGCACAGTCGCTTTGATGGTGCCTGTATCCAAACCGAAGTAGTCTTCCGTGAAATGGAACACTTCGCTCCACCACTTCGCTTCGTGATGCGATTGCAGTTTTGGAAGGTAGAAATAAGGGCCACTGCCTTTTTGAAGTAACGCTTTGTAGTTGTTATAGAAATACAGAGCGAAATCGAATAGCGCACCTGGAATGATCTGACCGTGCCACGTAACGTGTTTTTCTTTTAAATGAAGGCCGCGAACACGGCAGATCAACACCGCTGGGTCATCTTCCAGCTGATAATGTTTGCCATTGCTAGGATTGGTGTAACTGATGGTGCCATTAACAGCATCGCGCAAGTTAATTTGACCATCTAGCACTTTACTCCATGCAGGAGACATTGAATCTTCGAAGTCTGCCATGAACACTTTTACATTCGCATTCAGTGCGTTAATCACCATCTTGCGGTCAGTTGGTCCGGTAATCTCCACACGGCGATCTTGCAGATCTTGTGGGATTCCTAGGATCTTCCAACTTCCTTCACGGATGTCTTGTGTCTCTGGTAGAAAATCTGGTAGCTCACCAGCATCAATACGTGCTTGCTTCTCTTCTCTTGCTTCCAGCAACTGTTCAACACGTCCGGCAAATTTTTCACACAGTAGAGATAAAAAGGTTTGGGCTTCAACAGGGAAAATTGCTTGATGTTCTGGAGCAACGACTCCATTCACCTCAAGCATGCCTTGGGTTTGCTTTAGTTGTTGTGTTTTTTGTTCTGTCTGAGCAAGCATAATCATTCATCCTTAACGTGCTTTATCAATCTTGGGCAGTCAGCGTAAAGCTACATTTGTAAGTTATGAACAACAAATTACATCCTTTAACTTTGTGTTCAACTCGTCTAGCCATGCCGATAGATTGCGTAATGCTACGTGTATTTTCAATCTAGACATAAGTCGTATCGGCCTTTAAATAAGCTATATCAACAAAGGGTTTAGTGAAACCCCCAATATAAACAAAACAGAAAATTCAAAGTTTTATTCCGCAAGGTAAAAACCATCTATCAAGCGCCTTGTTTTGTAAGTTATTACGTAATAAAATTACATTAAATTTAAAGTCGTTTTATCATTTCAAACAAGCGTATGAATATAGACTGGTAAACAAACACCTTGTATTCACAAGGGCTGAAGAGATGGATTTAAACAGGGGTCAAACAAGGTATGCAGGGCTTTGTGTAAAATTAACATTGTGAAATTCCACTATTTTATGAAAGCTTCATCAAAGAAGAGCTGTAAAATTTTACAAGTCAAAGTTTACCAACAGAATAAAATACTAGAAAGCGCACTGTTTCCAGTGCGCTTTTAGATAAATAATGGAGAAGTAAGGGCTAATACTAATAGCTAAAGCAGCTCTGAAACGACTTCTGCAAGTTGATTAAATGTTTTCGTTCTTGACGAGCTCGGACGCCAAACTAAGCCGATTTCGCGATAAGCTTGTTTACCTGGAGGATCGATCACGACTAAATTCTGGTTATGCAGCAAGCCATGGTCGATAGCCATTTGAGGAATGAACGTTGTTCCCAAACCATTCGCAACCATTTGCACCAGTGTATGGAGGCTGGTTGCCGTAAACGGATTGATTTTTTCTTTGTCTGTTAATTTACACGCTGATACCGCATGTTCCGTTAAGCAATGTTCTTTCTCTAGTAGAAAGACGGATTCGTCAGGTAAATCCGCGTAACGAATCGGCACAGGGACCGATTGGGCTTGATTAGCGCTTATAACCATTCGAAACGGATCCTTACCCACTACTCGGCTTTCCATCCCATCAATTTCGACTGGTAACGCTAAAATAAGCACATCCAGCTCACCATGTCTGAGCGCTTGAAGTAAGTTTGTCGTCGTGTCTTCTCTTAATAAAAGATTCAGTTGTGGAAAACGGTAGTTCACCTCTTGTACCAAATCACACAGTAAAAACGGAGCAATTGTTGGTATACATCCTACTTTTAGCTGGCCTTGCATATCGTCGCCTTGGCACATACGTCCAAGCTCGACCAAATCTTGCCCTTTTGCTAACAGCTCTCGCCCCTGCTTTACTACCATTTCTCCTGTTTGGGTAAAAACCAGTGGACTTTTTTTATCTTTCTTTTCATATAAGGGACAACCTATCAATTCCTCTAAGTTTTGAATACCCTTACTTAAAGTCGACTGACTGACAAAACAACGCTCTGCAGCGTCACTAAAATGTCTTGTTTCATGCAGTGTGACTAAATAGTGTAACTGCTTCAAACTGGGCCATTTATTCATAATTGTATTTGTATCTACCGCCGTTCCAGTGATCGAGTTAAGAGTTTTGTTATTATCGTTTTTTTCGATTAACTCAATCTATTTATTTCGCTTTTTTCAATACTACAATCTGTACTATAGTTTGTCTCGTACAAACACGAACCAAACCGACACAACTGAATTCGGTTTGGAGCTAACCATACTTTTTAGGAGCAAAAAAAATGGTACTAGTAGGTCGTCAAGCCCCTGATTTTACTGCAGCAGCTGTTCTAGGTAACGGTGAAATCGTTGAAAACTTCAACTTTGCAGAGTTCACTAAAGGTAAGAAAGCAGTAGTATTCTTCTACCCACTAGATTTCACTTTCGTTTGCCCATCTGAGCTAATCGCATTCGACAACCGTCTAGCTGACTTCCAAGCTAAAGGTGTTGAAGTAATCGGTGTTTCTATCGATTCTCAGTTCTCTCACAACGCATGGCGTAACACTGCTATCGAAGATGGCGGTATCGGTCAAGTTAAGTACCCACTAGTTGCTGACGTTAAGCACGAAATCTGTAAAGCTTACGACGTTGAGCACCCAGAAGCAGGCGTTGCTTTCCGTGGTTCTTTCCTAATCGACGAAGAAGGCGTTGTACGTCACCAAGTAGTTAACGACCTACCACTAGGCCGTAACATCGACGAAATGCTACGCATGGTTGACGCTCTTAACTTCCACCAGAAGCACGGCGAAGTATGTCCTGCACAATGGGAAGAAGGTAAAGCAGGTATGGACGCATCTCCAAAAGGTGTTGCAGCGTTCCTATCTGAGCACGCAGCTGACCTAGGCAAAAAATAATAGACCTTCACCCTAGCTCAACGGGTGTGATGGTTGGATGTATATAAAGCAATAAGCTAATGCGGAAAACCGCAAACGCCAATCAGTCTAAGTAAAGTCCTATCAAAGCCCAGAGCCTCTGCTCTGGGCTTTCTTTTTCCTTCAGATAAACCGCCAAAATGAGGTAACGCTTTAGCGTAAACTTTACCTCTATTTATCATCCCCTCCATACAGATTCTGCTTACTGGCCCTGTTAATATCTTAGCCACAACACTTATTTGTAACGTTAGCAGGATGAATGAACGTGGTTACTCACCTAGAAGTCTGTATTGATAATATTGAATCTCTGCACTACGCCATTGCTGGCGGCGCCACTCGGATTGAACTTTGCTCCTCTTTGGCTTTAGGCGGACTAACACCCAGTTATGGCTTTATGCAGCAAGCGGCTAAGCTTTCTAGTGTTCCAGTTTATGCCATGATCCGCCCACGCCAAGGTGACTTCTTCTACAATGAAGAAGAGATCGAAATGATGCGTTGGGATATTGAAGCAGCTCACCAATCAGGCTTGAGCGGTGTCGTGTTCGGCGTGCTCACTCAAGACGGTGATATTCATATGCCTTACGCTGCTGCGCTGTGTGAATTTGCTCAAGCGCTTGGCTTAGGCGTGACCTTCCATCGTTCCTTTGACCAGTGTCGTGACGCTGAAAAAGCTTTGGAAGAAGTGATCAGCTTAGGTTGTGAACGTATTTTAACCTCCGGTCTTGCGCCTTCAGCACCACAAGGGATCGATGTGCTTAGAGCTTTGGTTAAGCAAGCCCAAGGACGCATAGCAATCATGGCGGGTGCTGGCGTTAATGCGAGTAACGTACGTGAGCTAGTAGAAGACACTCAAGTTCCTGAAATCCATCTGTCAGGCAAAACCACACGCCCTAGCCAAATGACCTTTGTTGCTGAACAAAGCAAAATGGGCGCATCCGATGTCGATGATTTTTTAATCCCCATCACAAGTACACAAGCCATTACCGATGTCGTAGCAGCTCTCAAATAGACCACCGTAACCTCACGCGCATAGCTTTTGAGTGCTAACATATTGTTTATCAAGGAGTGAGGAAATGTGTATGTCTAAATTGAAGAAAAAGGAATACGAAAAGGAGCTCAAAAACCTTCAAGTTGAGCTCGTAAAACTTCAAGAGTGGGTCAAACACAAAGGGTTAAAAGTGGTGGTTCTGTTTGAAGGACGTGATGCTGCGGGCAAAGGCGGAGTGATAAAGCGAATTACAGAAAAGCTAAACCCGCGTGTTTGTCGCGTAGTGGCTCTGCCTGCACCGACAGAAAAAGAAAAAACGCAATGGTACTTCCAACGTTACGTCGCTCATTTACCATCTGCTGGTGAAATCGTTTTATTTGACCGAAGTTGGTATAACCGAGCAGGTGTCGAAAAAGTCATGGGGTTCTGTACTCCAGACGAATACGAGGAGTTTTTACGCTCTTGCCCTGAATTCGAGAGAATGTTGCAACGATCTGGGATTATTCTGATTAAGTATTGGTTTTCGGTTTCAGACGAAGAGCAGGAAAAACGTTTTCTAGGTCGAATTAATACGCCGATCAAACGTTGGAAATTCAGCCCAATGGATTTAGAGTCACGTCATCGCTGGGCGGAGTATTCGGAAGCAAAAGATAAGATGTTTGCCTATACAGACACGAAAAACTGCCCTTGGTGGGTCGTCCCTTCTGATGACAAAAAGAAAGCGCGCTTGAACTGTATCAGTCATTTACTAAGCCAGATTGACTACAAAGCACTTGAGTACTCACCCATCGAATTACCTGAACTCAATAAAGAAGGTTACGTCAGAGCGCCCATTGATGATCAGACCTTCGTTCCTGATAAATATTGACGTGCTTTCCTTCTCTCTAATAAATAGGCCAGCCTAAAAGCTGGTCTATTTGTTGAAGTCAGTTACTTCAGTACGTCATCAATACTTTGATCACCTAGGTGGCGTACATCTTTCCCTTTCACAAAGTAAATAATGTATTCACAGATGTTCTGGCAGCGGTCCCCCACGCGTTCAATCGCGCGTGCAGACCACATCACTTGCAGAATATTAGGGATATTTTTTGGATCTTCCATCATGTAAGTCATCAACTGACGAATCACCGCTTCATACTCGGCGTCTAGTTTGTCATCTTGTTTGTGCACCTCTGCTGCCGCTTCTACATCCATACGGGCAAACGCGTCTAAAACCTGATGCAGCATATTAATTGCCTGACGGCAGAGAGGCTCTAACGACACTTGGAATTGTCGTTCTTTTGATGATGGGCTTTCAATGGCAACGTAAGCAATGCGTGTCGCCACATCACCGATGCGTTCTAAATCCGTGATCGTTTTGATGATAGCCATGATTAAGCGCAAGTCTTTTGCCGTTGGCTGACGCTTAGCAATAATGCGTGTACAGGCGTCATCGATCGAGACTTCCATCGCATTCACTTTATGATCGTCACGCACAACCTTACGCGCCAGTTCGATGTCTTCTTTATGCAAGGCTTGAATAGCATACGAAAGCTGCTGCTCTACCAAGCCTCCCATGGTTAATACATGAGTACGAATCGATTCTAGCTCTACGTTAAATTGTCCTGAAATATGACGTCCAAAGTGCATGATGTTCCTTATTCCGTATAGAGTCGCGACTTAACCGTAGCGACCCGTAATGTAATCTTCGGTCTGTTTCTTCATTGGCGAAGTGAAGATCGAGTCCGCGTCAGAGTATTCAATTAACTTACCCATATGAATGAATGCAGTATGATCGCTCACTCTCGCCGCTTGTTGCATGTTATGGGTAACGATAACGACAGTATATTGAGTCTTCAGCTCATTGATAAGCTCTTCAATAGTTAAAGTTGAGATTGGATCCAACGCTGATGTTGGCTCGTCCAATAACAGGACTTCCGGCTCAATCGCCACCGCACGCGCAATGACCAAGCGCTGTTGCTGACCACCAGATAAACCAAATGCGTTCTCATGCAAGCGGTCTTTTACCTCATCCCACAACGCCGCCGAGCGCAAGGATCGCTCCACTGCGTCATCTAAACTGCGGCTGTTTTTTACACCTTGTAAGCGTAAGCCATAAACTACATTTTCATAAATAGACTTAGGAAATGGATTGGGTCTTTGAAACACCATCCCCACTCGGCGTCGAAGTGTCGCAACATCGACATTAGGATGATAAACATTCTTGCCATGGAGACGCACTTTGCCTGTGACTCGACACCCTTCCACTAAGTCGTTCATGCGATTGATGCAACGTAATAACGTCGACTTTCCACACCCTGAAGGACCGATAAAAGCGGTGACTCGCCCTTTGGGAATTCGCATCGAAATATCATGCAGCGCCTGAGTTTGACCATAGAACAGATTAAGGTTCTCGATTGAGATGGCTGTTTGTTCATCCGTTAAATTATGAACATCCAATGGTGGCTCATAACCTAATGTACTATCAAAATTAAACATACTTAATCTTGTCCTAACGTTCTGTATTTTTCTCGTAAATTATTGCGAATACTGATTGCTGTTAAGTTTAGCCCGACAATCACTGTCACGAGTAAGAAAGAGGTAGCATAAACTAATGGTCGCGCCGCTTCGATGTTGGAGGTTTGAAAGCCAACATCGTAAATGTGAAAACCTAAATGCATGAACTTTCTATCCAAATGCACATAAGGGAATTGTCCGTCAACCGGTAAACTGGATGCCAATTTCACGACCCCCACCAGCATCAGTGGCGCTACTTCGCCAGCTGCACGTGCAATCGCAAGGATCAAACCTGTGATAATAGCTGGCGTCGCCATAGGTAAAACCACACGCCATAGTGTTTCGAACTGAGTTGCACCAAGCGCCAGAGAACCATGTCGTACTGAGCTCGGAATACGAGTTAAACCTTCTTCAGTAGTCACAATCACAACTGGAAGCGTCAGCACGGCAAGAGTTAGTGCAGACCATAACAAACCCGGCGTACCAAAGGTTGGTGCCGGTAGCTTCTCCGCATAGAATACGTTGTCGATAGAGGCACCAATCGTATAAACGAAGAAACCTAAACCAAACACGCCATAAACAATCGATGGAACACCCGCTAGGTTTATAACCGCAATACGAATAACTCTGGTTAGAGCGTTATTCTTAGCGTATTCATGTAGATAGATAGCGGCGATCACCCCGAGTGGCATCACAATGATCGACATGATGAGTACTAAGAAAACCGTACCAAATATCGCAGGGAACACGCCTCCTTCGGAGTTAGACTCTCTTGGATCTTCAGATAAAAACTTCCAAACCTGTTTTCCCCAATGCATGACTTTATCAGGCAGTGACATTTGGTTTGGATACCAGTAGTCCAAAATGTCTTCGAGCGGAATCGATACTTGTGACCCCGTCATATCCTCGGCAATCAAGGCATAGTCAGAGAGCTGAAGTCGTAAACCATCAAGTTGCAAATCTAACGTCGCAAGCGCTTTTTCTATCTGCTCTTTTTTCGTCTGATTTTCCTTTAAGAAGCTTTCTGTCAGCGTGTCATTCAATTCATGCTTGCGCTTTTCTAATCGCAACTGCTCTAGCTTCCAACCAAGCTCTTTAAGCTGATCGACCACCAAAGAATCAATCTCATGGCGCAGAGTTTCTGCATCATCAAGCTTTTTATTTAGTATCGATTGAATATCACTGGTGTATATATTATCGCCATCTTGAAACGCCACCAGCTTACCAAAGAAATAACCACCGCTACTGCGCTCTATCACCGCCCACTCTTTTGGCGTCGTGGGCTCATCCAACTGCATTTGCAATACGGAGATAAAATCGGCGGGATACAACTCTCGGTTAGCGATTTTGATACTGAGTCGAGTGGCAAAATCTTCATCGTCTTCTAACTGTTGTGCTGCGCTTTCAGGCAAATAACTCTTCGGTACAAAGCTGCGCTCATACACTTGACCAATCAGAATAGTATTTTCATGTAGCACTTCGCCTTGTACAGGTGTCAGCGCTGCAACATTCCACTGATACAAGGGCGCTGGCCAAAAGTAAGTCAGGCCTTTCCAGCCGATAAGGAGTAACAACCCTAATACCGACAACAAACTGATGCTGACTGCACCGCCTGTTAGCCATATCCACGGTGCGCCAGAACGAATCCAATTTAACACGTTATTACTCGCTCTTTATTCAAACCATTATTACAACGCACGGTACTTATCTCTCAGTCTCTGACGAACCCACTCCGCAAGCGCGTTTACTGCAAACGTAAACACAAATAAAATCAATGCAGCTAGGAACAGCAGGCGATAATGCGAACTTCCAACTTCCGACTCTGGCAACTCAACGGCGATGGTCGCCGACAGGCTGCGCAATCCTTCCAAAATATTCCAATCCATTAATGGCGTATTGCCCGTTGCCATTAACACAATCATGGTTTCGCCAACAGCGCGTCCCAGGCCCATCATAATGGCAGAAAAAATACCTGGGCTTGCAGTAAGCAAGACAACATAGATTAAAGTTTGCCAAGGCGTGGCCCCTAATGCCAAAGAGCCATCCGATAAATGCTTCGGTACAGAGAAAATGGCATCTTCGGCAATGGTAAAAATCGTCGGGATAACAGCAAACCCCATCGCTAACCCCACCACCAATGCATTGCGTTGATCGTAACCAATACCATGCTCGGTTAAGAATAAGCGCATATCGCCACCAAAGAACGTCTGCTCAATCGTAGGCGAAATCCACACTCCAAGCCCAATCAGTACCAATATGACAGGCATGAGCACTAAAGCATGCCAACCATTAGGCAGACGATTCCGCAAAGGTTGCGGTATTAATGCCCATAGCCCGCCCATAATCATGGTGCTCAAGGGCAAAACAAACAGCATAACGACGATCGTAATCAAATGATCTTCGACAATAGGCGCGAACCACAATCCCGCGAGGAAACCTATGATCACCGTCGGCAGTGCTTCCATTAGCTCAATCGACGGTTTTACTACACGACGCATGCGTGGCGACATAAAGTAAGCCGTATAAATAGCACCTAGCACTGCGAGCGGTACTGAAAACAGCATCGCAAACATCGCCGCTTTTATCGTTCCAAACGCAATAGGTACTAGGCTGAACTTAGCCTCAAAGTTATCGCTCGCCGAAGTCGATTGCCACACAAATTCAGGCTCAGGATACCCTTCGTACCACACTTCTTGCCATAATGAAGACAATGAAATTTCCGGATAGGCATTGTCCACTTCCGCAACATTTAACGCATTATTTTGCCAAGTGATTAAGTAGCGTTCATTGTTAGACATTGCTGCGATTGCGGGCGCTTGATGGTACGCACGCTTAAACAACACCAGTTTTTCACTGGTTGTATAATGGCTTTGCAACGTGCCGTTGGTGTAAAAGCTATAAAATCCTTTTCGATGAGAATCCGGCAACAAATACTTAAGCTCTGATGCCAATTTAAAATCACGAATATGCGTTAACGTGCGTTTTTCTTCTTGCAGCGTATCAAACCATTGCGACACCCGACCATCGTTGTGCGTCACCAAAAGCGAGTAAGCACCAGCCAATAAGTCTATTGTACGAACGGAATGCTTCTTATCACCTTGAGTGAGATCGACCACCTCTCGCACAGCAAATTTACGTGTGGTTTTCTTTAACACGATCAACTCAGAGCCATCGCGCAAATAAAGCGTTTCACCGTCAGGTGTCAACAACATTTGCTGAGGCGTATTAAAGCCTGAAGAGAACGTAAAATCGATCGTTGTAGGAGGCGTACCCAAAGACGAAGCCACTTGCCAGCGAGCTTTCACTTCACCGCTTTGCGTCTGCCAAACAACCGTTGGTAAGGGCGTCGAAGCTGCAAATACAAACTGAGTCACAGGATCTTGAGGCGCACTTAGTGTCAGATCCATGCTGGTGTCTAGCTCAATCACTTCCGGAGGACGTGTATTTTCTCTAAATGTGGCATTAAATTCTGGCTTGAAAAGGTTCGCTTTACCCTGCCCATCAACAAATCCATACCAACCTAGCCCAGGAGCAGATTGAGAGAAAGCGACGGGTTTCTGGACTATTTGCTGTGTATACACCGCAGGTTTCGTAGGATCGTCCATCGACAAATATTGAATCTCACCACTTTGGGTTAGAACGAACGCGAGCTGAGCGTAATCATCCACTGAAATCGCAAGTGGTGTTTCAATATGAGTGGCTCGAATGGCTTGGTTGGTTTTGATCTCCGCATCAGAAAAAAGCGGAATGATCACCATGGCGAGGTAGACAAAGATCAAAATAAGCGCCGCGAGTACGCCGACACCACCGGATGTCACTGCAAGTCGAACTAAACGATCTTTTATCAGTCGTTTCTTATCTTTTTCCTGCAATGAAAACTCGGCTTGTGCCATTTAAATCTCTACCTTTTTTGACTTAGTACTAGAATATGTCGTTAAGATGACAATTATATTACAGATCACATTAAACACCTGAAAAGAATACAACTCTTATGCAATGCGTGGTATGAAATAAATCTGTAATGAAAATCTCATAATGTTCTCACTCATCCATTTTTCCAAGATGAGTACGTAATACTTCACTTTTGGCTAGGTAAGGTTATGAGCGCAGAAAAACTATATATAGAAAAAGAACTGAGTTGGTTGTCTTTCAACGAACGAGTATTACAAGAAGCTGCCGATAAAACCGTCCCTTTGATCGAACGTATTCGCTTTCTTGGGATCTTTTCCAACAATTTAGATGAATTTTACAAAGTACGCTTTGCGGACGTGAAGCGCAGAATCCTAATCAGCCAAGAGCGCGGTGGCAGTGATAGCCCTAAACGACTGTTAACCAAAATGCAGTCGAAAGCACTAAAGCTTAACGAACAATTTGATGAGCTTTACAGCGAGTTGATTCGAGAAATGGCGCGACGTCGCATTTTCTTGGTCAACGAGCAACAACTGGATGAATCGCAACAAAAGTGGATCGCGAAATACTTCCGTAGAGAGGTAATGCCGCATATCACTCCCCTCCTAATGAAAGACGAGATCGATGTTCTGCAATTTCTCAAAGACGAGTACGCTTACATCGCCGTCGAACTGCGTAAAGAAGAACATTACCAGTACGCTCTGATCGAAATTCCGACCGATCACCTTCCCCGCTTTGTGATGGTACCAGAACAGAAAGGAAAGCGTCGAAAAACCATCATCTTACTTGATAATATTATCCGCCACTGTTTGGACGAGCTGTTCAAAGGCTTTTTTGATTATGATGAGCTTAGCGGCTATGCGATGAAAATGACGCGTGACGCTGAATACGATTTACGCAATGAAATTGAGTACAGCTTGCTTGAACAAATGTCAGAGGGTGTCAATCAGCGACTGACAGCAAAGCCCGTTCGCTTCGTCTACGAACGTGATATGCCGCCTCAAATGTTAGAGTTTCTGTGTAACAAACTTAATATCTCTAACTACGATAACCTTATCCCCGGCGGACGCTATCACAACTTTAAAGACTTCATCGGCTTTCCAAATGTTGGACGAGAGTATCTTGAAAATAAACCTCTCCCGCCAATGAAATGTGCCGATTTCGAAGGTTATGCCAACAGCTTTGACGCGATTAAAGCGAAAGATATTCTGCTCTATTATCCCTACCACACTTTTGACCACATTAGTGAGTTAGTGCGCCAAGCCTCCTTCGATCCCAAAGTACTTAGTATCAAGATTAACATTTATCGCGTCGCGAAAGATTCTCGCTTGATGAACTCTTTAATTGATGCAGTGCACAACGGCAAAAATGTCACTGTGGTCGTCGAACTGCAAGCTCGCTTTGATGAAGAAGCCAATATCGAATGGTCAAAAGTATTAACCGAAGCGGGTGTGCACGTCATCTTTGGTGCGCCTGGTCTTAAGATTCACTCAAAGCTACTGATGATTAGCCGCCGCGAAGGTGAAGAAATTATTCGCTACGCACACATCGGCACAGGCAACTTCCATGAGAAGACGGCGCGAATTTATACCGACTTCTCCCTGCTTACGGCAGATCAAGAAATCACTAATGAAGTCCGTAATGTCTTCGGTTACATTGAGAATCCATACCGACCAGTGAAGTTCAATCACCTTATGGTATCTCCTCGTAATTCTCGAACCCAAATCTACCGCTTAATCGATAATGAAATTGCGAATGCCAAGCTAGGGAAAAAAGCCGCTCTTACGATCAAGGTCAATAACCTAGTTGATAAAGGCATCGTCAATAAGCTTTATGGAGCAAGTACTTCCGGTGTAAAAATAAACATGATCATTCGAGGCATGTGCTCATTAGTACCGGGCATTGAGGGGATCAGCGACAATATTCGCATCATCAGTATTGTTGACCGCTTTCTTGAGCACCCTCGCGTGGTGATCACCCACAATGATGGCGATCCGCAAGTTTATATCTCCTCCGCAGACTGGATGACAAGAAATATTGATCACCGTATCGAGGTAGCAGTACCAGTCCGTGATCCACGTTTGAAACAGAGAATTATTGATATAACGAATATCCATTTTACCGATACAGTAAAGGCTCGTTTAATAGATAAAGAAATGAGTAACGCTTACGTACCACGAGGTAATCGCAAAAAAGTTCGCTCTCAAATCGCTATCTATGACTATCTTAAAAATATAGAAAAGCAAACTAGAAAACAAAATTCAGATGCCTCAAATACTTGAACAAGATACTCGCTACATTGCCGCGATAGACCTCGGCTCAAACAGTTTCCATATGGTGGTGGCCAAAGTTGTCGGCAGTGACCTACAACTGGTTAGTCGTCATAAACAACGTGTTCGCTTAGCATCAGGACTCGACAGTGAATTGAACTTAAGTCACGCCGCAATGGAGCGTGCGCTAGAATGCTTAGCCATGTTCGCTGAGAGGCTGCAAGGGCTTGATGAGTCAAATGTACGTATCGCCGCCACACACACACTAAGACGCGCTAAAAATGCCCACCTTTTCATTGAGCGTGCGAAAGAAGTGATGCCTTTCCCGATAGAAATTATCCCTGGAGAAGAAGAAGCCCGCCTGATTTACTTAGGCGTCGCGCACACTCAAGTAGAATCCAACTCCAAACTAGTCATCGATATCGGAGGCGGCAGTACCGAGATGATTATTGGACAAGAATTTGAGCCTGAGCTTCTCAACAGTAAACAGATGGGATGCGTCAGTTTTACAGAGCAATACTTTAAAAACGGCAAACTGTCAGGAAAAAACTTCAGCAAGGCGATGTTAGCGGCCGAACAAAAACTCGAGTCCATCGCTTCAACATATCGTAAAAAGGGCTGGGATATTGCTCTCGGCTCATCAGGAACCATCAAAGCGATTCAAGAAGTGCTAGTAGGATTAGGTTTTGAAGATGGCCTGATCACAGCGAGTCGACTGGATACACTTATCGAAACTCTGTGTAAATTTGATTCCATTGAAGATATTGAACTGGCGGGTCTAACAGAAGAACGTAAACCCGTATTCGCAGCAGGCGTAGCGATTTTGTCCGCGATTTTCAAAGCGCTTCGCATTGAGCAAATGTTTTTCTCCGATGGTGCTCTACGCGAAGGCCTGTTGTACGAAATGGAAGAGCGTTTTGCGCGCTCCGATATTCGTATGCGCACCACAGAAAATTTAGCCAACAAGCACCGGGTCGACTTAGAGCATGCCGCTCGTGTGAAGGGGCATGCACGTGAGATGTTATGTCAGGTACGCTCTGAACTAGGCATTAAGAAAAAGAGTGAGTTATTTGACTTACTAGAGTGGGCAGCGTTGCTTCATGAAGTCGGATTAAGTATCAACTTGCGTAGTTTCCATCGCCACTCTTTTTATATTCTGTTGCACTCCACCCTACAAGGCTTCAACCGTGAGCAGCAATTAGTGCTCGCAACATTAGCTCGCTTCCAGCGTAAAGCGCTCAAATTGCAAGAACTACCAGATTTCAATCTCTATAAACAGAGTGACGTTATAAGCCTCATCAAAATATTACGACTTTCTATCGTATTAAATGGGCAGCGTAATGAAGATCCATTGCCTGATATCACCTTATCTATCAAAAATGACGAATGGATTCTCACCTGCACAGATGAAGCATGGCTAGAAAACAATAAATTACTTCACGCGGATTTACAGGAAGAACAAGAACGTTGGGACAGCGCGAAGTGGACACTCACTTTCTGATCTCGTACTGTCCATACCTAAATAAAAAGTCGGCTTACAGGCCGACTTTTTTTAACTCTTCTTCTGCAAAGTCTGCCGTAATGGGCACATAACCATCTTTCTCAACCAACGCTTGTCCCTGAGCAGAAAAGATAAAGCGAATAAACTCAGCTTCAATTGGTGTTAATGGGTAATCAGGATGCTTATTCACGTAAACATATAAGTAACGTGATAGTGGGTACTTACCGCTAACAATATGTTCTCGCGTTGGAGTCACGTAATCATTTCCCATTTTAGCTACAGGGACTAAGCGCACGCCTGCCACTCGATAACCGACACCGGAATAACCAATTCCACTGATGGTTGACGCTACAGCTTGCACAACTGACGCGGAGCCTGGCTGCTCGTTAACTCGGGTCTTGAAATCGCCGCCACACAAGGCATTGCTTTTGAAGTAACCGTAAGTTCCAGAAACGGAGTTACGACCAAACAACTGGACGTTTCGCTTTGCCCACTGTGATTCAAGACCGAGTTGCTGCCAGTTTGTGACAAATTGACTTTCACCACAGCGCAGCGTGGCAGAAAACAAAGCATCTAACTGACTAAAGTTAAGCCCTTGAATTGGATTATCTTGATGAACAAAAATACCGATTGCATCGATGGCGACCCTGAGCGCAGTTGGCTTGTAGCCATGTTCACGTTCAAACGCTTCAACCTCTCTTAAACGCATAGGGCGGCTCATGGGACCAAACTGAGCTGTTTGTTCGGTCAATGCTGGGGGGGCAGTAGAAGAGCCAGATGCTTGGACTTGCGCATTAATATTCGGGTAAATGGATTTAAACTCTTCAACCCAAAGCGTTGTCATACCCGCAAGTGTATCGGAGCCAACAGAGAGCAAGTTTCCGACAATCCCCGTCGTTTTATGATAAGTCGGCAATGGTTTATCTTGAGCGGCAGCAATACAAGAACAAACAAGCGCGAATAAACTGAATGTTTTTGCCAATCGTAAAGCCATTATTTCACCACCAAACGCTCAGGTAATACGAAAGAAAACTTACTGCCCACACCTACTTCACTGTGAATTTCTAAATGAGAGTCATGGTGACTCAGCGCGTGTTTTACAATGGCTAGCCCTAAACCACTTCCACCAGTATCACGTGATCTTGCTTTATCCACTCGATAAAAACGCTCAGTAAGTCGATGGAGGTGCTGAGGTTCAATACCATCACCACTATCTTCCACCTCTAAGCATGCGCCTTGAGAGGTCTGGAACCAACGAACATTAATGTTCGCACCAGGCGGTGTGTATTTGACGGCATTATAAACGAGGTTAGAGATAGCACTACGTAACTGGTCATCATCGCCCAGCACGCGTAGGCTAGCATCAACATCAAATTTCAATTTATGTTGGTTGTCCCCACTAAGGCTAACCGCCTCTTTTTCTAACACTTCAAGCATCGCGGGCACATTCACGACTTCCTCAAGCTCATGCATAGGTGCCGCTTCAATTTTAGATAGTGTCAGTAGTTGGTTCACCAAACTGTTCATGCGGTTAAGCTGCTCCGTCATGACACCATGAGCTTTGCTCCACATTGGACCCACGACCATATCAGGGTCTTCAGTCATCTCCAAATAACCTTGTAGCACCGTCATTGGTGTACGCAGTTCATGAGATACGTTGGCAAAGAAGTTGCGACGCATTCCCTCAAGTTGTTTTAATTGGCTCACATCACGCACTACCATCAAGTGCTCACCCTCGGTATACGGTACGATACGCAATTCCAGCATCCGTTCGACGTTGAGTGGTGAACGCATTTCTAATGGCTCTGAGAAGTCTTTCTTGTTGAGGTACTTGATAAAATCAGGTGTACGAATGAGATTGGAGATAGGTTGACCTGAATCTTCTGGCCAATGGAAGCCCAGTAAGTGCTGAGCCAGCTTGTTGCACCAAACAATATTGCCTTCAGCACGGAATACCACTACCGCATCGGGTAGCGACTCTGCACCATTTCGGAATCGACGAATAAGATTAGTAAGCTCTTTTCGTTTGCGGCGTTGGCGCTGTTGTAAGCGATACAACCCATTGAACAAAGATTCCCAGTTACCGCTACCAGACGGTGGCGTGAGGCGTTTTTCATCCCATAACCAAGAAGATAAACGTACTTGGTTATGCAAATGCCACACAAGCTGCAATGCCGTAGCTGCCAAAAGCAACCACGGCATATAACCGAATATCCAACCTACTATCACCCATGGGGTGTAAAAAAAAGCCAGCTCCCAGGCCAGCTTTTTCCACGTTAATCTTTCAACCACTCATAACTCCAGAAATGGTACCGATAAGCTGCGTGTTAATTTATGCCTTCGTCGAGAAGCGATATCCAGCACCACGAACAGTTTGGATCAGCTTATCATGCCCTGCAGCTTCCAATGCTTTACGCAGGCGGCGAATGTGAACATCGACCGTACGGTCTTCGACATACACGTTAGTGCCCCAAACATTGTTTAATAGCTGCTCACGGCTGTATACGCGTTCTTGATGCGTCATGAAAAAATGAAGCATCTTAAATTCTGTTGGGCCCATGTCTAATGGCGCATCATTAGCCGTAACACGGTGCGATACAGGGTCAAGCTTTAATCCCTGTACATCAATTACATCTTCTAGTGCAGTAGGGGTTACGCGACGAATCACCGCTTTTAAGCGTGCAACCAACTCTTTAGGAGAGAATGGCTTGGTAATGTAGTCATCCGCACCGACTTCTAAACCGCGCACTTTATCTTCTTCTTCACCACGAGCGGTAAGCATCACAACTGGAATGTTGCGCGTTAATTCCTCTCGCTTCATATGTTTGATGAAGTTAATGCCACTACCGCCTGGTAACATCCAATCCAGTAAAACTAAATCAGGGAAGGGTTCAGCCAGTTTGGTTACTGCAGTATCGTAATCTTCCGCTTCTACCGCTTGGTAACCTTTCTGCTCAAGTACGAAGCACAGCATTTCGCGAATAGGAGCTTCGTCTTCAACAACCAGAATCCTTCTAGACATAATTGAGTAACCTTATGTTCGTTGAGCTAATGAATTTAAGAGACAAAGCGCCTCTCTATGCATAAGCATTATCACTACCAATTATGACACTTTTGTGACCTTTGAAAACAAATTTTCATATAACTTTCTTTTGAGGTTCATTCGGATATTTTTCATTTCTATTAAGACATCAGCACAAAAATTCCCTATGATTAGTCCCTTGTCATCAAGCCTAGAGAAGATTTATGTGGTTTAAAAACTGTCTGGTATACCGCGTTAACCGCGAGGTTACTTTTAACGCCGAACAACTAGAAACTCAGCTGTCTGAATTCCGATTCACCCCGTGTGGCAGTCAAGACAAACAGAAATTTGGCTGGGTCAGTGCAATGGGTAGACATGGCGATATGATGACTCACGTGTCAGAAAACCGCATTCTGATTTGCGCCAAGAAAGAAGAGAAAATGCTACCTGCCTCTGTGATCAAAGAATCATTGAATGCAAAAGTAGAAGCAATGGAAGCGCAAGAAGGTCGTCCTCTGAAGAAGAAAGAGAAAGACAACCTGAAAGATGACATCGTAATGGATTTACTGCCGCGCGCATTCAGCCGCAGCAGCCACACTCACGTGCTTATCATGCCAAAAGAAGGTTATATCCTTGTTGATGCAAGCAGCTACAAAAAAGCAGAAGATGTATTAGCATTGCTTCGTAAAACCATGGGTAGTTTACCTGTTATTCCTGCTATTCCAGAAGTGGCGATTGAAACTACGCTAACCGAGTGGGTGAAAAGCGGTGACACACCTCAAGGTATCAGCATGATGGACGAAGCTGAGCTAAAATCCGTACTTGAAGAAGGTGGTGTGATTCGCTGTAAGAAGCAAGAGCTCACCACTGATGAAATCCGCAACCACATCGCTGCGGATAAAGTCGTGACGAAACTTGCGCTTAATTGGCAAGATCGTATTGAGTTCATTATGACGGAAGATGCAGGCATCAAACGTCTAAAATTCTCTGATGAATTGAAAGATCAAAACGATGATATTCCACGTGAAGATCAAGCAGCTCGATTTGATGCAGACTTCTCTCTAATGTGTGGAGAGTTCAGTGCTTTCCTTCCCAACCTATACGATGCGCTAGGCGGCTTACCGAATCCTAACGCATAATATTGTATAAAGGTTAACCATAACGCCCTCACTTTTTTTGAGGGCGTTTTTCTATCTGAAGCACAATTACCCTAGTCACAGTTCACATTTTGACGTAAAATTTGCGCCCCATTTCCATTAGGTGGAATTGGCCTGACTTGTGATCAGATAAAAGAGAATTGAGCAATGACAACTGAGAAAGCATTCGTGCCTGAGCTACTATCTCCAGCGGGCAGCCTGAAAAACATGCGTTACGCATTCGCCTACGGGGCAGATGCAGTTTACGCTGGCCAACCTCGCTACAGCCTTCGCGTACGTAACAACGAGTTTAACCACGAGAACCTAAAAATCGGTATCGATGAAGCCCACGCCCTAGGCAAAAAGCTTTATGTGGTATGTAACATTCAACCACACAACTCGAAGCTAAAAACGTTCATCCGTGATCTTAAGCCAATCGTAGAGATGGGTCCTGACGCATTGATCATGTCAGATCCAGGCCTAATTATGATGGTTCGTGAAGCTTTCCCAGAAATGCCAATTCACCTTTCTGTACAAGCGAACGCTGTAAACTGGGCGACCGTTAAGTTCTGGGCAGCGAATGGCGTGGAACGTGTGATCGTTTCTCGCGAGCTATCTCTAGAAGAAATCGAAGAAATTCGTGAGCATTGCCCTGAAACTGAGCTTGAAGTATTCGTTCACGGTGCATTATGCATGGCTTACTCAGGTCGTTGCCTACTTTCTGGCTATATCAACAAACGTGACCCTAACCAAGGCACTTGCACTAACGCATGCCGCTGGGAATACAAAGTTGAAGAGGGTAAAGAAAACGACGCTGGTGATATCGTAGAGAAATTCGACCCGACTGAAGCACAGCCTGTCGAAGTACAAGACGAGCGCCCTGAAACCACAATTGGTCGCGGCAAACCAACAGATGAAGTCGTTCTGCTTTCTGAAGCGCACCGTCCAGAAGAAAAAATGGCGGCTTACGAAGATGAGCATGGTACTTACATCATGAACTCTAAAGACCTACGAGCGGTTCAGCACGTTGAACGCTTAACTAAGATGGGTGTTCACTCATTGAAAATTGAAGGTCGTACTAAATCATTCTATTACTGTGCTCGTACTGCACAGGTTTACCGTAAAGCGATTGATGATGCTGTAGCAGGTCGACCATTCGATGAAAGCCTAATGGGTACACTAGAAAGCCTAGCTCACCGTGGCTACACTGAAGGCTTCCTACGCCGTCATACACACGATACTTACCAAAACTACGATTACGGTTACTCAGTCTCTGATGCTCAACAGTTTGTTGGTGAATTCACTGGCAAACGTCGTGGTGACATGGCTGAAGTAGAAGTAAAAAATAAGTTTCTTGTCGGTGATAGCCTTGAACTAATGACGCCAAAAGGCAATATTGTTTTCACGCTAGAGGCAATGGAAAACCGCAAGTCAGAGTCTATTGAAGACGCGAAAGGAAACGGTCACTTTGTATTCATTCCAGTACCAGCAGAGCTAGATTTAGAATATGGCCTATTAATGCGTAATCTAAACTCAGGGCAGGACACCCGTAACCCGACTGGTAAGTAACCATGGCCTTGCTCATTACTGATAAATGCATTAACTGCGACATGTGTGATCCCGAATGCCCCAATGGGGCAATCAGTATGGGAGAGAGCATTTTCGAAATTGATCCAGCGCTATGTACAGAGTGTAAGGGGCATTACGAAAAGCCGACCTGTCAGTCAGTGTGTCCAATTACAAAATGCATAATCACTGATCCGAACCATGTCGAAACTGAAGAGCAGTTGCTTGAAAAATTCGTGATTATTCAAGGGTTAGCATAAGAGCAATTAGGTTCAACTTTGGCATCAAAGTTGAACCTTTTCTCAACCTGATTTTTCAATAGGGATAATATTGCAGAACAGCTCTTTTTCAAAATGATACTCTAGTCTCTCACGCCAATTTTCCGCTTGAGAAACAGGTATTAAATAAAAGTTTTCTCGGCTCGTATCAGTAACGAAAGCCATTCCATATTGCATCAGCTCATAATGCACATCATTAACAAAACCCGGATCAAGGCGTTGACGCCCAGTCAGGTGATTCACATCCTCTCGAGTCAAAGAGACTCCTTTAGTATCACTGCTAAATCTGTGTCTTAACCACTCTGCAAATTCTTTTGCACAAATCATAGTCATGGTTTTGTCCTTGATTTACTCTTCTAACAGGAAAAGGGCATATCCCTGCCTTACACACTTGTCTGCGTTGTTATCGCTTTTTAGCCAACTGACAGACATATTGCTAAGAAACCAGAGTATCGCGACGAAAGATCTTTTTCTAAACAGAGAAGTTACAACTTCCCCATACTACAACTCTTTGTTTAATTTAGATTTCTATAATATGTCCCCAAAACTAATTGGGTTAGTTTTTGTATTGGTACTATTCAATGTAGACAAAAGTATGATGTTTCTCCAGTTTCATAAAAGAGATCACCAAGTACAGATAAACCTGAAGAGTAACACTAATTAGGATTGATAAGCGGCAAGCATTGAGGTGGAACGACTTTTTTTCGTTTGGGCTTAGAGGTTGTTTTTACCCGTGGAGGGATATCAATAGGTTTCGCTTTCGGGGCCCAACTTGCAAGCTCAGCACCGCAGCCA
Organism: Vibrio sp. Vb1026; assembly: GCF_033338745.1. Classification (NCBI taxonomy): domain Bacteria; kingdom Pseudomonadati; phylum Pseudomonadota; class Gammaproteobacteria; order Vibrionales; family Vibrionaceae; genus Vibrio; species Vibrio sp. Vb1026. The sequence goes on from NZ_JAWOTH010000008.1 coordinate 204,816, forward strand.
TCGCCTACTGGAGGTGGTGATTGATCAACACAATAGTCGCTCGAATCAGGACAAGACAACCTGACGTGAAAGTGGTAATGATGCCCCCACCATGGACGCACTTTACGTAACCAAGAACGATCTTTGCCGTTTTCTTGCAAGCAAAGTTGCTCCTTAATAACAGGATGTACAAAAATTCGTGCAACATCCTTACTTTTTGAAGCGTACCGAATTAGTTTAAAGTGTCGTTCTTCCCAGCGATGATTAAGTATGGAATAACCTTTTAAATCCACCACACTCATGGGCTTAGGAAGTTGTAATTCGTTATAAGAAAGCGGTTGGTCAGCAAGTCTTAACCAAATATCGATATCTAACCCGGTTTGATGACTAGAATGACCAGAGGAGAACCTTCCACCTCTAGGTAAAGACAAATCACCAATCAGCAGAGTGGTGTTGAGATTTTGGTGAGCTTTAAGCGCCAGATTTTCAATAAACTCTATCGTTTTAGGGTGCCCATAGTAGCGCTTCGTTTTACTACGTAAGACTTGATAACCAACGCCATCGAGAGGCAAGGGTAATGCACCATCTAAACAACCGTTAGCATAACTACCAATAGAGGAGGAAGAGTTTCGGGTAGGATTAACCGCAGACTCCCAAGGAGTAGAACATACTGAAGCTGAGAAACATAAACCCAAAGTTACAATGAAACTCAGCCTCATAGCCTTTAACCTTTAATAGTGTTCGCCATTATCGTAATAAGCTTTAGGAGATAAGGCGGAAAAGATAACTGCAACATCAATATCGGCACCAGCGATACCGCGCACTTGTTGCGTAATAAGCTTGGCAACTTCATCTTGCACTTCCTGACCACGGTCGAACCAAAGCACTTCGACAAAAGGATATGCAGCACTCACCTCACCCTCATTGAAAAACGTAGTGTAGATATACTCAAAAGTAAAATCCTCACGCGGACAGTCCATTAGAGGCTGAAGTTCATCCGTAAGGGGTTTTGATAATGCCTGAACAGCTTGTGGCTCTACAGCACGGAATCGAAAATGTGGCATAAACTTACTTCCTAATTATTAGCATTAATGCATGATGATAACAGGAACCAAGTCAGTAATCATCCAAGTCAATGTAACCACTAACCTTTCAATAAATTGTGAATCAGATGTGCTCGATAACGAAGAAAAAGTGTTATGAAATTCGAAGGTAAACCAGAAAGAACAAAGCGATACATCAACATTTAGTAATTACATTACTAGAAAATAAATCTACCTGAAGCAAAGGTATGCCATATTCGCTGGATAAACATACACCTGACATCGGAACTATACGTTAGGAATAAAAGACATATTCGTTAGAAATAAAAGAGCCCCTGACCTAAGCCAGAGCTTATGAACATGGGGGATAGGTGAAGTGGACCAATATCCCGGAGATATGAGCTTTCAATCCCCCGATACTTTGGTATCAGAGGAGTCGACAACTCTTCCAACTAGTCAGCTTCTCTTTTCTTCAGATGCCAAAAAGCCCCAGCATTACTGCTGAGGCTTCAGAGTATGGCAGGGGTGGAGAGATTCGAACTCCCAACACGCGGATTTGGAATCCGCTGCTCTGCCAATTGGAGCTACACCCCTGTAATTCGTGTTTATTGAGACGACCCTCAAATAAGTGGCGGAGTGGACGGGACTCGAACCCGCGACCCCCGGCGTGACAGGCCGGTATTCTAACCAACTGAACTACCACTCCGCAGTGGTATCACTCGCTTTGATAAGCAAGTGTCCGCTTTTGTCTTCACTTTTCGAAAAAGTGAAAATAAAACTAAAGCCTGGCGATGTCCTACTCTCACATGGGGAAGCCCCACACTACCATCGGCGCTATTTCGTTTCACTTCTGAGT
>NZ_JAWOTH010000009.1:0-201353 GCF_033338745.1 Vibrio sp. Vb1026
ATTGGCGCTGGACTAAACAAAGGCCCCCTTTTAGGGGGCTCACACAAAGCCACCTTCTTTAGAAGGTGGTAATTTACATTACTAGCTTTGCTTAGAGTCCTGTTCTATTTGCTTCATAAGCTCGTTGGCTTTCTTCATAGCGCGTCTTGCGCTTGAAGTCCTTCGCTTATTAAGCAATATATCGGAGAAGCGTAAGTATTTATCAGCAGTTTTGAATCTTAAATCGTTAACATCCTGAAAACCAATAGGAAAGTTTTTCGAGAACAGATCCACATCCTTCACCAAGTTATCGAGATGAGTTGTCGTCCTTGCCTTTTCTAGGCGAGAATAAAAGTTTTCAAACTCTTCTTGGAACAGGATTCTAGCGGCATCTTCTGGAAACGGTAGAGGGCTGTTGGAATCTAGCGCTGTCTCATATAATTTCATTTCAAGCACTGCATCTTTCATCGCATTACTTATCTGTAAGTTCTCTTGATGATCTTCTACGTTTGAAAAGAAGGTGTTCCCAACCTTAATAAGAGCAACAAGTGCAGCTGCGTCTTTCTTTTTGAGTGCTTCAGTGAGGTGCTGACCGAAAACATCACTAGATAACGAACTTGGCGTGAAAGGATAACCTTGATGAATCTGATTTAACTCATCCTTGAGCTCATAGATGGATTTACTGCCGTCTTCTTTACTGTACCGAGACTTTTCAAGTTGACTGTTGATTTGCCTTGCTATCGAAAGTAACGTGGAGTGCTTGCTTGACTGAATATCTAAGGCAAGAACTTCTATTTTATGTGAGTCAGGGTAGTAGGTTTTTGCTTTATCAAGTATGGACTCAATTTCATCATAATTCGGGTAGTTGTTGGAATCAGAATTCAAAACCTGATCAATTTCAGATTCAAACTCGCTGAGAATATAGGTCTTGTGTAAGCGTAATAAGCCAGCCTTAACGACTGGATGTAAGCTTTTTTCACTATCAATCAGTGCCAAACTTTTTTCTGCTGGCGTATCAAGCTGCCACTCTTGTCCGGCAATTTGATCATTTTGCTTGCTAATAACGGTTTCCAAAGTGGCGATGGTTTCTTGTTGCTGCTGATAGCCAAATACAATGCCGCTAACTAATAATATACTCGCTGCGGCGCCGCTAGCGATAGGCCAATAGCGCATATTCAATTTGCGTTTCAACTGCTCAGGGGTCAGCTCGTTCGGAATGATGCCAGTTGAAAATACGCTTGAAAATATTGGCCACTTAGATGCAGGCATGTTAGTTGGTTTAGAGACCTTGCTCTTCTTTTTGAGAGCTTCATTAACTGGAGTTCTTGCGTAAGGGTGTTTGCAACTCAATAACTCGTAAGCAATACAAAATAGAGCAAACATATCGTCGCTTAAGTTCGGTTCCTTACCGGATAACAGGTTGAGTGATGCATAGTTGGGAGTATAGCCAAGCGTTTCAACATTTTCGGATTTACGTTTAGCCGCATATTGATCCTGCTTTAATTGATGAGTTTTAGATACACCAAAATCAAGCAGCTTAACGTTACCCTCAGACGTTAAAATCACATTAGCGGGCTTTAGGTCGGCGTGCACTACACCAAGAGAGTGAGCATATGAGAGTGCATCGAGTACCTGATTTAGGATTGATAAAGTTGCATTAAACTTCAGCCCATGGGGCCTAGAACGCTGTATTAAACTCTCTAATGTTTCTCCGTTAATATACTCCATAACTAAAAAGTATATTTCGCCATCAACACCAAAATCAAAAACCCTAATGATATTAGGATGGCTTAACCTTTGAGTTTGTTGAGCTTCACGTATTAACATGCGTGCAGTCTCTGGTTGAGAAGCAAACTCTTTCTGTAATATTTTTAACGCAACGTAGGGTGTTTCTGAACCTGAAGATTCAAGAATCTTATCTTTAGCTAAGTAAACATCGCAAAGCCCACCATGCCCAATAACCGACTCAATTTCATACCGATTTTTAACGGTCGTTCCTATTAAGCTTTCGTTAATAACATCTTTGTTATTATTTAATGAGTCATCTTTATTGTTTTTTTTCTTATTAACTAACGGAGTGTTTTCTTTTTGAGACAGTTTTGTATTTGTTTCATTTTTATTTTTAACGGAGGTTTCATTATTAGTGAGTTTGGTTGATTTAATTGCATTGTCTCGTTTTTGAGTCTTTACAATTTTAGTTTTATCTCCGCTTTCTTCGTTATTTATAGAATTGTTTTTATTACTGTCTTCCATCACAAGAACTCCGTATAAATGATGGGGGAATATATACCTTTCTGCTCAATGAAAAGTCATTATGTTAGAATTTCTCGGCCAAACTAACATTCGTTTTTTTATTGATGAAAGTCTAAGTGTCAAAAATTTGAACTTGGTTGGATAATTAAAATTGTTGAACAATACGTGATTGCTTTGATAAAAAAATGATTCATTATTCCGTGCATGATTTTCAATGGCAGTATTAAGATTTTTATTAATCTTACTGTTAATAAGAAATCAGTTAATAATAAAATTAAAAATAATATCTAGCAGGTCTTTGGCGAGGTTTACATGAAGTTGGTTTTAACCATAACAAGTTTTCACAAATTTACTCCAGAGATTGAGAGTGAGTTCGTGTTTGAATCAAGTGATGAACATGCCAAGGTTACATTTGGTCGGTCTGAACAATGTGATTGGACACTACCAGATCCTGAAAGAGTGGTATCCGGAACCCACGGAGAACTGATTAAGTTTGGTGACAAATACTTGATAAAAGACCTCTCAACTAATGGTACTTTTGTAAATAATGCTGTAACTCCTGTGGGTCAAGGAAATGAAATAGCACTAAGCGATGACGATATGGTTAGCTTAGGGGATTATCAAATTTCAGTTTCTATTCAAACAGGTACAGATGTATTCAGTCTTGAGACAAGTAAAAGTCTTTCTAGCGCACCCCCTGAAGTAGTCTCAAGTCCATCGGAAGCAGAATTTGTTGACCTAGGCCTTAGTGCTAGTGAACTCTTAAACGAAAGTGTTCCTTCTGACTTTCAGCTAGATATTGGTTTAGTCGATGATTTTATTGATATCCCAGAGCCCGAAAAACAGAGCACCGTATCTGAAACTTTACCGAAAGTTAACCGACAATCAGAACACCTATCGACTCCTAACTTTGATACCAATGGGGGTGAACTTGCGGCTTTTGTTAGAGGGGTGGGTATAGATCCAATGATGATTCCCAGCGATAACCGAGAGGAATGGTTTGAGCAACTGGGGGAGTCATTTTCTTTAATGCTAGTTGGTTTAATGGAAACGCTGCATAACAGAGCAGTGTTTAAACAAACAAATCGACTTAGTCATACCGCATTTCGTAAGTCAGAAAATAACCCTTTAAAGTTTTCTGCAAACTTAGAAGATGCGATTCATAACTTATATAACCGTCAAACCGCTAGCTTCTTAAAGCCAAATGCAGCCATTAAAGAAGCATTTAATGACATCGAAAGTCATGAGCAAGCCTTAATGAAAGGTGTTGAAGGTACGGTTTCGAGTGTTATGTCACTTGTTGAACCTACTTCTATATACTCAGATGCTTTAGCGAAAGACACGGTTATTAATAAGGTTATTCCAGCTAGAAAATATGCTCAAAGTTGGAAGAGGTTTGAGGATATTCATGAAAAGTTATCCGATGATATTATCAATAAAGAGTCTCCGTTCTATTTAGAAGACTTCGCTAAGCACTATGAATTAGCATTAAAAAACAAAGGCTAGGAATTAGGGTGATGAAAAAGTTTTACCAATATATTTTGTTATTAATTTCAATGGCTTTATTTGGGTGCTCAGCAGCGAACCTAGTTGTTGATCCATACTCAGATTTAGAAATAGCAGCAAGTCATAACATTAATCCTGATTCAAACGGCAGGCCTTCTCCTGTAGTGGTGTATGTATTTGAATTAACGTCAAATACCATTTTCGAAAGCCAGGACTTTTTTTCTATTTATGAAGAAAGTGAAAAATTCTTAGGACCTGATTTAGTGAATAAATATGAAGTTTCATTAACTCCAGGTCAGAAAGAAACATATCAAGCAAGTATGTCTCCAAAGACAGAATATTTAGGCATTGTCGTAGCTTTTCGAGATATTGAAAACTCAAATTGGCGACAAGTCATTAAAGTGGATAAGACCGGTTACAACACATATCAAGTATTGTTAGAAGATCTGTCTTTGGTCGTTAAATAACGTTTAGTTGGCTAATTATAAATGACGCAATACTCCAAGACGGCTTGGTGCGAAGGAATGTTTTTACGTCCCCAGCACTTCCAACAACAAGAACGCGCAACCTCTCAAGAATTCAAAGGCTTACATCAGTTAGGTGGGGTTTACAATTGGGGAGTTTGCAAATGTCGAGTAAAAAAACACGCGCTAAAAGATGGTCTTATTGAACTTGAGCATCTTGAAGCTGTTTTGCCGGATATGACGTTGGTTAATACGCTAATATCCAACGATTCAGTTTCGCCTCTACTTATTGATAAAAACACTGAAAATACGTTAGTAAAAATAACTCTCCCTCTTTCAAGTGTTACAGGTAAAAACGTTTCGGATGTAAGCGAATCGATCGTCTCTCGTTATGTACTTCAAGATATCGACGTGATAGATAACCTTACAGGACAAGATGAAGAAACCATCCAAGTTGCAGCCCTCAACCTTGAGTTGAAAGCGAGTAATGACAAATTAGCGGGTTATGTGGAGTTACCTATCTTAAGGATCAAAGAGGTAACTCCTGAAGGGGAAGTTATACTAGACGATGAGTACGTTCCTCCGCTTATCAATCTCCTGAGCGATAAAGTTATGTCAGCTTATCTACGTAACGTTATCGCGATGACAAAGATGCGTGCTGACGTTATTGCGCAGCGCTTGATTAAGGGCAAATCTGCATCGGCATCTGCTGTTGATTTCATCATGCTCCAAATGTTGAACCGATATGAGGCGAAGTTAAAGCATTTCAGTGAGTTAGATAGGTTACATCCACTGGAATTAGCGACGACACTTAAAGGTTACATTGGTGAGTTAGCCACTTTTTCTAGTAAAACTAAAAGACTCCCAAGTTTGCTTGCGTATGATCACTTAGATGTATCAAGTGTTTATAGCGAGTTGAATCAGATACTCAGTCAGTACCTCAGTGTTGTTCTTGACCAAACTGCGACCAAACTTCCGTTGGAGCCTCGCCAATACGGTATTCAAGTGACGCCGCTTCCAGATAAACGCTTGCTTGAGTCATGCCAATTTGTGCTAGCAATTAAAGCAGATACCACAACAGATGAAATAAGACGCCTGGTCCCAGCGCAGCTCAAGTTTGGCCCGGCAGAACAGATTCGCGATCTAATTAATAATCAGATCAACGGTATAAACGTAGTGCCGTTGAGTGTCGTCCCGAGACAGATTCCTTACCAAACGGGTTATGTCTATTTCGAAGTTGTCAAGAAAGGGCCATTTTGGATGAGGCTAAAAGATAGTGGCGGTATTGCGCTTCACCTATCAGGGCATTTTCCGAATGCTGAACTTGAGCTTTGGAGTATTAATAAATAGGCGCGCTCTGTATGGAACAAACGATAGTAAAACCAACACCGGGTGGAAGAGCTCCCGCATCGAAACCACAATCAGAAAAGTCTGTGGATAATACCGTAGTTATCTCAAAAAGCCCTGAATTGGTGAACAATGATTCAGTGGTCGCTTATGGGAATAACTCTCTACTAGCAGAGGCGAATGGCCTGTTATCTATTATCGGTCAAATTCGGTCGACAGCGACTCATTCCGATCCGTTGTTTCTAAAAGAGACATTGGCACAAAAGCTTAGAGATTATGAGAACCGATTACGTCAGCATGACGTTGATTTGGATACCATTGATACAGCTCGTTATTGTTTATGCTGTTCACTAGATGAAGTTGTCCTTAACACCAATTGGGGTGGGCATTCATTCTGGAGTCACGATTCATTACTTAGCTCCTTCTATGCTAGCAGTCAAGGTGGGGAAGCGTTTTTTAAGCATCTTGATAAGTGCATGGCGAAACCAGATGCGAACTTAGATTTGCTTGAACTAATGTATGTGTGCTTATCTCTCGGGTTTCTGGGTCAATACCGTTTAGAAAAAAATGGACTGGAATCGCACCGGAAATTGAGAAGACAGGTTATTGCTACTCTTAAGTCTTATGGGAGAGGAGTCCCTCAGGAGCTAAGTAATAGTATCGACCAACACATTTTGAATGGCTCAAAGGCTTCTGATAGAGCCCCTCTTTGGGTTGTATGTTCTGTAACGGCGGCATTATTGGTCTGCATATATATGTATTTTAGCTATGAGCTAAATAAGGCATCCAATCGCACCTTTTCTCAATTAGTCAATTTGATTCAACCGCAACAACTTAACCAAGATGCAACGTCAGAATCAAAATCAGCGCCAATTGCAGAAAAGATTTCAATGTATCTAGCAACTGAGATCGGTAAGGGGCTAATCAATGTTGAGCCGCTGCAAGACAGGGTAAGAATTTCGTTAAAGTCTCAAGATCTATTTGAATCAGGTAGTGCTGATGTTGTCGCTTACATCCAACCCGTTATTTCTAAGCTTGCGAGAACATTGGAGTCGACCCAAGGCAAGATCATTGTTACTGGTCACACCGACGATAGGCCTATTTTCACGAGTAAATATCCCTCGAACTGGCACCTATCATTAGCTCGAGCCACTGCTATGTCTGAACAACTGATCTCGAATAGTGCATTAGAAGGGCGAGTGATACCCGAGGGATTGGGGGATGCAAGACCATTAGTTGAAAACAGTAGTGATGAAAACCGAGCTATTAACCGCCGGATTGAAATCGACCTTCTTGTCGCGAATTAATAATAGGTAGATAGAGATGCGTATTAAAGAAATTGGCAGAATATTTACTCAAAGATGGTTTCTCGGTCTTATAGGTGTCGCTGCTTGTTCTATTTTCATTTGGGTTGTTGGTCCACTTATTGCGATAGCGGGATATGAGCCCCTAAAGAGTGACTTTCAACGGCTAGTCACTATTCTAGTGTTGGTGTTGCTTTGGGCGATATTTAACGTTACCAAGCAGCATAAGCAAAAGGTGAAAGAAGACGAAAGTATTCAAACGTTGCTTGAGGTTGATAGCCTATCAGATAAAGAAGCGGCAAGTGAAATTGACTTAATGCGCGAGCGTATTGAGCAAGCTGTCAAAGTAGTGACGAAAACACACAAAGGCAAGAGAAGCTTGTATGACTTACCGTGGTATGTGTTGATTGGCCCTCCTGGAACGGGGAAAACAACCGTATTAAAGCAGTCGGGGTTAGAGTTTCCATTAGGAGACAGCCTTGGCTCTGACTCTATTGCCGGTGTAGGTGGCACTCGCCACTGTGATTGGTGGTTTGCAAATAAAGCAGTTCTTATAGATACGGCTGGCCGGTATACGACACAAGACAGTCAAGAAAAGGTCGACTCTAAAGCGTGGCATGGTTTCTTAGGATTGTTGAAAAAGTATAGAACGCAAAGACCAATTAATGGTGCGATTGTTACGATAAGTTTAGCCAGCGTGATGTCTCAGACTCGAACCGAGCGAAGTCTTCATGCTCGAGCAATTAAGTCGAGACTTCAAGAACTGAAAAACCAGTTAGGCATGCAGTTTCCGATTTACGTATTGCTCACCAAAATGGATTTAGTTGCCGGTTTCAATGAGTTTTTTGCCGATTTAAGTAAGGAAGAGCGAGAGGAATTATTTGGTTTCATGTTCCCTCGTGAAGTGGATGATGAAAGAGGCGTTATTTCTCTATTCAACAAAGAATTTCATGGCATGTTGGAGCGCCTTGATGCCCGTATGCTTAGAATACTTGAAACAGAGGACGATTTAGATAAACGCGCGCTTATCTTTGAATTTCCAAAGCAATTAAGAGTGCTACAAGCTAATCTTGACGAGTTTTTAGCTGAAATTTTTGCACAAAACAGTTTTGAAGAGCCTGCCTTGATTCGTGGTGTGTTTATGTTGAGTTCGGTTCAAGAAGGCTTACCAGTCGATAAGCTGATGAATGAATCAACCAATGGACTTGGGTTAAATCGTTTAGCTCTAGCAAAGAGTCAGACTGGTTCTCATAGTTATTTCGTAAAGAATCTTTTTGACAAGGTTATTTTCAAAGAGCAACTGTTAGGAACAGTTAATCGTCACTATCAAAAGCAGTCAGGTTGGATGCGTCGAGGTGTTTACATTGGATGTACAACGCTACTGCTAGGAGCTTCTGCGCTTTGGTTTATGAGTTATAAGTGGAACTCACAGTTAATTGTCGATACCAATGAACAAGCGAGCCATATTGATGCAATGATTGGCGCTCAAAGTTTAGATTTTGAAGCGGATATTGTTTCAGCTGTAGAAACATTAGATAGGTTGATGACGCTTCCTCTCGGAAAGCAAAGCGACTACGGTGATGCCGACTCTGTAAAGAGGTTTGGTCTCTATCAAGGAGACAAAGTGTCTCAGGCGGCAAACAATGCATATTCTGATGCTTTGACCCAATATTACGCCCCTCTGCTTCTTGATAGCTTGGTGTCAGAAATGGAGAGCAATCAACAGCATCGTGAGTATTTGTACGAAACGTTAAAAACGTATTTGATGTTATTCAATCCAGACAAATATCAACAAGATGAAGTGTTGGCTTGGTTTAACTTTTATTTCGAACGTCAATATCCGGGTGAGCTAAACGCAGACTTAAGAAGACGTTTGCTACAGCACACTCAATATTTATTAGGCAACGATGGACAAGGCTTTACTTACAACACTGCTGCCGTGACGAGTGCTCGAGAAGTGTTGACTCAAATGTCTCTACCTGAACGTGCTTATCAGCGAATGAAAATACAATTTTCTAAGAGTCATGTACCTTCATTTCGCTTGACTGATGTATTGGGACCTAAAGGGCTTGAGCAGTTCGAGCGAGCTAGTGGAAAACCGCTATCACAAGGCATTTCGGGTTTCTACACGTACAATGGTTTTCATAGCATTTTTCAGATTCAGATCAACCGTACAGTAAAAAGCCTAATGGAAGAGAACTGGGTTTATGGTGACGATCTTAAGGCTCATGAAATTGATCAAGATAGTGCCATCCAAGGCGTTCAGTCTCGATACTATCAAGATTATGTTAATGAATGGAAAACGTTGATCGAAGATATTCAATTGAAGCAGGCTCCGAGCCTAGAACTTGCGACAGAGCAAGCGAGGGTTTTATCTGGAGTTGAAAGACCAATCGAATCTTTGTTGAGAGCAATCCAAAAAGAGGTTGCTCTATCAAAAGTATCATTGTCAGAAAATCAAAAAGCCGCTTCTGAAGTTGCTGGTAAAGTTGCCAAAGTTAAGTTTTCAAATACGGCAGATAGACTAGACATGTATTTACCTGAAGAAAACGGCTTCAATGTTGCTCTGCCAGGTAAAGAAGTCGAATCGCATTTTTCAGAGATCTTACGCCTTGGTGAGCAAGACTTTGATGATATTCAACAAGCAATGGTTAACTTGCGTTCGTATTTAAGTGACTTATCAAGCTCTGGTAACAATCAGAAAATTGCCTACAAAAGTATTTTAGATGGAACCGTTACACAAGATGTCGCAGCTTCCTTCGCTCGTGCTAAAGAACTTTTGCCGAGACCATTTAATCAATGGCTAGGTGAGCTTTCTCAAGAGTCGGTTAAGTTTGCGGAGAGCGGTTCGAAGGATCATCTAAATCAACTTTGGGTAACACAGGTGGTCCGCCCTTATCAGCGGACTATTGCTGGCAGATATCCATTCGAGCCCAACGCGAGCAGAGAAGTTAGATTGAAAGACTTTAAGCGATTCTTTGGTTATGGAGGTACGCTTGACGCATTCTTCCAAGAATACCTCGAACCGTTTGTGGATACTTCGAAAAGTCGTTGGCGATTAGAAAAGGAAATTGGAGTTCGTCCAGAAACACTAATGGTCTTTCAAAGAGCGCAACGTATCAGGCAGTCTTTCTTTGAATCTGATAATTCATTACGCGTAGAGTTTGGGATGAAGCCTGTTTATCTAGACCAGCACATTACTCGATTTGTCTTAGAGTTGGGTGGACAAGATTTGGTTTATAAGCATGGACCAGCAAGAGCTAAATCGTTGAGTTGGCCTGCCGGTCAAGATCAGACTCGAATTGTGTTCACACCACCTGAATCTAAACGCGAAATTGCGCATACCTATGAAGGTGAGTGGGGCATATTCAAGCTTTTGGATCAATCACTTAAAGCAAGGCCAGAATCGCGTAAAGACAATATAGTTATGATTGATTTAAAGGGAAATAAGGTACAGCTAGAGCTTATTGCTTCTAGTGCCATTAATCCGTTTTGGTCAAATGAAATGGAGAGGTTCAGATGTCCACGAACCTTATAACATCAGGCTGGGGCTATATCGGTAAAATGCCTGCAAAAGGGGACTTTGTGAAAGATGGTTTATCACAAGATTTCTCGGAGCGTTGGCATGATTGGCAACAGGCGGTTATTGCAGTCAGCAGGGAACAACTGGGTGAAAGCTGGAATGAGCACTTTTTAACGGCTCCTGTGTGGCACTTTGCTTTGGATATTAGCTATTTAGAAGACTCAACCTACATTGGTAGCATGATTCCTAGTGTTGATGCATGCGGTAGATACTTTTTCTTTACTATAGCTCGTGCCGTAAAAGGTGAAGCTGCGCAATATTGGGGTGACAGAGCTTGGACCGAGGACAGTGCCGCTCTTGCTCTTTCAGTACTTGAGGACGACTTTGTCTTTGATGTTTGGCATAAGAGTACTCAAGAAAAAAATGACCTCGTTGCGAATGTAACAAGTGAAGTGAGGCCTCTAGAGTTTCTTTATCAAAGCCAAATATCTACAGTTTTTCATGATCACGGCAATACTGATCAAAATACGCTTTTGAATTACCTCATTAAAGAAAAATTGAGTAAACCATGTTTTTGGTGGACTGAAGGTTCAACGAAGGTTGAACCATGCATGTTCATTACTAGTGGATTTCCTTCAATTGGTCAGTTTTCAGCCATGCTTGATGGCGGCTGGAAAAAGTGGAATTGGTAGGATAGAAGAATGAATTGGAACTATTTTACCTTTGCTAAATCGCACGCAGGAAAAGTACGCCCTTATAACGAGGATGCTCTGTTGGATATGACAGAGCAGCATATTTGGGTGGTTGCCGATGGAATGGGTGGACACAGTGCTGGCGATATAGCAAGCCAGATGCTAGTGGATAGAGTCGCGCGCCACATGCAGGATGTCTCCAATACTAATATCGATGATATCCGAAGAGTGGTTCAAGAAGCGAACTTAGAAATTTACCAATACGCACAAAATCACTTAGACGGTAAAACGATGGGAACAACACTTGTTTTGTTGTTTATTCAGGATGGGTACTACCACTGCCTTTGGGTGGGGGATAGCCGAATTTACCAGCTTAGAAGTGGTAATTTTGTCCAAAAAACACGTGATCATAGTCAAGTCATGGACTTAGTGGATCAGGGCTTATTGGCATTTGAAGATGCCGAATCTCACCCTCTTGCAAATGTTATTACCAGAGCTGTTGGGGTCGACGAAAGTGTCACTATTGATCAAGTTTCAGGGCAGTTGGCTGACGGCGATCAGTTTCTACTCTGTAGCGATGGACTCTCTAAGGAACTTACGAGTGATGAAATTCATCGGACATTGTATGCAGACTCAGTCAACCAAGCTGGATTAGCGCTCATGCATTCGGCTTTGGTTCGGGGCGCAAGTGATAACGTAACTTGTGCTTTGATCAAAGTTCGCCAAGCGCAAACGGAGTGTGAAACAGTAACTAGAGAAGACGCGACGATACCTGTCTTTCTAAGAGGGAGAGCTTATGAGTAATGAAATGTTTGATTGGTATGAACAAGCGTTGGCTCCTATATCTCAAGAAAATCCTACAGGTGTTGATCCTAGAGAGGATGTATCACCACAGTCTGCTTACTATCGGTTGAAAGATCAGCGTATGGCCGCCCGCAACGCTGAACGTAATGCTCTTATAGAAGAAGAAAGTATCTATACCCACAGTAATTTATGGCGAGTATTTATTGAAGATGTCCCAGAAATACTCACGAATCAGTCTAAAGATTTGGAATTTGTTGCCTGGCTTATAGAAGCCCTAACTCGATTGTATGGTTTTCGTGGTATGGGCGTTGGCTACAAACTCGCAACCAGTTTAATTGAGAACTTTTGGGATGATCTGTACCCAATGCCTGATGAAGATGGTATTGAGACAAGAATATCGGCGATTATTGGCCTCAATGGTATCGATAGTGAAGGAACACTTATTTTTCCAATTGCTTGTATACCATTGACTGACTTAGGCGTGGAGCAAGCTTATGCCTATTGGGAATATCAGCAAGCTATAGAGCTTGAGCGCTTAGACGAAGATAAGCGCCGAAATCGAGTCGAGCTTGGGGCTGTTGAGCTATCTGAAATTACAACTACGGTTAAGTCGACTTCTGATACGTTTTATCGAGAATTAATCACGGATTTGGAGTTCGCTACGGAATCATTTAATGAATTCAGTCAGCGATTAGATGAAGCGGTCGGTGATGTGACTCCTAGCTCTTATATATCAAAAAGACTTGAATCAATACACTCGGCATTAAAGCACCTTCTTGGAGACCGTTTTAATCAACCACAAGCAGTGATTGAAGAGCTAGAGGATCTTGATGAATCTTCTTCTGAACAACCGTTAAGTGCACAAAGTTGTGATGCATTATTAGCGACAAACATGAAATCACGAGAGCAGGCAATTAGACAATTGCAGCAAGTAGCTGATTTCTTCCGAGAGAGTGAACCTCACTCACCAGTTTCTTACTCCATCGAACAGATTATTCGTTGGTGTGGGATGCCTCTGCCGGAGTTACTGGCGGAACTTATCTCCGACGGGGATGCAAAGAAAAGCTACTTCCGTTTGGTTGGCATAGCAGAACAAAATGAAAATTAATAAAGGGAGAATGGTATGACGAGTATCCACTCGAAACTATCACGAGTACGGAAGCCTCGTGTCCACATTACCTATGATGTTGAAACTGAAGGTACGACTCTTAAGAAAGAACTGCCTTTTGTTGTAGGTGTAATGGGTGACTTCGCTGGTCAAAACACAGAAGCGTTGAAGCCATTAAAAGACCGCCGTTTTATTCAGATCGATCGAGATAACTTTGACGATGTACTCAAAAAAATGAATCCATCGGTGAAGTTTAAAGTTGCGAATAAGCTTGCGAATGACGATTCACAGTTTGAGGTCGATTTAAACTTTAAATCAATGCAAGACTTTGAGCCTGCTGCGATCGTAAATCAAGTTGATCCACTACGCCAATTGATGGAAACGCGTAATAAACTGCGTGATTTGATGACAAAAGTTGACCGCTCAGAAGAGCTTGAAAATATCCTAGAGGATGTTTTGAACAATACAGACAACCTGGCAAGACTTGCAGGCGAGTTAGATCTTGGCAAGAAAGCGAAGTCAGACAGTACTGAAGGAGCGGAATAATGACGACTGAAGCTGAAAAACAGTTAGATCCAACTGTTAATGAACAGACAACTTCATTCTTAGATCAAGCTATTGGTGCGACTAAGCAGACCGAAGCTTCTCGTGCTGAGGAGCTGATAAAAACGCTCGCTGAAGAAGCAATGAAAGGGACAGTTACTTGGAACAAAAACCTAACAGTAACTTTTCGTGAAGCGATTAATTTGCTCGATAGGCAGATTTCTGATCAGTTGTCTGAAGTAATGCATCACCCAGAATTACAGAAACTCGAAGGTTCTTGGCGCGGCTTAAATTATCTAGTGATGAATTCAGAGACCAGCTCTACTCTGAAAGTTCGCATGATGAGCATGACCAAGAAAGAGCTACATAAAGACTTGAGCAAAGCTGTTGAGTTTGATCAAAGCCAGATCTTTAAAAAGGTTTACGAGGCTGAGTTTGGTAGTGCTGGTGGTGAACCGTATGGTGCATTGATTGGAGACTATGAGTTTACCAACCACCCAGAAGATATTGAGTCGTTACGCCTAATGTCAAATGTAGCGGCTTCTGGCTTCTCTCCATTCTTGTCCGCGGCTTCACCAGCACTATTCGGCTTTGATGAGTGGACTGAGCTGTCAAAACCACGCGACCTAGATAAGGTATTTGAATCACTAGAATACGCCCAATGGCGTTCGTTCCGCGAGAGTGCCGATTCGCGCTTCGTTAGTCTGACGATGCCAAAAGTCCTTGCTCGTTTGCCATACGGACAAGCTACCGCTCCAGTCGAAGAGTTTGGGTTTGAAGAGTTCGAAGTAGATCCTGTTTCAGGTATTGCTGTTAACGCTGAACATAACGACTACTGTTGGATGAACTCTTCGTATGTTCTTGGTGTTAAGTTAACTGACGCATTTTCAAAATATGGATTTTGTACTGCCATCCGTGGTGCAGAAGGCGGCGGTCGAGTGGATAACTTGCCAACGCATTTCTTCATGAGTGATGATGGCGACCCTGATATGAAGTGCCCAACAGAGATTGGTATTACCGACAGACGTGAGGCGGAGCTTGGTAA
The DNA here is from genome assembly GCF_033338745.1 of Vibrio sp. Vb1026. NCBI lineage: Bacteria > Pseudomonadati > Pseudomonadota > Gammaproteobacteria > Vibrionales > Vibrionaceae > Vibrio > Vibrio sp. Vb1026. The sequence continues at coordinate 14,569 of NZ_JAWOTH010000009.1, forward strand.
GCTTGGTTTCTTACCGCTTTGTCACTACAAAAACACCAACTATGCAGTGTTCTTTGGTGCGCAAACCTGTCAAAAACCAGCGAACCATGAATCCCTTGAAGCAACGGCCAATGCGGCCATTTCTGCCCGCCTACCTTATATGATGGCAACATCTCGTTTTGCGCATTATTTGAAAGTAATGGCTCGAGATAAAATTGGTAGCTTTATGGAAGCAGAAGACGTTGAGTCTTGGCTGAACCGCTGGATCCTAGGTTACGTCAATGCTTCTGAAGGCGGTGGTCAAGAGATCAGAGCGAAATACCCTCTAGCAGACGCTCGTGTTCAGGTTAAGGAAATTCCTGGCGCACCTGGTTCTTACAATGCCGTAGCATGGCTGAAACCTTGGTTGCAAATGGAAGAACTGACGACATCTTTGCGACTTGTGGCCAAGATCCCTCAGTCAGGTGGATAAGAAATGAATTGGCTGGTCGAAAGGCCAGCCATGACCAATCTTTATGTTCTAGATGGAATTAGCAGTGTCACTTAACTTTCGCGACCCTAGCAAGCTAAAACATGAGTTTAGTACCGGAGGCTATGCTGAACTTGATAGCCCGTGGTTGACTCGATTCAATGAATCTTCTGATCTTGTAGCGTCAGCGCGAATTTGGCTAGAAGGTACACGTTCAAGAGATTTGGACAGCTTTCGTCATAGTGTGATGAACACAATTAACCGCATTGATAAGCTATTAGAATCTCAACTAAATGAAATATTACATCATCCTGAGTTTCAACAGCTCGAAAGGGGGTGGGTTGGAGTTAGGTATTTATGTGAACAGGTTGATTCTCATTCATCGGATTCTGTAAAAGTTAAGGTTTTAACGGCGACATGGAATGAAATCAGTAAAGATGCTTTAAAAGCCATCGAGTTTGACCAATCAGCACTATTTAAGTTGCTCTATCAAAATGAATATGGCATGGCAGGGGGAGAACCCTTTGGTGTGGTGGTTGGAGATTATCAGCTTCGCTGTGATCCTAGTAAAAATTATTTTGATAGAGATCTGTCTGTGTTAAGTAAGATCTCTCAGTCTGCAGCTGCAGCATTCAGCCCATTTATCATGTCTGCATCGCCAGAGATGTTTGGTGTTGATAGTTTCGCTCAACTCTCTGCGATAAGAGATATAGCAGCCCAATTTGAACAGGAAGATTATGCAAAGTGGCGTAGTTTGAGAGATAACGATGACGCTAAATTTATTGGTTTGACTGCACCTAACGTCTTGTTCCGTCAGCCATACAAAAGTGATGGCTCGCGGAATGATAAATTCAATTTTCAAGAACACGTCTGCGACTCCAACCGAGATTTGCTATGGGGGAGTAGTGCGTACTGTTTTGCTGCTGTATCAATTAGAGCATTTCAGGAACATGGTTGGTTCACGCATATGCGAGGGATTAAACAAGGCGATTACAGTCAGGGTATTATCGTCGCTCCTACAAGGAGCAAGATGCGTGTTAATGGCAAGAATGATCGTGAAAGATGTCCGTTAAACTTGAAAATCTCTGAGAGAAAAGAACAAGAATTGTCTGAGTGCGGTTTTATTTCTATTTCTCCAATACCTGAGACCGATATGGTAGGGATGACCTCGAATGTATCTCTCTACAAGCCCAAACAATACGCAGAAAAGCATATTTCAACGAATGCAAAACTGACATCGATGTTGCAATACACATTGTGTGTATCGCGAGTCGCACATTATCTCAAGGTTATGGGGCGTGACAAAATTGGTGGGTATCAAGACGCGGAAAGCCTAGAGCGTGACTTTCAACGCTGGTTACATCAGTACACTACCGCATCAGATGAAGCGTCTGATGAGCTTCGGGCTAAATACCCCCTAAATGAAGCAAAAATTACAGTTCGAGAGAAAAGAGAAACTCCTGGACATTATTACTCAGTTATCCATTTGCGACCGCATTTTCAACTCGATCAAATGGTATCTAGCATTAAATTAATTACCGAATTATCACCAGAGCACATGGTGTAAGGAAATAACAATGACTCAATGGAAAAATGCTTTGTCCCAAGGCCTATTGCAACACGCTCTAGAGCAATTAATTGATGAAATTAAAACAACGCCTAAAGATGCGAGCTTGAGAAGTTCCTTCATTGAGCTTCTTTGCATTGATGGGGACTTCGAGCGTGCGGACGCTCAGCTCATGCAATCGATTAAATTGTTTCCTGAGTATCTGCCTGGTGCAAGTCAGCTACGACATTTAGTGAAAGCAGCTCAAGCTAGAAAGGATTTTATCAATGGTGCGGCTAGTGCCAAAGTATTAGGTGATGAGGAATTAACTAAAGAGCTTGTTCGATTTAATCTTGCTCTCGGAAATCAAGAGTACGAAGAAGCGTCACGTCTATCGCATCGCATTGAAGAGCATCGTACTATTAAAGGGTTTAACGTAAACGGCACAAACTACGAAGATGCTAGAGATATTGATGATCGTTTAGGTGGTTACATTGAACTGTTTTCTACAGCAGGTAACTATTTTCTTGTACCCATATCGAGCATCCATACGCTAGAAGTTAAAGCACCTACTTCTTTGTTAGAGAGTATTTGGCGACCTGTCGAGTTTGATATCGATGGACTTGGTGAAGGCGAAGGCCATATGCCGTTGACATATGTTGACTCAGAGACCGATGCGCAAAAGTTAGGTCGAGAAACGGATTGGAAGCAGATTGGTGAGCAAGAATCTTTTGTTGGCTTGGGTCAAAAATGTTGGTTAGTCGGTGACTCAGCGCTTCCAATCTGTGATTTGACTACATTATTAGAACAGAAACAAATAGCGTAGAAATATCATGTCGTTAACCGTTTCTCTGCTCGACAAATTGATAGATAGTGATCCTCTCACTCGAGATGAGAAAGACTTCCCTGCAAGCCAGCAACAGATGTTGAGCAGCTTACTTAGAGATCTAGAGTCGATGCTGAATAGTCGTATTGGATGGAAAAATATTCCTGATGATCTTCTAGAGGTTCGTTATTCAATATTGAACTATGGGCTGCCAGATTTTTCCTCAATGCCCTATAGCAGCCAAGAAGGGCAGAATCAGCTTTGCGACATCGTTCATGATGCAATTAAAGAGTTTGAGCCGAGGTTAAGGAACCCTCATGTCCAGATTTCGGACGAGAAAAACGCTATTGATAGGGTATTGAGGTTACAGATAAATGCCACTTGCTTAATTGATAACAGTATTCATGAAGTGCGATTCAATTCTGAAGTAGAGCCGGTAAATTTAGGTATGAAACTGAGTAGAGCAAAATGAGTGAAGAGTTTCTCAAGTACTATAATCGCGAGTTAGCTTATTTGCGTCACAAAGGGCAAGAATTTGGGGAGCAGTATCCTAAGATCGCTGCGAGACTTCGTATTAGTGAGGAACAGGTTGACGATCCACACGTAGAAAGATTGTTAGAAGGCTGCGCATTTCTAACAGCAAGGATTAGACAAAGCTTAGACAATAGTTACCCTCAGTTTACAGAGTCTTTGATGGGACAGTTATATCCGGATTTTCACGCCCCAATCCCGTCAATGTCAGTCATTAAAATGAGCTGTTCTAACTCCACTTCCTCTTATTTTGATGTAGAAGAAGGCGAGCGAGTTGTTGTCGGTGCTCCTGGATATCATGAGTGCGAGTTTAGAACTTGTTATCCGGTCAGAATGTATCCTGTTGATGTGACCTCTGGCGTTTTTAAAAATGCGCCTTTCAAGCCAGTTGGCTCACGATGGGAAAGCAATGCTCATTCAGTTTTGAAAGTACAGCTCACGGCTCAAGATGAAGAGACTCCTCTTGGTGAAATGGGGGTAGAACGGCTGCGCTTCTATTTAAACGGTCAATCTCAATTGACTTTTAAGCTCTACCAAATGCTGTTTCAAAACCTAATTGGTTTATCTGTTGTTGTGGATGGCAAAGAAGTTCGTCCTTTAACCAAAAGACATCTTTCTGAAGTGGGATTTTCAGAAGATGAGAAAGTTGTGCCATACAGTAAAAGAAGCTTTTCAGGAGCAAGATTACTTGTTGAGTATTTGCACTTTCCTGAGAAGTTTATGTTCTTTGATATCACCGAACTTGGATTATCAGAGCTAGATCTTAGAGAGCAAGTCGAACTGTATTTTTACTTTGATACCAACGATGACTGGCTTCCAAAGCAAGTGGACGAAGAAAGCTTAATGGTAGGCTGTGTGCCTGTGATCAACTTATTTAAAAGTATTATGGAGCCTAAGCGTATTCTACCAACTGAATACGATTACCACTTGTCTCCACAATACCAAGAATCTGAAAGTAATGAGGTTGTCTCAATTTCTGACGTAACGTTGAGAAACTGGAACAAAACGTACCACAATTTGCCATGTTATCACGCTGGTGAGCACACGCATTATACGAACACTAGTGAGATTTATTGGTTGATGAGACGTGAGGATAAGAACTGGGCTGGTGGGTATGATGAGCCCGGTAGAGAAACTTACATTTCTTTTGTTGATAAAAAACATCAATTGTTCAACCCGGATAGCCGGGAAAACTGGTTAATGTACGTGGAAGCTGAGTGCTGTAACCGCAACTTAGCGCAGAAACTTCCATTTGGAGGTGGGCTGCCGCAAGTATCTTTACCGGAGGTAAATGACAATTTCGAATCTGTTCGTTGTTTAGTTTCTTTATCAGAAACTATTCGGCCAGAAATGGATGAAAGCACACGATGGCAGTTAACTAAGCTTTTAACTTTAAACCATTTTACCGAGGAAGATGGTTTAGCAACTTTGAAGCAGACCCTTAATCTCTATGCATTTTCTGGGACAGCAGAAACGAAAGCGGTAATCGATGCTTTAACTAAGTTAGAGTTTGAGCCGACTACAGGAAGAATTAGTCAGAAAGGCAAAGTTGGATTTGCGCACGGTATAAAAATTATTTTGACGGTTTCTGATCAAATTTTACCTAAAGAGCAGATCTTTCTCTTAGGTAGTGTCTTATCTGTTTACTTCTCGCAATATGCTGAAATTAACATTTTTACGCAGTTAGAAATAAGACTTAAGTCCACGGGAAAGTCTTTCCACCTTTGGCCCGCATTAACTGGCGATAAGGTGTTGCTATGAGCGCGGAACAATTTTATCGAGAATTAAAGCAACACCCATTGTTTGAAGCGATTCATCTTATTGAACACGAAGTTCTGCAAGCAGAGGCGCAAATAGGAACAGATGCGTTACCGAAGCATGAAAAGCTAAACTTAAAGGTTAATCCATCATTAGGTTTTGAAAATGCTCAGCTTTGTGAACTGAAAAATATAGATGACAGCAAGTTAGAGATTGAGACCAATTTAATAGGCCTAACGGGTGAGCAAGGTGTGCTTCCCCAGCACTATAGTGAATTAGCTTTACATCGCCAAAAAGAAGGCGATACGGCTATGGTGGACTTCTACGATATTTTCAATCATCGCTTATTATCTCTTTATTATCGATGTTGGCAACTGAGTCAGCTGACTGTTCAGTCTCGTGCGCATGCGCAGGGCGCGCGTTCGCCGTTAGAAAGCTGTAAATCGGCATTAACTGGGAAAGGGAGTTCACTGTCCCAGCACTATGGTGGTGTGTTTGCTTCACCAGTGAGAAGTAAAGGTGGACTAAAAAGTATTCTTGAATGTTTATCTGGATGCCAAGTAAAAGTTCATGAATTTCAAGGACAATGGTTACACCTTACGAAAGAAGAGCAAACACGCCTTGCATCCCGAACTATGCCTGAAGGGCAGTTTGCTCAACTTGGTTTAGGAGCGTCTTTGGGTTCGAAAGCATGGAACATCAACGCGGGGACAACAATAGAATTTCTGCCAAAAGATAAACAGCTAGTTAGTAAATTGCTTCCTAACCAACCCAATATAGCAATCATTAAGAACGCTGCTTATGAGTTGATTGGAAAACATAAACAACTGAAGTGGCAGCTCACCACCAAACATAGTTTGCTACCACAAGCTTGTTTATCGAAACAGCAGGGGCAGTTAGGTATTGGTTCTGTGCTTAAAAAACACGAACGTACAAAAGATCGAACTATAACAATTACTATTTAAAGGAAATGTAATGGCTTCACTCTCACTTTCAGCGTTGGTCGAAAGATTGTCTCCTCAGGCTAAGGAAACACTTGAACAGGCAGCTGCGATGGCAAGCTCCCGAACTCATCACAGTATTGAAATGTCTCACTGGTTAATGATGATTATCCGCCATCCTGACGATATTTACTCTGAAGTTTTTGACGAATTTGATGTCGATAAAATCAAGGTTGAAACCGATATTCAAAAGGCATTAGAAAAATACAAAACAGGATGCCAGTCGGTGCCTGGGCTATCAGCTCATACGGTGACTGTTATGCAAAATGCCTTGTTATCTGCAACCATTGAATTCAATCAAGAACAGTTGGGGTGCATCCATCTTTTATTTGCCTACTTGTCTGATGATACGTTAGTCAACATGGCTGGTTCGATTAGTCCTGAACTAAACAAGATAGAACCATCTCGCTTATTGAACTTTAAAGAAAGTAATGCGCCTCAATCAAGATCGAATGACTTAGCGCAGTCAAACGCGAATTCCGCCTTGAATCAATTTACAACAGACCTTACTGAGCAAGCTAGGGAAGGTAAAATAGATCCGGTGATTGGTAGAGATAATGAAATTCGCCTAATGATCGATATTTTATTAAGACGCCGACAAAACAACCCGATTCTTACGGGAGAAGCTGGTGTTGGAAAAACAGCCGTTGTTGAAGGTTTGGCGCAAAAGATCATTGATGGCGATGTACCTCCCGCTCTGCAAAATGTGGCAATTAAGTCTCTGGATTTGGCGTTACTGCAAGCCGGCGCGGGCATGAAAGGTGAGTTTGAAAACAGGCTTAAGAACCTTGTTAAGGAAGTAAACGACGCTCCACAGCCTATTATATTGTTCATTGATGAAGCTCATGGCCTAATTGGCGGTGGTGGGCAAGCGGGCCAAGGTGATGCGGCGAATATTCTGAAGCCAGCATTAGCGAGAGGTGAACTCAGAACGATCGCAGCAACAACGTGGGCAGAGTATAAAAAGTATTTTGAAAAAGATGCAGCTTTAACTAGGCGTTTTCAAGTCGTAAAGGTTGATGAGCCTGCCCCTGAACTCGCGATCGAAATGTTACGAGGCTTACTTGATGTAATGGCACAACACCACGATGTTCATATCACTAACCAAGCTCTCAATGCAGCGGTCCAACTCTCAGCTCGATACATTAATGGTCGTCAACTGCCAGATAAAGCGGTTTCTGTTTTGGATACGGCCTGCTCTCGAGTTGCGTTAAGTCAGTCATCTACACCGGGAGGCCTAGATGCGAAAAGAAATAAACTTAAAGCAAAGCAAGCTGAGTATGAGCATCTTAGCCAAGAGAATCGGCTAGGAGCATCTCTTGATGTGCAGCTGCAAAGTGTCCGAAAAGAGATTGATGCGCTATCTAATGACATTATTGAATTAGAAGTACTTTGGGAAAAAGAAAAAGAATGGGTAAGTGAAGCTAAGTCACTTAGAACCCAAATAATGCAGGAGGGTTCTGAGACTGCGAGAGACAAGTTACAAGAGCTTGAAAATAACCTCTCCGCTAACTCACAGCCCTTAGTTTTTTCGCATGTAAATGAAGCGCTAATCGCAGAAGTTATTTCGGATTGGACCGGTATACCGCTGGGTAAACTTCAGGATGATGAAATCCAAGCAGTATTGGGTTTGAAAGAAAGTTTGTGCAAGCGAGTTGTCGGGCAGGATCACGCTTTAGAGCTCATGTCTGAAGTGATAAAAACCGCGAGTGCGCAGCTCACGGATGAGACACGACCAAATGGTGTATTTCTCCTAACCGGACCAAGCGGAGTGGGTAAAACCGAATCGGCTTTGGCGATTGCAGAGAAAGTGTATGGTAGTGAAGAAAATGTCACGACTATCAATATGTCGGAATTTAAGGAAGAGCATAAAGTCTCATTGCTATTAGGTTCTCCTCCTGGTTATGTCGGTTATGGAGAAGGAGGTGTACTGACTGAAGCTGTTAGACGTAAACCTTATAGTGTAATTCTCCTCGATGAAATGGAAAAAGCGCACCCTGGTGTTCAAGATATTTTTTATCAGGTATTTGATAAAGGCTCAATTAAAGACGGTGAAGGTCGAGATATAGACTTTAAAAACACTATTATTATTATGACCGCGAACACAGGGACCGAAACGACGATGTCTTTGTATTCTGATCCTGATTTAGCGCCTGAGCCGTCAGCACTAAAAGATGCTTTACGCGATGATTTGTTGGTTGACTTTAAACCAGCATTTTTAGGGCGTGTGAATGTATTACCTTATTTGCCTCTATCAAGAAAAGTATTGATAGAAATAACAAAATTAAAGTTGGATAAAATTACGACTCGTATTCGTAAGCACTATAACGCTGACCTGTTTTTTGATGAGGAACTAATTAATGATATTGTAGACAATAGCAATGAGTCTGGGAGTGGTGCGCGTGTGGTACAAACAACCATAGAAAATACATTGCTTCCGAAGATTTCTCATGAAATATTGCATGCAATTCTTAATGATAAGACGTTTGATGAAATTATTGTTAAAGGTACAACTAGTGGACTTGATGTCTCAATAGTTTAACATCCTTTACACTCTCAATAATAATTGGGAGTTGGTTCATATTAACTATTATTTTTTATAAAAAACGCTTAAATTAAATCTTATTTAAAGATATAACAGGGCGTATTTAAAATGAAGTTTTTGATACATTAATCACTAATTATCACCAAACGTCAGATAATTAAATTATTACGATATATGTCAATTAATAATGCTATAGGAGATTAGCATGCAGTCTAATACGTATCTTAAATACGCAGATATTAAGGGTGAGGCAACAGCCGAGCAATACAAAGATTTGATTACACTACTATCTGTAGATTGGAGTGTAGGTCGTGAGATCTCATCATACACTGGTACAGCGATGGACCGTGAAGCGAGCGCTACTCGTCTATATGATTTGACTATCACTAAACTTCAAGACCGTTCTTCTCCTGACTTATTTAAAGAAGCGACGATTGGTAAAGGTAAACCAGCGGTTTTCCATATTACTAAGCAGGGTGAGAAGGTTGAAGAGATCATGAAGATCGAACTGACTGATGCGATGATTTCTAACTACTCAGTTTCTATCCAAGACGATCGTCCAGTTGAAACTATCACAATTTCTTACACAGAAATGATGATGACAGTGACTCCTACTGACGATAAGAACAACACTTCTGCTCCATTGGTATACGGCTACAGCGGTGTTAAAGGTCAACAAATGTAATTTTCATGCGGGGGAGTATTCCTCCGCATTTTTTTGAAAGAAGTATTTAATGAAAAGAGCAACTCAAGATAACAATTTCATCCGAATTTCTTCGCCATTCGGTAAAGATGCCATCATACTAAACTCGTTTGAGTATAGAGAAGAGATCTCAGAACTTTTTTCATTGCGTGCTAAAGCTTACTTTAATGATCAACGAAGTGAGTTAAACGAAATTATTGGTAAGGAAGTTACCATTACCCTTGAAAATAATGAGGATGTTTCTTCAAATCCTCGTTATATGCATGGTTATGTTTCTGCTGCAAGATTAGAAGGGAAAAGGGTTTCTAATACACATAAAGGCGAAAATTATAAAAACATAGAATTATTAATAGAGCCTAAATTACGTTTCGCTGAATATCGAAAAAATTGCAGAATATTTCAGCATAAAGATATAAAGGAAATTATCTCTGAAGTACTATCGGAGCATAGTGTTGCCTTTAGTTTTGAGTTAACCAAGTCCTATCCTAAATACACATACAAAGTACAATATGAAGAATCAGATCTTGAATTTGTTCGACGTCTGTTATCGGAGGAGGGGCTATCATTTTGTTTTACACATACTAAGTCTGCCCATACGCTCAATATTTTTGATGACATCAGTTTTTATAAGCCGGGTACTGAGTTTTTAGTCGATTTTGATACAGGTACGGCGAAATCTAGCCACATTTCTTCTTGGCATGAAACGCAAATTCTGACTACTAAAGCGAGTCAAAAGTCAGGCTATAACATGCTCAAGCCTTCTTCGAATCCTAAAAATACTGCAAAGGGTGAAAGTGATTTTTTTACAGTACCTGGAAGCGAGTATTTTGAATACATGGGTGAAATGGAGAGCAATGATCAATACGCACTGAGAAACACGCATGCAATAGAAGCACTACAGCAAAATGCATATTTGTGTCGTGGCGAGGCTACGTGCAGAACATTCAGTGTAGGCAAGTGCTTCAAGTTTAAAAAGCATGAAGATAAATCTCGAGTCGGCAAAGAATATGTACTGTCTTCTGTTTTTTTGTCTGCTGCTGTTTATAACCAGACTGGTCAAGGTGGCACCGGTGCGCAAGGTGTCAAAGTCTCGTTTAGTTGTGTTGACTCAAAGACAATCCTTCGTCCTTCAGTTAACTACCCAAAACCTCAGATGAAAGGTTTGCAAACCGCAGTAGTTACGGGGAACAAAGATGGTGAAATTTACATAGACAAACATGGCCGTATCAAAGTTCAGTTTCACTGGGACCGTGTTGGTAAATACGATGTAAATAGTTCATGTTGGATTCGTGTTGCGCAAAATATCGCAGGTAACGGATGGGGGGCGGTGTTTCACCCTAGAGTCGGACAAGAGGTCATCGTCGAGTTTGTCAACGGAGACCCTGATCAACCAATCGTTACGGGGTCACTATATAACGGTAGTCAACTCCCTCCTTACGCTTTACCAGAGCAAAGTTCTCAGAGTGGTTATAAATCACGCTCTGTACAAAAAGGTACATCCAATTTTAATGAGTTGCGCTTCGATGATAAGCCTGGTGAAGAGCACATTTATCTTCATGCTGAAAAACTGTTCCAAATGCTAGTTGAAGACTGTGTTGATATCGCCGTTGAAAACAGTAAAACCGAAAAAGTGACCAATGATGTTAATCAAGAGGTTGGTCAGAACGCGAGCTTGAAAGTAGGTAAAAACTTTTCGAATGAAACGGGTGAAGTGCTGTCTTTTAATGCAGGAAAGAGCGTCGAGATCAAAGTAGGTGGTGCTTCTATTCAGATGTCTAGCTCTGGAGAAATCAATATCAAAGGTAATAAAATATCCATTAACGGCTCAGCTATTGCTCTTAAAGCTGGGCAAATTTCATTGAACTAAGGTGATTTAAAGTGGGTAAACCAGCCGCAATTTTGGGCAGCTTTCATCTTTGCCCTAAAAAAACAGGAAAGATACCGCATGTCGGTGGTCCCGTCGTTGTTGGTTCACCAAACGTAACGATTGGCGGGATACCTGCGGCAAGACAAGGCGACAAGCTTATTTGTATCGGTCCTCCGGATAGTATCTCAGCAGGTTCTTCTAGCGTAACAATCAACGGTAAACCAGCCGCGAGAGTCGGCGATTCAACGTCTCATGGTGGCAAAATTCTATCTGGTATGCCTACGGTTTTAATCGGAGGCTAGATGCCACTCGAATTTCAAACGCATCTTCTATCCTTTAATGGCCGTTCACACACCGTTCGCGAGATAGCTGATGATTCTTTTAGATTGTCCGAGGAAATCCGTCCCCCTGACTTTGCTCAATCAATAGATGAGCATATATTAAGCCTCGTGCGCTCTGAGCGCGAGAGTCTTGAGCAAGCTGATATCAAGGGGAATCTCTGTGTTCTTTTACCATCTTCGGTAGACAAAAGCTTGCTTAAAGCATTGATAAGCGAGCTTTCTATTTTCGTTGGCCAAACTGTCAATACTGAAATTTACTTTTATCCTTATGGCCAAGCTGCATTTTTGATGGCACTAAATCGGATAAATCGTGAAGTTAATGAAACGCAAGCGACTTGGATACTGGCTATAGAGGTTACGAGTGATGTAGAAGGGCATGTCAAACCTCAAAGCTCTATCATTTTAACCAAGTGTTTTTTTCGACATTCAGGTCTTGTGCCTGATGTTGTTCGAATTGATTTAGATGCCAAACAACAACGCATCGCCGTGGACAAGGTGTTTAAGCAATTAGGAGTAAGTTGTGAACATCCACTCAGTCAATTGTATTTATCCGTTAATAAGAAAGAGCCGCAATGGTTAAACTCAATGCAATTCTTGTCTCCGTGGGTGACCGATCAAACTCAGTATCAATTTGTTGATATCAAACTTGGCGGATTGGGTGCATGTGGCGGCGTTTTAAAAGCGTTAGTGATTGATGAGCTTCAAAGAAGCAGCCCCTGCCCAGACTTTCACGTGTTGCAAGCCGACATCGAGCCAGATGGCTATGCGGTAGGAGTAATATACAATTGGCGTAGTGAATAGGTCTGGCTATTGCTTTTCCTTCTAGTAGCTGAGGTTTTAGTGATGCAAATGTTATGGGGGATTGACTCGAAACTGGCCCTTTAATGATGTTTGGACAATGACTAGGCGCAGCTTGCTTGTCAAAATAGCTTTGCTCACCGCGTTTTTACAGTGTTATTCTCGCTTTCTGATTAAATAGCCAGCCATAGAACACAAACCACATGAAAAGCTGTTCGACTCAAGATATCCTTACCGATATAAAATAACTTGAGTTTTGGCTTGTTCGAGATCCCACCCGTGACGCATTCCTTTTTATAAACGGTACATGGACTCTGACAGAAGCAAGCCTACTCATAGAATCGGCGGAAAGTGAATTCGAATGAAGTTTATCCACACCTCAGATTGGCATCTTGGTCGACAATTCCACAACGTATCACTACTCGAAGATCAACAAGCAGTACTCGAACAACTGATTAACTATATTGAACGCAACCCCGTCGATGCAGTTGTAGTGGCGGGAGATATCTATGACCGTTCGGTGCCACCAACGGTTGCAATAGAACTGTTAAATCGAGTCGTGAAACGCATTTGTACCGAGTTAGAAACACCAATGATACTGATATCTGGCAACCATGATGGTGCAGAAAGGTTAGGTTTCGGCTCAGAGCAAATGAAAAATGCAGGTCTTCATATTGTTAGCAACTTTGAAGATATGCTCACTCCCATCATCATAAAAACGGATTCTGGGGATGAGGTCGCGTTTTATGGTATGCCTTATAACGACCCTGAACAGGTCAGGTTTGCCTACAAAGCCTCGGTATCCACTCATGATGAGGCTCATCAATTGCTTGTTGAGCAAATTAAAGAGCGCTTTATCTCTAAGCAAAAGCGCGTACTCGTGAGTCACTGTTTTGTTGATGGGGCCATCGAGTCAGACTCTGAACGACCATTATCTATTGGTGGTTCTGATCGCGTGAGTCATGAACACTTCTTAGATTTTGACTACGTCGCACTTGGTCATTTGCATCAGCCTCAAAAGAAAGGCGCAGAGCATATCCGTTACTCTGGCTCTCCCATGAAGTATAGCTTTGGTGAACAGAACCAGAGAAAAGGTTTCACGTTAGTTGAACTGAACAAGAAAGGATTCGTTTCTGCAAAGCATATTGATCTTACGGCTCCTCATGAAATGCGTATTGTAGAGGGCGAGCTGGATAAAGTTATTGAGCAAGGAAAAACAGACCCTAAGAATGAAGATTATTTGTTAGTTCGTTTGATGGATAAACATGCGATTTTAAACCCAATGGAAAAACTTCGTTCAGTGTATCCAAACGTTTTACACCTTGAGAAACCTGGCATGTTAATTGGGGTAGAGCAGGAAATGGCGCAAGCAAAGTTGGCGCGAAGCGAAATTGATATGTTCCGAGATTTTTTTATTGAGGCGCAAGATAGCCAGTTGTCTAAAGAGCAAGAGCAAGCTGTTACTGACATTATTAAGCAATTATCACAGCAATAGGGACCAAAGATGAAACCAATTAAACTAATCATGCAAGCCTTTGGTCCGTTTGCAAAAACTGAAATCATTGATTTTGAGAAGCTTGGCAGTAACCCTCTATTTTTGATTAATGGTCCTACAGGTTCCGGTAAAACGTCGATCTTAGATGCCATTTGCTTCGCCCTTTATGGTGAAACCACAGGTAATGAGCGACAAGGTATTCAGATGCGGTGTGACTTATCCGCGCAAGATTTACCAACCGAAGTAGTTCTCGAATTTTCGTTACACGGCAAACAATACCGAGTTGTTCGATCCCCTGAGCAGGAAGCGCCCAAGGCCCGTGGTGAAGGGATGACGATTAAAAAGCACACTGCTGCTCTTTATGAACTCGGTGAGACTGAAACGCTTATCACCAGCAAGACGACTCAGGTTAAAACTGAAGTTAGCAATATTATTGGCTTGAATGAAACTCAATTTCGTCAAGTTATGGTGTTGCCTCAAGGAAAATTCCGAGAACTGTTGCTTGCTAGCTCTAAAGAGCGTGAAGAAATTTTTGGCCAACTCTTTCAAACTGACATATATAAAAAAATTGAGTACGCGCTCAAAGATAAAGCGAGTGCAATTAGTAAAGCGAAAGGCGAATTTGATAATCAAATTCGAGGTGCTTTACAAGTTGCAGAAGCGAGTTCTGAACAAGAACTATTACAACAACTGGAACAAGTAACTAAGCAATTAGAGTCTGATAAACAGAATGAGCAAGCAGCGTTAGATAAGCTCAATACTGCTAAATCTGAATTGCAAAAAGCGGAAACCTTGAATGGAGAGTTTTCGAAACGAGAGCAAGCAGAAAGCGCACTCAAGCTGCATCTAGAACACTCAGATTCGATAAAAGCTCGTCAACAGCAATTAGAAAACGCTAAAAATGCCAATAAGATAGAGTTGCCCTACGTCTCATTACAAAATGCAAAAGCTCAAACGCAAGAGCTTAGGCAAAAAATCGTAGCTTTGAAAGAGAGTCTCGAAAAAGCTCATGTCGTTGCGAGAGAACAAGAAAACTTGCAGCAAAGTGCAAAAGAGGCCGCGGCAAAGGTCCCGCAGTTAACGCAACTGCAGTATCAGCTTGAAAGTATGAAAAACAAGTTGGTCGAGAAAGACAATTTGGAAAGTAAAATAACGGCGGGTTATCAACAAAAACAACAATTTGAAGCAACGTTAAAACAGTACATAGAACTAAAAGATAAGTTAACGTTACAGGCCCAGCAGGGACAGAAGGAGCTAGAGAAAGCACGAGTTGATGTTGCGCTTATTGGCAGCATCGATGCGGAAATAAAACAAAAACAACGGCTGCTACAGGATCTAAAAAAGCTGCATGATCTTACTTTAGAGCTCTCTAAACTCAATGCGCTAACTGTAGGTAAGCAGCAGTCACTAAACGAAGCCAGTCAGCGCTATATGCAGTGTCAACAAGACGCTGATACGATAGAGCTTAAGTGGCACAACGCTCAAGCAGCAGTATTAGCGCAGCGACTAAAAGCAGGTGAAGCATGCCCGGTGTGTGGTAGCGAAACGCATCCTAACCCCGCAACGTTTGTTGAAGAAGCCGTTACAAAAGAGCAAGTTCAGGCGGCTAGAGCGAAAGAGCGAGAAGCTCAAACCTTGTTGAACCAACTAAGCAATCAGCTAGAACAACATAACGTTGTCATTAGTCAGTATCAGAATCAGTGTAACCAGTTGAAAGAGGAGTTGGGTGAGTATGCTACATCTGAGATCTCGACGGTTCAAAATGATTTGCAAGCGCTTAATGCTCAACTCCTACGTCTACAAGCTATTGATATTGAAAAACTAGAAAGGAACGTTGAACAGCTTAATCAACGCTGCGTCGTGGGTGAAAATAAAATTTATGAGCTGCAGAATAAAATGGCGGCAAATGAATCAACCGTTAAAGCGAACCAAGAACAATTGGCTCAATTACAAGCTTCTATTGACCCAAAATACAGTTCCGCTGACTTGCTTGAACGTGAAATTTTGCTGACAAAAGAGCAAATTCTGAGTTTGAACACAGGCTTAGAAAAGGCGCAAACCGCTTTGCAGCAAGCGATATTGGAGAAATCAAATGCGGAAAGTCACTTAGCGACGAACAAGCAGTGGTTATCTGAGTCAGAGCAAAAACTTAGCCAAGCAGAATTAGCATGGAATGAGGCACTACAGGCGAGTAAATTTGAGGATGAAAGCCATTATCTAAGTAGTCGAGTGGGAGATGATGAACTTCAAGCCTGGCAGCAAGAAATAGACAGTTTCAAACAGGCACAAACCAAGCTTGAGCAAACACTACATGATTTAAATCATGCATTGAAAGATCTTGAAAGGCCTAATTTGGAGTCGTTTAACGACAGGTTAACCACTCTGCAGGCGCAATATATTGAAGTAAGGAATCAACTTGATACCACACGCTCAATATTTGAACGTCTTGAAAAGGTTCGTAAAGATATTGCCGTGTTGCATGAGAAAAATAGTAAGTTAGAAGAAGAATACAAAGTCTTTGGTACGTTGTACGACGTTGCTAGCGGTAAAACAGGCAGCAGGGTTAGCCTACATCGCTTTGTTCTTGGTGTACTGTTGGATGATGTGCTGATTCAGGCCTCTCAACGCTTAAGCCTTATGAGTAAAGGGCGCTATATTCTTGCTCGAAAAACAGAGGGCTTCAAAGGCGCAGCGGGTCGTGGCTTAGATTTAATGGTTGAAGATGGCTACACAGGAAAAACGCGTGATGTTGCGACACTTTCCGGCGGTGAATCATTTATGGCAGCGCTTGCTCTGGCACTTGGTTTGTCGGATGTTGTGCAATCCTATAGTGGCGGTATCCGTTTAGACACTTTATTTATTGATGAGGGCTTCGGTAGTTTAGACCCAGAGTCTTTAGATCTTGCTATTCAAACGCTAGTGGACTTGCAACAGACTGGGCGCATGATCGGTGTTATTTCTCACGTTTCTGAGCTGAAAGAGCAAATGGCGCAGAGGATTGATGTTGAACCATCAAGACTTGGTTCAACGGTGTCGATTAAATCTCAATGTCGCTTCGCTGTCTAATTCAGTGATTACTGTTAGATCAAAAAGCCCCTATTGTTAGGGGCTTTCTGACTAAGTCGCTACTGTTCGCAAAAGTGGCCTTCTTTTGGCGATTGGGTAATCGCATATTCGCCATCGAGGTTGCGATAAACAATCGTGTTCCAAACAGAGCCATCATCCAATTCAAACTCAATAGCATAGTTGACGCCGCTAACGATTTGCGCGTGAACATTCAGTATTTGTTTAAACGACGCTATTGTGTCCATTTTCTTTAAAACAAAGGCCATTGCCTTTTGTGCATCAGGGGTCGCGTTAAACTCATTCCACCCACCTGGCATGTTTCCTTGTGCATTACATACATCTGCCGAGGTCGTTAATTGTGTCGTTTCGCTCGGCTTTTCCTGCTGACAACCTGCAAGTAACACCAAAAGTGCACAAACTGACACTGTTTTTAATTTCATAACAATAACCTCTGTCTATAACGCAACGTATTATAGGAGGGTGATATGCCTACGAATGTCTATGTTGTGCAAAGTTTCTATATGCATAGGGTTAAATGCTGACAAAATGTACAAGCATGGTCAGCTTGTAAGTCAAAAATAGAGCAATCTTGTTATCGATTTGCTGAGATGACGAGGTTTCGGTGTTCAGCGCGCTATTGATGATGAAGAATTGTGATGTGTACCTATGAGGGCGATGGTGCGGCTTAGTGATCGATTTGTTATCTTCTAGAGTAAAATCAATCACTAATTAAAATTTAGGTGTTGTATGAAATCGATAAAAATATTTTTACTTTTGTCACTTGCAACTTTATTTGGTTGTACTTCGAAGCCGGATGGGGTGGAACCCGTCAATAATTTCGATTTAGAGCCATATCTAGGTAAGTGGTACGAAATTGCACGCCTAGACCATTCATTTGAGCGAGGCTTATCCAACGTTACCGCTGAGTATCAGGTTCGCGAGGATGGTGGGGTTAAGGTGATAAACCGTGGATATTCCGAAGAAGAGCGACAGTGGTCAGAAGCTGAAGGCAAAGCTTATTTTGTTGAAGATAAAACGGTTGGACACTTAAAGGTTTCCTTTTTTGGGCCAATATACTCTTCTTACATTGTTTTTGAGCTAGGTGAAAACTATGACTATGCGTTTGTTTCCGGTTACAACCACGACTATTTGTGGCTATTGTCTAGAACGCCTAACGTTGATGAGAAAGTAGTGGAGCGCTTTAAGTACGTAGCTAAAGAGAAAGGTTTCGCTATCGACGAGCTCATTTTTGTTGAACAAGAGAAACAAAGACAGCTTTAAGTTCATCAGCGTGGCTGAAAAAGCGGACAGAGGGGAAGCTTCCTAATTAAGAGCTCAGTTTGTCATTTCGCTTAACAGTAATTTGTTACGGCGTAACTTAATGTGGTCAAAATGGACATAGCCCCATCATTTGTGATTACTCGTGATGGGGCTTATATAAATTTGAGTGAGCGTCGAAAGGTTGCTCTATCAACAAACGGTTATGGTTTACTTAATCAAACGAACGATCAGGGAACCTGGTGCTCGAATAGATTCAACATTGTGGCTAAGTACTGTGCCGTTTGTTGGGGCGGTGTAGCGTTTAATCTCAGCGCCAAAGCTGTCGTATTGAATCGCAAGAAGTTGGCCTTGCTCGACAAAATTCATCAAACTGACATGAGGCAGTACAAAGCCGCCGTGTGTCGCTTTCACACTGACGATTTCGTTTCCTTCCAAGCATGACGTAATAGGGTCCATATCACCTTCAACAATGCTATGCTTTTTCAGCACATTAAAAATGCCTGTTACAGTTCGACTGATAAGTTCTTGCTCGGTGTATCGCCCCATACCTACTTCAACAGTAATACTTGGGACACCATGGTTATTCCAAACCGTTTCAAGGACGCCAGCATCTCCAGGATCATTTAAAATCGCATCAGGATTAATGAGACGAGCCATTTCTAATGATTGCTCGATTCGGAAATCTGCAAACACGTAAAGTGGATAGGCCGCACCACTGGTTTGAGTGTGAAGGTCAATGGCTAAATCAGCATTTGGCTTGAGCAAATCATTCCACAATGCATATAAGTAACGTTGGGCCTCATTGCCGTTTTGGTCACCAGGAAAAAAGCGGTTTAAGTTTGCAGGAGACGCATCAGGATCTGCGGAATAGAAATCGCGGCTGTGGTTTAGCATACCTGGCATGTTAATGGTTGGAACAATAGTGACAGTACCAGCGACTTCAGTGCCGATGAGCTCTCGAGCAGTTTTCTGCGCTGCTAACACACCATTGTACTCATCACCATGAACCCCTGCGGTAATCATGATCTTCTTGCCAGGTTTTTCACCTTTGAACACTAGCACAGGTAGGTGTTGCCACTGAGAGAGAGCATTCGTTGCGATGCGAAACCAAAACTTATGCTCGCCCGAATTTAGGTCTGCTACATTGAGAGATTGAATCACTTGATGACCTTGAATCACGTCATCGAGAAATTGTGTTGCCATTAAAGTTACCACTCCAAAACCATAAGCTAATCTAAAACCTTAGCGTCGTCATACCATGAATATTAATAAGGCGAGAACATGTCTCGCCTTAATTACCAATTGGCTTCGTTTTACGCAAAACCCATAATATGAGCTGCGATAACGACGATACTTGATAGGGTAAAGAGTAATAGAATAAATCGCCAGCAGAATTTTGCCCAGTCACCCCAGTCGATACGGCAGACACCAAGCGTTGCCATGAGAGATGCCGAAGTAGGGACGATAACGTTAGTAAAGCCATCGCCAAGTTGGAATGACAAAACTGCCACTTGGCGCGTAACTCCTGCAATGTCTGCCAGAGGGGCCAGTAGAGGCATCGTTAGTGCCGCTTGTCCGGATCCTGAAGTGACGAAGAAGTTGAAGATAGATTGGAATACATACATTAACCATGCCGCAGCCACGTCAGGAAGCCCGCTAATTACGCCGCCAGCACTGTTTAGAATTGAATTCAGTACACTCGCTTCATCAGTTGTACCACCACCAAGGATCAACAATACACCTTTTGCACAACCCACTAATAGGGCAGGTGCAAGCATAATAGCTGCACCTTCTTTAAATGCATCAGCTGCGCAGTTTAGCGTCATACCGTTCAGGCGAAAAATCGTACCGATGATCGCGACAACAAAGCCCATAGTGAAAAATTGAGACGCGATTTCTGGGATGTACCATGCGTTAGCGACTACGCCCCAAACGACCCACACCGTGGTCGCAATAACCGTAAGGATAACGAGTGTGTCACCTAGGTTCCAACGAGAATCTTGATTGCCAAGCTCTTGCTGACGGAAATGCTGGTCTGTGCGATGGCTGTAAGAAAGTTTAGGATTTGACTTCACACGAGCGGCGTAGATCATTGTGAAAGCGATACCGATTAACGTAAAGCCAGCCCATAACCCCATGCGTACTGTCATGCCGGATAAAACAGGTACACCCGCAATGCCTTGCGCAATAGCGACGGAGAAAGGGTTCATCCAAGAAGTAGCAAAGCCAATTTGAGTCGCAACATAGGTAACCATTACCGTAGTGATACCATCATAACCAAGGCGAACCATAAGCGGCGCGATAATAATCGCAAACGCTACGGCTTCTTCACCCATACCAAATACCGCACCGCCTAGCGAGAACAGCAAAAATAGCACTGGAATGAATAGCGCTTCGTTACCTTTGGTCTTATCGATAAGGCGCAGGATACCGTTATCGATTGTGCCTGTGCGCATTACAACGCCGAAAGCACCGCCGATAACCAACATGAACATAATCACGCCGATTGCGCTGCCCCATTTAGAGCCAGAAACTAGCCCTTCGAAAGGGAAGTTCATCAAACCAATGCCACCACCAGAAGCAAACAGGCCAACTTTGTTGTAAACCAATTCACCGTTTTCGTCGGTTGCATAAGAGAAAGAAGAAGGATCGATAACTGTGCGAGTTTTTTCTGCACCGTCGACCATGTAGGTCACCTGTTGGCTATCAAAATGACCAGCAGGAATTAAGTAGGTAAGAATCGCAGCAAGAATACCAACAATGAAGATCAAAATGAGGGTATCTGGCATCTGCCACGACTTAGGGGTAGCAACCGAGTCTGCTGGTTGCGCATGTGTGTGAGACATAACTTACTTCACGTCAAATTCAATAAAGCATGAAATATCGATAAAATAGAATAAAAAGTCAATATTAATGCTTATGTTGAACTATAAATTCATCAAATATTTGAAGTGAAGTTAATTTGATTGTTTTGTGGTCAAATGTTGGGTTAATGTTTCAATATGCGTTGAGTTTGGATGATTCACGAGCTTTCATAGTACATCTACAGGTGATCTAATCACTTGATTTCTGTCTGTTCTGCATAAAAAGCAGCGACATCACGAAGGTCTTCATCATTTAACATTTTTAACTGTGCTGCCATCATTTCTGCAAGTGGCCCTTTACGCTCACCGGCTTGATAAGATTTCATTGCATTGTAAAGGTACTGAGCATTTTGACCAGCAAGGCTTGGATAGGTGTTGTTCGTTGCGATGCCTGTAACACCGTGACAATAGACACAGCTAGGTGATTTGATTTTACCTTTATCAGCATCACCAAACGGTTCGGCATAGATAGCGGAAGAGAAAATAAACGAGATTAGAAGTACAAATCTGAGCATGGAGGTTATCTATTCGCTAAAAATCATGCCGATACAATAAAGCTTCCCCTTAGGGGAAGCTCAATGATCAAAATCAAATTAAAGTAGAGATTTTATACTTGATAAGAAAGTGTCGATGTCTTTCGCTGAAATATCTTTATGAGTTACAAAACGAATTGGATTTCCAGGGGTTATCGTGATGTTTTGTTCCTTTAGTTTCGCAGCGATACTTACTATGTCCACTTGAGGATCAAGCTTCGCGAACACGATGTTCGTTTGAACAAATTCAGGGTTGACTGAAAAACCAGGCAGTTCTGCTAAGCCTTCCGCTAAGGTTTTTGCGTTGATGTGATCTTGTTTTAGCTGTTCCACTTGTTCGGTAAGGGCAAGTTTGCCTGCTGCGGCAAGAACACCCGCTTGACGCATACCACCGCCGACCATCTTTCTTAAGCGACGTGCTTTTGCGATGTAGTCTTTGCTACCAAGTAGTAGCGAGCCAACAGGGGCAGCCAGACCTTTCGACAGACAGATCGTCATTGAATCAAAGTACTGACCGATCTCTTTTACCGGAACATCAAGTGCAACGGCTGCGTTAAAAACGCGAGCGCCATCTAGATGCATCTGCAAGTTATGTTTATTCACGAAGTCACGTGCTTCTGCTAAGTAAGACAGAGGTAGTACTTTACCATTAATTGTGTTTTCTAAGCTGAGAAGCTTAGTGCGAGCAAAGTGACAATCATCTGGTTTAATCGCCGCAGCCAGTTTATCAAATGGTAGCGTGCCATCTGGGTTATTTTCGACTGGTTGAGGTTGAATTGATCCCAAAACCGCCGCGCCACCAGCTTCGTATTTGTAGTTATGTGCTTGTTGCCCACATAGATATTCATCTCCCCGCTCGCAATGCGCCATTAAACCGAGCAGATTGGCTTGAGTGCCTGAAGTGGTAAACAAAGCTGCTTCGAAACCAGCAAGCTGCGCAGCAAATTTTTCAAGCTCATTGACCGTAGGGTCATCACCATAAACATCATCCCCAACGGGGGCCTTAAACATGGCTTCTCGCATGGCTTGGGTGGGCTGTGTAACGGTATCTGATCGAAAATCCATGAATGTCTCCTTGGTCAAAGTCCTAAATATATCCGCAAAGGCGCGCTTTGCT
This sequence comes from Vibrio sp. Vb1026, assembly GCF_033338745.1. NCBI lineage: Bacteria > Pseudomonadati > Pseudomonadota > Gammaproteobacteria > Vibrionales > Vibrionaceae > Vibrio > Vibrio sp. Vb1026. The sequence continues at coordinate 37,289 of NZ_JAWOTH010000009.1, forward strand.
TAAGCAAGCGATCGTTTTGGCATCGGTGATCGTGCCATCGACTATCTTTTCTTCGAGTTGCTTGATTGACAAGGTGACGACCTCAATCACTTCGTCTTCATCGCACTCGTAACGGTTTGTTTTGTTGAGCTTTTCGGCAACAAATAGATACTGTATCTCATCACAAAATCCGGCAAGAGGGGTGACTTGGCCGAGAGACGTGAATTTCTCTGCACTAAACCCAGTTTCTTCCTCTAACTCTCTTTTGGCGCAGCAGAGTGGCTCTTCGTTGCCTTCTCTGGTACCAGCAGGAAGTTCCAATAGCCATTTATTAAGTGAAGGCCGAAATTGGTGGACAAGGACAATGTGACCCTCCGCTGTAATAGGGAGAATCACCGCAGCACCCGGATGATGGATTGTGGTGTGCGTAATTGCCTGTCCTGTAGGAAGCACAACGTCTTCTTCAATCAGAGAAATTTGCTTCCATTTATGAATTATCTTGCTCATGCAGTTATAAACCCTAGCTGTTACCGCATTTTTGACGTTTTTCGACATTAACCACAAATGGTGGGAAACAAAAGCAAAAAATACTGCAACACGACGAAAGCGTTTGCACTTTAAGTGAGCAATGTCTCATAAATGGAAACTTTGATTGCTTCGTCAAGAAGGGGAAAAGCATCTGCTATAAGGGGAATTCGACAAAATACATTTGTAACAAAGTTATAACAAGTGTATAAAAATGTTAACGCAATACCACTTCAGCAGCCGGAGAACGTATGACACAAACCTTATTTACCTCAAATGCCGAAAAAGCGCTTCTCTCAGAACGCATCAATAAATTGGCGAAAGCGTTAACGGATGGCGTTTATGAGCGTGAACATACGATCAAGCTCTGCCTTCTTGCTGCACTTGCTGGTGAAAGTGTTTTTCTTTTAGGTCCCCCTGGTATTGCAAAAAGCTTAATTGCCAAACGACTCATCCAAGCGTTCGATAACAGCAGTTACTTCGAATACCTGATGACGCGCTTCTCAACCCCTGAAGAGGTGTTTGGGCCACTGAGTATCCAAGAGCTAAAAGACAACGGCCGTTATGTTCGCTTAACTAAAGGGTATTTGCCAACTGCACAAGTCGTATTTTTGGATGAAATCTGGAAGGCGGGCCCTGCAATTCTTAATACATTGCTGACAGTGGTTAATGAGAAAACATTCAAAAATGGCAGCGATATCGAGCGTGTGCCAATGCGCTTGTTGGTATCGGCTTCCAATGAATTACCCGATGAAGATAGTGGATTGGATGCGCTCTACGACCGCATGTTGGTGCGTGTGTTTGTGAATCGAATTCAGAATAAACAAAACTTTAAGTCGATGTTGACTGTGGGCACATCGCAAGAGGCACAAGTACCAGAAGGCCTAGCGATAACTGATGAAGAATATCATCAATGGCAACAACAGCTCGACAAATTGACGTTAACCGACAATGCATTCGAAAAGCTTTTCCAGCTTAAAACGATGTTAGAAAGCAAAGTTGAAGCTCAGTTTGGTGATGTGGCCAATACCGATATGTATGTCTCTGACCGCCGCTGGAAGAAAGCCGTGAAGTTGTTAAAAGCGAGCGCGTTTTTTAATGGTCGCGATGAAATAAATCCGCTTGACCTTTTACTGCTGCAAGATTGTTTATGGAACAGTCCTGAATCGCGAGATGTGGTACGTGAAGTGGTTCAAGAGTTCGCCTTAAAACATGCATTTGATCAACAAGACGCGGAGCAGGAAATCGAGTACTGCCGTGAGTCTTTGGTTGATGTCCAACATGAACTAGAAGATGCCTACCGCATGACGTTAACGTCTGAAGCGGCCACGGGTATTTTGCGTAAAGAAACCATGCGCTTTGATACCTCTAAAGCCAAGATGTACAAAGTTGGCGCAGCCGTTAACTTAGTTAAATTGGTTGTCTTGCAAAGCAACATGTCGGTTTCAGAATCAGAAAAAGGTGATAGCCGCTGGGTTTATGTACCCAAAGATGAGTTAGATCGAGTCATTAAAGAGGGAAGCGGTGATGTGTATGGTTACGTCAATCAAAACACCAACATGTGCCGTTTACGATTTGATGTTGACGCGGCGAATAACCTAGTTATCCGTGATATCGCGAACCGAGGCATTTTGGTTAGCCTAGTGACTCAAGAGGGCTTGGATGTAGAGCTTTACCAAAAGTGGTTAACGCAGAGCGAAAAAGCCGTAAATCAGCTTAGTGAGGCAGAACACCATATGCGCAAGGTGAAAGCGAACTTTCATGATGCGCTTCCGCATAGCTTTGTTGATCCTGAACTACCCCGCCTTATGGAGTCGAGTCTGCAACAGGTCAGTCAGAGACTTGAATCAATCCAAGCAGAAAGTGAAAAAGTTATCCAACGCTTTAAAAACTTACATCAGTTTTTCTCATAAGGAGACGACATGCTAGGTGCAGACGGACTTAACCTCGCGCTGATGGTGGCCGACTCCGGCATCATCGATAGCGCAGTTAATGATTTGATGGCTCGTTCACAAGTCATGATGATGGCAGAAAACCGAGGTGTTAAATCTTCGGTCAAAGGTCACTTGTTAAAGTGGCGAGGCAGCGTCAAAAAACGGATCACCAAGGTATGTGAGACAGAGCGTTTCCAACAAGAGCTGTCTTTATATCAAGAGGTTATTCATTGGGATGAAGAGGCGTTTTTTGAAAACATCGAAGATGTGATTAAAAAGCTGGAATGGCACTCTGCGTTTTACATGCAAGCTCGCCGAATGATGGAAAAGAACAAAGGGATGAATAACCCTATGTTCCCACATTACTTTTGTGATCAATGGTACCAAAGCCTCACCGATGCAATAAAACAAGCGCAAGTAAGCGAGCTTGAAGCCAATAAAGAAAAGGTGCTGAAAGACCTGTATCAACGTATGGAAACCATGCGTAATATGGATAAAGTCACGGAGTCGGGTGATGCTGAAAGTGTAGGGCGCCTGTGGGATATGGCATCTGCCAAGTTGAGTAAAACAGACTTAACGGTGATGAAACGCCATGCTGAGTTTCTGAAGAAGCACCAAGGCTTGCAAGAAATTGCGGAGCAACTCGGTCGTATGGCGGGGCAAGTAAATGATCCTGAACTAAATCGTGCGCCCACTGAAGAACTTCAATTGGTCGAAGAGAAAAGTGATGAGGCGACGGATGATATTGTTGGTATTCACGAAAGCGATGATCTAAATAAGCTACTTCCCAACGAAACGATGTTTTTGGCGTATCCTGAACTTGAAGTTGTGTTCTATAAACACTTAGTCGATAAACGGCTCATGAACTATCGTACACAAGGCAAATCGCGCACGTTACGTAAAGTTAAAGCTCACCGACCTGACCATAAAGCGGTAGATATCGAAAAAGGCCCCTTCATTGTTTGTGTGGACGCGTCCGGTTCCATGAGTGGCTTTCCTGAGCAATGCGCCAAAGCCATGGCTTATGCTCTGATGCAAATCGCACTAGCGGAGCAACGTGATTGCTATGTCATTATTTTTTCTACGGAACACATTACCTACGAACTAACCAAACAAGATGGTCTGCGCGAGGCGGCGGACTTTCTAACTTATAGCTTCCATGGTGGTACAGACTTAGAGCCAACTTTGATTAAATCTATCGACTTGATGAGCGGTGATAAATATAAAAACGCAGACATGGTAGTCATTTCCGACTTTATCGCGCCAAAACAACAAGACGAGTTACTGGCCAAAGTGGATGCGCTCAAAGCGAAGAAAAACCGTTTTCACGCGATTAGCTTATCGAAATACGGAAATCCTGCATTAATGTCGATGTTTGATCACACTTGGTCTTATCACCCTAATGTTGTGGGAAGATTGCTAAAAAGGGTCAGCAACTATTAAACGCTTTAATGTTTCATGGGACAAAACGAACTGAAAGCGAGATTTATATTGCTTCGTTTTAAGCCAATAAGATCGAACTTTGGTCGAATTGACTTAAAAGAAATCAAACGAACAGAAAATGAAATGTTTTTGTTTGACTATCTTCTCTCAATCCGTAAAGTAGCCACCAACGCTACGGGGTAGAGCCCTGAAGCGTAATAAAAAGGCGCCTTGGCAGAGTGGCTATGCAGCGGATTGCAAATCCGTGGACCTCGGTTCGACTCCGGGAGGCGCCTCCATTATTCTTTTGAGAGCGAATGGCTTTCGAGAATAAATGCGACACTAGCTCAGTTGGTAGAGCGCAACCTTGCCAAGGTTGAGGTCACGAGTTCGAACCTCGTGTGTCGCTCCAAATTATTCAGATATGGCCATGGCGGTATCTCGATGCCAAGTGCATCAACTTAAAACCAGCGAAAGCTGGTTTTTTTGTATCTGAAGACTGATAAATTCACACCATCTCTTTTTCATTACCTGTGAGCTTAGCAACCCCATCTCTGTCACGAGTTTCTGATATTAAGTGTGACCCGATGTTTCGCACCTCAGCCAATTTCAGTTTACAATACGGGCTTCCAAAGGATTTGACGAAGACGCATGAGAAATACCGACGATTACATCATTTTTTATCACTTGATCGAGCAAGGTTCATTCAGTGCTGCCGCGAGACATATGTCACTGACCAAATCGGTCGTCAGTAAACGGATTGCCAAGCTTGAACAAGAGCTTGGTGTACAGCTTCTCTACCGAACAACGCGAACGCTAACGTTGACTGAAGCAGGACGAGCGTTTTTTACTCATGCAAAAGCGGTTTATCAAGCGGTGGCAACGGCGGAAGAATCCATTGTGGGTTTAGGTAAAAACTTATCTGGAAACATTAAAATTTCGGTGCCTACTATCTCTGGTGAATTAATTCTTCCTCAAGTGATTAATGAATTTAATCAGAAATACCCAGACATCAATATCGATATGGATCTAGATAATCGTTTCGTCGATATCGTGAATGAACGTTTTGATTTGGCAATTAGAACGGGTGTGTTGCCAGATTCTAGTCTGATTGCAAGAAAGCTGGTGGATGCAAATTGGATCATTTGCGCGTCACCCCAATACCTAGCTAAACATGGCATACCTAAACAACCTCAAGCCTTGGCTAAACACAATTGTTTAGTCTATTCCTACCAAGAAACCGGAGCGCATGAGTGGGCGTTTAAAGATGGAGACGAGGTATATCAAATCACCGTCGACGGTAACCTCTGTACTAACAATTCTTCTGTATTGAGAAATGTGGCGCTGTTAGGGCAGGGAATCATCTATGTGCCGCGTGTATTGGTTTATGAAGACTTAAAGCAAGGCAGTCTGATTCAGTTATTTAAAGACGAAACAGCCAAATGTTTGGGTATTTATGCGGTGTACCCTTACACTCGTCAGCAACCAGAAAAAATTAAGATCTTTATCGATCATCTATACACAAGCTTTCAAAGTCAAAACCATCGATTTTAAGCCAATAACTCAACACCGATCGTTATGTTGGTGTTGAGCTTATGTTTCCATCTTCATTTCTAAGAGTCCTCTTAAATTTAGGAGCTTACGCTTCTCCTCGTTTTCTTCACTAATATTGATAACAAGATACCCCGCACAACTGTTAACAAATGGTTTTGCTATTGTTTCTTTTAAGAAACGGTCTGTTTCTTACGTTAAATTTCTCAAATGTGAAAGATAAGTAACAGAAAAATAAAGAATTATTTTGTTTGTTGTTTATTGATTACGTATTGTTCGTCCGCCTGACATAGACGCAGAGAAATGGACTGCTTATAGTGGCTCAAACGCCATGCCTGCCGCTAAGCGGTGTTGTGAGCGAAGTACAATAACTAGAGATACGGATATGAAACAAAAGCAGCTGATTGAAGAATTTAAAACCATCGTGGGGGAAGAAAATGTTCTAACCGACGAGGTTAAAACGAAATATTACCGCTCGGGGTTTCGTTCGGGTAGTGGTAATGCGCTTGCTATCGTGTTTCCTAACACTCTTCTAGAACAATGGAAGATTATTAAACAGTGTGTTGAAGCAAACTGCATCATTATCATGCAGGCGGCTAAAACAGGTTTAACAGAGGGCTCAGCTCCGAGTGGTAATGATTATGATCGCGATGTGGTTGTGGTCAATATTACCAAAATCAAGAAGATTCACTTATTAGATGGTGGTAAGCAGGCGGTTTGCTTGCCTGGTGCGAGCTTACACTCTTTGGAGAAAGAGTTGAAGGCAGTGAACCGAGCACCGCATTCTATCATCGGCTCTTCATCCCTAGGTGCCACTGTGGTTGGTGGTATCGCTAATAACTCAGGCGGTGCGCTAGTTAAGCGTGGTCCTGCTTATACGGAACTGGCGATCTACGCGCAGGTCGATAAGCAAGGCCAGTTACATTTGGTGAACCACCTTGGTATTGAAGGATTAGGTGAAACGCCAGAAGAAATTCTAACAAACCTGCAAGAAGAGAACTTTGACCCAGCGAAGATCATTCATGATGAGCGAATGGCGTCAGACAAAGAATACGATGAACGTGTTCGAGACGTGACTTCTGACATTCCTTCTCGCTTTAATGCCGATGAACGCCGATTATTTGAAGCCAGTGGCTGCGCTGGTAAGTTGGGAGTTTTTGCCGTTCGGGTTGACAGCTACCCAGTACCAGAAAAAGAGCAGGTTTTTTACCTCGGCACCAATGACCCTGCGAAACTAACCAAGCTGCGAAAAGACTTCTTATCTACGTTTGATAACTTGCCTGAGATGGGAGAATACTTGCATCGAGATATCTTCAACATGGCAGAGAAGTACGGCAAGGATGTGTTCTTATCCATCGACTTGTTAGGCACAGATAAGCTGCCAAAAATGTTCGCACTTAAAGCTAAGGTAGAAAACTTCTTAGAGCGCATCCCGTTTGTCAGTAAATATCTGCCAGACACCATTCTGTACTACGCGAGCAAGTTGTTCCCACAACATTTACCAGAGCGAATGCTGGATTTCCGTGACAAGTATGAGCATCACCTGGTATTGAAAATGAGTGATGGTGGTATTGCTGAAGCACAAAAATACCTCAAAGAAGTTTGGGCTGTTGAAGACGACTGTGATTTCTTCGAGTGTACGCCGGAAGAAGGTAAAAAAGCTTATTTACATCGCTTTGCAGCCGCTGGTGCAGCAATTCGGTACGAGACGATTCATCGAAAAGACGTAGAAGACATCGTTGCACTTGATATCGCATTGCGACGCAATGATGAAGAGTGGCTAGAAACTTTGCCTGAAGAGGTGAGTAAGAACCTTGTTCAAGCGCTCTATTATGGTCACTTTATGTGTTACGTCTTCCATCAAGATTACATTTTCAAAAAAGGGACTGACACGAAGTTGATGAAAAAACTGATGCTAGAGCACCTCAATAGCCGTGGTGCCAAATACCCAGCAGAACATAATGTGGGTCACTTGTATGAAGCCGAAAACTCGTTGCAGAAGTTTTACCACGAATTAGACCCAACCAATACCTTTAACCCTGGTATTGGTAAAATGGACAAATATAAGCGCAATTGTAACTGCTGTGCGTAATGTGCTGTCTCACTATGATTAATAATCGTTGTTCATCGTTCAAATGATGAGCATAAGATAAGCCCTGATGACACTTGTGACATCAGGGCTTTGTGTTTTGGGTCTTTTATTGATGACTGGTATCGGCGTTGAAACAGCGACTAAAGAGCACGTACCGCGGCGGCGGCGATGATGCCTGCTGCAATTGCTGGTAGAGGCTTTTTCACGATGAACATGACAACAGCAGTAGAAAACAGTGCTGCTCTAGCACCATTATCACCCTCTACTGCTAGCGGAGCTAAAAGGGCAACCAGTACGGAGCCTGACATCGCAGTAATGAAACGTTGAACCCGTTCGCTAATTGGAATGAATGACATAACATACACTCCGCCCCAGCGGGTTATGAGCGTGACTAACGCCATAGCGATAATGATAAGCAGTGTGCCACCTAAGGTTGTTTCGATGTTCATGCTTTCCTCTCCTTCCAACAAGCACCCAAGACTCCGCCAGTAATGGCGCCAACCACTACGTGGCTATTCTCTGGCAAATACCAATACGCCAACATAGAAGAGGCTGCTGCTATGGCCCAAATTGCAAAGATTCTTAAGTCTTTCGGCCCAGCCACCACCATAGACAGCAGGAAGCATCCCATAACCATATCGAGCCCTAGGCCCACCGGATCTTTGATTGCGCTACCAAAATAAATGCCGATCCAGGTTCCCACAATCCAAAAAGACCACATCGCTAAGCCGCCACCAACAAGCAAGCCAAAGCCTGGTTCTTTTCTACCAAATGCATTGAGTGCCATTGCCCAGTTAGCGTCTGATGCTACCAGCATTACACCGTAACGTTTTGTTGGTGGGAGTTGTCGTAACCATGGATAAAGTGTGGCTCCCATCAAGAGGTGACGAGCATTAATAGCAAATACAGTAATAAGAACTGGAATGAGAGGGACTTCTGCTCCCCACATTTCTAACGTGGCAAATTGTGAAGCTCCGGCGAAGACCAGTGTGCTCATCAACATAGTGGGAAATACATCTAGTCCAGTCTGTACCGCAGCAACACCGAAAGCGAGGCCAAATATGACCACGAACATAGAGAGGGGTAAAAGTTGGGTGAATCCGTTCCAGACGTCAAGCCGATTAAATTCGTGCAACTCAGCGGAGGAGCGTTGAAGATGTTGAGTATTTTCTGTCATAGAGATACCTAGCTAGCAGGCAAAGGGGCAGTGCCATACGAGTGTGTTTGTTATTCTTTTGTAAACTTCATGTTTAACATCAATTAGAAGGGCTTTCAAACACTAAGTGCTATATAAAATTGAGCCATCCAAGCGGCTTTAAGAAACAGAGTGTAGAGAGTCGCACTTGGTAGTGCTAAAGGAGAGTAAAACAACAGAAATAGTAAGCTCTGTTTAATTGATAGAATCACGAGCTAGTACAAATTAGTAGATAAGAAAGAAAGCGAGCACCAGGCTCGCTTTTTCGCTCTGTTACGAATAACTGAATAGGTTTATTTTACGTAGACACGAGGGTTCGCGCTTCCCCAAACCGTGTATAGTTCAGGGAAGATGACTTCTGCGTGTTTTTCCATCTCAGCAGCTGAAATCGTTTTGCCTTGTTGGGAGCCAAACAAAACAACTTCAGAACCAGGCTCAACATCTTTGATACCTGTAACATCTACCATTGTAGTGTTCATTGAAGCAACGCCCGCAACTTTTGCACGTTGGCCATTGATCAGAACTTCTGCCGCATTCCCCATTTTTCGTGGGTAACCATCAGAGTAACCAACAGGAATGTTCGCCATTAAGCTTTCTTTGCTTGTTGTGTAGCTACTGTCGTAACCGACTGTGCTATTTTTTGGCAGGTGGTGAACGGATGCCACGCGTGTTTTGAAAGACACGATAGAAGGGTACTCAGGGTTAGTCGGTAGGTCTCCGTATAAAACGCCACCAGGGCGAACCATATCAAGCTGCGCCTCAGGAACATTAAGCGCGGTGTAAGAGTTAGCTACGTGCAGTAAAATGTTGTCGCGTTTTAGATTCGCTTCTTTAATCAGCCATGCAGAACTGTCTTTGAATGAAGCTAACTTTTGGCGCACGTCGTCTGCATTGTAGTTAGGGAAATGAGTCATGATACCAACAATACTAACGCCAGCTTGTTGAGCGATTTCTAGCGCTTCTTTCTTGCCCGCTTCTGTCGTCATATCAACACCATTACGCCCCATACCACCGTCGTTCAGAGCAAGGTGAACTTTGATTTCTTTACCAGATTTCTCGGCTAGTTTAGACAGTGCTTTAGCTTGCTCTGCTGTGCCTATCAACTCTTCGACATTTAGGTCGATTGCGGCTTCAATCTCGCCAATATCCGCTGAGCGTACACGCATAAGTTGGCCTTTAAAGCCACTGTCGCGAACAGTTTGTGCTTCGGCGTTACTTGCAACGGCAACGCAAGGAATTTGTTGCTCGATAATAGTCGGCATCAGGCCTGCGATACCATTGCCGTATGCGTCGGCTTTCATCACGGCGCAGATTTTCGTTTTGCCATCCATGTGCGATTTAAACTGCTCAATATTATCACGGAACTGACCTAAGTTTATTTCTAGCCAAGCGTTAGCACCTTGAACTTGCTCTGCTTTTGCTGCTGTATTGCTAATTTGAAGAGGAGCAGCAGTAGCTTGCATTACAGGAACCGCGATTGCAGCAGCGATAGTCAGTGATAGTAAGGTTTTATTTAAGCGCATAAAGTCTCCGTACGCGTTTTTTGTATTGGTTATGTTATTGAGTACTTGGGGAAAGTACCTGACGAAGTAAAACGCTCCAAGTGGTGCTTTGGAGCGTTTATTAAGATAGTGATTTAATATATACCTAAATATACCTCAGTGATGACATTCAATTTAAGCAAATCGGGATTGATTTGATATCTACTAAGGTACCCACTGAGTTTAACTCAGTTTAAAGCGGCCCATTATATCTTTAAGAGAAATGGATAGCTGGCTTAGTTCGCGGCACGCCTGTGCGGTTTGCTCCGAACCTTGCGAGACCTCTTGAGATGCCAAATGTATGTTTTCAATGCTGCGGTTAAGCTCTTCTGCAACAGAGTCTTGCTGGTTACAAGCCGTGGCGATTTGGGTACCCATGTCTGAGATGTCCGAAATCGAATGCTCAATGTCGCTCATCAGCTGTTTTGATTGAATGCCTTGTTCTGCACATTCTGAAATACTGGTTCTAGAAAGTTCAGTGGCTGATTTTGCGTCTTTTGCAAGTGATTGTAGCTGCTCAATGATCGAAGTGATTTCACTCGTTGAATCTTGCGTACGGCCGGCAAGAGTTCGAACTTCGTCTGCAACGACGGCAAAGCCACGACCAGACTCACCAGCACGCGCCGCTTCAATGGCTGCATTAAGTGCAAGTAGGTTGGTTTGATCGGCGATGTCGCGGATAACATCCACGATCACGTTAATTTTATTCGATTGCTGTTCAAGCTCTGCTACGGTATCGCCTGCAGCGCCAATTACGTTTGAAACTTCTTGAATCGCGTCAACCATACCTTGGGTTTCACGAACACCGTGTTGTGTGCGGCGGTTTGCTTCGTTAGCTTGGTTCGCTGAGTCTTCAGTGTTACGAGCAACATCGGCTACGGCCGCTTTCATTTCTGTCATTGCTGTTGCGATGTGCGTAATTTGCAGCTGTTGATCTTTCATACCAGACGCAGAAATATCGGAGATTTGGTTCATCTCTTCGACAGCGCTGCTTAACTGAGTAACTGCAGCAATCACATTATCGATAACTTGGCGTAAGTCGTCTTGCATCTTAGTGGTCGCGTCTGCCAGTTCACCAAGCTCGTCATTGCCGATTGCTTTACGGTCAATGTCACTTGATAGATCACCTGTCGCGATGGCATTTGCTTGCTCAACAACAAGTTTAAGTGGGCCACAAATTAGGCGAGTCAGCACGTATGTCATGCCTACCATGATCAGTAGAATAATCACGTTACTTGCAATTGAAGAATTACTCAATCCATTTACAGAGGACAGGATATGAGTTTTGTTGCTATCCATAGCTTCTTTAAGGAGACGGATTAGTTCGCCTAACTCTGAGTCAACCGCTTCGAAAGCAGACAAAGAGTTCGCCAAAATAGGGTGGGCCTTGCTTTTGTCGTTAGCTAGCATCGCTTCATTGTACTGGTCCATAGTAACCAAGTACTTTTTCCACTGACGCATAAGACGCTGGTAAGTTTGCTGCTCTTCGCCAGGCCAGATAGTTTCACCGTAAGCGTTGAGCTCTCTAGTGATCTTTTCGCGTTCTCTAATATTGTTAGAAATTTTAGTTTTGACTTGGTCTGCGTCTTCATAAGTGTACGCAGCAAATTGAGCTCGGCGCCAGCGAGACAAGTGATCTCGAATCGAATCGACCCTTTCCATTGCAGGAAGCGTATCGTCGGTATAGTTTAAAAGCTCAGATTTGATGCTTTTGAGCTCTGTAGATAAAAATACGCCAAATGCAATGTTGACGATGGCAATGAGTAAAAACGATAGCGATATCTTTTTCGCTATAGAAAGATTCTTGATAGACATTAGTGATATACCTTGTTTTTCTTATGTTGTGTCGCCAAAGTAAACCACATCCTTATATGTGATATATGTCCATTAAATTACTGCAACTCGTGTAACGTACCATTATTTATTGATATTTTCGATAATGAATTGAGCTTTGTTTGAAAATAAAAAAAGTCAATGATTTTATAAAGGTACGACCACATTCGATATAAAGTTATCGGTAACAAAATATGATGTTCTGTACGCAGTCGTGCCAAGAGTAGGGAATCAAATTGTTACAGATGTTACAGCGGTGAAAAGATCAGCGTTCATAGCTGATAGTCGCGTGTTTACCTCGAAGCAGTTTCGGGCACTAGTATGCGTATGACTTTATAGCTAATGAAAGGGAACGGGTGCTTATTGGTCTAATTGAATGCCAAATATACTAGGCAGATCGCTTTTTAAGCACTTAAATCAAAAAGATAAAATTTATTGTTGACCAGATAAATTAATCCGTTAAAGTACGCCTCGTTCTCACGGCAAAGGTCGCTGAGACAGATGGTGTCTAACCCATCGCATGATTGCGTTGCCCTGGTGGTGGAATTGGTAGACACAAGGGATTTAAAATCCCTCGGCGTTCGCGCTGTGCCGGTTCAAGTCCGGCCCGGGGCACCATCAAAATCTTTGGTGACAGAGATACAAAATCAGAAAGGCGCCTTGGCAGAGTGGCTATGCAGCGGATTGCAAATCCGTGGACCTCGGTTCGACTCCGGGAGGCGCCTCCACTATTTCGAAAGCCAGTCTTAAATGACTGGCTTTTTTCGTTTTTAGTCCGCCTTTTCGTAACCCTTCGCGCTTTCCTAAAGTCTCCCATGTTTTGATCACCATTCAATATTTTTAATGCGCTAATCATTGATTTTATAAATGTTAGACAACTCAATAATTGTATAGTGTGATTGGTGATAGTTTCTCTTCGATTGTAATCCGAACTTTTTGTATTACAGGCAGCAACCTAGCTAGCGTCATAGTTAGTATCGCTTGGTGCGTATATGCAGAAAGGAGGATTCTAGTCCTTAACGTGAGAGAAAAATAATGAAAACATTCAACCTTAAACCTACACTTTTACCCTTAACTTTGCTGCTCAGTTCGCCTGTAATGGCGGCACAAAATGGCACCATGATGCAGTATTTCCATTGGTATGTGCCAAATGACGGTGCACTCTGGACACAAGTTGAAAACAACGCGTCGGCATTATCTGATAACGGCTTTACTGCGTTATGGTTACCACCCGCCTATAAAGGTGCTGGTGGTAGCAACGACGTCGGTTATGGCGTTTATGATATGTACGATTTGGGAGAGTTTGATCAAAAAGGTTCGGTGCGCACCAAGTATGGCACCAAAGATCAGTACCTAAGCGCCATCAATGCTGCCCATAAAAACAATATCCAGATTTATGGCGATGTGGTGTTCAACCATCGCGGTGGTGCGGATGGAAAGTCTTGGGTTGATACCAAGCGAGTAGATTGGAACAACCGAAATATTGAACTTGGTGATAAATGGATTGAAGCGTGGGTAGAGTTTGATTTCCCTGGGCGCAACGACAAGTACTCAAACTTTCATTGGACGTGGTACCACTTTGATGGCGTGGATTGGGACGATGCTGGCGAAGAAAAAGCTATCTTCAAATTCAAAGGTGAGGGTAAGGCATGGGATTGGGAAGTTAGCTCGGAAAAAGGCAACTACGATTACCTTATGTACGCTGATCTAGACATGGATCACCCTGAAGTGAAGCAAGAGCTGAAAGACTGGGGCGAGTGGTATATCAACATGACGGGTGTGGATGGGTTTAGAATGGACGCGGTGAAGCACATCAAATATCAATACCTGCAAGAATGGATTGATCACCTACGTTGGAAAACAGGGAAAGAACTATTCACGGTCGGAGAGTACTGGAACTACGATGTTAATCAGTTGCATAACTTTATCACCAAAACTTCTGGCAGCATGTCTCTATTCGACGCACCGTTACATATGAACTTCTACAATGCGTCTAAATCGGGTGGTAGCTACGATATGCGTCAAATCATGGATGGTACGCTGATGAAGGACAATTCAGTCAAAGCGGTAACCTTAGTAGAAAACCATGACACTCAACCTTTGCAGGCTTTGGAGTCGACGGTTGATTGGTGGTTTAAGCCGCTCGCTTACGCGTTTATCTTATTGCGTGAAGAAGGCTATCCATCCGTGTTTTATGCAGATTACTACGGCGCGCAGTACAGTGATAAAGGGCATGACATCAATATGGTCAAAGTGCCTTACATTGAAGAGCTAGTAACACTGCGTAAAGATTATGCGTATGGCAAACAACATTCTTATCTCGACCACTGGGACGTAATTGGTTGGACTCGAGAAGGTGATGCAAAGCATCCACATTCAATGGCCGTGATCATGAGTGATGGATCTGGCGGCTCGAAGTGGATGTATACGGGTAAACCAAGTGCTCGCTACGTAGACAAGTTGGGTCTCCGAACTGAAGAAGTTTGGACTGATGCGAATGGTTGGGCTGAGTTCCCAGTAAACGGCGGATCTGTCTCGGTTTGGGTTGGCGTTGAATAATCCATTCCTGTGATTTTGATACAGAGTAGGCAATTCTTGATAAAACTCTTCAATGAATCAATGTGTTATTTGATATTCATTCGACAAATGAGTAACTTATAGTTGAGCATAATCTAGAGGAAGATAAAGAATGGAATCTATTGCTGATGTATTGGTTGTGGCTATTGTGTTCGGTGCCATATTTGGGGGCGGGATAATAAAGTTAATCTTGAACCATCGTAAAGAAGTAAGAGCGTTGGAGATATCTGAACGTAATACGATGAGCCGAGAAGAACAAGATAACCTTAACAAGCAAATTGGTGACTTGAAGCGACGTGTTGAAGTGTTAGAGCGAATTGTCACAGATAACAAATATCAACTTGAAAAAGAAATCGCCTCTCTGTAGATCACCACTTAATCGTAAAGCCGGCGAAGTCCGGCTTTTTGGTGTCTGTACGTCATACCTTTCGGATGTTTAACTCAGCGTTCATCAAAAAAGTCTTTGTCGCGAATGTATTTACTCATAAAGTGATAAGAGAACGGTCGCATTAACCAACTAAATAAGGAGCGCCCAAGCCGTATGAGCGTTGGGGTGTTCTCGTATATTCTCCCGTTATATAACCATAGCATTTTGCCTACATGCCAATACAAAAAAGGTACGGGCGGCATAAAGGTCACGATGTCGATGTCGCAACAAATCCTGTATGTTTTGTGCCCCAAACGGTAGCGTTTCTTAAACGTCCAATCTCCGACAGCGGGCTGTCCGAAAGTGACCACGCGTTTAATGCTTTTGGGGTATTTTTTCTCAATATAGTCAGCAAAAACACTGCCAATCGCGCCACCTGAAGAGTGGCCAGTAATAGTGATTCTTTTTCCCCTGAGAATAAGTGGTACAACGATACCTTCGAGGCGTTCGATCACGGTCAACCCTAACCGATCTTCATTCCGGCTCGGTAAACTTTCTTGGAACAACAGATGATAGAAACCCGCGTGAATGCGATAGTTTAGTCCCAACCTTCGACAGCTTCTCGTCCACATCGCGAAGTTCAACAACCAATCACTGATACTGTGTGAGCCTTTAATCACTACGACCACTTCACTCTGTTTTTTACTCCAGAGCACGCGAATCATAATCTTACCGTGTTCATTTCTAATGACTCGTTGCCCATTAGGATCGAATCCATATTGAGTTTGTCTGAAGACGCGAGGGTAGGCGAGATTACAAAGCACCGCATAGCGCTCGTATTGGTATCGTTTTAATGGTTTCACGTTATCTTTCTTAATGGAGCCCAACGATTGACTGTAATTAATGAATATTAAGAATACGTGAACCTTGATTTAGGGTCGGTAGAGATTTTGTGTATTGGAATCGCGAATGAAAGACTCAAACTGGCTTAAATGCGTCAAGATGGTTTGGCGAGAGAGTTCATGATGTTCGCTAAGCACGTTAATTAGCTTTTTCAAAGCCTTACGATCTTGTTTATTGAGATTTGCTGTTTCTTTGAGTTGTGCGAAAAATTCAATTTGACTTGAAGTGTCGTTAAAGTCACCGAGCTTGTCTTGCAATAGTTTTAGTTGTTTCACGTTGTTTTTGTGCTGTTGGGAAGGATAGAGCGTGGAAAATCCTTCTAACAAATAACGAAGCGCTTTGCACTTTATCCGCATCGAATGAATCACGCTGTCACGACTTTTGTCCGAGATTTTGCGTCGTGCTTTATCAACTTTTTTAAATTGAACGGAGATTTTTTGGCTTGCGAAAAGTAACGCAGGTACGTTGCTATCCACTGGTTCGTGTTGCGTACTTCGCAACATACTATTCCTGATCAAAGTGCAGTGCGTTGTGTATTCTTGTGTATCTAGCCAACGCGTAACTTTTGCTTGTTCGTAAGCACGTTCAGATTCTATAAAGCAAAAAAGTTGCTCAAGAGACGATTTGTGATTTGGGAGCATTTCAATGTATTGGTTTTTGTCCAAGATAAATACGTCCAAATCACGCAGCTTATTTGTTTTCTTCATCATTATTCTTAAATGAGGTTTCAAAATACGCTGTTCAAAAGGAGGGATCAGTTCGCGAAGTAGTGAGCATAGTGAGCGTATGCGCCTCAGTGTGACGCGATATTGGTGTGTATATTCAGGATCCAAGTCGTCGATGACTCCCTGCTCCAGAGAGCGTGCATAATCAAATTCAGTAAGGAAGAAGTGGGGCACTACGAAGTCGAGTTCGGAGTCGGCATGTAAGGGTAAGTGAAATGATGGTTTTCGAAACATGATGAGCGCTATTTTGTTCTCTGAAATACACGTTAAGTTTATACCCATACTGTTAACTTGCGCGATTTGTTGGCTCTTCATTGATATAAAATGAGAAGGTTAAAAGGCACGAAAGCAAAGCGTATTGATGATCAAATAAGCAAAATGATCGCCCTTTGTTCGTTAGAGTCGTCTTTTTAACCATTTGAATAAAAAAGACTAATTTTTTGTTGACCAGATAAATTAATCCGTTAAAGTACGCCTCGTTCTCACGGCAAAGGTCGCGAGATAGATGGTGTCTAACCCATCGCATGATTGCGTTGCCCTGGTGGTGGAATTGGTAGACACAAGGGATTTAAAATCCCTCGGCGTTCGCGCTGTGCCGGTTCAAGTCCGGCCCGGGGCACCATCAAAATCTTTGGTGACAGAGATACAAAATCAGAAAGGCGCCTTGGCAGAGTGGCTATGCAGCGGATTGCAAATCCGTGGACCTCGGTTCGACTCCGGGAGGCGCCTCCATTCTTTTACTTGTCCATGAGTTCCGATAGTAACCTGTAGGATCTCAACTTCTCAGATTGTTCAAACACCATCGTGTTTACCATAATTTCATCTGCCCCAGTGCGTTCCAAAAGTTTCTCAATTTTCTGTCTTACATATGTTTGATCACCATGGATAGATTCACGTAATTGAGTTTCAACGTGAAGCTTTTCCTGTGCTGACCATAGTGGTGCCATACTTTTCACTGGTGCGCGAAGTTTTTCGCGATTGCCGCGAATCATTTTTAAGAATTTTTGCTTCTCTGTTGTCGCGAGAAAATCTGCATGTGACTGAGTATCCGCTACGATAACGTTGGCACAAATCATCACATAGGGTTGAGCTAAATGCTCGGATGGGACAAACTCATCTCGATAAAAGTTTAGAGCACGAGACATTGCATCTGGAGCAAAGTGTGCAGCAAATGCGAAAGGTAAGCCTCTCTTAGCTGCTAAACGTGCGCTGTATGTACTCGACCCCAGAAGCCAAATCGGCAGAGATGTGTTGTTACCTGGATAAGCCGCGACTGGTTGATTTCGAGATACGGG
The DNA here is from genome assembly GCF_033338745.1 of Vibrio sp. Vb1026. Lineage (NCBI taxonomy): Bacteria > Pseudomonadati > Pseudomonadota > Gammaproteobacteria > Vibrionales > Vibrionaceae > Vibrio > Vibrio sp. Vb1026. The sequence continues at coordinate 55,228 of NZ_JAWOTH010000009.1, forward strand.
ACCAAGAAAGAAATTAAGTTCCTCCAACAGCTCTTCAAAGTCAGGATCCATATGCTCTGGTTCCCGCCTTAATGCATGCATTGTTTGGTAGTCGGTGCCTGGTGCGCGTCCTAATCCGAGGTCAATACGACCAGGGTATAATGCCTCTAACGTTCCGAATTGCTCTGCAATAACTAGTGGTGCATGGTTAGGTAACATGATTCCACCTGATCCTAAACGGATCGAGTTCGTGTGCGCTCCAATATGACTGAGTAATACACTGGTTGCGGCACTGGCGATGTCGGGCATGTTATGGTGTTCAGCCATCCAAAACCGATGATAGTCCCAGGACTCGATTGATTGAGCTAATTCAACGGAGCGTTCGAACGTTTCGGTGAAGTTTGTTCCGTCGGACACGGGTGCCAAATCCAGAACAGATAAACGAGGAAAAGACATAGGATAGTTATAACCTGTTAATGAATCTTAACTATCATATGGTGGTGAAAGTTGACGTTTAAAAGGGGAGGATTAACCATTCACAATGGATTATTTTTCTTCAATGCCTGGAGAGCGTTTAGCTTACGAGTTTAGCTTTTGCTATGTGATAAAAGCGGCTTTATTACTGTAAGTGGCCACAGTGGTCGATGTCGTTGAATATTCGCATGTAGAACGTTTCCACAGCTACTTTAGATTAAAACATAGGCCTCTTTAACAGCGAACTGCTGTTGTCGACAATAGTGAACGAGCTAGCTTTAGAACGTTTTGACTGATACATAGACTTGTCTGCCGCTGTTAATAATTCATGTACATTCGACCCATGCTCAGGATAGAGTGCAATACCAATGCTAGCTCCGACGCATAACTCTTTACCTTTAAAATGAATTACTTTTTCTATTTCTTGGATATAGCGTAGTGCACATGCAGACAGAGACGTACCTGTTGTGTGTGAACGATGAATAATAATAAATTCATCTCCACCAAAGCGGCCTACCATGTCTGATTCGTCGATAATACTTGATAATCTACTAGCTACAGATTTTAACACTGCATCACCTGCCTCATGGCCATGGCTATCGTTAATATCCTTAAATAAATTTAAATCTATAAAAAACAAACTAAAACTATTCTCACTGCCTCTGAAATTACGCGTAAGCTGGATCAAATGTTTTTCTATTGCTCGACGATTGTAGATATTAGTTAAGGAGTCGTGCTCAGACAAAAATACCAAACTTTCTTTTTGACGATTTAGAACTGAAGTTTGATTCTCTACTTCTTCTTTAAGTTTTGATTTTGATATTGTTGTGTGGTTTAACAATGCCGCCATTTTATTGAAGTAACAAGACAGATTTTCAAATTCCGTGAATTGATTTTCTGAAGGGATTTTATAGTCAAAATTTGACCTGCTTAATTGTTTTATTCCATTTATAAACCTTTGAAAGCTTCTCTTGAACTTTATTTTTATATAAAAGCATAATAGCATAACAACCAGAGAGATAAAAATAATACCTGCTTGAGTGTAATAATTTAAATTTTGTAGTTTTGTAGACTTATTATTAAGTATTTTTTTATAAATATATATTATTTCATTATTCATATCCTGGGATACAATGTTTATTCTGGATTGTATGACAGGATTTGATTTATTATAATTTACGACTGAATCATAATGGCGATCTTTGTCTAGTAAATGATTATTTTCGTATTGAACTAAAAAATACAGTTCGAGATTCATTTTTTTTAGGTCTTTAGTAAGGTATAAAACATCTTCATTTTGAGATAATAATTCGTTTAATTTGTTATGAGAAATCATGAATTGTGTGAAATTGTTTTTTCCCCTATTTTGAGTGTAAGCCCAAAGATAACTACTTAATGACTCTAATGATATTTGTATGTCCATTATTTGGTTTAATTGTTTCTTGGCTTTATAATCTTCTATTTTTATGAAGCTTATGTATACTATAACGCTGATACATAGTATTACGCTTAGACTGAATAGTGATGCTAAATAGTGGTTTAACGAACGATGCATTTTAATCTAGACCATCAAAATATGAATTGATATAGTTTTCTTTAAATATTTTTCTGTAATTTGGAATCTGTCCTTCTACATAGTTTTGTTTTAATGCCCAATTAGCTTCTGATTGTAATGTAAATAATAAAGAATTCGTTAAATTTAATCGAAAGTTATAATCATCCCAACTCCAAGATATTTCTTCAACTGTTGTGTTAAGTTTTTGTGATAGTATTTTCATTGTTAAATGAGGGTTTTTATCCATCCAGTTAATTGAGTGATGAAGTGACTTTATTATTTTCATTACTTCTTGATCTGATTTTTCAATGTGTATTTCTTTTGATACAAGCAAAAAGTAAAGTTTATACACGCCAATAATTCCTATGTTCTTTACTTCTTCATTTATTCTATTCTTGGCCATAAATCCGTATGGCTCCCAAGTAGATATTGCATCGACGTTTCCTTGCATTAACTGATTTATAATAACCTGCGTTGTTGATGATATTTTTTCTACTTTTTCTAAATCAATGTCATTTACCTGTAGCAACAAGTCTAAGTAATATTCGCTAGCGCTCTTTTTTATTACACCAACCTTTTTTCCTGGTAATTTATCTATACTTTCTATGCCAGACCGCTTTTTAGTTAGCAGCTTAATATCATTCGTAGAAGATGCAAAAGAAGTGATTAATGCTAAATCTTTGTATTCAAAGCTTTTAAACATCAGTACGCTTTCAGAAAAAGTGGCGTAATTAACATGGTTTTCTAGAAGTAGGTTTGAACATTCGACCCCTCCAAAGCACATGATAAGTTCGACGTTTAAATCGTTTTCTTCAAACGCACCTATGTGCTCTGCAATGATAAAAGGGGCTGACAGAGGCGTCTTAGATATACCGATTGTTGTAGGTTTGTGGATAGCATTTGATACCGTTGTTAACTTTAAATAAGCAACTACTAATGCAGAAAGAACTAAAATTATGATAACTGTAGAAATCTGTTTTGTATCCATCAAAAACAACTCCCTTCATAATAGTAGTAATTAATCTATCAGTTAAATGAGTGTAGTTGCTTATTGGGTTGATGCTAGGAGAGGAGGGGATTTATTTGTATCGTGCCAAATTTATGAGTACCTAGGGGTAATTTCGGTAACTGGCTTAGATATAAAGAATTTATCTTTAGTTAGTTCAAGTTGTAGCAAATGACTGATTTCATAACATGATGATTTATGGAGAGATATCAACTTTTTAAGTTGAAAAATTGTACTCCATTTTTGCCATTTTTCTTTATCTCATACATTGCGTGATCGGCTTTTTGATACACTTCATTAAACGGTTGCTTTCCTTTGTTAAAGAGACAAACACCGATACTCATTCCTATCGTTACTTTATGTAAGTCTTGATTTATCGCTGGAATGATTGAATCTAAGAGTTGATTGCAAAGTTGGGATATTTCCTCTCGACTTGAATGCCAGTTTAAGATAACAAATTCATCGCCTCCTATGCGTCCAACTTGAGACTTGCTTGACGCAAGCTCTGTTAAGCTATTGGCGATATTGATGAGGAGGGTGTCGCCAGTATGATGGCCTAGCTGGTCGTTAACTGCTTTAAAATTATCTATATCAACAAACACTAAAGCAGACTGCTGAGACGGTTCGGTTTGAGGTTGATGATTAAAGTTTTCCTCAATTGCTTTTCTATTTAACAATCCAGTCAATGGATCACTCGAAGCCAACTTGGCCAGTTGCTGCTCATAACGCTTTTCTTTTGTAATATCGATATGAGTACCCATCATCCGTAGTGGTTCGCCATCAGAACCATACTCGACGATGCGCCCTCGATCGTAGACCCAGCTATCACTGCCGTCTTTATGAATCATGCGATGCACTACCTCATAAAGGTCGGTCTTGCCTGCTAGGTGATCTTCAAATGCACCCACCGCAAGATCATAATCTTCAGGGTGGAGATTGTTTTTCCACGTTTCAACCGTCGCGGTTAACTCATGGGGCTGATAACCTAGCATTTTTCCCCACTGCATATTGAATATCGTCAAAGTACCTGAAGGAATATGCTGCTCCCACAAACACAGTCCATTACTGTCGAGTGCAGCATTCAACTTTTCTTGTAGTCGCGCATTCTTCCGCTTCAGCTCTTCATTTTCTTTTTCTAAGCAGGCAATTCGAGTTAGATATTCTTCCATTTTGCGCATAATTTACGTCGTTTTCGGAGCGACAATATACGAAAAATACTTTGCAATTTCTATGATTGAGCTTGGAGATATAAATATTGAATATGCGGTAAATAATAAAGAATCGGTGATGTTACTTAAGAGCAGTAAAGTAAATGCTTGGAAAACAAAGAAGGGAATAGGGGGTAAGCGAGGGGCTCTCCTGGTGCAAAGTCTTAAATGGAGGCCTTTGCACCGGGACTACTGAGGGTTAGCGGTTTAGTGCACCACAACGCTCAGGTTGGTATGTGATATCGACAATTTCAATTGTCTTCACTTGATTATTTGGCATTGGCCAGTCAAGTTTTTGGCCGACAGACAAACCGATCAGTGCGCTGCCTACGGGTGCAAAAATAGAGATATCATCACTGCTTTTCAGTTCAGAAGGGTAAACCAGTGTCTTTGTCATGGTTCTATCTTCACCTGAAAATTTAAACTCTACAGTCGAGTTCATCGTGACCACGTTATCTGGCATTTGTTCTGGCTCAAGAACTGTTGCTCGGTCGAGCTCTGCTTCTAATTCCACAAGCTCCGCTGCGATGTTTGGCATTTTATCCAACAAGGCCGTGATTCGGTTCATATCTAAGCTTGAGATGTAGATAGAATTGTTTTCTGACATTTTATGACTCCCAAATAAAAGGCCGCCTCACAAAAATGGGACGGCACTCTATATGTCAATTACGGTATCAATCATATGGACGCTATTCCATATGAACTAAACCTGATTTTAGTCTTTATAGTGCGACTTAGCTAGTAAAAAATTTTTGTTGTGAAGCTTGATTTTTCTAAATCTTTCAATCACTTCAGATATTGTTCTCTGATCACCTTGAAACGGTGAAGTCAAGTGAGTGCGTCGTTTAGAAGCAAAGCAGGATTTATCGTAGGTGTGCTCGGTTTCGATGGTCAGCCTAACTTCATAAAAGCAAAACGGTATAGTCCGTTGCTAGCATGGCTTCGGTTATCTCAGTTTGTTAAAACTACCAATATCCGTTAATAAATTACTTTTTATTTCGCAATAGTCAGATAAATACGTTCATCTACCCCTTTAGGGTAGTTTGAAATTGTAATTGATTTACATCATGTATTAATTTTCTTTCACAATTAACAATGAGCTCAGTGATAAGAACCTAACCCTTAGGAATTATAATGAGCAAGTTGAAGCTAGTAGTCATCGGTAACGGTATGGTAGGGCACCGTTATATTGAAGACTTAGTCGAGAAAGCTGATATGTCTAATATAGACATTACGGTTTTCTGTGAAGAACCTCGTGTCGCATACGACCGTGTGCACCTTTCCTCTTACTTTTCTCACCATACTGCAGATGAACTTTCTTTAGTAAAAGAAGGCTTCTACGAGAAACACGGTATTAACATGCTGATCGGCGAACGCGCGATTAACATCAACCGTGAAAACCGCATTGTTTACTCAAGCACTGGTCGCGAAGTTCAATACGACAAGCTGATTCTTGCTACTGGCTCATTCCCATTTGTTCCACCTATCAAAGGTCACGAAAGCAAAGACTGTTTTGTTTACCGTACTATCGAAGATCTTAAAGCGATCGAAGCGTGTGCGAAGAAGAGCAAATCAGGCGTTGTTGTCGGTGGTGGTCTGCTAGGTCTTGAAGCTGCGGGCGCATTGAAAGCTCTGGGTGTAGAAACGCACGTTGTTGAGTTCGCACCGAAGCTAATGGCTGAGCAACTTGACCTTGCTGGTGGTAACCAACTTCGTCAAAAAATCGAGCGTATGGGCGTGAACGTTCACACCAGCAAAAACACGCTTGAGATTGCGGCAGAAGGCACAAACGCACGCAACGTTATGCGTTTTGCTGACGGTTCAGAGCTAGAAACAGACTTCATCGTATTCTCTGCAGGTATTCGCCCACAAGACAAACTAGCACGCCAAATGGAGCTAGAAGTGGCACCTCGTGGCGGTGTTGCTATCAACGACCATTGTCAGACTTCTGATGAGAACATCTACGCTATCGGTGAGTGTGCGTCTTGGAACGAAATGTTCTACGGCCTTGTTGCTCCTGGCTACAAGATGGCGACCGTTGCTGTTGACCACCTACTAGGTAACACAGAAAGCAAATTCGAAGGCGCTGACATGTCTGCGAAGCTGAAACTTCTTGGCGTGAAAGTAGGCTCTATCGGTGACGCGAACGGTCGTACTGAAGGGTGTAAGAGTTACGTTTACCAGAACGAAGAGCAAGAAGTTTACAAACGTCTTGTCGTTTCTGAAGACAATAAGAAATTGCTTGGCGCGGTAATGGTTGGCGATACCTCTGACTACGGCGATCTGCTTCAACTTATGTTGAACGAAATCGACCTACCAGAACACCCAGATGCGTTGATCCTTCCTGCACACGCAGGCGCTGAGAAACCAGCACTAGGTGCAGATGCTCTACCAGAAAGCGCAGTGATCTGTTCTTGTTTCGACGTAACCAAAGGCAAGATCGCACAAGCGGTGGCTAATGGTCACCACACATTGGGCGACATCAAAGCAGTGACTGGCGCAGGTACAGGCTGTGGTGGTTGTATTCCTCTAGTGACGTCTGTTCTAAATGCTGAGCTTGCTAAATCTGGTATCGAAGTGAAGAACGACGTGTGTGAGCACTTTGCATACTCACGCCAAGAGCTGTTCCACCTAATCCGTATTGAAGAGATCAAAACGTTTGATGAGCTTCTAGAGAAATACGGTAAAGGTTACGGCTGTGAAGTTTGTAAACCACTGGCTGGTTCTATCTTGGCTTCTTGCTGGGGTGAGCACATTCTTAAGCCACAACTGGTTAAGCTGCACGACACGAACGATAACTTCCTAGGTAACATCCAAAAAGACGGTACTTACTCTGTTATCCCACGTATGGCGGGTGGTGAAGTAACACCTCAAGCACTGGGTGCGTTAGCGAACGTTGCAGCAGAATACAACCTATACACCAAAGTAACCGGTGCTCAACGTATTGGTCTGTTTGGTGCTCAAAAAGACGATCTTCCAGAGATTTGGCGCAAGCTTATCGACGCTGGGTTCGAAACAGGTCAAGCGTACGCAAAAGCACTTCGTATGGCGAAGACATGTGTTGGCTCAACGTGGTGCCGCTACGGCGTTCAAGATTCTGTTGGTCTAGGTTCTTACATCGAGAACCGTTACAAAGGCATTCGTACACCTCATAAGATGAAGTTCGGTGTTTCTGGTTGTACTCGTGAGTGTGCGGAAGCACAAGGTAAAGACCTTGGCATTATCGCGACTGATGCAGGTTGGAACATGTACGTATGTGGTAACGGTGGTATGAAGCCTCGTCACGCAGACCTACTTGCAAGTGACCTAGATAAAGAAACGCTGATTAAGTACATCGACCGCTTCATGATGTTCTACATCCGTACTGCTGCGCCACTACAACGCACATCAGTTTGGATGGAAAACATGGAAGGTGGCGTTGACTACCTACGCGAAGTGATTGTTAACGACAAGCTTGGTATCAACGCTCAACTAGAGGCAGACGTAGCGAAGCTTGTAGACGAGTACGAGTGTGAGTGGACTGCGACCATCAACGACGAATCACAACTGACTCGTTTCGCGCACTTCATCAACTCTGACAAGCGCGATGAAAACGTCGTGTTTGTACAAGAGCGTGAACAGCACCGCCCAGCAACCTTCACGGAAAAACACCCTGAAGCGAAAGGCGACATCCTACACGTAGCGATCACTGAAGCATAAGGGAAGGTTGATTATGTCATTTGAAAAGATTTGCCAAATCAGCGACATCGTACCGGGCACTGGCGTTTGTGCTTTGGTTAATGGTCAGCAAGTTGCGGTATTTCGCCCAACACAAGCAGAAGAAGTGCTGGCGATCAGCAACACAGACCCGTTCTTCCAATCAAACGTGCTTTCTCGCGGTTTGATCTGTGAGCACCAAGGCGAGCTTTGGGTGGCTAGCCCACTTAAGAAGCAGCGCTTTAACCTGACAACAGGTGCGTGCATGGAAGACGAACGTTTTAGCGTGAAAGCGTACAAAACGCGTGTAACCAACGGCGAAGTAGAAATCTCTGCGTAAGCTTGGTTTTCATTCCCTCCTCTTAGGGGGAGGGAATGAACTGAAACCTAGATTTAATAGACAAAGGCTTTCCACGCATCAACTCAGGGGAACAGGGAAGCGAGGTGTTGTAGACAGCGTTCAGGTGTCAACGGGAAGCCTTTCTCTATTCAATCTTTAACTTTTTAACTTTCAATTTTGGATAAGGACACATTCATGTCTACTGATTTTAAGCCTGCAGAATTCGTGCAAACCATGATCAATGTTGGTGAAGCGAAAACCAATACAAGCACGCGAGATCTTCTGCTTCGCGGTACGATGGCTGGCGTTATTCTTTCGCTTGCGGTGGTGGTTGCTATTACCGCGATTGTACAAACGGGTATTGGCATCGTTGGTGCGCTTGTCTTCCCAGTTGGTTTCGTGATTCTAAGTGTGATGGGGTATGACCTAGTAACCGGTGTTTTTGGTCTAGCGCCTCTGGCTAAGTTTGCAAACCGTCCTGGTATCACTTGGGGTCGTATCTTCCGTTGTTGGGGTCTTGTGGGCTTGGGTAACCTTATCGGTTCTCTAATCGTTGCTTACCTAGTGGCTATCTCACTAACAGGTAACTTCTCTCTAGAACTGAACGCAGTAGCGAAGAAATTTGTGGCTGTTTCTACCGCGCGTAGCCTTGGTTTTGAAAACATGGGTATGGACGGATGGATCACGTGTTTCGTACGTGGCATCTTCTGTAACCTAATGGTATGTCTAGGCGTTATCGGCAACATGACTGCACGTTCAGTGTCTGGTCGCGTAGCAATGATGTGGTTCCCAATCTTCATCTTCTTCGCACTAGTATTCGAGCACACAGTAGTAAACATGTTCCTATTCCCATTAGGTATGATTCTAGGTGCTGATTTTGGTATCGCGACTTGGTTGAACTTCAACCTTATCCCAACCATCCTAGGTAACATTGTTGGTGGTCTAGTAATGACTTGTATTCCACTGTACCTAACTCACGCTAAAACTGCGCCTTCTATCAATGCTGAAGAAGAAGTAAAAGCACAACCTGCAATGGCTAAATAACCATTAACGGGTAATTCGCTTAATATGGTCCCGCTTCTGGATGGGCGGGACTGTTCTCTAACTTGGATTTCAATTTTTAACTTTCACTTTCGAGACATATTTTATTGGTTTAGCTATAAAAAGTAATAACTCCTTAGAGTGGTTTTAGCCCTAAGTGCATAACGCGAGTGTTACTCTTTATATCTAAATTTTTCGATAGGCGTTGATATGACTACTGCTCACTCATCTTTAAACAGCGGCTTAGTTTCTCTTGTTGGTGCAGGTCCAGGTGATCCTGATTTGCTCACAGTAAAAGGCTTAAAAGCCATTCAAGCGGCTGAAGTTGTGGTGTACGACCGATTGGTGTCGAAAGATATTCTTGAATTGGCTCATGCATCAGCAGAGATGATTTACGTTGGCAAAAAATTGGACTTTCACTGCGTGCCTCAAGATCAAATCAATCAAATCTTGGTGCAGAAAGCGCAAGAAGGTAAGCGTGTTGTACGTCTGAAGGGCGGTGACTCATTTATATTTGGCCGTGGTGGTGAAGAACTAGAAGAACTAGCGGAATTTGGTATTAAATACGAAGTGGTTCCGGGTATCACAGCAGCAGCGGGTGCAACGGCTTATGCTGGTATTCCATTAACACACCGCGACCATGCGCAAAGCGTTCAATTTATCACTGGTCACGTACAAAAAGATGGTCGTGAGATTGAATGGCATTCACTGGCGCAATCCAACAACACGCTTGTGTTCTACATGGGTTTAAAGCAAAGCGGCCACATTATGGATAAGCTGATCACTCACGGCTTAGACCCTGAGATGTCATGCGCCATTATTGAAAACGGAACGCGCCCGGAGCAGCGCGTGTTCCAAGGAAAGTTGAACGAGCTATCCAGCATGGCAGAGGAAGCCGTGAGCCCAGCATTGATTGTGGTTGGTAGCGTTACTCAGCTGCACAACAAATTGGATTGGTTCGCAAAGTAATACTGCCCAGAAGTGACTATATTTTACAGGGGCTTTGTTGCCTCTGCATTTCTTGCTTACGCATAGGCATTTGATCAATGAGGTTGTTGATAAACGGCCAGTCTGTTTCTGCGCCCCAACGGTGCTTTTCTAGACCATCTTTACCAAGCAAAATAGCAGTATGAGAACCTTTTTCGACCTCATAAAGACGAGCTAGCATTTTTAGGTCGAACTCTTCTTTAAGCCAAGCAGGAAAAGTATAACCTTGTTCTGTAATGACCAGTGTGACGACATCTCTGTCTTCCAACTCACACTCATTCATAAGTGTTTCTAGCAAGAATTGTTTGACGTATTCATCATTTTCCGGCGCAAAGTAGAGCACACTTCTATGTGGCCAGTATTTGGAGTGCGCTGGATAACCAAATGCTGTCGATGACAAGATACAAGAAAGTAGTATCACTAGTAACTTTCCGCCCATGACAGTTCCCCTAGAAACCCAAATAACTTTTTATACGTTAAGTTTAGTGGAATTGGCTCATTGTGCTTTTTCCAAAACTGGCATAGGGTAGGCAGCAAATAAATTGAGCGTAGAAATAGATGAGTTCGGAAAGCAAACAAAAAATCGCCATTTTGGTTGATGTACAGAATGTGTATTACACCTGTCGCGAAGCGTATCGAAGCAATTTTGATTACAACCAGTTTTGGTATGTTGCCACACAAGGGAAAGAGGTGGTAAGTGCTCGTGCTTATGCCATTGCGAGTAACGACCCTAAGCAGCGTCAGTTCCACCATATTCTTCGTGGTGTTGGATTTGAGGTGATGCTTAAACCCTACATCCAGCGTCGTGATGGCAGCTCGAAAGGCGATTGGGATGTGGGTATTACTCTCGATGCAATTGAAATTGCACCCGAAGTTGAGGAAGTGATTCTAGTTTCGGGAGATGGAGACTTTAGTCTGCTAGTAGAGAGAATTCAGCAGCGCTTCAATAAAACGGTGACCGTTTATGGTGTACCTAAACTTACATCTCAAACTCTGATTGATTGTGCCGACAATTTTGTCGCGATTGATGACGATTTCTTGCTGTAGTTAATAGTGCAATAAAGAAAGGCGAGTCACTCAGGCTGTACGAAAACGTACAATGACTCGCCTCTAATTTATCGTTGATTTGGCTAGCTACGAAGGAATGATCATTTGCCCTAGCAAGTAACCCAAGCAACACGCACCAATCACGCCGATTAAGCCCACAGACATGAATGAGTGGTTGAAGTACCACTTACCAATCTTAGTTGTGCCCGAGGTATCGAAGTTCACAGTCGCGATATCTGAAGGGTAGTTTGGAATAAAGAAGTAGCCGTATACCGCTGGCATCAAGCCGATAAGCAGCGCAGGTTCCAAACCTAAGCCGAGACCAACAGGCAGCATCATGCGAGCCGTTGCAGCTTGAGAGTTCACCACAACCGACACAATGAATAACGCAAGCGCAAATGTCCAAGGGTAGTTGGTTACCATCTCAACGATGCCAGATTTAAATTGAGGCATAGCGTACTGGAAGTAGGTATCTGACATCCATGCAATACCGAAGATAGCAATCGCCGCCACCATACCAGATTTAAATACCACCCCATTTGGTACGTCACGCGGGTCAGTTTTGGTCGCAAGCAAAATGATACCGCCGAAGCAGAGCATCATCATTTGAATCACAACCGCCATGCTGATTGGCTTCGAGCCATCTACGATGGTACGAATGTCTGGCCACATCGCGATAACGACGATAACCAAGATAGAAGCAATGAACAGCAATACAGAGTTACGAGCACTTGTTGGTAGTACTTCATCAAGAGACGTTGCAGTTGTGTTGAGGATTTTTTCTCTCCACACAGGATCTTTCAAACGCTCTTGGTATTCTTCATCGTCGTCTAGTTCTTTACCACGCTTTAGGCTGTAAAGTGACATCAACAACGTACCGAATAAGGTTGCAGGTACAGAAACGAGCAGAATTGAGAGCAGAGTGATCTCGTGTTGAATATCAGAGAGTTGCGCCAAGTAGTAAACTACGGCCGCTGAAATTGGTGATGCCGTGATTGCGATTTGAGAGGCGACAGAAGCGGCAGCCATGGGACGCTCAGGACGAATGCCGTTTTTAAGTGCAACGTCGCCAATGATTGGCATGATAGAGTAAACCGCGTGACCTGTACCAAGTAGGAAGGTCATAAAGTAAGTCACGAACGGAGCAATAAGGGTGACGCGTTTTGGGTTCTTACGAAGCACACGCTCGGCAACTTGCAGCATGTATTTCAAACCGCCAGCGGCTTCAAGAATGGAAGCACATGTTACCACCGCTAAAATGATCAACATGACGGTGACAGGAGGAGAGGTTGGCGGCATCTTAAAGATGAATACTTCAATCACCAAGCCAATTCCGGATACGACCCCAAGGCCTATACCACCATAACGTGAGCCGATATACAGCATCACGAGCAAAAATAGAAACTCAAGATACAACATGTGGATTTCCTTATTCAAAACAGAGGGCTACATAGCCAAATTACCTCTTTGTATTGTCTCGATATTCAGAAAGAAAATACTTCATGTTGTTCACAATCCGCTGGATAAGAAACAGCAATATTCAATTATTGGCAATAACTCACGCTACACAGGGAAACTGTTAACACAGTTTTATCAGGGTGTTTTTATGCTGTGTATTTTTGCGATCATGTGAGCGTTAAATGCGAAGAGGTTTAAGAGTTTGTTGCTATTCATCGCATACGTAACCAGACCTTACAGCTTCACAGAACTCGGAAATACATTCATAACTAACCCTAAGAGTGCTTCTTTGTTATGAAAACGCAAAGGATAATAGTTTGCATTGCGATTGGTGCTTGGGTATAAAGGTGTCAGAATGACTACACCAACAATAAGCCATCATGTCTGAGCAATTTTTCCCGCAACTGTTTCAAACTTCGAGTGAGATTACACCTTACCTACACGGTGATATCGGCGAGATAGGGCAAGAAGCTATCCATATCGAAAATGATATCAACCCGATCATCCAAGGCCTTTACCAGCAAATCTCGGAGGCTCATCCGGAAGCGGGAAAAGCATATTGGTTGACAAGAACGTGGGATTTACTTTGTTGGCAGCCAGTTTATGTCGCATTCATCTCTATTTACGGTTACCACACGTTGCCAAACATTCGCGAGATAGCGCAGCACCTCAAACCTTGTTTTGTTTCTGGGTACCGATTCGCCGACGAAGCGCATATACATGGCGAGCCAGAGGCGTTGATAAAAGAGGCGGGGCGTCAAATCCGAGAACTGTTCGACTTCTATCAAAAGGAGATGAGTCAATGGACACGCATTCGTCCTGGCTTCACCCATCAATTGATGTCGGACGGAATCATGGCTTGTTTAATTCGTCTCCAACAGCGCTTTCCGCAAATGACTAACTCGACACTTCAGGAGCATGCGGTCTTGTGGCTAAGCGCAATGGGTTTGGATGTTGATAATAGCCGCTCACTTCATGAGACGGAATCTGATCAGCCGCTAAAGTTAGTAAGAAAAAGTTGTTGTTTAGTCTATAAGTGTGAAGGCAGAAAGCTTTGTGCAGATTGTCCTCGTTTAGAGGAAAATCGACAGCTTATGAGCAAGAAGGTTCTTAATTAACATTTATTTAACTTGTGTAACAGTGCTCGATTTGAGAGTGAGAATAAGTATCATTGCATGCTCTTGTTGACAACAAAAAGATAAATACAATGATGAAAAGGACGTTTTCTTTCAATCTCATCGTACTTGCGATGAGCAGTGGATACGCAGTTAGCTCAATAGCAGCAGAAGATCTTCAACAAACATCGACTCCGAGCGATGAGCAATTGGTTGTCGTAGGCAGTGTGATGCCGAAATCGATCTCCGATATTCCAGGAACGGTTTGGTTTGTTGGCCAAGAAGAGATTGCTCAGCAATATCGTGCGGGCAAGACACTGGGTGATATTCTTTCTGCAACCATCCCTTCTTTAGACGTCGGCACCGGTGGTCGAACTAATTATGGTCAGAACCTTCGCGGTAGAGCAATGTTGGTAATGATTGATGGTGTCTCGTTACAGTCTTCTCGCCCGATTAGTCGTCAGTTAGACGCAATAGACCCATTCAACATCGAGCGAATTGAAGTACTATCTGGTGCAACCTCCATTTATGGTGCAGGCGCTACTGGTGGTGTTATTAACATTATCACCAAGAAAGCGTACTCGGATGACTTGTCGTTTGAATCCTACGTGAGTGGCACTACAGGTTTTAATAGCAGCGATGACTTTGATTACAAACTCGCTCAGTCTATCTCGGGTGGTAATGAGCGAATTACCGCTAGAGGTTCGGTTGTGTACACCGAGACACAAGGTGCATTTGACGCAAATGGCGACATTGTCACCCCAGACATTTCACAGGGCTCTTTGCAGTATAATTCAACGCTCGATGTTATCGGATCGACCGAGATTCAAATCTCCGATGCCAGCAAGTTAAACCTTGTCGCACAATACTATGACAGCCAGCAAGATTCGCCATACGGTTTGTACATTGTTAACAATAAATTTGTTGATGTACGAGAGGGGTTCGATTCCGACCGTGAACATGGTACAGAGCGAGTTCTCTTAAGTGCGAACTACGCTCACGACAGCGTATTCGGTCATCAACTGATAGGCGAGTTATCTTACCGTAGTGAAGACCAAACCTTTACTCCTTATTACCAAAGTGCCTCTCAACAAAAAACAGAAGTTTTTGCTGGGCGCTTAGCGTTAGCTAAAAGCTGGGAGTCATTCAAACTTGTTTATGGTGTCAATGCGTACTTAGACCGTTTTGAAAGTAACCAGGCTCTGTTCGATCCAACCATTGCGAACAGCTCTGGGAACTTAATTAATCGAACCTATGCCGAAGTGGGGCGTTACCCAGATGTTGATGTGGCGTCTTACGCAATGTTTGTCCAAGGGGATTACCAAATCAATCAAGATTGGTCAGTACAAGCAGGCTACCGCTACCAATACATGGACAATAAGATTGATGATTTTGTTGCCTATAGTATACAAAAGAAGATCGCATCGGGTAATGGTGTATCAGCGGATGCGGTACCAGGTGGCAGCACTGACTACTCTGTGAGCTTATTTAATTTGGGCACCATTTATCAGCTCAACGATGAATCTCAGCTTTGGGCGAACTTCTCTCAAGGTTTCGAACTCGCTGATCCTGCAAAGTACTACGGCCAAGGTAGCTACGATGCCGCGGATGCAAATGGTCACTACGCGTTGAACAATAGCATTAATGTATCTGACTCAAAAATGTCGGGCATCAAAACGGACAGCTATGAAATTGGTTACCGATTAGATACGGATACTGTCGCACTGCAAGCGGCGGGTTACTACTCGGTGTCGGATAACTCAATCAAGTATGACAAGAAGACGCTCCTAATCACCAATGTTGATGACGAGCAACGTGTATACGGTGCCGAAGCAAACATTAACTACTGGGTAAACCGTGATATTTTGTTAGGTGCATCAGGTCACTATGTGGTTTCTGAGCTGAAAACCAACGGTAAGTGGGAAGATCTAAGTGCGGGTAAAGCAAGTACATCAAAAGCGAACGCGTGGGCGGCTTACTATCAGGATGGCTATTCAGTACGTTTACAAAGCCAGACGATGTTTGATTACGAAGATGACGCAAACAATAAACTAGATGGATACACTACGTTTGATCTTCTTGGTAACGTAACACTACCTATCGGGCAGTTAGGTTTTGGTATTCAAAACCTATTTGACGAAGACTACACAACCGCTTGGGGACAACGTGCGCAGATTCTTTATGCAGCACACTACGATGCAGCAGCGTACGACTACAAAGGAAGAGGTCGCACATTCACACTGAACTACAGTGTCGAATACTAAAGCTAACTATCTCCGAATATCAAAAAAGCCGCTTGAAGCGGCTTTTCTTTTAGGCTTGATCTGTCTTCGCTGTGTCTACAACGTTTTCCGTGTGTTCTGAAGCTTGGTTTTGTTCTTCAGCTTCCATTTTCGCGCGTTCAGCTTTGGAGATATAACGCGGCTTATTGCTCTTATGTAGCTTAGCGTTATGCTTCTTCTGCTTCGCTTTCAAGATCTGATTGATTTTCTTCTTGCGGTTCATGGTGGTGGTCCTTTAATTTAGCGAGGCAGGATAGTTACTTTTTTATCAAGTTACAACTAAATAAGCGCCGGTATCGGTCGCAAAATTCAAGTACGTTCCTATGTCCAATCATCTATCGCGTTTTAATGGAGCCCAAATGAAAACACTGTACACCGAACGTTTGATACTGCGTCTTGTGAGTGTAGATGATGCACCATTTATACTAGAACTTTATAACCACCCAGACTTCTACCGTTTTGTCGGAGACAAACAAATTCGTACCGAATATGAAGCGGCGCGTTACATAAAAGAAAACATGCTACGCATGCAACAAATTAAAGGCGTGAGTTTACTCGTTGTAGAGAAGAAAGAAGATGGGCAACCCATCGGGATTTGTGGGTTGGTTAAACGTGACACATTACAACACTATGATCTCGGATATGGATTTTTACCTTCCGCTTATGGCTACGGCTACGGAACGGAGTCTGCAACCGCAGTGCTGGAATACGCTAGAGAGGAAATGAAACTCGATAATTTGGTTGCCATCACCAACAATGACAATATTCGTAGTATAAGTTTGCTCAAAAAACTGGGCTTTGAGTTTGAACGAGTTGAGCAGCAATATGATAATGGCCGCACGTTAGAACTTTACACAATGATGTTGTGATTTTTGGATAGCGCATGAGCGATATTTTACTTGGCAAACTCGCCACTGAATTTAAGACAGTAAAAGCCATGGTAGAGGTTTACTGTCATGACCATCATGGAACAAAACGTGACTTATGCTCAGAATGTCGTGAGCTGCTTGAATACACAGAAGTGCGCCTCGACCGCTGTCCTTATGGAGAGAATAAACCGACGTGTAATAAATGTCCGATTCACTGCTACAAACCAGAGCCGAAAGAACAAATGCGTTTGGTCATGCGTTACTCTGGCCCCAGAATGTTACTGAAACATCCCATCTTGGCGGTTCGTCATTTGCTTCATGAAAAGCGCATGGTACCGGAAAAGCCTGCAGCGAACGCGTCAAACCGTCACAAGCGTTTATCTAAACAAAAATGCGAAGAATAAAAAAACGAGGGCAACATGCCCTCGTTTTCGTTGAGTTCGTTGAGTAGAAGCGGCGTGGTTAGAGGCCAGCGGCCATACGCTGCTTGGTTTTGCTCGCAGCAAGTAGCATGTATACGCCAGTCGCAACCAAAGCGGCAAACAAGTAGCCTAGCAAGCCGTGTTCTTGGCCCATGAATTTATCAGCGACAACAGGACCAGCAACAGAGCCGATGCTGTAGCTAAACAGCATGACTTGTGTCGCAGAGACAATAAAGCGTTCATCAAGTCCTTTGCAACCTAAGTTGATTGCTATCGGGTACAAGGCAAAAGTAGCTGCACCTAAAAAGAATAATGCAGCAGCCAATACCACGGCTGACGAGGAAATAAAGGTCATACCGATCGAAAAAATACCCAAAATACAGAAAAACGCCATTAGCACTGTGCGGCTCATGTATTTGTTTAACGCGGTCACCATTGGTTGAACTAGCATGCCACCTAGAATCACTAGCGCCATCAATGTACCAATGTCTTGATGGCTAATTTTACGGTTAGTTAACTCAACTGGCATTAATCCGTAGATCGCGCCTAAGGTCAAACCTGAAACAACACAACCAATAATTGCTGCATGGTTTAGTTTGGCAATTTGCTTAAATGATAAAGCGGTTGATTCATGGCTGTTTGGCTGCTCACACTCAATGAACATTAGCACCAGCATCGCCATTAGGATCAACGTCGTGATCGCAATAAACGGAACGCCGCCACTTACGCCAAGCACGCCAATACCAAACTGGCCTAATGCTGAACCACCATAAAGCGATAGCATGTACAAGCTTAAACGTTTCGCACGCGATGCTTCGTCTCCAGACATTAGCCAAGACTCAACAATGACAAAAACACCAGCAACCGCGATACCCGCAATAAAGCGAGCGGCAAGCCACATCAATCCGTTAGCAAACACGGGTAGTGTGACGATAGTTAGCGAAAATACGGCCAAGCAACCAATAAACGCGTTACGGTGACCAACTTGACGTACGATACGTTCAATAAAAATAGCACCGGTTAATAAGCCGCCATAAAACACACTCGCCAACCAACTCGCGTAATCTGCTGAGATGTTGTATTCACCGAGCATGAGAGGGATCAAGCTCATTAAATAGCCCGAAGCCACCGCATAAAGAGACAGTGCGACGACTGGAACTGTAACTCGTGGTGATGCTGCAGGAACGACTGTGTTTTCCACTGTTTTGCGCCTATAAGTTAAATGAAATCTAAGGGTTATTCGGCGCGAATATGAGGCTAATAGTTAGGCAAGTAAAATGATAAATTTAAGTCGTTTCGACAAATAATATTTATTAACTAGATAGGTTGATAAGTTGCATAAAAACGCCAACCTACAAACAAGGTTGGCGTGGAAGGTTATTTAGTAAGTGCTTGATTTAACCATTGATCAAATTGAGTTTTAGGTAACGCACCATTGATCATATCAACACGTTGACCATTTTTGAAAACCATAATGGTAGGAATGCTGCGAATACCAAATTGCGCCGCAAGTTGTTGTTGAGCTTCGGTATCAATCTTAACAAAACGAGCCGTTCCGGCTTGCTCATGAGCAACATCAGAGAAAACAGGAGCAAAACCAACGCACGGGTTGCACCATGGGGCCCAAAAATCTACTACAACAGGCATATCACTTTGTAATAGAGCAGAAAAGTTATCTTGTGTACCTTCGATAGGCGAGCCGTCTAAAAGTGCACTTTTACATTTACCGCAAGTTGCAGATTCGGCAACGCGCTCATTAGGGACACGATTTAGACCGCCGCACGAAGGGCAGCGAGTTTTAAACGATGACATGACTTCTTCCTTTATTACGTATTGATGAAAACATGACTTACCAGTCAGCCTCATTATTTGTATACTTATTTTTTAACCTGCCGAAATAACGCAGCGCAGGTTTGTATTTGAGCCTAAGGTTCTAAGAAATTTTATTAAAATACAACAATAAATAGGTCTGCGATGACAAATTACTACGCTGAAATTACAGGTTGGGGGAAATGTGTTCCGCCAGCCGTGCTCTCTAACGATGATCTTAGCACTTTTCTCGATACTTCCGATGAGTGGATTCGTACCCGCACTGGTATCGAAAACCGCCGTATTAGTCATGTAAACACGTCAGACATGGCGACCGTTGCTGCTAAACATGCATTAGCTCGAGCAGGCGTCGATGCAACAGACGTGGATTTAATCATTGTGGCGACTTGTTCACCAGATTCATTGATTCCAAATATCGCGTCTAAGGTACAGCAGAACCTAGGTATTCGTGCAGCCGCTGCCTTTGACTTAAATGCCGCATGTACGGGATTTGTCTATGGCCTAGAAACGGGCACACGTTTGATTCAATCAGGTAACTATCGTAACGCGATCATTATTGGTGCGGAAAGATTGTCTTTCTACATCGATTGGGCAATGCGAGATACCGCTGTTCTATTTGGTGATGGTGCGGGCGCCGTTGTGTTATCAAGAACGGAAAAAGAAACGGGTTTACTACAGTCTCAAATCGGTTGTGACGCAAAAGGCCGCGATATTCTGTCCGTACCAAAGTTTGGTACTTGTATGGATCGCTTTGCGGAAGACAACGGTTACTGGGATTTCAACTTTGTAGGACAAGAAATTTTCAAACGTGCAGTAAAAGGCATGGGGCTAGCTGCGAAAACCGTACTGAAAGCATCACAGTTAACGACGGAACAAATCGATGTTGTGATTCCGCATCAAGCGAATATTCGTATTATTCAAACCTTGTGTGACCTGTCTGGAATTCCACACGACAAAGCGTTTGTTAACATTCAAAACTATGGCAATACTTCAGCTGCGACGGTGCCAATTGCATTGTGTGAAGCGGTAGAGCAAGGTCGAGTTAACCCTGGTGATAACATGCTTCTTGCTGCGTTTGGTGCAGGTTTGACATGGGGGGCGGCAGTATTGAAATGGGGTGACCGTGTAACGCCAATTTCTGAGAGTGATGCTGCATTACCTGAATGTAAGCAATCGGCACTTGAGTTGTTAGAGCGCGCAATTAAGCTGTGCAACGAACGCCGTCGAGACGAGGTGTAACGGACACTCTGCAAACATAAGATGGGTAAGGGAGCGCGAGGCTCCCTTATTTAATGATGCGTTCTACAGCTAACCTGTAAAATATCTTACGACATAAAACCCAGGTTTGAATGAGTAAAATTACGGATGTTCGGGAACACGTATTCCAGTGCAGCGTTATCACTCACGCCCATCCACTGCGCTAGTGTTGAACCAACTTGATCAGCGGCAATTTTGGGTATGAGTCGGCCTTGAGAGTAATCATCGTTTCCGCCCAGTATTAGTTCCGGCCATGTACCGATAGGTTGTTTCCCATTTACCGCGCCTCCAATTAATAGTTGATGGCCACCCCAGCCATGATCGGTACCATTTCCGTTGCTCATCATCCGTCGACCGAAGTCAGACATAGTGAAGGAGGTGACTTGCTTGTTTAGCCCTAACCGTTCGACCGCACGATACATTGCTAAAAGGTTTGTCGCGAGATCCTCAAGTAACACTGGATGACGTGCCAGTTGCGAATCGTGTAGGTCATACCCAGAGTGTTTAACGAAAAAGACTTGTCGTTGCTGCTTCAGGACATCTTGGCTTGCTATCAATTTGTACACGGTTTGCATCTGCTTGCCGAGCGTCGACGACGTAAACAGCGGCTCGTCAGCAATGTGGTTGAGTTGCTCGCTCAGTACACTGCTCATTACCATCGACTCATCAACCATCAAATTAAAATGACCATTAAATGGATTGTCAGTTTGATGAGAGAGAAGGCGATCATAGATACCTTTGTATAAAGGGTTATCAATCGCGGTAAGCTGAACCGCGCGATCTTTTTTCAGGACGGTTTGGCGGTGTTCCATTGCCCGTAACCAAAGCGAGTTGCCATGCACACTGTATAGCGGTGTTATTTCTGATTCAGAGTTTAATACATCCAACATTCTGCCAGCCCAACCAAGATTTTTAGACTCGCTCATTCCACCAAGTAACCAAGCGTCTGTTTGAGAATTATGAGAAAACAGTTGCTCGGGAAGTGATGCTTCACCTTGCTCAATAGCTTGTTTGGTGACGGGATGGTTGAGAATGCCACTATTGAGCACGATGCTGGCATCGCCTTGTTCGAAAACGGAAGTTAACGCATTTAACTTGGGGTGTAAGCCGAGCTTCACTGGGTGATTTGAGCTATCGACAGCACTCAAATTGATAGGGAGTATGTCTTCTTTGGCGACAGAGAGTGGCCCTCTGACTTTGGAATATTGATGATAGTGCGTCTCCGATAATGGTAGTACGGTGTTGAATGCATCGTTTCCGCCAGCTAAATAAACACATATTAATGCTCGAAAGTCATTAGATGGCGCTGCGAGAGAATAACCTGGCAGACTAAGAGAGGCTAGTGCGCCCATCGATAGCGTGCTTTGTATAAAATGTCGTCGTGAAATATCCATAATTCACTCCTAATCCTGAATATAGAATTCGTCGCCAGAAATGGCGGTAAATATCACTAGAGCGAGTTTTGTTGTTGGCACATAGTCCCCACGATAATCATTCAGGGCGGTGAGCATGAGCTCTTTCAATTCAGCAGAAGCCGTTCCAGCAAAGAAACGCTCGTTAACCAATTCGACTAAGGCACGGTGATCGTCCAGAAGAAGATAAAACTCGTTAAGATCGAAGTGGTAGGAATCACCACCTCCTCTACGAGTGCTGGTTAACATATAGTTGACCAAATCGGTATAAACAGACCAATTGAGAAGTTCATACTCTGGCGAGTTAATACCAGACTCCGTAAACTCGTTAGACGGCTGATAGTCTGGAGAGTAAAAATTAAACACGGAAGGAGAACGAAGCGGCCCTTGATTAGCGATGTTCATCATCGTTGTTGCGTCTTCGTAACGTGATCCTTTAATCGTAAAACCTGATGCTCGATGAAAATTAGTCAGGACCAGTATCGGTTCTTTCACTTTTATAGGCGGGGTATCCGTCATCCCTAATGCTTCAGGGTCGAGCAATATGGCTCGAACAACGGCGGTTAGATCGCCTTTTTCTCCTTCCCCATTGTTGTTAAATATCGTAGCAACACGCGCGACGTACTCTGGGCTTGGATTTGAACTGACCAAACGTTGGATAAGTAACTTTGAAACAAATGGAGCAACATTTGGGTGAGACATCAACATATCAATCACTTTTGAAAGCTCTTCTTGTGCGGTTAGACCCGATGGGATCACGTTCCCTAGAAATCGCTTCTCGCCGGTGTCGTGTCGCTGACTGATAACTCGCATCGGTTTCACGAATGCGATGTCGGAATTTTTCCATCCAGTTAATGCTCGCGCGAGCTCTTGAATATCAGTTTGATTGTACGTGGGGATAGGTTTGCCTGTTTCGTGGTTTAGCTTTTTACTGCCATCTAAATTGAGTTCATACAAACCGATAGTGAATAACTGCATTAACTCTCGAGCAAAGTTCTCATCGGGAAGCGTTCCTGTCGCACTATTTTCTTTTGCACTACCGAGCATAGACAAATAGCTCCCCATGACTGGATGGATGGAAACGTCATACAACAGGTCTCGGTAGTTGCCAAACGCATGCTCAACCAACAGATCGTAGTAATTCACTAACCCTGTAGGTTTGCTGGAAAGAACGCCGCCATAACGAGAAACGACTACGATCTGACTCAATGCATAAGCCGTTCGCTGTCTGAGCTGATCTTCAGCAGTAACAACAATCTGATACCAAGCATTTTCTCGGTTTGACTGTAGGCCTTTAGAAAAAGGCGTTTGATAAAGTGGTTGATGGTAGGTTGCTGGCAGGTTGATTTGTTTCTGTATCCAGTCCTCTAACCCGTTTTCCCTAACCTCATTAATTAACGCAGGAGTTGGTCCAAAAGAGGTTTGATAGAGAAAACGCGCAACGGTTTGATCGGATGGGGATTGCTGTATTTGTGCTGATACATTAGGCACATGGCTCAGCAATAAGATAGCCAATCCTAGTACCCAAGCAGAGATTTTATTTAGCTTCTGACGTCTCATAGTTAACTCGCTTACCCGAAGTAACGATTTAAGTCCATTTAACGGGAGTTATTAAGCTCTTTTGAGCTGTTTAGTAAATTTATGAAAATCAAGCAGCTGCATAGGCGAGTATAGTAGCTATAAGTGGTGAACAAAAAACTCAAACGATGAATTTGGTACTATAGTGCTAGAAGTTTTTGATGCTATTTTTTCTAAGATACTGATATTAAATATGGCCAATGAAGAGTAACAAGCAGAGATATCGCAATGGATATAGAAGGGGGACAGCTAAAGTACTGTTAACAAGAGATTGGTATGTTTGTTAAGGCTTAAGTTAGTTTCAAGAAATTATTGAGCCAATAAATAAAGCCCATTGGTTTGCACAAGAGAAAACCACACGGATGTTCTCTTGTACAAAGCAACAAAGGTTATTTTCGGGCAAGCTTATGGTGAGCACGAGAAAAGTGATCGGCACAAAATGCGCCCACGATCGAGAGTTCGCCAGCCAGACAAAGCGCAGCTGCGACTTCGGCTAACGCTTTCGCATTGCCGTTGCCGTGCAAACCCAAAATATCCAAACATGCTTTTTGCGTTGGAAGGCCAGTACCACCACCAACCGTCCCCACCATGATGTTTGGCAAGGTCACGCACGCGTACAAGTTGCCTTGAGCGTCTACATCCATACGAGTGATTCCAATGGCAGACTCTGCAACACAAGCTGCATCTTGACCACAAGCAATGTACAGCGCGGCAAGGGCATTTGCGTAATGCGCGTTGACGCCAATTGTCCCGCTGAGTAAACCACCCACCGTGGTCATTTTGCCAAATTGAACCATAGACTCCGGCGTCGTATGCAGATATTTTTCCACCAACTCAGCAGGAATGGTCACTTCGGCGGATACTTTCTTACCGCGTACCGAGCGCAGTGTGTGCGCGTTTGGTTTTTTGTCGCCTGATAAGTTGCCATCCAAGAATGCTTGAGTTGGTTTGATTGGGCTGGTCGCCAAAATATGATGGAACACTTCGTTTGTTGCGATGGTCACCATGTTTTGTCCGGAAGCGTCACCAGTCACGTATTCAAAGACCAAATAAACATGGTTTCCTTCGATATTTACATTGATGTCTTTGAGTTTGCCATGTGAGGTGGTGGAGTCCGCAATTTGACGAAATACGTCAAACTGGGTCACAACCCAACTGACGAACTGGCCGGCGTCAGCAAGGTGATTAAAGGCGAATACTGGTGTTCGGCTCACCCCTTCACTTAGTAACAATGCGCTCGCGCCACCAGCGGCGGTGATAAGATTTGCGCCACGGTTGTAGGAAGCGACTAACGCGGCTTCTGTCGTTGCAAGCGGAACCAAAAAGTCATCGTTCGCATACAAGCCGTTGACGCGCAAAGGGCCTGCAATGCCGACCGGCACATTAACAGTACCAATGAAGTGCTCGATGTTGTTGGAGTAAGCATCGCAATGTGACTGCGTGAAAGGATCAAGGAGATGATCTTTATTGGTCACGTGTTCCAATACTTGCCAACGGCGCGCCAAATGCTTATCCGACAGGCCAGGGCTTAAGCAGAGACGTTTCTCTGGCTTGTGAAACTTCGGTTCTAATGCCGATTGAATCTTACTGCTGGTTTCGATATCGGAAAGGGCGGAGCTTTGAACAGGGTTATCTTGGTTTAACTTCGGCATACAAACGTTAACTGAAAAATCGAACCAGAGATTGTAGTGATTGAGGCTTTGATTACAACGTTGATTATACGTTTTGCAACAAATACCACTGTGCAAGCGCCTTTATTATCCAAGTGATTTGATATTGGAGCGACGAATTTATCGGACATAAATGGGTTTTGACAATGAATGTTGAGTAAATGGTAGATCCGGGAGGTTATGGTTTTTAGAGAAACTGGTCTGTAGGTGTTTGGATTCGACAAGGTGTAAGCATGAGTGCCTTAAGAGCGGAATGGTTCAATCTATGAAAGGAATAAATTGTCTAACCCAGTCCCTTGGGTCAGACGCTAGCTTGAATCTGTTATTCAGAAGTTAGTTAAATGCGCGAGCCACACGTCCCGCACTTTTAATACGGTAATGGCCAACGTAAGCAGGAACAAATACCGATTGTCCTTTCGCGGCGGTTAACGTCTCACCGTTATCACTGATGAGTGTCAGGTCGGCATCAATCGCCATCAAAATCTCTGCGCTGTTTGCCTCAACCACTTCATTGTTCGGTTGGTTAAGAATGCTGAAGCTAAAGTCTGCCACTGGAACGGGATAAAGGCTCTGGCAACCATTTGCATTGGGTTTTAGGACAAGGCTGTGAAACGGCTTAGGCACAAAGTCTGTGCATTTAACCAGTTCTTCAACATCCATATGTTTCGGCGTGAGTCCTGCACGCAAAACGTTATCTGAGTTCGCCATGATCTCTAATCCCGTACCTTTAATGTAAGCGTGTGGCGTTCTTGCGCTCAGGAACATCGCTTCGCCAGGTTGCAGCGTGATGACATTCAACAGTAATGGCGCAAACAAGCCGACATCGCCAGGGTATTGAGTGGATAGATCCAAGATGAGCTGGAAAACGTCGCTGTCAGTGCCTTGCTCCGATTGACGTGAAGCGTGGGCAAGAAGCTGTTTCAGTGCACGCTCTTTTGTTTCTCCTTCCATGGTCAGAATGTGCACAAAGAAATCGCGTAAACCTTGTGAGTTGATTTCGCGTTTGAATGCATCTAGCGGTGTGCGTAGCTCATCGATATCGCAAAGGCTAAATGCCTCAATAATCTCGGCATACGAGCGAAAACCGTTCATGGCTTGGTAACTTGTCAGCGCGTACACCAACTCAGGTTTGTGGTTTGGATCCTTGTAGTTACGATGGCTTGCGTTTAGTGGGATCCCGGCACTTTGTTCTTTTTCGAAGCCTATTTCGGCATCTTGTTTGCTTGGGTGAACTTGAATCGACAGTGCGTGTTCGGCCGCTAAGATTTTAAACAGAAAGGGCAGGTCGCCAAATTTTGCTGCGGTTTCTGCTGATAAATAAGCGGGTTGGTTTTGTTTGATCAGTTCAGACAAAGGCAGCGTGTTTTGCTCAACCTGAACTTCAGAGCAGCCGTTTGGGTGAGTACCCATCCATACTTCTGCTTGAGGCTCATTCGTTTCGTTAGAAAATCCAAACAAATCGTGAATAGAAGAGGTGCTTCCCCAAGCGTAGTTTTGGATTTTGTTGTTCATTTGAAAGAAGCTATGCGATGAAATAGTGTTCAAATTCATGTTTTTTTCCCATAGTTAACCCTCCGAACTGAATCGGAAGAAAAATTGAGCAGAGATACGTTAAATAAGGAGGGCGAGCGCGGTTAGGTCACTCGCCAATTTGCCCTAAGGGCGATAAGTCGATTTACAACCGAGGCTTTGGTTCGAGAGGTTTTCGTGATGGCTGCGCTTGCAAAAATGGCAGCAACAAAAGGCCAATGACGGCTGCACAAACTGAAATAGTGATGAAGAAACCCGTCCAATGATATTCTTCAAGAATTAACGCCAGTGGGTAACCTGACAATGCTGCGCCCATGTAGGCGAACAAGCCCACGAATCCTGTTGCCGCGCCGGCAGAATCTTTGTGAGAGCACTCAGCCGCTGCCATACCGAGCAGCATTTGTGGCCCAAAGACAAAGAAGCCGATGGAGAACAATCCCGCCGCTTGGAATGCAAAGTTGGTCAGAGGCATCAGCCAAAGCGCAGAGACAGATAAGAAAATCCCAATCGCGAACAGCAAGTTCATTGGCCCACGGTTACCGCCAAAGAGTTTGTCTGAGCCCCAACCCGCAACCAATGAACCAACAAAACCTCCGATTTCAAACATCGACAGAGCAGCGTTGGCGTTAATCAGGCTATAGTGATGCTGCTCGGTCAAGTACAGGTTTCCCCAGTCATTGATTGCGGTTCGGACGATGTAAACCAACACATAACTGAACGCGAGCAGCCAGATGTATTTGTTGTTAAATACGTACGATTTCAGAATTTCGCGGTAGGTGAGGCCACGTCCGTAATTTTCTTGCGCAAGTTCTAGTGCGTCGTTGCGCCATTGGCCGACACTTGGTAAACCCATTGTTGTGGGTTTGTCGCGCAATCGCCAACAAACGAATAGACCGAGCAACACCCCGATGATGCCGGGTAGAATAAAACCTTCACGCCAGCTGTAGTGCAACGTTAAATAGCCCACCAAAATAGGGATCAGCGCGCCACCAACGTTGTGTGCGGTGTTCCAAATCGCCCATAAGAAGCCACGCTCGGAACGTGAATACCAAGTGGTTAACAGCTTGGAGCATGAAGGCCAGCCCCAGCCTTGGAACCACGCGTTTAAGATCCACAGAGTAATGAAAGCCGCGAGTGAGCTAGAAAAGCCGAACGCGATGTTGACCAGACCTGTCGCAATCAATCCTAATCCCATGAAATAACGAGGGTTAGAGCGATCCGAAATCGTGCCAGAAATAAACTTCGAACAGCCGTAGGTGATGTAGAAAAGTGTACCGATAAGACCCAAATCGCCTTTATCTAAGCCAAGGTTGGTAATCATCGCTGGTGCGGCGTAGTTAAAGGTCTTACGGGTAAAGTAGAAACCTGCGTAGCCGATGTACATCCCCAACATAATGTGCAAACGCCAATGGCGGTAACGCTGGTCGATTTGCTCGTTGCTCAGACTCGGTTGAGTAAATTTAGGTGAACGTAAAAATCCAAACATCTTGAGTTACACCTTAGGTAGAGTAATGCTGATTTGTGTGCCAGTCACTTGATTGCTGGTGGAGTAGATAACCATTTTTCCACCTAACGCGTGCACACGCTCTTGCATGCCGCGAACGCCCATGCCTTTCATACCGTCCTGAACTTTGAAACCGACACCATCATCGTGAATCATCAGTGACAGTGCCGTTTCTCCAATTGTCAGCTCAATATTGATCAACTGCGCTCCTGCGTACTTGGCGGCGTTATTCAATGACTCTTGGCATAAACGGAATAGGGTGACTTTGAGTGTGTCACTCAGGCTGGTGTAATCGCCTTGCCAGTTCAATTGAACAGTTGTTCCGTGATTGGCGAATTCCATCTCTCGCGTCAGTTGCTCGACGGATTCTTTCAAGTCCAAATCATCCAGCATTTTGGGTCTTAGCTTGCTCAACAGTCGCTTAGTGGTGTCGTACACGTTGAGCGAAAGTCTTTCAATCATGTCTGCGCAACCTACGCGTGTTTCTGTGTTATTTACCCGCTTAATGATGTTGGCTTGTGTGCGGATTGCCGTGATGTTCTGGCCGATTTCGTCATGTAGCTCGCGCGCAATATCGCGTCTTACCGATTCTTCCGCTTTGATAAGCTGGCGAGACAAATTCTGATTGCGTGCAAGTTCGCCGCGCAGTTTGTGATTGAGGTCTTTTTGTTTCTGAACCCCTAAGCCGAGCATAATGCCGGTGATGGTTTGCGCCGAGAGAGATAATAACAAATCGGTGATTTCTAGATTTGATACGCCGCTGCGAGCCGCAATCAGCGCAATGCTGTTGAGCATGGTGGCGAGCAGGGCTCCTTGCCAGCCGTAACGAAGTGCCAACACGATGATTGGGATAGCCATACAAAATGGCGCAAATCGTTTTAGCTCTTCAGGCAAGCTGGTTTGCACCAAAATACTGCCGATCAAAAGCAGCGCATAAAGCACGATATGGCGCACCTGAAATACAACGGCATTACTAAGTAGGAGAGAGCTAAGCGGAGACCAACGACTTTGGAACAAATAGCTCCACAACAGGTAGCACATAGGCACCACGAGCAAGCCTCCAGAAATGCTAGCCAGCCATACCATGTAAACAGAAGGCACGTGAAATCCGACCGCCATTACGTTGATGAAGGCGGTAATGATGATCACAATGCCCATGACGGCTAAGTGGCGGTTTTGGTCACCGTAGTAGTATTTTTTCGCAATCAGTGTGACCGGGATACTGGCAATGCTCGCAATCAGCACGGTAAGCCACTGCGGTTGACCCAGTAACATCGCAAGTGCGATGGAAAGTCCCCACTCCGAAAGGTAAATCGTCGGCCAATAAGCGGTGCGAGTGTGTAGGGTGACACCTAATCGTAAAGCGAAAGGAAACAATAAGATCGCCAACTCGGGATCATTGACAAAGTAATAGGCAATCACCCACAAGCAAAACCAGGCGCAAGCCATAACAAATAGTCCGCAAATGGTGGTAACAGCGTAAGCTCGCATTAAAAGGACTCTTGAGAAAATAGTTTGGCGAGCTCAACGTTGTTTTTCACGCCGAGTTTGTCGATGGCATTCGCACGATGCACATGCACGGTCTTGTGGCTCAAGCCAAGCTCTGCCGCGACAGACTTTACATCCAACCCGGTCGCAAGTAGCTGACATACCTCGTTTTCACGTTTTGTCAGTTGGCATAGAGAGGTGGTGTTGTCGCTAGGCGTTGCAAGTTTAAGTGCAATATCTGATGTGAGGTAACAGCCGCCAGAAGCACTGGTTCTCACGGCTTGAATAAGTTCGTCTGGGCTACAGCGTTTACTAAGATAGCCTTTTGCACCTAGCTTTAGTGATTTTTCCACCATCGCAGGGGAGTCATGCACGCTAAGCATCACGCAGGCAATGCCAGTTGGTATTTCGCTGAGAAAGTTTAAGCCGCTTTCATCTGGCATGGAGATATCTAGTATGACGACATGAGGGTGTACCGCAGGCAAGCCTTTTCGCGCTTCGGCGACAGAGCCGAATTCACCAACAACGGTAATATCACTTTCTAAATTTAATAATTGTGCGAAACCTGAACGCACGATGACGTGATCATCAACTAGAGCAACATGAATCATTATTACAACCAAATAGAGCAGACGACTAACAACAATAAGCTCCAACAGGAGCCAATAGAAAAATCTTTAATGATACTGAATTGAGCCATGCTTTTTAATGATCTTGCGCGCTTTACCGAAGTAAAGCGCGCAGAGAAGCTAGGCTTGGTTTTGTGCAAGTTGAAGCTTCTTCGCGTGTCGAATCTTCTTCTCTTCCGCGATAGCGACGAAAGCAAGCAAAACAATACAAATCATGGCGGAGGTATCTAGGGCTGCGAAGGTACCTTTCCAACCTGTTAAGCCGAAGATAGGTGTACCGTCGGCAATCATACCGAGACCAAGTTTCGCGAAGCTGTCACCGATTAGGTAAGCGAATGTACCTTTTACTCCGTCAGCTACACTGATTGCTTTTTTAGGGACAAAACCAACCGCGGCAACACCGATAAGAAGTTGCGGACCAAACACCAAGAAGCCCAATACAAATAGAGAGGCTAAGTACATGAACTCGCTAGTGGCGTGTTGGTAGAACTCAAGCGATACGATGATCAAACCAAGAGACACACAAGCAACCAATGCGCGGCGACCGTTTGCTAAGTCAGATAAGTAACCCCACATCAAAGTACCGACAAGCGCACCGACTTCGAACAGAGTAAAGCCAGAGATTGCCGTTTCTTTTGACAGACCAAGCTCTTGGTACGCGTATACCGTTGACCATTGGTCGATACCAATACGCACGATGTAAAGGAAGATGTTGGCAAAGCAAAGTAGCCAGATAACTTTGTTTTTAAGAACGTATTCAACAAAGATTTCTTTTTTGGTCATCTGGTTTTCTTCAGCGGCGGTGTCTTCTTCACTCACTGCTTCATCGAAAAGTTCTTCTACTTTACCTAGACCGTAAGCTTCTGGTGAGTCGCTACCAAAGCGCATACCGATAAAGCCAACGATGATCGCGATGATAGAAGGGAACACGAACATGCCGATTACGTGGCCGTCGAATAGGTAGTTGGCACCGAAAAGAGCAACACCCGCTGCGCCCGCACCACCAACGTTGTGTGACATGTTCCACAAGCCTAGGTAAGAGCCGCGCTTGTTACGAGGTGTCCATTTTGTAATGGTTGAGTAACTAGAAGGGCCACCAGTACTTTGGAAGAAACCACTTAGAGCGTAGAAAGCCACCATCAAGAACAGGCTTGCACTACCGCCGCCCATGCTGAAGCTGAAACCAAGCATTGCAAGACCAGAAAGGATCAGCATAAAAGGGAGGAATTGCTTGGTGTTCTTACCGTCAGCGTAGTAAGACACAACGGTTTTACCGATGCCGTATGTGATGGAGAAGCCAAGACCAATAAGACCTAGGTCTGTCATGCTCAAACCGTAAGTTGAGATCATGTCGTTTTGCGCGACATTGAAGTTCTTACGAATCAAGTACATGGTTAGGTAGCCGATGAATACGACCAAGTAAGATTGGATGAACGGTTTAAACCACATCTTTCTTCTAACTTCGACAGGAAGATCGAGTGTCGGCTTCCGCACTTGTTCGAGGAATTTTAACATGATGAACTCTCTTGTAATTGTTTTAGAAACACAACGGAGACCGTTATGCGCTCTTGTTACCTTTGACTGAGCGGAATTCTAGAGAGTGGTTTTGTGAGGCACATGAGATGGTTGCCTAGATCGGCTAGGAAAAATTCCTAGAAATGCCTAGGAAGGTAGAAAAGCGTGAAAAGAGTCACACAAAATCCTTACTAATTTATGGGTTTTTTACTGGTTTCTTATCGGATTAGAAAGTGTTCAAATGCAAGCGGATTAATATGCTTAAGCGTAGTGCTGACAAGGGGTGAGTACGTTTGGTTGGAAGAGTAGTGTCTCGTTGCTAGCTATCAATCGCGAACGAGAAGCAAACAACAGAGACCCAGAGGTCTCTGTTAGAAATATTAGGAATTCGGCTAGGTTGACGTGTTAAGGGGCAGGGCTGTATAGACGCGGCGAGCCGTGTTTTGGTAAGTGAATTAGGTTCAAATGGTTTCTTCTTGCCCATTCGACAGTTAACGCTGTCGGCGCAGATAAGCAAACCAGAGTGGGGATACGCGCGCGAACGGCTTTGTGGATCAACTCTAAGCTGCAACGGCTTGTCATGATTGCGAAGCCACTTTTAGGTTCGATGTGATTGTTGGCCAATGCGCCAATCAACTTATCTAGCGCGTTGTGACGGCCGATGTCCTCTCGGCACAACTTGATGTTGCCTTGTAAATCTGAAAATAAAGCGGCGTGTAGCGCGCCAGATTCACGTGCGGCTTCTTGATGCAGTGCGACTTTGTCTCGCAGCCCTTCGAATACATCGGAGCGCGGAGGAAGAGACGGTGTTAGCGGTGCTAAATCAGGCAAAGCTTGTTCCAGAGCCTCGACACCACAAATGCCGCATCCAGTTGTGCCGGCAAGATTCCGGCGTTGTGTTTTTAACGCCCAGAAAGCGCGGTTGCTGATTTCCACTTCCGCATAGTGAGATTCGTGATCGCCACCAACTTCAATGTCTTTGATCTCTTTGAAGTCGTGGACGATGCCTGTGCTTAGGCTAAACCCTTTCACAAAGTCTTCCAGATGGCCTGGCGTCACCATCATGACCGCTTGGCTAATGCCGTTATAGCTGATAGCTAAAGCTGACTCACTCGCCAGCGACATTTGTTGCACTGGGCGGCCATCAATCAATTCTCGGTAATTGAACGCACTTGGTTGAGGTGGTGCTTGATTGAAATCGGACAGTTCAAAATAAGATTGAGTAGTACATCTCATGAAATCACCTCATAAGCCGTTATGTATGCCAAACATTGACGTGTGGGTTGTTGTTATCGATTGAATATGTTTTTTGCTTCTGCGAAGCACTGATCGGTTAGCGCGGAGAAGGGTTCTTGTTTTCGCTTTAACAAACCTAGCGGGGCGTGAACGGCGGCTTCTTCGATAGGGATAATGCGAAGCGTATCGTTCAACTCTTCTAATCCACAGTTCAGCGGCATAATGGCGCAACAAAGGCCACTGGTTACTGCTTGGATCAAGTGAAAGGTGGAGTTACTTTCAATGACGGTTTGCGGAACTAGCCCTTTACTCACAAAGCTAAGATCAATTGAGTGGCGATAGTGCATACCCTTCGAAAGCAGCCCTAGCGGAATGTTATTGAGTGACTCCCACAACACTTCAGATTCGGCAAAATCAAAATGACGCTCATCGAATAAAACGCCAAGTTTGGTCGAGTCGAGCTCGATAACATCGAAGTAAGCGGTGTTAACTTGATCGACATAACACATCCCCAAATCTAGTTGATTGCGATTGAGTTGGTCTATGATCTGTTCGGTCGTCATGGAGAGTATTTGAAAGCGTAACTCAGGGAACTGGTGAGCTAATGGTTTGAGCAATTGCATCGGGTTTTGGCTGGCGAGTGGCACCATTCCAAGCCGAAGAGAGCCGACCAACTGACCACGGCAGTTGGCGGCTTCAGCTTGCAATCCATCATGAGCTGCTAAGACGGTTTTTGCCCAAGCTAAAATGCGTTCTCCTGCTTCAGTAAACCCTTCAAATCGTTGACTTCTTTGGATTAATTCGAGATCGAGTTCTTCCTCTAAGCTTCGGATTCTCATGGACAAGGTAGGCTGCGTAATGTGGCACAATGCGGCGGCTTGACCAAAGTGTTTGGTCTGTTCAAGTGCGATGAGATATTTAAGTTGTTTGATATCCATAATGGCTTGTTAACCTTGCGTTGTGAGTCACATGTACGGGGGGAACTCCCTAAAAAGGGCACGGCACTACCGTACTTTTTAAGCGCTGGAGCGTTTTAACTGGGAAATGGAAAACCAAAACCAAGTCAAGAATAAAACCACACTCAAAATTGATCTGAATCAAGGCTATTTCTGATATTAATTAGGGTCAAATTTAAAGTATCTATAGTGTGATAGATATTATCTATTATCAAGAGTACCGATTTTATTGAGCTCGTTAAGCGAACTAGGTGGAATCGGATGGGAAAACGATTAACCTCATAAGTTGTATTGATTAAAAATGTTATGACCGTCAGTGGAAAAATTCGTCATAGATTTTGTTTATCACTCGGTCAGGATTATCAATTGGACGCATATTGAATAACGACTTAATCTTTGATTTAGATCAAGACGCAACAATGCGAATTGAATCTACCAGTCTTAGAAACAGTAGGCGGGTATCCGATATCAAGAATCTAGATATCTAGATAAGTAAACGCTCGGACAAGCGAGAGCATGTTGAGTGGTTACTTATTTGGATTAAAAAATACATGGATTAGAAACTAAGCCCTTCAATACTTCCGCATTATCTCAATAAATAACGCGCTTGTTTTCACGGGCACCCTGCTTGCTGGTATATCTGCGAGGAGTAAAGTCGTGAGCCAAAAAGAACAAATAAAAACATACAAAGGTCCAGCTGGTGGTTGGGGTGCACTGAAAGCCGTAACCAGAAGTTGGTGGGGCAGTGAAAATGCAGTTAAAAACATTCGCACTATGCTCAAAACCAACCAAAATGGCGGTTTCGACTGTCCGGGATGTGCATGGGGCGAGTCGCCAGATAGTGGTAAAGTCAATTTCTGTGAGAATGGCGCGAAAGCGGTAAACTGGGAGGCGACCAATCGTCTGGTTGATCCTGAGTTTTTTGCCAATCACAGCGTTTCTTCTCTCTCAACTCAAACCGATTACTGGTTGGAATACCAAGGCCGTATCACGCACCCAATGCGATACGATGCTGAATCCGACCACTATTTGCCTGTCTCTTGGGATGAGGCTTTTACACTTGTCGCGAAGCATCTCAATCAATTGGATTCACCGCACCAAGCGGAGTTTTATACCTCTGGTCGTGCAAGCAACGAAGCGGCGTTTTTATATCAGCTATTTGTGCGCGCATTCGGTACCAACAACTTCCCAGATTGTTCCAACATGTGTCACGAAGCCAGTGCAATCGGGATGAAAGACACCATTGGCGTTGGTAAAGGCACAGTGATCTTTGATGATTTTGAAGAAGCCGACGCGATTTTCGTGATTGGTCAAAACCCAGGCACGAATCACCCACGAATGCTTGAACCTCTGCGCGAAGCGGTAAAACGTGGTGCACAGGTTATCTGTCTAAACCCGCTGAAAGAGCGCGGATTAGAGCGTTTCCAAAACCCACAAATGCCGATTGAGATGTTGAGTAACGGCTCAGAACCTACCAACACGGCGTACCTGCGTCCTGCTTTAGGCGGAGACATGGCAGTGTTTCGTGGCATCGCGAAATTCTTGTTGCAATGGGAACGCGAGGCATTGCAAAACGGTGGCAAAGCGGTATTTGATCGTGAATTCATCAAACAACACACGATAGGTATAGATGACTATTTGGCTGAAGTGGACGCAACCGCTTGGGAACACATCACGGAACAATCGGGTCTTGATTTAAGTGAAATCGAGATGGTGGCGAGCATGTATCGACGTGCAGAACGTGTGATCATGTGTTGGGCGATGGGGTTGACTCAGCATCGTCACTCTGTGCCTACCATTAAAGAAGTCGCAAACGTGCAAATGTTACGAGGTAACGTTGGTAAGCCGGGCGCGGGTCTTTCACCTGTGCGAGGTCACAGTAACGTTCAGGGCGACCGTACGATGGGCATTGATGAAAAACCTTCAGATCTGTTGTTGGATCGCATTGAAAGTCGATTTAACTTTGCCGTCCCGCGCGGTGAAGGCCACAACACTGTGCAAGCCATTAAAGCGATGGAAGAAGGGCAAGCGAAAGTATTTATCGGTTTGGGCGGTAACTTTGCACAAGCAACGCCAGACACAGAACGTACGCACAACGCGATGCGAAACTGTAATTTAACCGTGCACATTTCGACGAAGTTAAATCGTTCTCACCTTGTCACAGGTAAAGATGCGCTTATTCTTCCATGCTTAGGCCGTACTGAGATTGATCAGCAAGCGACTGGCCCACAAGGCGTGACGGTTGAAGATACCTTCAGCATGGTACATATCTCATTTGGTCAGCTAAAACCACGTTCGGAGCATTTGCGTTCAGAACCAGCGATTATTGCCGGTATTGCCAATGCTACACTCGGGGCAAAACCAATTGATTGGTTGTGGGCGATTGAAGATTACGACCGTATTCGCGATTTGATTGCCGACACGATTCCGGGCTTTACCGACTTTAACCATAAGCTTAAACACCCGGGTGGATTCCACTTGGTAAACCTTGCTGCTGAGCGTCGATGGAATACACCAAGCGGCAAAGCACAGTTCAGCTCTAGCGAGTTGCCGAAACAGTTGATCAGCGAAGCGATACTCGAAAAAGGCCAAAAGCCAGATTTGATCTTGCAAACCATGCGCTCACACGACCAATACAATACGACACTTTACGGCTTGAATGACCGTTATCGTGGAGTATTTGGTATGCGCGAAGTGCTGTTTATCAATGAAGCGGATATTCGTAAACTCGGTTTTGAACCGGGCGACAAAGTGGACATGGTGTCATTGTGGGAAGATGGCGTTGAGCGCCGTGTGAGCGGATTTACGCTTGTTGCCTATGATGTACCAGCAGGTCAGGCGGCGGCTTACTATCCAGAAACAAACCCATTAGTTCCTTTGGACAGTTATGGGGATAGAACGTTTACGCCAACCTCTAAGTTTATTGCGATAAAATTGGAAAAATCGACATCCGATAAGATCGCTTTGGTGGACGCGGAATAGTGACCAAACCGGCACAACGACATTTCCGATAAGCAAACGGCTGATATTAATTATCAGCCGTTTTTAATTGCGCTCAGTCTGCATTTAGTGCGCATAGCTTGTGTATAATGTTAATGACATTATGCTGCTCGATAGTAGACAGATAAGGCCGATTTGAATCTAATTTCAAGTAGTAAAACTAATAAGAAGATGCTTATGACCTTGAAAAATATAATTAAATTAACAATCAGTCACTTAGTGGCAGTTTCTATTGGCATTGCGATAGGTATCTATACTTTACCGATCCTTATTGCACCACCTGCGCCGACCGATGAACAAGTTGCTAAGAGCAAGCAAGGTGCAGAATACAGCGCAGTGTTTAAGAGGGAACTCAAAGGTAGCGATGCTTTTCATTGGGGAGAGGGAGAGATTCATTTGAGCTCTGAAGTCATTACGTTGGTAGGAAAACTCGCTCCCGGGCCAGACTATAAACTCTATCTATCTCCTACGTTTGTCGAAACGGAACAAGAGTTTAATGACCTTAAATCTGAAATGAGCTTAATTGGTGATGTAAAAACGTTCGATAACTTCGTTATTGAGGTTCCTCAAAGCACTTCAATTTCTGAATACAATACGGTTGTTGTATGGTGCGAGACATTCGGTGAGTTCATTACTTCGGCAAAGTATCAATAAACCTTAGCAGTAGAGTAAAAGGCTTTTCTTTTCACTTTACGCTAGGATGTTGTTTCGCATCATTAGAAGGCAAAGACTCTTAAACATTCTAAATTTAAGAGTCTTTGTTTAGAGTTATTGACAGAACCATTCGACTTGTAAGTCGTTTGCATCTTTCAGGCTACGTTCTGGAAAAACAAGATTTCGAACTATTTAGAGTTATTCTCTGTTTGGCTTGTTTCGTTCGATGACGCTAATCGCAATGGCTAAAAATAGAATATCTTTTACTAAAAAGAAGTTTGTCACCAAAACCCCATCAGACACTTTCCATGTATTCGGTGTCGTAATTAGAAAGCTGAGTGTCGCAAGAAAAATAATTGCGGCGGCTATGCCAGAAAAATAAGCGACTCGTGTGTTTTTAAGGCCAACGATTAATCCAATAGCGACAATGATTTCTGTTGCGCCAATGATGTTTGATACGGCTTGAACTGACATCACATCATACAACCAACTCATCAGAAAATGATTTTCAACGAGCGGTTGTATAAGCTTGGCCTCTGTAGGTGTGAATTTATAAATACCAATCCATATTAGAACTAAAGAAACGCCGAAAACTCCGATAAGATATCCAATTGAGTCACGTTGATGATGGCTTTTTACGTTTTGCATAATTAACTACATTCTCCTGTTTGTTAGCGCTTCCAACAAGACCTATAAGGTTGGTAGAAAATTTCATAGGTTTTTTCGCTCAAACAACAGATATTAAAAATCACGTGATACAGAATTACGTGTTTGATAGAACTTAAGGATATTTCGTGGAAGTTAAAATTTTTCAGGTTGACTCGTTTACATCAGAGGTTTTCAAAGGTAATCCCGCGGGTGTTTGTATCACAGAGTCAAGCCTTGATGAGGAAACGATGTTGGCCATCGCGGCCGAGATGTCGTTATCTGAAACGGCATTTCTGTCACTCAGTACAATGCAACTTCGTTGGTTTACACCGAGGACGGAAGTTGCTTTGTGTGGACACGGCACACTTGCAACGGCGCACGTTCTGAAAGAGCAGGGGTTATATAATACTGGAGATACGATTGAGTTCGTTACGCTATCTGGGGTTTTAACTACACAACTCGATCATGAAGAAATTCATTTGGTGTTTCCTGCTCCAACTTTAGATATGCGAGCTAGTATTAACAAAGACTTACTTCATGGTTTGGGGCTAGATGCCGCCAATGTAGTCGCCTACGGTCAGTTTGATAATAAGCAGTTGGTCGTCATTAATGATGAATTTGTGCTTGAACAGCTCGACCCTGATTTTGGTGCGCTGCTTAAACAAAAAGGCCGTGGCGTCGTCATCACTGCTCAATCAAGCACTGACGCCGATTTTGTCTCTCGATACTTCGCGCCTTGGGTAGGTGTTAATGAGGACCCAGTTACAGGCTCTGCACATTGCGCTTTATGTGTTTACTGGGCTAAAGAGCTCAACAAAAAGCAACTGAAAGGCTTCCAAGCCTCCAAGAGAAGTGGGGTCGTCCATACAGAGTTGTTAAGCACTGAGCACGTTAAGCTTTCTGGAAATGCAGTAACGATATTGCGAGGATATATGAGAATCGCGTAGCGGTCCTTGTGGGAATGATTTTATTTTCGTGTTACCCAATGCTCAATAGTGAAGACGCTTGAATGCTGCTTATTTAAGTGGCTGATTTTTTTTGTAAAAACACCCCTGGCACGGTGGTGTATAACGATTGGAGAGTTATATGAAAACTATCGGTCTTCTAGGTGGTATGAGCTGGGAGTCGACGCTTAGTTATTACAAATTGATCAACGAAGGAGTCAAAGAGGCGTTAGGCGGCCTAAATTCCGCAAAAATTTGTATGTATAGCGTGAATTTTTCGGAGATAGAGAAACTTCAACATCAAGGTAAATGGGAAGAAACGGCAAGCATTCTATCTGATGCTGCATCTTTAATAGAAAAAGGGGGCGCTGACTTCATTCTTATTTGTACTAACACAATGCACAAAGTTGCGCCTCAAATTGAAGCCAGTATTAATATCCCCATACTACATATCGCAGACGCGACTGCTGAGTTACTTCGTGAGAAAGGGGTTCAAAAGGTCGGACTCCTTGGTACTCAATTCACAATGGAGCAAGACTTTTATAAAGGAAGGCTTTCCGACCGTTATGGGCTTGATGTCGTCATTCCCGATCAAGACGACCGCTCTAAAGTACATAACATTATTTATAAAGAGTTATGCCAAGGTGAAATCAAAGAGGAGTCAAGGACGATATACTTGCAAATTATTGAAAAACTAAAAGAGCACGGAGCTGAAGCTGTGATTCTCGGGTGTACTGAAATTGCCTTACTTGTAAACCAAAGTCACACCGATGTTACACTACTCGATACCACTTCTATCCATGCTCAAGCAGCAGTCCGTTTGGCAATTGAAGGTGAATGATCTACGCTTTCTTTCCTGCAAAAAAAGAGAAAACCAAGCACGTGGTTTTCTCTTTTTTATTATCAAGTTATAAGCGAGCAAATTTGAGAGTTCTGTATCCACCAATCAAGTTGCGGGCTTTGTAACCATTGTTGACCAGCTGACGGTATGCTACGTTACCGCGTAACCCAACTTGACAGTAAATCACGATCTCTTTGTCTTTAGGAAGTTCGTGCATGCGACGACGTAGTTGATCGACAGGAATATTAATTGCACCTTCAAGATAACCAACGGACTCCAATTCACCAGGATTACGAACATCAAGTAACAGTTGGTCTTCTGTCAGTGAATCCATTTCATCATAATGAATCGCGGTCGCATCGCCTTTGATGATGTTATTTGCCACAAACGCCGCTTGGTTAATTACATCTTTAGCAGAGCCATAAGGTGGCGCGTAAGTGAGCTCGAGGTGTTGCAGTTGCTCTACCGTCATACCAGCACGCTGAGCAACTGCCATTACGTCGATACGTTTATCAACACCGTCTTTACCTACTGCTTGCGCACCTAATATTTTACCTGTTACTGGATCAAACAGCATTTTGAATGACACGGTTTCTGCACCTGGGTAGTAACTCGCGTGACTTGCTGTATGCACATACACTTTTTCATAAGCGATGTTTTCACGTTTCAGCTGTTTCTCGTTTTTACCAGTAGAAGCGACGGCTAAATCAAAAATCTTACAGATCGCCGTGCCTTGCGTACCTTGGTAAGTTTCTTGGCGGCCAAGCATGTTGTCTGCTGCCATTCGGCCTTGACGGTTTGCCGGGCCCGCAAGTGGCACTAGAGTTTGCTCGCCAGTCACAAAGTCTTTCTCTTCTACCGCGTCGCCGACAGCGTAGATCGAAGGATCGCTGGTTTGCATGTATTCATTGGTATAAATACCACCAAGAGCGCCGATTTCTAAGCCAGCTTCTTTCGCTAATTTGGTCTCGGGGCGAACACCAATTGCCATAATCAAAATATCGGTGGTGAGTCTTTCACCGTTGTTTAGTGTTAATTCCAATTCACCTTCTAGATGTTGGTGTTTTTCGCTCTCACCAGAGTCGAAACTTGCCACGTGCTCGTTAGGTACGAATTTCACCGACTCAAGTGCGACGCCAAGTTTAAGGTCGATGCCTTTCTCACGAATTTCAGCATGTGCGAAGCCAGCCATTTCACGGTCAACGGGCGTCATCACTTGATCCGCCATTTCAACTAATGTGGTTTTTATGCCTAGCTGGTGGAAGGCTTCCATCATTTCCAAACCGATAAAACCACCACCAACGACCGTAGCGTGTTCAACTTTGTTGGTTTCGATCGTTTTAATGATGCGATCCATATCTGGAATATTGCGCAGCGAGTGCGTTAACGGGTTATCAATACCCGGAATAGGCGGCACAACTGGACCTGCGCCAGGGCTGAGTAGAAGAAAGTCGTAGCTCTCTTGGTATTCCGAGCCATCAAGCAAATTCTTAACCGTAACCGTTTTGTCTTGACGGTTAATAGAAACCACTTCGTTCATCACACGGACATCAACATTGAAACGCGCTAAAAAGCTCTCAGGCGTTTGAAGAAGCAGTTTGCTGCGCTCTTGGATATCACCACCAATGTGATAGGGTAAGCCACAGTTTGCA
The DNA here is from genome assembly GCF_033338745.1 of Vibrio sp. Vb1026. Lineage (NCBI taxonomy): Bacteria > Pseudomonadati > Pseudomonadota > Gammaproteobacteria > Vibrionales > Vibrionaceae > Vibrio > Vibrio sp. Vb1026. The sequence goes on from NZ_JAWOTH010000009.1 coordinate 97,051, forward strand.
AATGACACAAATGGACCGCGTTCAAACATAATGATTTCTGCATCTTCACTTAAACGACGAGCGCGAGCTGCTGCAGATGCACCTCCAGCAACCCCACCAATAATCACGATTTTGCTCATGGATTTCTCCTGCTGAATGATCGAAAACGCCTACACCTTACTTAAATAAATTAGCTGAGTCTAATGTTATTTAATCTACATTAGCATTGACTTAATAATATTAATTAGTAATATCTAATGAAATGTAATGTAGTAATGAAGAGGCATAAGAATGGGCGACAGTATGCTACAAAGTGCGACCGAAGCGAGTGAGCTGCTTAAAATTATGGCTCATCCAGAGCGCCTAATCGTGATGTGTAAGCTGATTGAAGGCGAGAAAGGGGTCGGTGAACTGTTTGAAGGTTCATCATTAAGCCAATCTGCTTTTTCACAACATCTCACCGTATTGAGAAAGCACGACATCATTAAAGCTAGGAAGGTTTCTCAGCAGGTATTTTATTCAATTTCTGATGAAAGAGTTGGTCCGCTGGTTGAAGCGTTTAAGCAAGTTTTCTGTAAGTAATTAGTTTGGCGGATGCTATGTTTGAAGTTCCTTGGATGTCGCTTTTGGGCGGCATAATAGTTGGCGTATCAGCGATAACACTGATGCTATTTACTGGCAAGACTGCTGGGATCAGTGGGATCTTAAACGGTGCCGTTGAGAGCGCAGACCGCGTTTGGCGAATTGTTTTTTTAATTGCGATGGTATTAGGTGGCTTGTTTGCTGTTTATGTTCTTGGCGGGCATGTACCAGATCAGTACAGCGGTTCTGTTGTTTTAGTTATCGTTGCTGGCTTGTTAGTCGGTGTCGGTACGCGTATCGGCAATGGTTGTACTAGTGGTCATGGCATTTGTGGGATAGGGCGTTTCTCAATCCGTTCTGTGGTCGCGACGTGTACTTTTATGGCCACAGCCATGTTAACCGTCTTGCTAGTATCGTGAGGAATAGTGCCGTTATGAAAACTCATGTAATGAAAAGTATTAAGCAAATGTCCGTTGTTGCATTTTCTGGTGTGCTCTTTGGTATTGGTATGGTGGTCTCTGGTATGGCTGAACCGGCAAAAGTGATTGGCTTTCTCGATATTACTGGAGCATGGGATCCAAGCTTAGCCTTTGTAATGGGCGGAGCACTTGCGGTGTTCGTTCCAGCTTATCTTTTATTAATAAAGCCAAGAAGCGAATCTGTGTTTGGTGATGAGATTGTATGCCCAACTTCTAAAGCGATAGACAAAAAGTTAGTCGGTGGTGCTGTACTGTTTGGTATTGGTTGGGGGTTACTGGGTGTGTGTCCTGGTCCTGCGGTTGCCAGCCTTTTCACTGGCAACACACAAGTTCTGCTCTTTATAGTGGCAATGTTGGCTGGGTCATTCACCGCTAAAAGAGTGGTTCGTCAATAAAGAAAGTACTTCAACGTTAAAAATAGTACTTAAACGCTAAAAAGTGAGTGTCGTAGAAACCGGGCAATGGTCACTCAGTTTATAGTCGAGTACATCTTGTGTTTTGAAAACGGTTTGAACACCAGACGACGCCTTTAAATCACCACTCACAATAATGTGGTCTATCACCGAGCGGAATTGGTGGGTTTTATTCGGATTACGATTAGAACGCACTTTACATTCCGCTTTAGTGTCTTTAGTCACTAGCTTTGCACTAGTATTGTCCGATATCACGTCCCACAACCAATCTCCTTGATAACCCAAGTTGTGGTTAAAGTCGCCAAGCACGACATAATGTTGTTTGTTGTCCTCGCGCGCCTTTATCCACTTAGCTAGTGCCTGTCCTTGTTGTTTCACTATCTTACAATCGCGGTTATTACGATACGCGCCACTGCAACCCGCTTTCAGATGTACAGAGAGTAGATGAGTCTCGTTTTCTTGGTTTGGATTTAAAACAAGGTAGCTCGCGAAGCGCAGCTTGCTGTTGCCTCGTGTGATAGAGAAGTCTGGCTTGTCTAATATGCTTACGCCATTGCGCACGGCAAAGCCTGTGTATTGGTTGGTGTCGTTAAACTGAAGGTGTCGGTTGGAGGCGTTTGAACGATCGGAAAGATAGATAGTGAAGTCATTGCCAACAGCTTTTTGCATTGCAGCGACGCTTTCGACTTCTTGAAAAGCAAGAATGTCGGCTTGTGTTTTATCCACATAGTGGGTCAGTTTTTCAAAATCTTGTGGTGTTCTCGACACTTTTCCACCATCTATAGATAACCATTCTATGTTCCAACTGGTTAGATTGATGGAGTTTTGAGCAAATGAAAGAGAACTAAAAAGTAATATTAACGTAACAAAAAGTGATCGCATTTTGGCCTGTTGCACTCCTATCTTTTAGCGTATTCCTTTCCATCCTTTATCCTACAAGACCTCCAAAAATAGCAAGTAGATTTAGTACCAATTTTGCAATTTTCATGGTTTTCTTCGCAACTGAGATCAACGCCAATAAGATCGATTTCTTCTTGTTCGCTAGCCAATCTTTATTGATCAAAATCAATGTTTTCGAGTGGTGCTTCTCGTTAAATACGCCACAATATATTGTGTTGCCAGAATAAAAAATAACCCCATATAGTGTGTTTGTGGATAACTCTGTGAGTATGCTCGGGTAAGGAGAACAAAGTGAAACCAATCGTAATCAAACGCGACGGATCAAGAGCTCCGTTCAACAGGGATCGTATCCAAGCAGCAGTTGAAGCAGCAGCGGAAAACAAAGATAAGGATGTCGCTATTTATGCTCTTAATGTGGCTCTTGCTGTCGAGTTACAGTTAAGAGAACACGATGAAGTTCACATCCATGAGATTCAAGACTTAGTCGAAAATGAACTCATGCAAGGTCCTTACAAAGCCCTAGCGCGTTCTTACATTGAATATCGCCACGATCGCGACATCGCTCGTGAGAAGCAAAGTGCACTAACTCGCGAAATCGAAGGTTTGATTGAAGAAAGTAATCTGGATCTAATAAACGAGAACGCGAACAAAGACGGCAAAGTAATTCCGACTCAACGTGACTTGTTGGCTGGTATCGTAGCGAAACACTACGCGAAGACGCACATCCTTCCTCGCGATGTGGTTCAAGCGCACGAAGTGGGTGACATTCACTACCACGATTTAGACTACGCACCGTTCTTCCCAATGTTTAACTGTATGCTTATCGATCTTAAAGGCATGCTGACGCATGGTTTTAAAATGGGTAACGCTGAGATTGATACGCCAAAATCAATTTCGACTGCAACAGCGGTAACAGCACAAATCATTGCTCAAGTCGCGAGCCACATTTACGGCGGTACAACCATCAACCGTATTGATGAAGTTCTAGAGCCGTACGTAATCACAAGCTACGAGAAACACCTAGAGATCGCAAAAGAGTGGAACATTGCTGAGCCAGAAGAGTTCGCAAAAGCACGCACAGAGAAAGAGTGTTACGACGCGTTCCAATCTCTAGAATACGAAGTAAACACGCTACACACGGCGAACGGTCAAACACCATTCGTTACGTTTGGTTTTGGTCTTGGTACTAGCTGGGCATCACGCCTTATCCAGAAATCGATTCTGAAGAACCGAATTGCAGGTCTAGGTAAGAACCGTAAAACAGCGGTATTCCCTAAACTGGTATTCGGCATCAAAGATGGCTTGAACCACAAATCAGAAGATCCAAACTACGACATCAAGCAACTTGCGCTTGAGTGTGCGTCTAAGCGTATGTACCCAGACATTCTTAACTACGACAAAGTAGTGGAAGTAACGGGTTCATTCAAAACCCCAATGGGTTGCCGTAGCTTCCTTGGTACTTACGAAGAAAACGGTGAGCTGATTCACGAAGGTCGTAACAACCTTGGCGTCGTGAGCTTGAACCTTCCTCGTATCGCTATCCGTGCAAACGGAAGCGAAGAGAAATTCTACGAGCTTCTAAATGACCGCCTACGTCTTGCTCGTAAAGCACTAGAGACACGTATCTCTCGCCTTGAAAACGTGAAAGCACGTGTGGCCCCAATCCTATACATGGAAGGCGCATGTGGTGTTCGCTTGAAAGCAGACGACTCAATCGCAGATATCTTCAAGAACGGTCGTGCGTCTATTTCTCTTGGTTACATCGGTGTACACGAGACAATTAACGCGCTATTCGGTACAGAAGCGCACGTTTATGATGACGCTGTTTTGCGTGAAAAAGCGGTCGCGATCATCAAGCATCTAAAAGATGCTGTGAATCAATGGGCTGACGAAACAGGTTATGGTTTCAGCTTATATGCAACGCCAAGTGAAAACCTATGTAGCCGTTTCTGCCGCATCGATGCGAAAGAGTTCGGCGTAATTGAAGGCGTAACAGACAAAGGTTACTACACCAACAGCTTCCACCTAGATGTTGAGAAGAAGGTGAACCCATACGACAAGATCGACTTTGAGATGCCTTACCCAGAAATCTCAAGCGGCGGCTTTATCTGTTACGGCGAGTTCCCGAACATGCAACGTAACGTTGAAGCACTAGAAAACGTATGGGACTACAGTTACACCCGAGTGCCTTACTACGGAACTAACACGCCAATTGATGAGTGTTACGAGTGTGGTTACAACGGTGAGTTTGACTGTACAAGTAAAGGCTTCACTTGCCCAAGCTGTGGCAACCATGATTCAACCAAAGTGTCAGTGACACGTCGTGTTTGTGGCTACCTAGGCAGCCCAGATGCACGCCCGTTTAACTTCGGTAAGCAAGAAGAAGTGAAGCGCCGAGTTAAACACCTGTAAGGTTAACTACCACTCGTTTTACACTTTGAAAATCAACTTTAAACAGGTTGATTTTCTCTTTCGCGATAACACAGAGACGCATTATGAATTACCACCAATACTATCCAATTGACGTTGTTAACGGACCGGGTACGCGCTGTACGCTGTTTGTGTCGGGTTGTGTGCATCAGTGCCGTGGCTGTTATAACCAGTCGACGCAACGTTTGGATTCTGGTGTACTTTTCACGCAAGAAGCGGAAGACAAAATCATCGCTGACTTAAACGACACGCGTATCAAACGCCGTGGCTTGTCGTTGTCGGGTGGAGATCCGCTTCACCCTGCTAATGTGCCTCATATTTTGAAGATAGTGAAAAGGGTGAGAGAGGAGTGCCCAGGTAAAGACATTTGGGTTTGGACTGGCTACACGCTGACGGAACTGAATGACGCGCAAAGGGAAGTGGTGCAATACATCGATGTTTTGATTGATGGTAAGTTTGAACAAGACAAGAAAGACCTCAATCTCGAATGGCGTGGCAGTTCAAACCAAATCATTCATCGATTTACGGACATCTAATCAAGCATTCTCCGCACATAAAAAGAGCTCACGCGTGCAGAACGGGTGAGCCCTTTTGGTGTGAGTTCGTTAATGTCTTTTTGGTTACGCTGTCACTGATTGGTCATCTTCAACCATATTATTTATCCAACGTTTAGATTGAATACGGTAAGTCGTCAGTACGCCTTTCACTAACTCTTCCGCGAGCAGAGACATCAAGACAAAATGCAAAGGCAGCCCTAACACCATGCCTGTGTAATAAGTAAGGGGGATGCCAATAGCCCACTGACCGAACGTGTCGATGAAAATGCTATAGCGAATATCAGCGCCACTCTTTAGTACGCCGCCAATCCCAACCATGTTAAACACCCTCAAAATCATACCTAGCGCCATGACTAAACATACGTTAAGTGCCATGTCTGCATCGGTTAACGGGCTCAGTACCAATAGGTGATGAATCATGGGCGAGCTCAACCATACTAGGAAAAACAGCAAGGTGGCTAAGATTGCGCTGGTTAACACATACCACCACGCCGTTTTCTCGACTCGGTCATAATGTTTTGCACCAATATCATTCCCAAGAAGAACGGATGCAGCGACCGCAAATCCCATAAAGGTTGAAATCAGTACCCCTTCAATCGGTGATAAGAATGAGATGATCGCCAGTTCTGAAACGCCCAATTGACCATAGATGATGCTGTAAACGATCAATCCACCAGTCCAAAGCGCATCGTGGACCAACATGGGTAAAGAAACCTTAAAGTACTTTTTTCGATACTGTTTTAAGCGGCCTTGTACCCAATCGAACTTAGTCGGAATTAGGTAAGCATATCGTTTGTAGAAAAAATAAATCAAGACGGCCGTTTGGAAAAATCGAGAAACAAAACTACCTACGGCTGCACCAAATACGCCCCATTGAGGGAAACCAAGTAAACCAAAAATCAATACATAATTAAGCGCGACGTTAACGACAATGGCGGAGATACTAACGTTGGTTGCCAGTTTGGTTCGGCCCACGGAGCGCAATACCGCTTCAATCGGTACTACTATCGCCGTAGCAATGAGGCTAAAGCCCGTAACCACAAGATAATCACGTGCATAAGTGACGTATTCAGGATCGTCTGACATAAAAGAGACGAGCTCTTCATCAAAAATCGCATAAAGAACGATAAACGGCAGCGTCACCAAAATGGAAATAAACCAAGATTGCGCCAACGTTCTGCGAATTCCGGCTAGGTTTCCTGAGCCGTAGTATTGAGAAGCAAGTACGGTAACTGCACCGCACAGGCCAAAGACAACCGCTAGGTTGAAGAAAAAGATACGATTTCCAACTCCAACTGCTGCCGTTGCAGATTCTCCGAGTAGGCTTACCATGAAAATATCCACGACGCCGAGCAAAGCAAAAAGCATGGACTGAAGTGAAACAGGTAGGCCAATCGTAATCAGCTTTTGCCAAAATGCTTTATCGATGTATTCGCGTGTTAAGAGCATCGCATTTCTCCTTAAAGATTAATGCGAGTAGTTTATCCTCATGATTTGGCGGTGTATTTTTCAAAGGAATCCAAAACCTTTGTAAAACTCTCTACTAACGCACATGTGAGCCAATAAATCATGGAAGATAAACAAGAACGCTACGCGATTTCAGAAAAAACTTATCAAGAGTTTATTGATCACAGTCGAGTATTAGCACTTGAGGAGAGAGGCATTGTGCAGTGCGGCATTGCCACTTGTCGTGACTTCTTCTCTGTTTATCGTAAAAACCAAAAGAAACACATGCTGCTCTATACGGTGCGTGGTAAAGGGTGGCTAGAGAGTGGGGCTTGTCGATACGATTTGGAACCGGGCTCGTTGATTACAGTACCCGCAGGTGTTGAAAACGGTTTTGGTATAGAAGAAGAACCTTGGCAGATCGCGTGGCTTTTTCTTGCTCCTGATAGAGAGTGGCCGATATTAGAATGCGATGTTCGCTACCAGCTTTCATCTACACCTGAAGTGATGTATGCATGTATCCAAACACTACTACGCAGCATTCACCTTCCAATCGATTATGGTGGTGCGGTAGGTGAGCATAGTGTGGCTCAGTTAGAGCTGATGTTAAACATGCCGCCCTCAGAGTCGATATCACGCAGCCAATTGAGGCTTCGGCGTGTATTTGACCTTGTCCAACGTCAGCTCCATAAGGATTGGAGCGTTGAGCAGGTGGCGGCTCTATATCCATGTTCGGAGCCTCATTTGCATCGACTGACTCAAAAGCAGTTTGGTCGAAGCCCAATGGTACATTTAACGCGTATGCGCATGGAATATGCTGCTAGGTTACTTCGTTCAACAGAATGGCCAATTCAGCATATTGGAGAAATAGTCGGATATCCGACCAGCGCAAACTTTAGTACACGTTTTAAAGCGTGGTCGACCATGACACCAAGAGAGTTTAGAAAAAACGGTAGAGTGGATTGGTACGACGAGGAGTGAATCGTTCTTTTTCTGAACGATAGAGCGCACAAAACTCACCGCAATCCAGAATTTTGTTCTCTAATTGATGAAATAAGTGAAAAATCATTTCGTCATTTTTTGCGATGGTGTTAACGTGAGGTTCGGTACTTGAATTTCAAAGGGTTATGACTTTCATGTTTTCTAATCTCCCAACTCCCGTATTAGATCCTATTTTATCTCTATCCGTTGCATACCGTAACGATGAACGTCCAAACAAGGTTGACCTTGGCATTGGCGTATACAAAAACAGCGCAGGCGAAACGCCGATTATGAAAGCCATTCAAATGGCGCAGGATGTCGTTGTTGAAACTCAAAAAACCAAGTCTTATGTTGGTCTTGCGGGTTGCGAAGAATTTAATAAAAGCATGATCGATTTGCTGCTGACGGGAACGTCTGCAATGGATCGTGTTGCAGCTATTCAAACGCCAGGTGCAAGTGGTGCGCTGCGTATGCTCGGTGATCTAATGAAGATCGCACAGCCAGATACGACGGTTTGGATTTCCAACCCAAGCTACGTAAACCACAAGCCAGTGATGGAAGCAGCAGGCCTTAAAGTTAAGTTCTACCACTATTTCTCTTCTGAAACGAAACAAGTAGACACCGCAAAAATGATGGATGATCTTGCGAAAGCTGGGCCTTCAGATGTGGTACTTCTTCATGGTTGTTGCCACAATCCAACTGGTGCGGATATTGACTTCTCTGCTTGGCAAGCCATTACAGAATTGTCGCAGAAGAACGGTTTCATCCCATTTGTGGACATTGCTTACCAAGGCTTCGGTGATGGCCTAGAAGAAGACGCAAAAGGTCTTCGTTTTATGGCAGATAACGTTGAAGAGATGTTGATTACTACTTCATGTTCGAAGAACTTTGGTCTGTACCGTGAACGAACTGGTGCAGCGATTGTGGTTGGTAAGAACATGCATGATGTAACCAATGCAAAAGGTAAACTCCTCACTCTAGCTCGCTCTACTTACACGATGCCACCCGACCATGGTGCAGCTTTAGTTAAGACCATTCTGCAAGATGACAATCTCACTTCCGTTTGGAAGCAAGAATTGAGTGAAATGCAACATCGTTTGGTTAGCCTTCGTCAAAGTTTGTGTAACGAGTTGAGAAACAACCATAATACAGATCAATTTGATTTCATTGAGGGTCACAAAGGCATGTTTACTGTGCTAGGCTTTAGTGGAAACCAAATGGCGCAACTGCGTGAAGATTATGGCATTTATGGTGTTGGCGATGGTCGAATTAACATTGCCGGACTTACCGAAACTCATATTCCATACGTAGCGGACGCAATTAAGAAAGTATCTCAAGCTTAATTGGAGTGTGGATGAAAAACTGGAAACTGATTCTGCCGCTTATGATGAGCGGCAGTTTAATTGCTTGTACGTCAACTCAAACGACGCAGGAACCTGTTGAGCCAGAGTCGCCAAAGGTCGAAGAGCCCGTTAAAGTCGAGCCAGAAGTGAAACCTGATGTAGATCCAAAGCCAGAGGTGGAGCCCAAACCAGAAGCGAAACCTGAGAAAAAGCCGGAACCAAAGCCTAAGAAGCCAGTCAAGGTCACAAAAACACCCGATGGCATGTTAATTCTTGGTTCTGAAGAATGGGTTTATGTTCCTGAAATTGACCAGACTTTCAAGGCTAGAGTCGATACAGGTGCGACAACATCATCAATTAGTGCGACTGACATTGTTCCGTTTGAGCGTGATGGTAAAGACTGGGTTAAATTTAAGATAGATTTAGGTGACAAAGACACCAAAGAATTTAAAGTACCCGTTGAGCGCTGGGCTAAAGTTAAGCAGTCTTCGTCAGAAGAGGTGGATAAACGAGCGGTGGTAAAAGCCTACATTACCGTTGGGGATCACAAAGAAAAGACAGAGTTTACGTTAGCGGATCGCGGACATATGACGTTTCCAATTTTGCTTGGTCGAAGCTTTTTTAGAGATATTGCCGTTGTGGATGTATCGAAAAAATATGTGCAAGATAAACCTAAAAAAACCGCTAAAAACTGATGTATTAAAGCTAGTTTCTGCTACAAGCTAATAATTCTTGATTAGCAAAAAATGGCCTCCAAAATCGGAGGCTATTTTTATTGAATCATATGCTTGCTTGTGATGCCTGGTAGTCATATCCACTAAAATGCAAAACGAGCAGACATTACAATTTGCTGGCCATAGACACCATTATTTTTGAAATCTGCACCAAGCGATAGTTGTTGAGTTGAGTGGAATCGTGCGCCCAGATTGTAAATGGTGTTCGAATCGTCATTATCTATGATTTGGCCGATACGGCCATGTAGCTCAACATTTTGCATAAACCAAATACGAGTGCCAATATTCACTTCCGTGCGCCACTCGTCACCCACTTTATCACTGCCGTTCTCTTTAATGTTGTGTACCAACATTTGGCCATAAATATCTGCAAATTGGCCTGCTGGCCCATTAAAGCCTATACCACCAGCAATGTCCCAGTCTCCGCTGAATTCACTGTCTGCGCGAGCAATGAAATGGGTATTCTCTGTAAAGTAGGTATTGAACTCGCCACCAAATGTACCAGGGCTAGTGCCCATGCGAAATTCCATCGTGTTGTAGTTGAAATTATTTGCGTGTGCGGAAAGTGGCAAAATAGCACACAAACCAAAGGCTGCAACCTTTAGAGCTTTACCTAGCATGGTGTCTCCGGGCAAGATGATTAAAATGAACAAAAAAATGGTCTGCAAAAAGCAGACCAAGATTGATAAAGCTATCATTTTAAGTGCTTGCCGTCACTATTTAGCTGTAATCGTCACTACATCATGTTGATATGTACAGCAATCGTGGTTTGTTTTACATGACCACGAGTTGTTCGACTTCAATCTCTGGTTTGTTCCCGCCTTCAAATTTGCCAAACAGACGGACTTTAGTCGTGTGATCAATCGGAGTATTTAGCTGAATATCGTCATCGAGTTCGACCATCACTTCACCGGAACCATCGCTAAAGACAAACTTATCCGCGCGAACTTGACGCAATAAGTTACCTTCAACGACCACATCTTTTTCAGTAAACATATTGGAGTCGTTTAGCAAGGCATCCAATTTTTCCACAGTGACAGGACCGTTAAACTGCAAGTTTGATTGGTTTTGAGCGTTATCTTTCGCGAACGCGATAGAAGGAGCAATAGCTAAGGCGGCGATTGTTGCGATAATTGTATTCTTTTTCATGTTACATCCTCATCGGTTTGTTTTGATGGGTTCATTAAAACAGGGCTTGTTTGAACCAATGATGATTTCAACATTCATATTCTATTCATTTGCTTGAGTAAGTGGGGACGATGACGTTATGATTGTTCATCTTCCTCTATTCCTTACAAATGTTCATGAAATCAGCGATCCCATCTTTAATGGTTCAAGGCACCACTTCGGATGCCGGAAAAAGTGTCCTTGTGGCAGGTTTATGCCGTGTATTAGTAAGAAAAGGGATAAATGTTGCCCCATTTAAGCCACAAAACATGGCACTAAATAGTGCGGTAACCAAAGATGGCGGTGAAATAGGTCGAGCACAGGCCGTTCAGGCACAGGCGTGTAATATTGAGCCAACCGTACATATGAATCCGGTTTTGATTAAACCTAACAGTGATACAGGTGCTCAGATCATTTTGCAGGGTAAGGCGATTTCCAATATGGATGCGGCTGGCTTTCATGATTACAAGAAAGTGGCGATGGACACGGTGTTAGATTCCTTCTCTCGTCTGACTCAAGAATTTGATTCGATCATTATCGAGGGCGCGGGGAGTCCTGCTGAAATCAATTTACGAGAAGGCGATATTGCAAACATGGGTTTTGCTGAGGCCGCTGATGTACCAGTGATCATTGTTGCTGATATTGATCGTGGTGGAGTGTTTGCACATTTGTACGGAACACTTGCGTTACTTTCTGAATCTGAACAAGCGCGAGTAAAAGGATTTGTTATCAACCGTTTTCGAGGTGATATTCGTTTATTGCAATCGGGCCTCGATTGGCTAGAAGAAAAAACAGGTAAACCTGTACTTGGTGTACTTCCTTTTCTCCATGGTTTGAATTTAGAAGCAGAAGACGCGATCACTGCGCAGCAAGAGTTGCACTCTGAGGTAAAACTGAATGTTGTTGTGCCTGTTTTAACCCGGATTAGTAATCATACTGATTTTGATGTGCTGCGATTGAATCCAGATATCAATTTACGTTATGTGGGTAAAGGCGAAAAAATAGATAAAGCCGACCTGGTTATTTTGCCTGGGACCAAATCAGTGAGAGACGACTTAGAGTATCTAAGAAGCCAAGAGTGGGATAAAGATATCTTGCGTCATATTCGTCTTGGTGGAAAAGTGATTGGTATCTGTGGCGGCTACCAGATGCTTGGAAACTTGATTGATGATCCAAACGGCGTCGAAGGCCAACCAGGTCAAAGTGAAGGACTTGGCTTGCTTGATATCACTACGACGCTAACTAACAGCAAACAGCTTACAAACACACAAGCACAGCTTTCTCTTAACGGCAAAACAGCCAATGTAAAGGGTTATGAAATCCACGTAGGGCGAAGTGAAGTACGGGGCCTGCAACCTCTTACATTCAGTTCCGGTGAAGCGGAGGGGGCGATCAGCGAGTGTGGCCAAATCATGGGAACCTACCTTCACGGGTTCTTTGACGAGGCAGATGTCTTAAGCCTGGTATCAGAATGGGTAAACGGCACCCAAATCAAACAACAAGACTTTGAAGAGTTAAAGGAGCAAGGCATTAATCGCATCGCAGATGCGATAGAACAACATGTGCGCCTTGATTTTTTGTTTAAATAGCCCATTAACTGATTGAACTTTATATTTAAATAACCTGTTCTTTCGCTTGCCTTGTATTGGAGTATCTCTATGAAAGCATGGAAACAGTATGCTTGCCTTACGGTAGTATTAAGCATTTCATTTTCAGCAAACGCATCAACGAACCTAAAAGTGTATGCAGCCTCTTCTATGACGAATGCGATTAACGAGATCGCGCAAAACTTTGAAGAAAAGTATGACGTTTCTATCACTCCCGTTTATGGTGGTTCTTCTTCTATCGCTCGACAAATTATCAATGGCGCACCAGCGGATGTATTCATTTCTGCGAACACGAAATGGATGGATTATTTGGTCGATAAAGACGTCATTCATCGTGACAATGTCACAAATCTAGTGCGCAATAGCTTAGTGTTGATTGCTCCTCAGTCTTCAGAATTAACCTCAATTAACTTTTCTGATGCAAAGGCATGGGAGAAGGCATTGCATGGAAATCGTCTTGCTTTAGGCAATCCGACGTCAGTACCTGCTGGTATGTACGCGAAAGAGTCATTGACTACACTGGGTGTATGGAAAGCGGTTCAAACTCACGTCGCACCAGCAAAGAATGTGCGCTTAGCTTTGGCGTTGGTTGAACGTGGAGAAGCGCCTTTAGGTGTGGTCTACAAAACCGATGCTCAGTTAACTGATAAAGTCAAAATTGTCGGCGAATTTGCGAGTGATACGCATGCGGCTATTGTTTACCCGGCTGCAATTGTGAATGATTCTACTGAGTCGGAGCAGTTCTTCCAGTACCTAAAATCGGACGAAGCCGCACGCGTTTTTGCTCAATATGGCTTTCAGCAATAAACCGGCCTTCAATTATAGGAACGAAGCGTGACAGAACTGGAATACCAAGCCTTAATGTTAAGCCTCAAAGTAGGCGCGTACGCAGTACTTTGGCTGATTCCTCTCGGCGTTTTTCTTGCTTGGCTACTTTCTCGAAAAACGTTCTTTGGTAAATCGATTCTCGATAGCTTAATTCATTTACCACTGGTATTGCCGCCAGTGGTAATCGGCTATTTGTTGTTGATTTCTTTAGGACGACAAGGGTTCCTTGGAAAGTGGCTCTATGAAAACTTAGGGGTAGTCTTTAGCTTTAATTGGAAAGGGGCAGTAGTCGCTTGTCTTGTCGTGGCTTTGCCTTTGATGGTTCGTTCAGTACGCTTAAGCTTAGATAGCGTCGACCCTAAATTGGAGCACGCAGCCTCTACGTTAGGCGCTTCTCCTTTAAAAGTGTTTCTCACCATCACGTTACCACTGACCATTCCCGGAATTATTACGGGCACGATGCTGTCATTTGCTCGTAGTCTTGGCGAATTCGGGGCGACGATCAGTTTTGTCTCTAACATTCCGGGTGAGACCCAAACGATTCCGCTGGCAATGTACAACTTTATTGAAACGCCAGGTGCAGAAATGCAGGCGGCTCGTCTGTGTATCATTTCTATCGCGTTAGCCTTGTCTACATTAATGATCTCTGAATGGCTAAATCGTAAAGCGGCAAGCAGATTGGGTGCGAAGCAATGACGATTAAAGTCCAATTTAAACAAATGCTTGGTGAGACTGACTTCGACATCAAACTTAAGTTACCCTGTAACGGAATTAGTGCCTTGTTTGGACGATCTGGTGCTGGTAAAACGACGTTGATTAACATCATCAGCGGATTGGTCACTCCAAGGCAAGGGTATGTTGCGGTTGGTGAGCATGTTTTGTTTGACAGTGAACAGGGAATAAACCTACCAACGCACAAGCGTGGCATTGGTTATGTGTTTCAGGATTCACGTTTGTTTCCTCACTATTCGGTTCAAGGCAATTTGTTGTATGGCGTTAAAGAAAAAGATGACGAGTATTTTGATGCAGTCACCGAACTCTTGTCTATCAAACCGTTACTAAAGCGCTTTCCGGTATCACTTTCTGGTGGTGAAAAGCAACGTGTTGCGATTGCGCGCGCATTGCTATCTAAACCCAATTTGCTTTTGATGGATGAGCCACTTGCCTCACTCGATATGCCTAGAAAGCGTGAGGTAATGCCTTTTCTTGAGGAGTTGTCGGAGAAGGTAAATATTCCTATTATCTATGTCACACACAGTCTCCAGGAAATTTTAAGGCTTGCTCAGCACCTTGCAATTATTGACCAAGGTAAAATTTCGAGTTCAGGTAAGCTTGAGGAAGTGTGGGCTTCTCATGCTATGCGCCCATGGCAATCTTTCTCAGAGCAAAGCAGCTTATTTGAAGGCCGGATTGCTGAACATCATGAACGTTATGCACTGACTTGTATCAGCCTTGCACCTAATGTATTCCTGTGGGTGCAAAAGATTGACGGAACACCAGACACGCCAATACGCTTGCAAGTGCGTGCCAACGACGTTTCTATCACGCTCGAGCAGTCCAAGGCGACGTCGATTCGAAATATTTTGCCTGCTATTGTCGATTCCATCGAGGTGTTTAATGCAGCCGATGACAAGCAGAGTATTAATGTATCACTCAAGCTAGACGAGAAATGTTATTTGTGGGCAACGATCACACCGTGGGCCCTTGATGATCTCAACCTAAAAGTTGGTAGCCGTGTTTTTGCACAAATTAAAGGTGTCAGTGTGACACAAAAAGATATGGCACTAGCGCCTCATTAACCGTTTAGACTGATTTACGCTTCATGATCAAAAAAGGCCGCAAAGTGCGGCCTTTGTTACTAGAAGAATGTCGGAATTACTTCGCGAATACTTCTTTGAATTCACGCTTAAGAAGTGGGTCACGACGTGCTTTCTTAAGTTGCTTAACCATGTCTTTCACACAGTTGTGAAGCACATTATCAAGTAGTTGAGCACGGTATTCTTCTTTATCTTCATCTGTCATGTTTTCAGGCAGATTAAGAGTAGGAAACTCTTCCATCACATTAAT
The DNA here is from genome assembly GCF_033338745.1 of Vibrio sp. Vb1026. NCBI lineage: Bacteria > Pseudomonadati > Pseudomonadota > Gammaproteobacteria > Vibrionales > Vibrionaceae > Vibrio > Vibrio sp. Vb1026. The sequence goes on from NZ_JAWOTH010000009.1 coordinate 112,564, forward strand.
ACCAGCGAATGCTTGGCCTACAGAAACTAGAGCATGAAACTGTTCAAAGTTGTCTAGAATGTTCTGTGCGCTTGCTGGCATTTCGTCCCATGATTCACGTACCGCTTCTTCAGACACTTCATGGATAGAGGTAACCATTTCGAACATTTGCTCTGGAACTTCGTCAAATTCGATAACTTTACGTAGCTCTGGAGAAATGCTGGCTAGATCGATTTTTTTGCTTTCGCTGTTAGTTGCTTCTGACATGGTGTGTCTCTCATTACAAAAAGGCGGGAATATTAATACCAAATGCATCAAATAGCTATACCCATTAGTCCGCAAGATGACCAAAGTGAATGAGTTTGTTGAACTTCTGCTCACAGGCCATGATTAGATAGGGTAACGTCCAGTCTAACTGCTTTATGCAATGGATTCCGTGATATTCAAACAAAAATATAGCACTTAATTATTAGTCGAATGCAACAACTCTATGAGTATGGTATATGTTTAATAAAGACATAATTAAAAATGGAACGCGTTATGCAACCGACAGGGACATCGATGCGAATCCTTCTGGTTGACGATGTTCAGCTAGACAGGATGCAGTTGGCTATTCGTCTAAAGCAACTTGGACATATTGTAAAAGCCGTAGGTAGTGGACTAGAGGCGTTAAATACCTACGAGAGTTTTGATCCGGAACTGGTGTTACTCGATATATCAATGCCAGATATGAACGGTTTTGAAGTCTCTCTTCATATAAGAGAAACGTTTCCGGATTGGATCCCAATTATTTTCTTGAGTAGTCACGAAGAGCCAGAAATGATTGCTAAAGCCATAGACGCGGGCGGTGATGACTATTTAATTAAGCCGGTAGATAAACTGGTACTGAACTCTAAACTTATCGCAATGCAGCGTATTGCTCATATGAGACGAGAGCTTAAGCAAGCGACAGCTCAATTAGAGCAAGTTAATCAACTTTTGACTCAGCAAGCGAATGAAGATGGCCTAACCAAACTCTATAACCGCCGTTATATCGACCATAAGTTGGAATCGATGGTTGCATGGCATGGCCGTCACAATATGCCAATGGCTTTGATTCTATTGGACGTCGATTTTTTTAAACCGTTTAATGATAATTACGGTCATATTGAAGGCGACCGTTGCTTGCAAGCGATTGCGAATCAACTAAAGGCGACGTTTTGTCGCTCTGGGGAATATGTAGGTCGATATGGTGGAGAAGAGTTTGTTGTGTTGCTAGGGTGTACCGACACTCAAACAGCAGAAAGAGAAGCCGAGCGTATACAAGAGGCTATGTATTTTCTCGATTACCCACATGAGTATTCTAGTGTGTCAAATAGAGTGACGGTGTCACAGGGTGTTTTTGTTTTTCAACCGACAGGGAAAGAAGTGCAATCAGACTTGTATGCAACCGTTGATAAAGCGCTATATACCTCGAAGTCTTTGGGAAGAAACACACATACTGTAGTTAATTCTTTTTAAAAACAAAATCTTATGAATGCCACTCTTTTTGTTGCGTTGTCACTTTTTGGTGGTTATTTTAAAGCTAACTCAAAGTAAGATAGGCAAACAGTGCGAACGGAATGTCGCAATCGGGCGTATACCTTATACCTATGATTAGATAGATAACATCGGGATAGTGGCAACGATGAGTGCAGTTGTTATGCTGATGGGGAAGTTCGGTTTTGTTTTAAACCCAGACAAGCTTGTTAACTTTCACGATTGGTTAGGGCCTAACGAAGCTTTATGCAGTTACGTCCGGCCTTTTTCGCTTTGTAAAGTGCTTCGTCCGCTGATTTAATGACGTCCAGAGGAGCTTGCCCATTCCGGCTATCAGCAACTCCGAAACTTGCGGTAACAAAAACCGACTTTCTTTTCGAACTGTTGCTACCACGACGTTTTTGTCCTTGTTTATGGTTCTCAGGGCGAGATTCTTCATCGCGTAATATCATCTCGTATTCTGCAATCGATTTGCGAGCTTCTTCCAAAAAGTTCTTACATTCGTCAGCGTATTTGCCTTTAAAAACGATGGTAAATTCTTCTCCGCCAAATCGATAAACTTTTGCGCCGCCTGGGGTTTTAGTGAGGCGCGAAGCGACCATTTTTAGAACGTCATCACCAGTATCGTGACCGTAGGTGTCGTTAAACTTTTTAAAATGGTCAACATCAAGCATTGCGATCGTGAACTTCTTACCCATGTGTTTTAGATCGAGATCAAGTGCACGTCTGCTCGGAATCAGCGTTAGGCTATCGGTGAAAGCCAGTTGATGGCTAGCGGAAGCGGCATAAATAATGATAAGCAGCCCTGTTAGCGTAAACATGGTGCTTGATATGTACTGCACATCAAAGAAAATGAACGTCGCAGACGCCAATACCATGGCAGAGTAGGTCATCGCATGGATAATTTCATTCTTCTTTAAAACAAGGATTCCAAGAAAACAGACAATACCCACGCAATATAAAACAAGAATTAAAGGCAGTTTAGAGACCGTAGGTACAATAAATAAAATACCGCTTGTCCATTGTTCAAACCCTCCTTCAACGTAATATGCTAGCGTTAGATAAGACCAAAGAACGAACATTGCTAACATCAAGATGTAAGTCAACATGGCTCTAGAGTCAAAACCTTCTTTACTAAACAAAAATACCGTAAGAAACGAGACAGGAAGTAACGTGGCTAAAATGGTTAGCTCAAGTAAAGCGGTACCACTTTGAAGCGGGACTTGTAGGCGGTGCTGTATCACGAAGTAGGCTAGCAACATTGCCAAGCACACCATGGACTCTCTGCCTTGCTTAAATGAATAACAAAGGAGTAGCGCACAACCTAATAGTATGTACGGCAAGTTTGCGGCAATGCCCCAGTTTGCCTGAGTCATCTGAATAATGCTGTCCATGCCCGAACTCACTATGCCCAGTAGCAAAAAAGGGAATAAGAATCTGAAGCCTGATGAAGTCATTGACGATGAGGACATCTATTACAAACTGCCTGAAAATAGTTGACTATATAATTGGTTAGGTAAATCGTTTTATCAATATGGATATTTATCCGTTATTGAATTTCGAACTTTGAGAACTAGCAAGAATACGTCTATTTGTTCCTTTTCCCAAGTATTTTGGAAGACATTACGGCAAAAAGAGAGAGATTGATTAAATTAAGAGCAATCAATAAGTTGTTATAAACAAGTCGTTGCTATACTCATTTCATAGGAAAAAGGAGATTTACAGATGCAGATAAGCTCAGATGTGCACAATTACATGGAAACCTTAGTAGGCCAGGTTCTCAGTTTGCCCGAATTTTTAGAACAGTATGACAACGAACAGTTAGCCGATATTGCTTGCCTTGCGCTTATCCAGCTCAAGCCTGTCTATATCCGTCATGATATTGATTTTTTGTCTTCACTTCCTGAACAAAAATTAGGCCAGTTTAAGCAAAGCGCGGATATAGCGGTGAAAAACGCCGCAGAAATGGTGAAAGAAGACAGGCGTAAGAACCGAGAGTATGATGTGCCTGTAATTTTTTCCCATACTAGTTATGATGATGACAAAGAGTTGGATTGGTATGAAAAACCGATCCTTAACGTTAATATTAAGTAAGAGTCGCTCAGTTGACTAGTGAGCTGACCCAAGGAGGAATCGTGGGATTTTTTTCGCGTTTGTTTGGTGGTAGTGAGAAAACGGTTGAAGCCAAAAATATCGAACCAGTTGAATATAAAGGTTTCCTTATTTACCCAGAGAGCCTTTCAGAGGGCGGACAATATCGCATCGCTGGTCGAATAGAAAAGCATGACAATGATGAAGTGAAAACACATCGGTTTATTCGCTCCGATTTGCTTGGCTCAGAGCAAGATGCCAATGACCTTATGTTGAAGAAATCTCAAATGTTTATTGATCAAATGGGCGATAAAATCTTCGACTAGCAATTTACTGCAATTTGATTCCAGTCATCTTAAAAAGAGCCGTTAGTGTATATGCTAGTGGCTCTTTCTTTTTAACGCTTAAATCTCTGTTAAGTCAGTATTTAATCGTTACCTGGTTAGACCTCAGTCTAGTACGGTGTTGCGTTGTTATTTTTCGTGCACAGAGCAACAATCATTCATTACTTAGCGTTATATGTAATGAAATTTAGTATTTAAATTACAAAACACTTGAAGTAATGAGACGCGTTCGATACAAACAGAATAATAACAGGGCTGTTAGTCAAGGTGTTATTGTGCAAATGGGTGTCCCCAAACATCATCTTTCGTTTGCAATTGTCTTGCGTGGTAAACAGATAGAAATAAAAAAGAATTAGAGTAGAGCGACGCTCTGTTTTGGGACTAATTTATTGATATGTATACAAGGAGTATGCGTTTTGCAAATCGGTGTACCTAAAGAGATACTCGCGGGTGAATCGCGAGTGGCTGCATCGCCGAAGTCGGTTGAGCAGTTAATAAAATTGGGATTCGATGTCGCGATTGAATCCCAAGCGGGGGTGCTAGCGAGTTTCGATGATGCCGCTTATGAAGCAGCTGGTGCGAAAATCGTTTCTAGTGAAGAAGTTTGGGCATCTGGCCTTATTTTAAAAGTTAATGCGCCAATTGTGGATGATGAGCAAGGCATTGACGAAATTGCGTTACTGCAAGATGGAGCAACACTGGTTAGCTTTATTTGGCCGGCTCAAAATGCTGAGTTGATGGAACAACTTTCAAGTAAGAACATTAACGTTCTTGCCATGGATTCCGTTCCTCGTATCTCACGTGCACAAGCCTTAGACGCGCTATCTTCGATGGCTAATATCGCTGGTTATCGTGCAGTGGTTGAGGCAGCTCATGAGTTTGGTCGTTTCTTTACAGGTCAAATTACGGCTGCCGGTAAAGTACCTCCAGCGAAAGTATTGGTTGCGGGTGCTGGCGTCGCTGGCTTGGCGGCTATCGGTGCTGCAGGTAGCTTAGGTGCCATTGTCCGTGCGTTTGACGTCCGCCCAGAAGTAAAAGAGCAAGTTGAATCGATGGGCGCTGAGTTCCTGACCGTTGACTTTCAAGAAGAGTCAGGCTCTGGGGATGGCTACGCAAAAGAAATGTCTGATGACTTCAACAAAAAAGCGGCAGAGTTATACGCAGAGCAAGCTAAAGATGTTGATATCATTATTACGACCGCGCTCATCCCTGGTAAACCTGCGCCGAAGTTGATCACCAAAGAAATGGTCGACAGCATGAAAGCGGGCAGTGTAATTGTCGACTTGGCAGCTGCTAATGGCGGTAACTGTGAATATACAGTGAAAGACCAAGTTATCATGACGGATAACGGGGTAAAAATTGTTGGTTACACTGACATGGTTGGTCGTTTGCCTACACAATCTTCTCAGCTTTACGCGACAAACCTTGTTAACCTTCTAAAACTGCTGTGTAAAGAGAAAGATGGCAACATCAATATTGATTTTGAAGATGTTGTTATCCGAGGCGTTACCGTGGTGAAAGAAGGTGAAGTTACTTGGCCAGCGCCACCAATTCAGGTTTCAGCTCAGCCGCAAGTGAAACAAGAACAGCCTGTGAAGCCAGAGCCTAAAGTAGAAGAACCTACGTCTCCAACGAAGAAAATTATTGGTGTGGCAGCGGCTGTTGGAGCCTTTGCATGGGTAGCATCGGTTGCTCCAGCAGCGTTTCTTTCTCACTTTACTGTATTTGTTCTAGCGTGTGTTGTCGGATACTACGTAGTATGGAATGTTACCCATGCACTTCATACTCCACTAATGTCAGTAACGAATGCCATCTCTGGCATTATTGTCGTTGGTGCATTACTGCAAATTGGACAAGGTAATGGCGTCGTTTCATTCCTATCTTTTATTGCCGTATTGATCGCGAGTATCAATATCTTCGGTGGTTTCACCGTCACCAAGCGTATGCTTGAAATGTTCCGCAAAGATAAATAGGAGTCACAATGTCTGCAGGATTAGTACAAGCAGCTTACATTGTTGCTGCATTATTTTTCATCATGAGTTTGGCGGGGCTTTCAAAGCAAGAGTCTGCTCGTAATGGTAACTACTACGGTATCGCTGGTATGACGATCGCGCTGATAGCGACGATCTTTAGCCCAGATGCGCAAGGTTTTGGTTGGATCATTATCGCGATGGCGATAGGTGGTGCGATCGGTATTTTCTATGCGAAGAAAGTAGAAATGACCGAGATGCCAGAACTGGTTGCGATTCTACACAGCTTTGTAGGTTTAGCTGCGGTTTTAGTTGGCTACAACAGCTACCTAGATGCGCCAGAAGCAGCAACACATGCTGAGCATGTTATCCACCTTGTAGAAGTATTCTTGGGTGTGTTCATCGGTGCCGTAACTTTCACCGGTTCAATTGTCGCATTTGGTAAGCTGCGTGGTGTGATTTCTTCGTCGCCACTTAACCTGCCTCATAAGCACAAAATGAACCTCGCAGCGGTTGTTATTTCTACGCTTCTTATGATCTACTTCGTAAAAGCAGATGGCAGCATGTTCGCTCTTATTGTGATGACTTTGATCGCGTTCGCATTCGGCTACCATTTAGTCGCTTCAATCGGTGGTGCTGATATGCCAGTTGTTGTCTCTATGTTGAACTCATACTCAGGTTGGGCAGCAGCGGCAGCAGGTTTCATGCTAGCAAATGATCTATTGATTGTAACAGGTGCTTTGGTAGGTTCATCAGGTGCGATTCTTTCTTACATCATGTGTAAAGCAATGAACCGTTCGTTTATCAGTGTTATTGCCGGTGGTTTTGGTCAAGAGATAGTGATTTCAGGTGACGAAGAGCAGGGCGAATATCGTGAAACAACGGCTGAAGAAGTTGCAGAGATGTTGAAGAACTCAAAATCAGTAATCATCACTCCAGGATATGGCATGGCAGTAGCTCAGGCACAATACCCTGTTCATGAAATTACTGATGTACTTCGTTCACAAGGTATTGAAGTTCGCTTTGGGATTCACCCAGTAGCGGGTCGTCTACCGGGGCATATGAATGTGTTACTCGCTGAAGCAAAAGTACCGTATGATATCGTTCTTGAAATGGATGAAATCAATGATGACTTTGCAGAAACCGATACCGTATTGGTTATCGGTGCTAACGATACGGTCAACCCAGCCGCACTGGAAGATCCGAACAGCCCAATCGCTGGTATGCCCGTATTGGAGGTATGGAACGCGAAAAACGTAGTGGTATTCAAGCGCTCAATGAATACTGGTTACGCAGGAGTACAGAACCCACTGTTCTTCAAAGAAAATACATCAATGCTATTTGGTGATGCGAAAGAAAGTGTTGAGTCTATTTTTAAAGCACTTTAACCATTCTTGATTTAAAACTATACAGGGTCAGCAATCGCTGGCCCTTTTTTGTTCCGTTTCAATGTTATAGTAATGCAAATCCTTCTGTTAGCAGATGTCAATTGCTTGTAGATTGATGTATAGTTTTGGCTAATGTAACAAGTGACGGTAACAGTTTGATTAAAAAGTTTTTGCTCGGTTTTGCAACTGTATTGCCGCTTTTTTCGGCACCTGCATTTTCCGATTCACTACCAGAAAGAATAGATACGTTTACAGAGCTATTTAACTATGAAGTAGCTCTTAAGTCGTACGATATTCGTATTCTGCAATCAAATTATCCTACCAAGTTACTTGCGCCAGATTCGCTTCTGCCGCAAACGTCTGACTATCCGTTAAAAGATATCCAACAGCTTTACAGCTTGGCGAATACTTGTCGTGGCAAATTACCATTAAGTCCTTTAATTACTGAGCCTTTAGTATTTACAAGGGCGATTTGTAAAGGGACGCAGCTGACACCTCGTTGGTTCTCGCGTAGTGGTCTCATTCACCCTGGTGGTGGGACGTATGCGGCACGTTATGTGGATAAGTATCCAGAACTCAAACCCAAACTATCTCAGTACATGCATATAAAAGAGCGTGATAACGAGGAAGGGGATGAGTTGCTAGAAAGCTTGAAAAACATGGATGACGACGCCATTAATGCTTTGATTGCAGGCGCGAGCATGTTTATTGAAGGTAACGAACTTTGGTTAAGACGTGGTGACCGTTACTTTGTTTTCGAGAAAGATATCTGGCAAGAGAACGTAGCGAATGCGGGTCTGTCATACGCTCTAGCGTCTCAAAGCAAAAGTTGCTTTGTTAAACGAGGTAATATTTGTTGGGATGTAGAAGATCACTCGCAAGTTTTGCGGATCAGTATGATCATACTGGTAATCGCCAATATTCTTTTGGTGATTGGTTGGGCGGTGTACCGTTGGAATAGCAAGCGAGAAGAACTACGTAGTAGAATGCTCGTGTTGCAAATTTTAACGCATGAGCTCAGAACACCGATTGCATCTCTGTCACTAACGGTTGAGGGCTTTCGTCGAGAGTTCGAGCATTTGCCTGAAAGTGTGTATGACGAATTCCGCAGATTGTGTGAAGATACGCGCCGCCTGCGTCAATTGGCAGAAGCGAGTAAAGATTATTTGCAATCTGATAACCAAATGCTTGCAACAGACTGGGTACCATCCGTTGCAGATTGGTTAGAATTTAAGATCGAAGAAGAATTTGATAGTGCCGTGCTTTTTAACATCAATGAAGATGTGGCTGCTAAAGTTAATGTGTACTGGTTAGGAACTTGTATCGATAACTTGCTTCGTAATGCGCTTAAGTACGGTGTCGCACCGGTTGAATTGGATGTCTCAACTAGTGAAGAAAAAATAGTATTCCAAGTCCGAGATGCAGGAGGCCTAACGGCTAAAGATTGGGCAAATTTGAAGAAACCGTTCGTAAGTAAGAGCGGGTTAGGACTTGGATTAACAATCGTTGAATCTATGGTAGGCCGCATGGGCGGAAAAATGTCCTTAATGGGACCACCTACAACTTTTATATTGGAGATACCTTGTGAAACAGACACTGCTTCTCGTTGAGGACGATAAAAACTTGGCTGACGGCCTGTTAGTAAGCCTGGAACAAGCAGGATATGAGTGTTTACATGTGGAGCGTATTGCAGACGTAGAGCCACAATGGAAAAAAGCTGACTTGGTAATTCTCGATCGCCAACTCCCAGATGGTGACTCTGTACAATGTCTCCCAGAATGGAAACAGATTAAAGACGTACCAGTTATCTTGTTAACGGCACTTGTTACCGTAAAAGATAAAGTTGCAGGTCTTGATTCCGGCGCGAACGACTACTTAACAAAGCCTTTTGCTGAGGCGGAGCTTTTTGCGAGAATCCGTGCACAGCTACGAGCACCGGATTCAGCAGAACAAAGCAACGCTGATAAAGTGATTACAAAAGACTTAGAGATTGACCGCTCGACTCGTGAAGTGACTTATAAAGACGAGCTAATTACGCTTACTCGAACAGAGTTTGATTTGCTGCTATTTTTGGCGTCAAACTTAGGTCGCGTGTTTACTCGTGATGAGCTACTTGACCACGTTTGGGGTTACAATCATTTCCCGACAACACGTACGGTTGATACACATGTACTACAGCTTCGTCAAAAACTGCCAGGACTGGAAATTGAAACACTTCGTGGTGTTGGCTACAAGATGAAAGCATAAGTCGTAATGAAAATACTACTCCCTGTAGTTGTCTCATTAGCGTTAGTGAAACCAGTCCATGCGATGGACTGGTTTCAAACTAACACGCCTTTAACACAGGCACATCAACACTTACTTGAAGATGATCTTGCGGGTATGTTCAACTCTCTTGTTGAACTCTGGCAAACGGAACCAAGTAAAGATTTGACTCCTCACCTCAATGATCTTCTTGGTCAGTCACTATCTAAAAACTGTGGCAAGGCTCTCACTGGTGTAACGCTGCCTGATTGGATAAGTGGTGTGAACGTTATTCGTCAGACTATTCAAAGCCCTGGGCGAGATACATTTAGATTGGTGATCAAGCTAAGAGCTACAACTGACATCGAAAATATTTCATTTAATCGATGGGTGGATGATTCTATATCCGCGGACAGTTCATTCAGCTATGAACAACAGCCGAACGGGACAGAACTTGCCAACGAGCGTAGTTACTCGAAACGCTATAACTTAACCGGTAAGCTTGAAGCTGGTTTATATCACTTAACCGTTGTTTCTACTGATAAACAAGAGTATCGAACTTGGGTAATACTTGGAGATTCAAACTCTTCTCAATATGTTCGTTGGACATCTAAAGAGAATTGGAAAGTAGAAAAGAGCGCACTTCGTAATCCCCATTGTCCATTACCGCAACTTGAAGTCGGTTTGTATGACTACATTGATGGCCAGTACGAGCAAATGTGGAAAAAGACTTACGAGTCTAACTATCCAAATTCATTGGAGCTAGCGGGTGTCCCAAACGATAGATACGTATTGGCGGTAAGTATCAATAGTCGCCGTTGGCAGGGCGATATAATTGTTGAGCAGGCTCAAACTATTAGCCGAACTTATGATCTTTCCCAGGAAGAATAGTTAAAGAAATACTACTTGTGCCGATAAAGGTTCAGGACGAACTAAAATCACAAGTGTAGTATGAAAAACAAATATAAAATTCTTGCCACTTCTGTTGCTACTATTCTTTTCGCTAATGCTGCCTCTGCTGCTACTTATGCGATAGAGGCTCGTAGTGATGCAATGGGTGGCGTTGGTACCGTATCAGCAACTTATCTAACTGCGCCTTTTTTCAACCCCGCTCTTACTGCGATTTATCGTCGAAATGACGATGCAGGCATGATCGTGCCAAGTTTTGGTGGCAGCTACGATGATCAATATGATCTAGTTGATGAGATCGAACGCATCAGCAAATTAACAGACGTCGATGAAATCAAAAAATCGATGGATGCTATCGATGGGAAAAAGACAGACTTTGATCTTGGTGGTGTCGTTGCCATTGGTATCCCCAACAAATTCTTATCTGCAACTGCATACGGTAAGCTATACACTGAATCATTCGTACAACCAAATGTTGATACCTCAGGTACTAATCCATTAGATGATAGCTATGTACAAGGTGTTTCTATTGGCGTGGCTGAAGCAGGTATTTCACTTGCTAAATACACTAATTTCATGAACCAACACCTTTCTTTTGGTGTTACTCCTAAACTTCAGCGTATATACACATACTCATACGCCACGAGTTTTCAGAATTTTGATACTAAAGACTTACGTGAAAATGAGACCGCGGAAACGATGTTTAACTTAGACGCCGGCGCACTTTGGTTCTTTGGCCCATATCGTCTCGGTATTTCAGCGAAAAATTTGATCGGAAGAGACGTTAAAACAAAATCATTCCAATATGGCAGCGATACGATAAAATCATACGAATATAGCATGCGTCCTGTATACACCGTTGGGGCAGGGATTGTTGCCGATTACTTTACGATGAGTGTTGACTACGATCTTAACGAAGAAAAACGTTTTTCATCCTTTGATGATAATACGCAAATGATTCGAGCCGGTATTGAATTTGATATTTTGCGTCAAATGGCATTACGAGCAGGGTATATGAAGAACTTAGCTCGAAGTTATGACGAAGGAACCATTACTGCTGGTATCGGGTTGTCTCCACTTAAGTTGTTCGAATTGGATATCGCAGCTCAGTACACAAACGAGAACGCTATGGGTGCATCCATTAATTTCCTTGCTACCTATTAATCGAATCGTTATAGTCAGCTCCTCAAAATGAGGAGCTTTTTATGTTTGACGATTTACCCTCTCTATCTCACCAAGAGCAACAACAAGCTGTAGAGAGAATTCAAGAATTGATGGCGAAGGGCACAAGTACTGCAGAAGCTATCAAAATTGTTGCCGAACGGATTCGATCTGAGTACGCAGAAAAACAACAGCAACAAAACTAATCAATTCATGGACAGGGCATACGCCCTGTTTTTTTTGCCTTTCTATTTTCTATTCCTCTACATTCCCAAATACCACCTGGTTACGCTGTAACTACAATTTACTATACCTATATGATTTTAATCTTGTTCAATTACCTTTAAGACTAAATAGTGAGTTGGTAAAATTTTACCTCATTATGTTAACCTTGGTTTGCATAGTACAGGTAATTAGGCGTTTTTTAAAGAACTTACAAGTTAAACTCAATTATATCAATTGTTTACCTCGGTCTTTTAATCTGCCAACCATATTGGTCGCGATTGATCTTGTAATTTAATTACAAAGCCCAAGATAGTCTCGTTCTCAGGTAGAAGATTATGCTAAAAAAATAAAAAAGAGACACCGTAACTTATAACGATAATTCAACTAGAGTTATTAAATAAGCGATATAAGAACAGTAAGCACTCGCAGACATATGTAATAGATGAAGCGAAATTCATCTTATTGAGCTGCTTTTTTTAGCCGAAATACGTCTCCTGGATTTGAGCGGAGCGTTACATATTGAGCATGCTTAATCTAAAGTAGTTTTACTAAACTAGGCGACGTTGAAGTGGGTAATATGAAACCTCAAGAGTAGTAGAAATCAAGAGTAGTAACGCGTGTTACAACGTAATGTTTTCTGGCATCCTTCCTGTTAAATAGTCCGATAATTAGAGAAGAAATTGGAAAAACATCGTTGATCTTTGGATGAGAGGAAGCAACAAGGTTGCAATGAAAACTATTTGCCTGTTTTACACTAAACTCCTTTAACTATCATGTAGCAGTAGTTTTGATGTTGTGTTCGCTCTATGTGGACTAGACTTAATATGAGAACAAAAACTAACCAAGGGAGGAATGATGGGTTACAAGCACGTTTTGGTTGCTGTCGACTTATCTAAATCTAGCCAAGCCGTTATCGAAAAAGCAATAATGCAAGCAGATAACTCAAGCAGCAAACTCTCATTTGTTTACGTAGATGTTGATCGGATAGTCATGGAAGCGAAGGAAGAGCAAGAATTGGAAAGAAGGCTGCGAGAGCTCGCTGATAAATGCTTATACCCAGTAAACGAGACCATGGTAGTAATCGGCGATCTTCATATAAAACTATCGGGAATCGTCAAAAAAGAGGGGATAGATTTAGTTGTCTGTGGTCATCATCACAACTTATTGAGTCGCTTTTTTTCATCGATACCAAAGGTTGTGAACGAAGTTGAAGCTGATTTATTAATCGTCTATTTAGACGAGTGATCGACAACTCTTGTTCGCACTCATCATTTTTTGTCACTAAAAAGCCGAACGTTTATGTTCGGCTTGGTGTATCGGTGATAATAAAAGTTTTTAGCCAGGAATGATTGATGCCTCATGAGATAAAACAGATGCAGACTCCGCGTTTGACTGCAGATCAAAATGTACGTTAACTTGCACGCCTTCTCGCTCAAAAGTGACATCATCAAAATCGGTCATAGCGATTTTGAATCCATTTCTAGCAAAAAAGCCAGTCACCATAGTTCGCTGCTTAATTTCTAATGCAGACGCGAGTAGCTTATCCATGGCATTCTCCTTGGTTATTGTGGGGATATGGGTAGAAGATACACATCGATTGGTATGAAATCAATTTTATATAAAGTTGCTTTTGATGAAAATTTTAATGTAAGTCAATCTATCGTTTACCCCACGTGATTTATTCCACGCAAAACCTTGATAACAAGACGGCAGAGCATTTCACATTGTGATAGCAAGCATAAAGATGGGGGTGTTAATAAATACCGCTGAAACAATATGTTACAAAGATTAGCGTTAGGCCTAGTTGAGTAGACAACGCAAAATTCTAAATCTGAACAACCGCCCTAAAATGACTCACTCTTCAATACTTGTGATAACTCAGACCTAATAAAAGTAGATATCTCAGCTAGCTTTCTTGGCAAAGGGTTTTGATAAGGGTAGGCAATATACATGGAACGTTCTATATCAAAAGTTTGCGATATTCGGATGTTTTTGTCTATATAGTTACTTTTAATAAGATAGTTTGGAATGACACCAACCCCAACTCCCTCAGAAACAAAGTTTATTAAAATAGAGGTGTTATCAACTTCGATAACATCAGTATATTGATTTTTAATTGATTCCTTATTCGAATGATGTTTGTAGATCAATAGTGTTTTGTTGTTGGCATTACTTACCCTAGATATCAAAACATCACTATAATCACCAATTTTATGTGCAATAAGAGTGTCATCAATAACATTATTAAGCCTAATCGCTAAATCTACGTTGCTTTCTAATAAATTTTCTACATTGTTACTTGACGATATTTCAAAATCAACTTTTGGATATCGTTCTTTTAAGTCTTTAAGAACAGAACCAAAAATAGAAGAGGCTATAGAGTTGGGCATTGTGATTTTAAACTTTCCATCAATGCATTCACTCAACGAGCTAGCTCTGTAATTTAACTCGTGCAAACTCTCTAACGTCTTGATAGCAAGCTCTCTAATGCTTTAGTTAAAACGAGTTTCCTTGTTGTTCTGTGGACGAGTGTTACGCCAAGTTGTTTTTCTAATGCTGCTAGCTGCCTGCTGACTTGAGCTTTAGACTTTCCAAGTTCTTTTGATGCCGATGTAAGAGAGAGGTGTTTACAAATGGCTGCAAAGCAGATCAGCTCATTGTTCATCAATTCCATGATTGTTACCTTTTTGCAACTCTGAGTCACGTTGTCTTTTAACTGGTGGGAAAGTATAACTTGCATCATCGGAGGGGGACAATGATATTTAAAAGCCGCCATGAAATAATGGCAGACTACTATCTTAATAAAACCATATTGGATATTAAGTTAAACCAATATCCTGAAGAAATTAACTCAATCGGATTAAATATAGAAAATAAAGATTTAAAAATAAAAAATTTGTCTCGTGAAATTACTAAGTTGGATTCGGGTGATTTAATTCTTGATTGTGCATCATTGATAATGACTCATTCTATATCGGAAAAAGTAATAATAAAAGTTGAAATTGACTCTTTAAATTATAAAGTTAAACGTATGAGGATATTTAAATATGAAGACTGCAATACAAAATTCGAAAAGATCTGTTTATCAGAAAGATACATTGTATAGAATAATAAATAATATTTGTGCTTTGTATACCAAATCACTAGTAAAATTATTTGGTGAAGAGTTGAGAATCCATCATTGCAAACATAAGATTAATGTAAGAACCACTAACGAGTTGAGTGAACATATGAAGAAAGATCTAGGTATAGATTGAAAAGTAGAGAGTTTACATCTGTTAGATTCCTTGTTCCTATAAAACTAACGTAGTACTTACACGTTTGGGTTAAGCAAATGCGTGTCCATGTTGACTCATGTTGAATGAGCAAGATGCAGAACCAACGTGTACAGTGTTGAACGTAACCCAAGATACAATGAAGGAACTTAATCAGCCACACGGTTTTAAAGTTGATGACTGGTTATTATCAAGTTGTCGCTGTTGTGAAATCGAAGTTCACGGTCCATACAAGACAGTTGATGATTCTTGCAAAGCAGCAACAGCCAAATACGGTGTAACTAAACTGACTTCACCAATGCTAATCTTCTAACTCTTAAGTTCGCATTATATCTGCTTATGTTGAATACGATTGCATATGCTAGTCCTATAAAATGTCTCTCTTTTGAGGGACTATTCAATGAAGTATCACGAAATGACTAAAAACTATATTTTTCGTGAATTTGAATGTGGTTTATCCGTCGAACAAGCTGCTGAACTTTGTTTAAAAACTGTGAGAACGGTCAAAGAATGGGATAAAGGTAAAACCATTCCTCCGGAGTGTAAGAGGCTCATGAGAATGGCAAAGGGAAGGGAACTGAGCCCATCTGAACAATGGGAGCACTTTAAAATGCATTATGACAGATTGGAGCTGCCGACGGGGCAATTGGTTACAGCCCAACAAATTTTGACAGGTATAGCTCTAATAGAAATAAGCTCAGAGTTAGAACTGAAAACCACAAGAAAACTACTTAAACTAGCCAGAGTGATTGCAAAACTTTTAGACTAATTTAAATACCGCAGAATTGCGGTATTTTTTGACCTTTACAATAGAGCACATGTTTTGAGTGAAATCTGTTACGATATAGCAACGTTATTTTGTTAAACAGGTCGTTGAAAGTGAAAGAGTTTCTCGATGTGATTTTGTCTAGGATAAGAAGTCCTTTTTTGGGGATTGCATCTCTAGTTTATATAGTTGCTAGCTTTCCCCTAATCGCTAAGTTCATAATTGTTGGCTCTGATGAAAAATTAGCGATGCTAGATGCATATCATTTTAATTATGTACTCATGGCAAAATGTATAGGTATAGCTATTTTATATATTATTGTAGCTGACTGGTTACAAGTTGTAGTAGATCAGCTAGTAATATCTGCAAGGGAAAAAAGGAAAACAATAGCTTATAAGTCACAATCAAAAATTTTAGCTTTAGAGTATAAATCGACTAAGGAATATCAAGAAAAGTTATTCGACAAAGAATTAGAGGGATGGGATGAAGAAAAAGAAAAAATGAAAAAATTAATTCATAATAGTGAAGTGACAATAAATGAACTTCGATTTAATGAAAAAAAAGCAAATGAGAGAATTTCTGATTTAAATATTAAACTTGATAATATTAGCAACGAATTTCGAACCTACAAGGATAAACAAATTATAAAAGACAAGTGCCTTATAGAGAGTTTGTCTAAGCTTAACTTAATAAAGGAAGAGCTTGGGGTGAAAGAATTAAATGATGGGACGTCTTACATATCCACACTTGACAATATAGGGCGTGACGCACTAAAAAAAGACAACATAATAAAAATTGGCGATCACATTTCAGATGTATTAAATAATATAGAAAATATCGCCTTAAAGGATAGCATGATGTATTCAATGACAAAAGGCAAAACAACTAAGCTAGGTTTATGATATATGTTTAAAGAAAACTCAGATATTTTAAAAGATTTCATTACTCAGGCTAAAAACTCTTCATCAAAGCATGAATTTTTACAACAAAGAATCAAAGATTGCTGCACCATTGCTGAATATATTGTAGCCCAACCTCAAGAATGGGACGATAGGTGTGCTTACTCTATAGGACAAATAGGTGTTGGCTTTATCGAGAATATCAGCAACTTTGACAAGGATAATATAGATCAAGTCAATATTATTTACGTTGATATGTATCGTTTTCTTTGTGAGTTTGACTTTTTAACCGGTGAAGGTAAAGAGATAAACAGAATTTTAAGAAACATGAAAAAAGAGATTTGTGGAAGGCTGTCTGAAATTGATGACCAAGCACTAAAATCTGAACTTACTTATGTCTCTTATTTATTGCCAGCACAAATTATTAAAAACTTCCTTAGTGATAGTAGAATCAATATAAAAGAGGATTTTATAAATAAGGTTAATCAAGCCGACAAACTTCGAGGAGAATGGAATGATGAATTAATAGAAAAGACTGAAAAGGTAGAAAACCTAAAAAGAACACTAGATAAACTTCAAAATGAATACAACTTTGTTGGTCTAAATCAAGGGTTTGAAAAACTAGAAAAGAAAAAAAAGAAAGAAAAAAATATATCATTATCAATTTTAATATTAATGGGCTTGCTACTTCTAGCGCCATTGGTTTATGAATTTCTTGCAATTCAAAACAAAGAGGTGAATTTTAAGGATCTCATTGCTTTTATCCCTTTGGTTTCAATTGAAATAATACTAATTTATTTTTTCAGAGTGATTTTAATTCATTACAAGGAGGTCAAAACACAAATAATGCAAATTGAATTGAGAATGACACTTTGTCAGTTCATTGAAAGCTACACAAGCTACTCTAAAGAGATAAAAGAGCAAGATTCTAATGCACTAGAGAAGTTTGAAAATATTATTTTTAGTGGAATATTGTCAGATACAGAAAAGTTGCCCTCGACTTTTGATGGATTTGAACAATTGGGCAGCTTAGTAAAGTCTCTTAAGCAGGCTTGATGTAACATAGAGTCACGTTTCCATAGTTTAGTTCGAATATGTTAGGACTGGCATTGAATTGGTACACCCCTGAGTACACCTCGGGGATGTACCAAAAAGCCAATTTTAAACACCTGATATGCTACCATGCACTCATGTTTTATGAGTGAGAAACAGAAAGTGCCTGAATTACTGATATTTATATCCTTAGCGTGTATGGTGTATCTATTCACAAAGAAGGGTAAGAAACCGAAACGTAGGCTTAACGAATGGGAGCAAGGTGCAACGGTTAGAAGACCGAGCAGCATACATTCTTTTGAACCAAAAGCTGTAGAAAAGAACCCAAAGATAGTCGAAGTACCTTCGCCGAACCCTTGCAATAAGGCCAATTCTGTACCTCACAAGAAAAGTACATACTTGGCTACCAAGACAGAGCGCAGATTCTACAAAGTGTTGCAGGAGCTCATACCTGATGAATACGTAATTCATAGCCAAGTTTCATTGATGGCATTGGTTCAACCGACCAACTTTAAAGATAACTCTCGAACTTGGGCTAAAAGAATGGACTACGTGATAACGGATAGAGATACAAAAGTCTTGGCGGTCATCGAGCTAGATGATTCATCCCATAGGCAGAAGAAGAGACAAGAACGAGACATATACGTAAACAATGCACTTAACGGACACCATCCGTTACTTAGGTTTGAAGCTAGAAGTTCTTATGACAAAACACATATCGCAACCGTATTAGAGCGTGACACGATAATAAAGTGTAGAGAATTAGAGAGCGTATTACAGTACAGCTAAAGCAGAGCCGAACAGCAATTGTTCGGCTTTTCTTTTAACTCAAAGTATCGTGGTTCTTATCGTTACTTTAAGTTCTTTATCTACCGTATTGGTTTTTTCTGACCGGAATAACGCACCAAGTAACGGAACATCCATCAAGACCGGCACACCGCTTACCGAGTCGCGCTGCTCTTGGGAAATCAAACCACCTAAAGAGATCGTTTGGCGATCTTTGACCTTAACAACGGTTTGCAGTGTTCGCGTATTGGTGATGATGTCGGATGCGATAGAAGAGTCCGTTACCGAGTCAGATTTTTGCATTATCTGCAACACAACATGATCACCAATCACATGCGGTACTACCTCAAGTGACACGCCCACATCCTTACGCTCAATTTGCTGGACTCGATTACCGCCGTCAGTTACCTCAGATGAAGTGAGGAACGGCACGTTCTGACCAACCGTGATATAACCGCGCTCCCTGTCCATAATGAACATGTTTGGGCGTGATAAGAGCTTGGTATTCTGATTCTTTGATACAGCTTTGATAAGTGCATTGAAATCACCGCCCTCATAGAACAACAGGTTATCAACGGCTTTCTTAATTGCGGTAGGCTGCGAAACAAAGCCAGCCTCACTCAGTGCCAAGTCCATATTCACGCCGATTTCTTGAGAATCACCGAGCTCAGTTTCGGTAATCACCGCCTCGATAAAGACTTGCTTTTGGGGTCTATCAATCCCTTTGATGAGCACATCAATGTGCTTCAATTGATTCTCAGAGCCAGTCACGATAATGCTGTTTGTGGTTGGTAGCACTTCAACCTTGTAGTTCTTAATTGCTTTGTTGTTCAGTGTTTGATTCTGAGTTGCAGCAAGCATCGAGGAAATCAAATCAACGACCTTGGTATTTCGAACATTCTCAAAGAAGTACAGCTTCACTTGAGAGGGTTCGAACGTCTCCACCTTGTTAGCATCGGCAATGATGGTAAAAACGCCGTGGTCATGCGTAAGCTCGTAACCATGCGCACGAAGTACCGAAAGGAAAAAGGCAGGATAGTCCTCATCTTTCAAATCCGGTGCGGTAAAGCTGACCTCGCCAGTGACACCATGACCGAGCACAACTGTGTTTCCAGTGTGAACCGAGAACCACGATGCAAAGTCTCCAATCGGTGTGTTCTTTGCCTCAAAAGGCGCAGAGCTTGCGGCAAAAGAAAGCGAGCTGAGCAGGGCGCACGTAAGCAGTAAAGTGGTAATGCTTGATGTGGAAAAGTTGGAACAAGCCGTTGTTTGTTTCTCAACTTTACCACAGCGCATGATAAGTAATGAGCGCGCAAACAGTGAGCCTCCGGCGCAATAAAGTTCTTTTTGTATTTCTGAAAGAAAAGCTGTGAGTTTTGCGATTATCCATGACATAAAGCGCACCTTTTTCCCTAGCACATGACTTTGAATGATTGACCGTTGCCACTCACCGTAATGGAGCAAGAGCCGTTAGATTGAGCCGTAAAGCCTTTTGCGTATAGTTGCGACGACGACAGACGCACATCGTCCTTAACCAGCACAAAAGACGGGGCAACGTTTGGGGGATTCATTGAAGATTCGATTCGATAGCCGTCGAGCAAGTCACTCAATGACTCGCGAGGCACCACGGCTTGAGCCGTTTCGGGTTCCGTCGACATGTTCGGCGTGCCAACTAAGGTGAACACCGCAAACGAGACGGCGACACCTGCCGCAAACACACTGAATCGAGAGTATTTGCGGAGATAGATTTTCGTAATGCGCATGATATTTCTCAACGTATACGGGACAGTGTAACGTCCGTGGGTATAGTAGGGCGGCAATACTGAATAAACGCCGTCCTCATAGTTGTTTCTAAACATCTGCTTAGTGTCGTAAGAGCTGTATAAGTCCGTGCCCCAGAGCATCCATTTATCAACAGTGAGTGAGTTCGCATTGTCACCATACTTCACAATGCCAACGTGCAACTTGGGCATTTTCAACTTGAGTTGACCGAGCGTCAGAACGGATACCGCAGTCGAAATGATAGGGACTTGAAGACGGTCTAAACGACGACAAAACACGGTGTGTTCAGCCAGTGCGAGACGCGCTTGCTTATCAACAATCGAAATGTCTTGAACGATGAAAATGACATCCCATCCGAGCTTTCGAATATGCAAAAGGTGATCAATTAACTTTTGTCGATTCTTGTCGTTCCATGTGCGCGAGTTGAACCACGTTCCGCACTCATCGAGGACAATCAAGCCGTCTTTTTTGGTGTCATAGCTTTTGTTTGCCGAACCAATCACCATCAAATCTTCCACTTGAGGCTTGTCCGGTAAGCGATAAAGGCGAGTGTTGCGCTTATCGCGTCCAAGCATTTCTTTCAAGTTGATATCGAGGTTTGTCGCCACAGGCACACCGCGCATAAATGCCTCGCGAATCTTACCGACTGCCGTTAGTGTTTTACCTGAGCCGAGCTTACCCGTGACAAAGTATACCGATGCCATTACGCCGCCCTCACAATCGCGTAGAACTTCCACTCCCACACCCAACGCAGCAGACGCGCAGAGTAAATCGCACTCACACAAGGCACGGCGTTATTAGGGATGAACATACCCGCTGCTTGTGACCACATTGGAGGAGCAACATAAGACAGACCCGTTGCAAGGGTATAAATTGCCAAGGTGAGGGTGACGGTTAAACCGATTAGCAGCGTTAAAATGACCAAGTTAATCGTGACGTTTCGTGCTTTCGCAATGAAGAACCAACCAAATAACGTGGTCGCTATCTGAGAGATAAAGGCAACCAGAGCAGGGAGGCGCAGCGCCGTCCCAATGGTACTGACAATTGGTAATAGCTGAATCATTAGTAATATCTCCCCGAACCTGGCTTGTTACTTGGTACAGGCGTGACCTCAGTCAGCAGGATTTCAACAAGCGTCTTAATCGTGTAGATGTAAATCAGAATTGAGATGATCATTTTGAGTTTCTGCGAAAACTCACAAGAGATAGAAGCGCGACCACCGCCAAGCGTAGGCAAGGATAGATTCATGCAGGGCGTAGGCTTAGGTAACACACTCAAAAACGAATCCGATATAGCATTAATATGCCCCTCAGATTCCGCCGTCAGATTCTTCTCAATCAAATCGTTAGCCGCATCGGTCACGGTCTTTTCATAGGCATTCATCGCACCAGACACGGCTTTATCCGCTTGAGTCAGCACATCACCGACATAATCCGAACCTAAACCATGAGGGTTTTCACAATAGTTGTTTTCCTCGGTAGGCTCACAAGGCTTGAGGTCGTCGAGCTTATCCGATAGCTCTGCAAATCCATCAGCGTTAGTGGTTTGCAAATCATCGAGTACCTTAACAACCTCACCGACAGAATTGGTGTTTCGATTGACCGCCGTCGTGATGTCACCGTTAGCTTGCTGAATCAGCGCCTTAGTGTTTTCGTAAATCTTGTTGTCGTTGATTTGCTGCTTTTGAATCGCTTGGGTGTTAGTCACCATCGACGCATTAAGCGCAATGATTTGGTTTTGAATATCAGCGCTCGATTGATTGAGGTCGACATTTAGCGCGTTGAGTGCTTTGTTCACATCCGAATTAAGCCCTTTGATCGCACCAACTACTGCCGTGTCAGTGTTTTCATCTGTGTCAGG
The DNA here is from genome assembly GCF_033338745.1 of Vibrio sp. Vb1026. Classification (NCBI taxonomy): domain Bacteria; kingdom Pseudomonadati; phylum Pseudomonadota; class Gammaproteobacteria; order Vibrionales; family Vibrionaceae; genus Vibrio; species Vibrio sp. Vb1026. The sequence goes on from NZ_JAWOTH010000009.1 coordinate 134,814, forward strand.
GTCTTCAACTTCTGGCTCATCTTCGGTATCCGGTGGATTCACTGTATTGGTTGAATCGTCAGGGAGCACGCTAGGGTCTTCGATATCACCCGTTGGGTCGTCAGGGTCGTGAATCGGGTCATCGGGAATAATAGGGGTGTCAGGACCATCTTTACCCCAAAATAACGTACCACCATCACACTGATTACCAGTGAATTGAAACTTACCGTGACAGCGAGTGTTTTGGGTAAATTCGCCCGAATCTACATCGGTACAAAGCGTAGTGTCATTTGGAATACGCTCAAGCTCACAACGGGTTGCACCAAAGTCGCCATAACACGCCCCCGTGACTTGCTCACCATAAACATAAGCCGACCAATGAAGTGATTGAGTGTCATTGATGGACTGCTTGAACTGGCAAGCATCCATACAAGTGCCGTCAGGGTTTTCACCAAACTCACATGCAGGAACGATAGGTTCGCAGGTGTAACCATCACCGTCTTTTACTTTTTCATGGTCTGCTGGACACTTAGCAGTATCATGACGGAACCATACAGTTTGAATTTTCGGGAAAGAAGAGCTGTCGGTATTACACATTATACGTAAGCCGAACTCATCGCTATCCATGTAACATGACTTAGTGGAGAAGTCTTTGTATCGAACAAACTTATTTTCATAACAAGAGACATAAGAATAAGGGTTAACTCTCATCCCCCTAGACAGTTTGCAGTCTGGATAAGCTATAACATCCCTCACAGCGTAAGTAGGTTGAGCTGCACTTACACTAAAAGCACTAAACAAAACACCCAATAAAATAATCAGTGACGCTATGCTTTGTTTAATGTTCATTTGTAAATCTTCCTCGTGAAAAATAACGCCCCCATTCGGAGGCGTTGACCAATGGGTGTATAAAGCAGTCGTTAGAATTACGTTGCTTTGTTTGCACCTTTCTTGAATAGCTTGATGCCGATGAAACCAACCGTCATTGGCACGGCGATGCCCCATGTCGAGGTGAGCATTTCAGTGACGTAACTTGCCAGTGTGCTAAAGGCTTGTGTTGCCACTTCTGGCAGTGCTGCATTCGCAGAAGATGCCGCCATGAGAAGTGCACCACCAAATGCCGCACGTTTTGCTGTTACTACTGCGCCAGCCTTAGCCATTGCTGCGCGTACTTTGCTTTGCTTTTCCATAGTCTTATTTCCTATGTTATGGTTTATGAAGAAGTTGAAACCTCAGCCGCTTTCTTGAATCCGAGAATGTGGAAGCCAATCGAGAAGCCAAGGATAAAGGCTGTCGCGAAACAGCCGAGCATGAACTCTGATGACAGCATTTATCTTTGTCCTCCGACCATCCAACCGAGCGCAACTAGCAAGAAGCAAATGCCTAAGAACACCATCAACTGAAAGTTATCGAGTCGAGCCATTAGCTCTGCAAATTGCGTCTCGGTCATGATTTAGCCCTTACTTTTCATTAAGTTGAGGTAGGGCGTAGAGGTGGAAACCGTCGATAGATACGTGTTTACCCTCATCGTTACCAAAGCTGAATTTCTTGTGTTCCACATCAAACATCATGCGATTGCCCACACAGCGCTTGAGCAGTTCGCCAGCCTTGCCGTTTTCCCAAAGCTCAGGAGAGACACGCACTTCAATGGTGTCTGTTGGGTTGGTTGTGATTAGACGCAGTTTGCCGTTTTGCTTTTGTTCGCCGTTACGGTCTGTTTTGGTTTCTTGAACGATGTCTGAAGCATCTAGAATTAAACCTTCCATTCTCATAGTGTTTTGCCTTTATTTTTACGTTGTTGGTTAGTTGAAAATTGAAATGACAGTTATTGACACAAGTCCAAGGGAAATTAATGCATCATGTCGGGCGGGGCTGCGCCCACCCAACACGACGCATTAATTTCCTGAGGGTCAGTGAGCAACAGCGCTTCCATTTCGTCATAGAGCGCTAGGTGTTTTTCGTATTGCTCGTAAAGGTCGTCATACATACGCTCGTATTCTTTTTCACGTTCTAGCGCGTCGAAGTAATCGACCACGTTAGACATGATGCCTTGTTGAGCACGGATGAATTGCTCTTTGTTCTCGGTCTTCCAAGTACGGAAGCGAGTTGCGATAAAAATCTTATGGAACATCAAGCCATTCAAACGCGCTTGAGCCATATCACCGTAGCGAGTCGATGAGTATTCACCGCCCGAAGCAATCAGTTTTTCGATAGAGGTTGAAACGGAATATTCCGCTTTTACTGGTTGGTCTTTGCGCTTAACGAACACGCCGCCCATTGCGTAACAAAACGCTTTCCAGTCGCCCTCATCAGCAGAGCGGCGAACCTTTTCTAATAGAAAGTGTTCGTCTTGAGATAAATCTGTAAACAAAGCATCGTCCTCTTTGAATTCATCACGAAGACGACGAAGCTCACGCCATACCGTGACAGATGGACCACCAATAAATTGAAATTGACGAATTTGATTCACACGCGCCCAAGTTACGACACGTTCCGCCGCATCTGAGCCTGACAAAGACGAGCCTTTGTCAGAGTCAATGTGCTGACCGTCGATGTTTTTGCTCAGGTACTTAGCGACATAACCAACGGCTGAACCTTGCGACCAGTCGATAACTTCGGCTTTGAAACGGGCTTTCTTTGCACCTTTTTCGTCAGGAGAGTCAGCCATAGCAAGACGACGAAACTCAGACGTCACAAATTTTCGTGCGGATTTCTCCATGAACAGCAACAAGTGGTGATGCGGTGTGCCGTCTTGGTGAGGCTCGACAATGCGCATCCCGTAAACCTTGATTTTGCTCTTATCAATCGACTTACGAAGATTTGCCCAAACGCCCATTAGATAAGCGTGAGCCGCTTTCGCATCAGGCTTGCCAGCCTCAAGCCATTTCGGGTTGATGTCGCCTTTAGAAACAGAGTGAAAACGAGACGGAGCCGTCACAGTGAAGAACACCGCATCGTGATTCGATTCTTGAGCGATTTCCTCAAAGCCACGCAGACGAACAAACATTTCAGCGCGGCGAATCTCAGCGTTAGAAACCGACTTAGCCGATAACTCACTGAGTGTGAAGTAGTTAGACGGGTCAGCCTCATCGTAAGCAATCGTGTTTTCTAGCGCGATGCGGTTAGACGTATTGCGGTCACGTTGACGGCTTAGAGAAAAATCCGAGCAGTAAACTTGCTTACGGCGTTGAACAAGCGCTAAATCACGCGCAACACATTCAACCTCGTAAGCACATTTACGGCGCAGCTGACGAACAAGCCAATGCTCATCAAGCGCACGGTTCACCAATGCGAAAAGTTCACAGTTGTTTTCTGCGTATTGAACTTGCTCAGGTGAAAATGCCAAGCCTAATGAATCGAGAAGCTGACACGCTTTATCAAAACGTGCTTGTGATTCTTCAAGCGGAATTGCACTTAACACACGAGAAAAGTCGCGTGATTTGCGCTTAGCTAGATTGGTAATTTGCTCATCCGACATCGCGTAGCTGTAGCCGTGCTCAGTCAAACGAGTATGAGCCTCGTTAACCGCGCGAGCCGCTTCCAAAACGTTGCGTGTTTTCAGAATGTCGGTGTAAGCGCGTGTCATGTGTCGAGCGAAGTCGCCGTTACGGTGTAATGATTTCGGCAAGTCCAAACAAGGGTTAGAAGTAGGGCGCTCAATAAAATCTGACAGGTCGTGTGAGTAGATTGACGCACTCATTGCCGATTTCACAGCCGACGGAATGAAATCCTCAGGCGTTGTGAATCTGTGGTCGACGTACTCAAAACGATGGTCGAATAAGTTATCAGGAATGTGCTCACAAGAAGCCCAAGAATGGACAGGAACAAAATCAATCCATTCTTGTTTGCCTGATGCCAAATCAATAACAAGTTCACGCATTATTGAGCCTCAAGCTCTGAGTAGAATTTACGCTTTTCATCTTTGCCAGAGCAATGTGAAACAACCAGATACTCATAAACAGTGACGCGACCGTCAGAGGCATAGTCGCGAGCCAAATCACCACAAAACTCATGGTCAAGATAAAACGAAAAAGTTTCGTAATCGTCGTATGGGATTTCAAACGAGTCGTAGATAAGGGAACCAAAAAAATAAATACCCGCCGCAATAACCGAGACAAGGAACAAACTCCAAGCGCGATTCAGATATATTTCTAGTTTTTTTGTATTGGAGACTTCTGACATAACAACCACCTTGACTAGTTGTGAGAGCGACCGCCAAAGCCAAGCGCGAAAGCGTCAAGGGCAAACGCCCAGAGCTAAGGCGGTCTGATACTGATTGAATAACCAAATTTGGTTAGTAGCGTAATCACCAAAATTGGTTAGCGCAAGACACCAAAAATGGTGATTGATCAGCTAAACTGACGGAAACGGAGGAAGCGGTATGTATCAGAACAAACTATTAGATGCCTACAAAAAGGCTCAAAGTTACGTACAAGACAAACAAATTGCAGCGGATATGAATGTGCCGCCGCAGAGAATCAGTGATTTCCGCAAAGGAAAGCGTTATATGACTGATACACAAGCAATTTTTCTTGCAGAGCAATCAGGTTTAGACCCTGAGATTGCATTGCTGGGTTGTCACGCTGATCGCAATGATAATCCGCAGATAAAAGCAGTATGGGAAGGAATTGCAAAAAAGTTTAATGGGCTTGGATTGTCAGGAATCTCAATGGCTTGCACTGGATTAGCCTTAGTGATTACAAGTCCACAGGAACCACTATTACAGTGCGCATTATATGTGTTATGTTAAATATGTAGGGTTTTTAGTTAAGTTCATAAGCAGGTCTGTTTCAATCACTTACCCTGCTTTCCAATCACTTGCCTATTGTGAGTTATAGGTCTACGCTAACTTCATGTGTTGGTTTTTCTAGGTTCTTGTTAGGTTCATAAGAGTATGCATATTTAACAGTATTCTGATTTACCATAAAATAGCTAATATCGATCTATCAATCTACGATTGCTTGCTCTTCAATTAGCAACTTATAAAAAATGGCGTCTATTTCTTTAGACGCCATTTTTGTTCACTGGAAATATTAAATTAGCCACCGGCTAATTTGACTGTCATGCCTTTCTTTTCAAGATGTGCCTTGATCTTGTCTCTAGCATCACCTTGAATCTCGATATTGCCATCTTTTACAGAGCCACCACAGCCACAGACTTTTTTGAGTTCTGCCGCTAATAACTTTAAAGGTGCATCATCCAAGTCTAAACCTGTAACAATGCATACGCCTTTACCTTTACGGCCTTTCGTTTGGCGCTGAATCCGAACAACACCATCGCCTTTAGGGCGAGATACTTTTTCTTCTTCCGGTTTAATTCGACCGGTTTCTGTTGAATATACCAGAGTCATTCTATTGTTTCTTTTGTTGTTGAGCTTGCATCGCTTTTTGCTTTGCAACCAAATAAGCTTCGATATGGCGTTGAATAGCGGCTTTACTGCCCTTAATCAGTTTACCATTAAACATACAGTACCAAGAGTTAGGTTGGCCTGTATCGTTTTGAATAGTATAGCCGTTAAAGACCTCTGATTTTGCAACACCAGTTTGCTGCACTCTTTGTCCGAGTGAAGCAAACTCTTTGGGATCAATAATCGATGCGGTGTCACACCACCAATCAATGCTTTTCTTTACCGCCGTCAAACTGCCCTGTAAAACGTGGTTCTTGATTTTAACCTTCCAAACACTGCCATCTGATCCGACTGACTGCAGGTTAAAACCTCTATAATTTGAAATCGCCATACCACTGAGTCATCTGTTTAATGCGTTGATATAATCATAAGCGTTGATATAATCATAATTGCTACTGAGCAATATTCAAATACGGCTTGAATAAACCTTGCTCTAGAAAACAACTTGTATCATAAAACGCGTCTCGATAACGTTAATCACTTTGCACTGTTTATACAATCTTCCAAGAACTCATGAAATTTGTGCCCGTTGTTTTGAAGCATTTTAGGGAACATTGAGATCGGAGTCATTCCTGGAAATGTGTTTACTTCGTTTAAGTAAATCTCATCATCTTCCGTTAGGAAAAAGTCGATACGAGATAAATGACGAAGATTCATTTGTTTAAATACCGTCTCTGACGCGTGTTGGATGGAATCTAATTGTATTTGAGTTAGATTCTTCGCCTCAACTTCTGTGAGCGAGTGACTTGAACTGCTGTACTTTTCATCGTAAGAGTAAAAAGCACCATCAGGCGCGATGACCTCGCCTGGCTTAGTGATATGTAGTTGGCCATTCATCTCATATACAGCAACTTCAAGTTCTCGAGGTTTTACTGCTTTCTCAACCAACACTTGGTCAGAAAACCCAAAAGCATCATTTACTGCATTAGAAAGCTTGTCTTTTTCTGTGACACTGTAACAGCCAACGGAAGAGCCTTGGCGAGCGGCTTTAACAAAAACTTTTCCCCACTTTTCAAAGGCTTTATGAGCTTGAACGTGAGCTTCTTCATCGTTTCGCGTTAAGAATAAGTATGGCGTATTGGGTATGCCGATAGCGTCGTACCAAAGCTTAGATGTGATTTTATTGAAACTATTGCTACTCGCTTCTGGCCCGCAGCCAAGATAAGGAATACCTGCGATTTCAAACAGAGATTGAATGTCGCCTGTTTCGCCAGGAAAACCATGTATACAAGGCACGATGAAATCAATGGTTTGATTAGATTCACTTGAGCACAACTGCTTGGTATTGAGATCCAAGTAAACCAACTCACCTTGGTTGGTCATCCAACCTTCGTTTTTTATTTCTACGCGTGTAACGTGAACGTCTTCAATAAGATTTAGTTGTTGTTCGACAAAGTTTGCAGACAATAATGAAATCTCGTGCTCAGAAGAGCCACCGCCGCATAGTAAAAGAATATTTTTAATCATGAATCCATCTTTCCGTGACCTACAAAAGATACTATTTATTATGATAAACCTTTGAAGTGTGACGTACAGTAATTTTAATGTGAGGAATGTTGTTCGAATAGGATTTGAGCAAATAAATAAGGGAGCTATTCGCTCCCTTATTTGATGTGTTAATTTAATTTGTTAAGCGTTGGGTAAGCTGAGTTTTTGATTGCATCAATGCTTTTAACAAATGGTCTTAACTGCTGAAATTGAGCTGGCAAAGTCGAAATCGCTTGCTTGGCTTCTGCGCTTGTTGCGTAGTCTCCGTATAAAACTGAGAACCACTTAGTACCGTTTACAACTTTGTAGTTTTCCCAAATTGGCTGACCGTTCTGTGGCAGCTTATTTGCAAACTGATCGACTTTCGCTTGGCTACCCACAGCTGCGACTTGAATGGTATAGCCGAATCGTTGAATGCCAGCTTGCTTTTTACTTGGTGGTACGATCTTAACTGGCTTCGCCTGCTCTTTTGGCGTTAGCTTGACTACTTTCTTCTCTTCAGGCTTTGCCGTCATTTTCACAACAGTTGGTTGTACGTCTTTTTCTACTACAGCGTTTTCAGACGCCATAATTGGTTTAGAGATACGATCTGATTTGTAGTCCTCTCGGTAACTTTCTGAGGTCACATCCGTGATGTAAGTTTCAGATGCACAAGCAGAAAGCAGAACTGACAAGCCGATGATTGCGATTTTTTTCATGAAGTAACAAATGCTCTGGATAAATATTACGATAAATCATGCCGATAGCAGGGCCGTTTATCAAGCATCAAATACAATAATCTGTGATTTTGATGTGATGAATAACACAAACTCCATAAGCATCGTACACATTTTCTGCAATGTCTGGTCTGAAGATGTTTTATCAGTAAATTATTCGTTTATGATTGATATGAAACCGAGAAGCCAACGTGACTTACAAACGGCCAGGAGTCAGCATGAATAAACTACATAAACTCTTTAAACCCAACTCTGTGGCCGTTATTGGGGCATCTCAAAAAGCATTGCGAGCAGGACATGTTGTGATGCGCAACCTTCTACAAAGTGGATTTGGTGGCGCGATTATGCCAGTAACGCCGCGATATAAAGCCGTATCTGGCGTGATCGCTTACCCTGATGTAGCTTCCCTGCCCTATACGCCAGATATTGCAATTTTGTGTACGAACGTTTCACGTAACGAGCAATTGCTTAAAGAGCTAGATGAGAGAGGCACACCGTTTGCGATTGTTATCTCTGATGACCCTAATCCTTTAGATATCTCATCATTGAACATTCGACTTTTAGGCCCAAACAGCTTAGGTATCATCCTTCCTTGGCACAATTTTAACTGCACGTTTTCCCCTGTTGCAGCTAAACCCGGAAAAATTGCTTTCATCTCACAATCCGCGGCGGTTTGTACCACGGTTTTAGACTGGGCAAATGATAAGAACATTGGTTTTTCTTCGTTCATTTCGATTGGGCGTGGACAGGATATCGATTTTGCAGATTTGCTCGACTATTTGAGTATGGATGGAAACACAGAAGCTATTCTGCTTTATGTTGATAATATCCAAGACGCTCGCCGATTTATGTCTGCTGCGCGAGCCGCTTCACGTAACCGACGTATATTGGTGCTAAAAGCGGGCCGCTCTAAAGAGATGAATACTTTTGAGCAGCAAGACGGAGATACACTTGACGTAATTTACGATTCTGCTATTCGCAGAACTGGTATGTTACGAGTCAGCAATACGCATGAGCTTTTTGCCGCGGTTGAAACACTCACGCACTCTGTGCCACTTCGTGGAGAGCGTTTAGCGATCATCACCAATGGCGGTGGCCCTGCTGTTATGTCCGTTGATACTTTGATTGAACGTGGTGGCCAACTCGCAACGCTTGATGACGCTTCCATTGAGCAATTACAAGCAGTACTTCCATCCAACTGGCGTGCTCGAAATCCAATTGATCTGTCTGGTGACGCAACCCAAAAACGCTATATTGATACCATTAACGCACTGATGAATAACGACTGTGCAGATGCGATATTGATTATGCATAGTCCTTCTGCTGTTTCTGATCCTCTTGAAACTGCTCAAGCCGTTATTAATGCAATCAAATCTCACCCTCGGCATAAGCATTTTAATATCTTGACCAACTGGTCAGGAGAACAAACGTCGAGAGAGGCACGACTGGCATTTACTCAAGCAGGCATTCCAACCTATAGAACACCTGAAAGTGCGGTTGTAGCATACATGCACTTGGTCGAATACAGACGAAACCAGAAACAACTAATGGAAACGCCAACGACGGCAGAGCCATTACATTCTGGAAGTGTGAGTTCAGCAAAAGAGTGGGTAAACGAACGACTACTGGATAAAAATACAGTTACCTTGGATACGCATCAAACCAGCCCATTATTTAAGCTGTTCGGGTTTAACGTTTTGCCTACGTGGATTGCATCTGACGACATTGAAGCTGTTCATATGGCAGAAAATATTGGATATCCTGTTGCGGTAAAATTGCGTTCTCCAGACATTCCTCATAAATCGGATGTTCACGGTGTCGCTCTAAATTTAAGAAACAGTCGAGAAGTTTCCAACGCAGCGCTATCCATTTTAGATACCGTAAAGCTCAGCTACCCTTCCGCCAATGTACATGGGCTGTTGGTACAAGGGATGGCAAAGCTCGGCAGCGCTGAAGAGCTACGGATTAGTATTGCAGTAGATAAAGTCTTTGGACCAGTGATCTTGCTTGGTCAAGGCGGCTCTGAGTGGAATATCGCCCAAGATGCCGTCGCTGCACTTCCTCCTTTGAACATGACGCTTGCGCGCTACCTTGTCGTTGTTGCCCTAAAGTCGGGAAAGATTCGCCTGCAGAAACACAAAGATGCGCTCGATATTACTGAGTTGTCGAAGTTCTTGGTTCGTATCTCCCAAATGGCAGTTGAGTTACCAGAAATACAAAGGCTGGATATCCATCCAGTGCTGGTATCCGGAAGCGATTTAACTATCCTTGATGCAGATGTCACACTGTGTAAATACGAAGGAGACGCCCAAAAACGGCTAGCGATTCGCCCTTTCCCGGCAGAGTTTGTCGAAACTGTAACGCTTCGAGATGGCCAACCTATCCTGCTTCGTCCTATCTTGCCTGAGGATGAGCCGCTACATGCTCAATTCATTAATAGCGTATCGAAAGAAGATCTCTATAAACGTTTCTTTTCTGAAGTTGGAGAGTTCAACCATGAGGCTTTGGCAAACTTTACTCAAATCGACTACGACCGCGAAATGGCGTTTGTTGCGGTAGCGTTTAATACTGACGGACCGTCTATCATAGGGGTAGCCCGCGCATTGATAACACCAGACAATAGTGACGCTGAGTTTGCTATTTTGGTTCGTTCAGATTTGAAAGGAAAAGGTTTAGGCAAAGTGCTGATGCAGAAAATAATCAGCTATTGCAAAGTTAAAGGCACAAAGCAAATGTCTGGAATGACCATGCCAACAAACAGAGGGATGTTGATGTTGGCTCAGAACTTGGGGTTTGAGATCGATGTCCAGTTTGCAGACGGTACGGCAGATATGGTGCTCCCTTTAAATTGAAAAGCGCAGCATTAGCGATGACTTTTACTTCTTACATTCGGTAATCAATGGGAATCTAAGAAGTAAAAGTTACGTTGTTACTTTAGTTTCCAATTCTTTTTTAAGTACTGAATACACCAGGATTTTGCCTCACCCATAGTGTTCCGGCGCCATGCCAAAATAATATCCATCGGCTGTTCTTCAGTGCCTTCGATTCGTTTCAATACACCACTATCAATAAGAGGTTGTGCAATTTGGCTTGGTAATGTACCAATACCTAAACCTGCAGTGAGCGCTTCTACTTTTGCCGTAAAGTTGGTGACGGTCAAGCGAGGCTGTTTTTGAATGATATTAATTGAGAGCGCTGGTTGCTCACGTGCGGTATCTGCAATAGCAATAATCCGATACTTTTCTCGCGCTGCTTCATCAAACTTACCACTACGCTTGTGAACATAGTGATCAGCGGAAGCTACCCAATACATACTCATTTTACCAATTTTTTCTGACTTAACTTCTTGAGGAAGCGTATCCAGTGATGGGCAAATCAGTAAATCAGCTCTCCCCGTATTCAACGACTCCCAGCTACCAGCCAGAATCTCCTCTTGCAGCCTGACTCGAGTTGAGCTGACCTCGGCCAGCGCATCAACCATCGGGAAAAAATTGGATATAGGAATAATGCCATCAAAGGCAATGGTAATATCCAGTTCCCAACCATTCGCCAATAACGTTGCATCGTTCACTAACTTTTCACTGGCTTGTAAAATGGCTCTTCCTCTTTCAAGAATAAGCTTACCTGCTTCAGTAAAATGGGCTTTGTGACCAGAGCGATCGAAGATAATAATGTCTAAATCTTGCTCGAGTTTCTGGATTTGATAGCTCAGCGATGACGGGGCTCTGTCTAACTCATTCGCAGCAGCAGCAAAACTCCCTCTTCGATCAATAGCATCTAGAATATGGAGTGCTTCTAACGTAATTGGACTCTGCACATGGCCTCTCTTAATGTGATATTTATCACATTCGTTGTATTTGGATGAACTTATCAAGAACTAACGACAAATTATATAACATATTGATAACTAAAGACTAGGAATGCTAATAGCCTAAGAAGAAGATTCAATACAAATCAATAAATGACAATGGTAATGATAGTAATTACCATTTAGATCCATTAATATCCGCGTGTTGTTACCTATTATGGATCTAAGGTATTGAAGCCAATGTATAAAAAATCAATTTTGTCAGCCTCCATTTTAGTTGCCCTTTCCCATACTGCTTATGCGGAAGAAGCTTCTAAGTTTGAAGAAGTCGTTGTGTCGGCCACCCGTACCAACCAAACCATAAACACTGTTGCTGCTTCTGTTGCTGTTGTATCAGAGAAAGACATCGAAGAAAACATGGTAAAGGACTTGAATGATCTATTCGAGTATACGCCAGGTGTTACTGTTAATGGCACTCAACGCCAAGGCGTCCAAAGTATTAACATTCGCGGGATGGAAGGTAAACGAGTTAAAATCTTAGTAGACGGTGCATCTCAACCAGGTGTATTCAGCGGTGGACCATATTCGTTTATCAATTCTAGTGCCGTTACTGTCGACCCCGATATGCTAAAGAGTGTCGAAATTGTTAAAGGAGCAGCTTCTAGCCTACATGGTAGTGATGCAATTGGCGGTGTTGTCGCATTCGAAACAAAAGATCCGAAGGATTTCCTCAAAGATGGCAAAGACTTTGGTGGTCAAGCTAAACTCTCTTATTCATCGGAAGATAACTCTTTTAGTGAGCATGTAGCTTTAGCAAAGCGTTTCGGTAGTACAGAAGCACTTGTAGCCTTTACACGCCGTGATGGTGCAGAGCTACAAAATTTCTCTAAGGCGCCTTACGATAACTATTCTGTGGACAACCAAGATTATTACAAAAACGATCTATTGGTAAAACTTCAATCTCAATTGAATGACGCTCATCGCTTGGAGTTTTTGGGAGAAGTTATTTACAACGAGACTGACTCAGAGATCGCACATAAAAGTTACAAAAACTTCAACGCTGAAGACACAACCAAGCAAAATCGCATTGGGCTCAAGCACATTTGGTTTGCAGATGCAGCTATCTCGGATACGATCACGTCCAAGCTTACATGGATTGGTAAAGAAGAAAACGGCGTCTCTAATCGCTTTATCGAAGCTAGCCCTGGTTACCCACCTTACGTACCGCCTAGTGGTGACAACCAACAGAAAAAAGATTACGAATATACTGAAGACAAATTTGAATTCGAAACTCAGTTAGATAAAGAGATTCAAAATCACTATATTGTTTACGGAATATCGTACAAACATAGTGACATCAGTAATACCAATCGCGAGTTTAATTCCGATCCTGGCACGCCAGATACTGTTTACGTTTACACACCGGATGCAAAAGAAGAAAGCTTTGGTTTATTCTTGCAAGATGAAATTTCGCTTCTTAATGACAAGCTAATTCTGACTCCAGGTGTGCGTTACGATTACTTCTCTACTAATCCTTCAAATACTTCTGAAGAGTCATTCGAGAAGTTTAGCGACTCTGCATTAACTGGTCGTTTAGGAGCAACTTACTCTATATCGCAACCAGGCACGATCTTCGCGCAAGTGAGCCAAGGGTTCCGAGCGCCATCGTTCGACGAGCTTTACTACACCTACGATAATCCGGCTCATGGCTATACCAACCGCCCTAACCCAAATTTGGGATCTGAAAAGAGTTTGTCTTATGAGCTTGGTTACCGTCATAACACTGCAGCGTCGGCAACTGAAGTAGCGTTCTACTACAGTGATTACAGTGACTTTATTGAGCAAACGTCATCAAACAATGGTGGTTTAACTGAATTCACAAATATCAATATTAGTGAAGCAAACATTAAAGGGGTTGAGCTCTCTAACCGTCTTGATTGGCATGCCATTGCTGGTCTTCCATCAGGCGTGACAACTCGCTTTGTTGCAGCATACACAGAAGGTGAAGATGGTGATGGTAATCCTTTGAACAGTGTAAACCCATGGAATGCCGTAGCTGCTGTAAATTACGATTCACCAAATGCACTTTGGGGGACAAGCCTAAAAGTAAACTACACGGCTAAGAAATCGAACAGTGATATCAACTCTGATGGTGATAAAGGCGGAATCAAAGACCAAGTTGCTTTGCCGTCTGCGACAGTCGTTGACTTAACGGCGTACTACAAACCAATGAAAGATATAACCATTCGTGCTGGTGTTATGAATCTAACGAATGAAGTATACTATCTTTGGAACGATGTTCGCGGTAAGACTGAGTTAAGTCGAGACAAAACGCAAGCTGAGCGTAATTATAACATTAGTGTTAAATACGAGTTCTAAACCTTAAAAACACAAAAGCCAGCGTAATGCTGGCTTTTTTTATGGCTTTCATTTCAAAAATGTAAAGAAAAGTATGAAAAATGAAAGTTTACTGTTTTGCCATCTCTTTTTTCACCATTACTGCTGCTGCAATGATGAAAGTGATGATCAGACCGAGTTCCATGAACTACCCCAATAGCTATGAGAAAATTTATAACCCAAATTAAGAGTCGGGCATAGTTTAACAGCTCTATATATACTTGCTACCTTTTAACCAGTAATTTACGATTTTTTCCGATTTGGATCAAAAAAGACGCAATCACGCGCCTTTTTGTTACTATTATGTAAATTAAAGATTAGGCATCTGGATAACCTTGAGGGTTAGTAGACTGCCAGCGCCATGTATCGCCAGTCATTTCTTCTAGAGTGCGAGTTGCTTTCCAACCTAACTCATTCATCGCTTTTGATGGATCCGCCCAACACTCTGCAATATCACCTGGACGACGCTCAACAAGTTGGTATGGGACATCTTTACCACTTGCGGCTTCAAATGCTTTCACCATGTCCAGTACACTGTAGCCGTTACCAGTACCGAGGTTATAGATATGAAGGCCAGCTTTGCTACCTACTTTTTCTAATGCAGCAACGTGACCATCAGATAAGTCCATTACATGAATATAATCACGTACGCCTGTGCCATCTTTGGTCGGATAATCACTACCAAACACAGAAAGGAACTCTCTGCGCCCTACCGCAACTTGAGAAACAAACGGCATTAAGTTGTTTGGAATACCTTGAGGATCTTCACCTAGCTCGCCTGTTGGATGTGAACCTACCGGGTTAAAGTAACGAAGAAGTGTAATGCTCCAGTCAGGGTTCGCATTTTGGAAGTCGGTTAAACACTCTTCCACCATTAACTTGCTGCGACCATATGGGTTAGTTGCGCTAGTTGGAAAGTCCTCAGTGATGGGTACAGATGCAGGATCACCGTATACAGTCGCTGATGAACTAAATACCAACGATTTAACTCCGGCTTCGCGCATTGCATCAACCAATACTAAAGTGCCATTAACGTTGTTGTCGTAATACTCTAGAGGTTTTGCTACAGACTCACCGACGGCCTTTAAACCTGCAAAATGGATAACAGCTTCAATATTGTGCGACTTTAGTGCTTCTACCATCGCCAATTTATCTCTGATATCGGCTTTAATGAAGGTTGGCTTTACACCACATACCTTTTCAATTCGATCTAATACCGTAGATTTACTGTTGTACAGGTTGTCGAGAATCACTGGCGTCATGCCAGCTTCGATCATTTGAATACACGTATGACTACCGATATAGCCCATACCACCCGTAACGAGTACTTTCATTTTATTATTCCTTCTGACGCGAATCGTGTTAGTTTAAAGCTTTGACGTTACGATTTAAACTGTCTCTTGTAATTCGCATCCCATTAATATTGCTTGGCCTTTCCCGGCTTTCTTTGCTTGATACATTGCCGTATCCGCACTTTTTAAAACTCGAGTAGCATCGCGCTCATTTACGCCGACTAATTTTACGCCGATACTAACGCCAACTTTGAGTAAGTGACCTTTGTACTCAATTGGAGCACATATGCTCTCGAGCAACTGTTCTGCTATTCGGGTGACCACTTTTTGATTGGCGGGATTAACCAACATGACAAATTCATCACCAGAAAGTCTTGCGATTAAATCACTATGTCTCGTCGCAGATGTTAGACGCTCGGAAACTTTTTTCAAAACTTCATCACCTGCATCATGACCGTAGGTATCGTTAACTTCTTTAAATCCATCCAGATCGAGGTACAAAACTGCAAATTCGTCACGCAAGTATCCAGAGCGTTGTACTAGTTGTTCCAACTCTAAATGGAACTTAGATCGATTGGCTAACCCCGTTAAAGCATCGTGATGAGCTAAATGCTCCAATCGTTCCATCTCTTTTGCGCCGGAAAGGTCGGTAAGAACAATAACCAGATCATAGAAACCATAGTCTTCACACTTAACGATACGATTGACTCGAGCAAACATCGGTACAAACTGACCAATATGGTTCTTCTCGATAACTTCACCTTGCCAAACGCCATAATTTTCTATCGACTCGATGATACTAGGCATCATTTCCTGTAACTTGCGCCACTTTAGCGTTTGGATGAATGACTTCCCAATAAGCTGATCCACCTCTAAGCCGACTAACTTAGTGACGGCAGGGTTTGCCATCGTAATGACACCGCGATGATTAAGAACAATGAGACCATCTTGGCTGCTTTCAAAAACGCGTCCCGCAACACGTTGCCGGTTTATGGCTTCTTCAATTTCGGTGATATCTTGAATCGAAAACAGTAAGTATTCATGTGTCGAGAGGCGACGACTGGTTAGGCTCAACTGCTGTTCGTTATCTGCATTTTTGAGGTGAATATCATCGCACTCTAGGCCTCGACTCAGGATCTGACTCAGCTCATTCGGTGTTTTGGTTTTAATTAGATCACGAATATTGGCATATTTAAGTTCATCTAATTTTTTTTGAAATATTTGCTGGGTCGCCGTATTACAATGAATAACACGTCCGGAATTGTCTGTAATAACTAATGCATGCTGAACAGATTCGATAACCTCTTCTGAAAATGCGCGCTTTTGTTCTAGTGTGTCTAGCGAATGTTGCCGCTGCTTCTCACGTACTGTTAACCTATTCATCATTTGATTGAAAGAGCTCGCGAGGTCTCCAATTTCATCCTTGGCGTAATAGCGAGCTTGATTTTCCGTGTTTCGTCCGTGTGTCACATTCTCTATTACGCGGTTGAGTTCCATCACGGGCCTGAGAACAAGCCTCTCGATACTTATGTAAAAAACAGTGCCACCAGCGATTAGAAACAGAAGAAGTAAAGCGCCATCTCGAAGTAAAGATTGTATGGCTTCTACAATTGGGCGATGAGAAAGCGTAACTCTCATGCTACCAATGACATAGCCATCATGGATAATCGGCTCTAGAACATAAAGAAATTTGGTTGATAAGGCATAGCCTAGAGCGTGCAACCTACTTCTTTCGGTTTGACTTGGAACGGGTGCCAGTGCCCCACTTATCTCCATAACAGCGAATGGTTGGTCATCTTGGTCATAAAGTTTGACCCGCGTTACATTTGGCTGGTTTAAAAAGTTGGCGAGAATAGTTTGAGCTTTTTGCTTGTCCTTTGTCGTCAGCGCATCTTTAATTGAGAAAGAAACGTTGTTAATCAACTTTCTTGTCTGCTCGACCAGTTCATGCTTAGACGATTGGTATACAGTATACGAGGTGTAACCTTTTGAGATAACAAAGATAGCCGTTAAAAAGACCAGAAGAGGCCAAATAAGCTTCGCTCGTAATGACATATATATTCCTGTCGCAGACAACCACAAAAATGACAGAAGAACCATTATGCAATCTATCACCCATGAAGGGCGACAAGATTAACACGATGCTAATGCAAAATAACCTTAAATTCTCAAAAATTGGATGGAAAAGAAACGAAATACCTCAAAATTCGGATCAACTCAAATAACGGCAACATCTTTATGGACTAACGTGATCTTTTTCGTCACCTATCTGCTCAAAAAGCCTCGTTTTCATGATAGAAGAATGAAGTGAGTCACTGAACCTAGATGCATTTTCCTGCATCGTAAACCCATTGCTTGTGTAGAAATAAAACGTATGACATTGAATAAACAGCAACTTACATTGAACTGTGATATGGGCGAGAGCTTTGGCTCTTGGAGTATGGGCGCAGATGAAGACGTGATGCCCCATGTTGATATGGCGAACATCGCGTGTGGTTTTCATGCCTCCGACCCTAATGTCATGCACGACACCATCACCCTAGCGAATGACAACGATGTTGATATTGGCGCACACCCAGGTTACGCCGACCTACAAGGCTTTGGCAGACGAAGCATAAGCATGACGGGTGATGAAATTACGAACATGGTTATATATCAGGTTGGTGCTTTACAAGCATTATGCCGGGCGCAATACACAGACATCAGTTACATAAAGCCTCATGGTGCTCTATACAACGACATGATGAAAAGTGATGCGATATTTAGAGCGGTAGTAAAGGCGGCAGCACTGTTCAAAGTACCGTTAATGATCCTAGCTTCACAGGAAAACGAAAAATACTTAGAAATCGCAGACGATTATGATGTTCCCTTGCTATTTGAAGCATTTGCAGATCGTTTATACCAAGATGACGGCTTACTGACTCCTAGAACACAGCCCAATGCCGTGTTAAAAAGCGAGCACGCGATACTTGAGCAAGTCCGGACCTTAGCTGACTCTGGGCGTGTCAAAACCGCTTCAGGCGGTTACATATTATTGGAAGCCGATACAATTTGTGTTCATGGTGACAATGAAGAGTCGATCGCGCTGATCCAAAAGATCCGCCAAAGCCTATACGCTGGAGGAAATTAATGCATAAAGAGAAATTTAATATCTCTTTGATCTCCGAGTGCAGTATTTTCATTAAGTTTGATGAGAGTATTTCTGAAAATGCAGTCGGAGAGCTTGCTCGCAGCATAAGAGAAACTTTCGCTTCAATTGTTATGAACGTTGTCCCCTCCTATCAAACTATTCTCATTGATTACTTACCTTTTCGAATCAACGAAAAGAACTTAGTCAATGAGCTGCAACAAATCGTGAGCCAGTTTGATACTCAATCACTTAAGCTTTCCCAGCCGAATCACATTACTATCCCTGTATATTACTCTGAAGAAACCGCGTTAGATCTATCTCGTTTTAAAAAGCGAGGTCTGTCATTAGACGATCTTATTACCCTGCATACGAAAACCGAGTACGCGGTTTCTGCAATTGGCTTTGCTCCAGGCTTTGCATTTCTCTCTGACGTTGATACTCAATTGCACATGGCAAGGCTTGCCACACCAAGAACTCACGTGCCGGCCGGAAGTGTCGGAATCGCAGACTCTAAAACGGCCGTCTATCCATCAGATAGTCCTGGCGGATGGAACATTATTGGTAAAAGCCCGCTTGCGCTCTTCTCCGACTCTCCTCCTTTTATACCGTTTGAAGTGGGTGACAAGGTCACCTTTAATGCTATTTCAAAACAAGAGTTTATCGATTTAGGAGGCGTACTATGAGTTACGGTGGATTACTGGTGGAAAAGCCAGGACCGCTCTCTTTAGTTCAAGACTTTGGTCGTTTTGGCTTAGCGCATGTCGGTGTGACTCAAGGTGGCCCGGTCGACGACTATGCTTACAGTTGGGCCAACCATTTGCTTGGTAACGTAGTAAATTGCGTTGCGATTGAAATTACTCTGGGTAACGCTTGTTTTATTGCATTGCATAACTGCCACCTTGCTATATGTGGCGGTGACTTAAATGCGAAAATAGATGGTGAACCTATTTCAAATTGGTCTGACTTTACGTTGAAAAAAGGACAGAAGCTTCAGTTCGGAGTCGCAAGGAATGGACTTCGCTCCTACCTAGCGGTTAAAGGTGGATTCAATGTTGCTCAGCACTTAGGAAGCGCATCGACCGTCTTGCGAGAATCTCTAGGTGGTTATGATTCAAATGGTGGCGCTTTGAAAGCTGGTGATATTCTTCCCTTTGTCCCTCATAACTTACCGAAACGTAAACCAAGGCAAATGACGTTTCGCTTTAAGCCAGATTACAACTTACCCATTAAGCTGAGAGTGATTGAAGGCTATCAGAACGAGGACTTTGATGAAGACGCTCGCCAAGCATTTTATAACAAAGCATTCATCATCTCCCCAAATTCGAATCGCATGGGCTACCGTCTTGAGGGCAATAACATTCGTCCACCTTACGAAGGCGTCCTATCAGAGGGAATTGCATTAGGTTCAATTCAAGTACCTAGCGATGGTAACCCTATTGTGCTGCTCAACGATCACCAGACTATTGGCGGGTATCCTAAATTTGGCTGCGTAGCTCGTATTGACTTACCTAGACTGGCACAGGCGAAACCCGGACAAAAAGTCAATTTTGTGAAAGGAGATAGACTAGGCTTGCAAGAAGTATGGTGCCAATGGGCTCAGTTTTTTGGGTATTAATACAACCACTGAGCCCAAACACAGCCGATTATGCAGGCATACCATAACGCACTGCTAAAGCTTGTGGATAGCCTCGCTCTTGAGTGAGTTTAATCGCGTACTGCTCGACCTCTTGTTCAGACCACTTCACAGCGACCGGATGCTGTGTTTCCACATTTTGGTTAGGATCGATGTCAAACCAGAATTGAAGCATTTTTTGCGCTGCGAGTAGTGTCGATGACGCTTTTACCACCTCTATTCTCGCGTAGTGGTTATCTTCAAAAGTCACATCTGCCGCTCTGAGTACTGGATCTGTTCCGGGAATTTGCTGAGCGCCAAATAATGCTTTTCCTCCTTTTACAGCAGAGTGATAGTCGGGAATAAACTGCGCCATGTGTTTGATGGCGTTGTTCGTTCGCTCTTCTAACACTTCTTCTCTCCAGCCGTAACGGATCTTCGAGAGTAAAGGCATAGGCAGTTCAGGTTGAGCAGATGAGTTCGTGCTCTCCACTAAACCATCTTCAAACAGCGTGATTCCTTTTGTCATACCATGAAGTTGAAAGTAACCATCGCCATAAGGCGTCAATTGAGCCATTCCTTTATCGGTTCCACGCGGGCCATGAAAAATAACTTCTGGCCATTGTTGTTGACAGTCTGCCCACCTCGTAACGTAAGCGGCTTTAAACTCCACCAACCTGTCTCGCTTGGCACCAACTGTGTTGTCAATTGAGCCTGTTTCAAAGCCACACGCGTTAACCAAGTAGTCGCATGTCATCAGGTAATCGATACCTTCACGTTCATAGCCAAGTTGCCAGTGTTCCCCCATCCAATCGGCTTGCTTAAACGTTGCTTGTGTGAAGACCGAAGCATTAGGAAGCGTATCTAGTGTTAAGTTGGCAATTGCGGCGAGGCGAAAAACACTCCAACCATATTCTTGAACTGCGACAACAGGATACTTTAGCGCTTCAAGATCAGCATGTTGAGCAAAAGGAATGCACCACTCATCGAAGTTTGTAGGATGACTTGGTTGAGTACGTTGCGCGAGAGCTTCTAGCTCCGCTTTTGAATACAGTTTGTAGTATTCGCTTGGCTCGCCGAGCACTTTATTACTCTCATCTTTATCAACGAGCGTCTGATAAGCACTTTTCACAACCTCTAATCGCGGAATTAGTGTGGATGGGTCTCCACCATCGGAATGAGGAACCGCGATGATTGTCGGACGAATATTCAGTGAAAGCGGATACAGGCGAACAGTATCAATAGATTGTGCTAACAAGTCTAAGCACTGTTGCTCGGAAATCTCTCGATATAAATTACCACCAGCATGCAAATGACAAATGGGTGGACCATTTACTAGTGATACGCCCTTCTCTATTACGGAAACTTTAAAACCCAGCTCCGCAAAATGAATTGCTGCTGTTGCACCTGCTACACCGCCACCAACAACAGCGATATGCTTATCTTTATAACTTGGAAACTCAGACTTCATTGCTTCACTAAAAATTTTATAAGGAAAATTCTTTACTAACGGTGAATTCTACTCGTGTTTGGACTTGATTAAAATCACAAAAAGTTCATGGGTTTGCGAAATATCCAACAGCGCCTGTAAAGTGCATTAAAGTGGAAAAAATTTGCGAAAAAGTACTTGACTACATGGTTAAGAAGACACTTTTTTGTGTCTATGTGAATAAGAATTTCACTGTAAGACCCATGGCGCAAAGCCTGCAGAAACACCCCACTTTTTACCCCATTTAGTTATCCCAAAAGTTATCCACTGTTTTTGTGGATAACTAAAATAAAAGTGTCATGGAGTGTTCCAAACTTGATAACACTCGCTGCGATTAAGTGTTTACTGGCGTTAATAATCTTTTCAACAAACTCATCACTACAAGTGCCAACGTAACAAATGTTGCAAGCGGTAAAGCTATCCACAATTCGGGGTGAATTTGTACATTGAGATCGAATCCATATGTCATGACTGCGGCCACACAAACTTCCGCAGCGAATACCGCAACACCACTAGCAATCAACGCCATAATTCCGTACTCGGCCCACAGGGTTGTGTTGATCCGTTTCTTACTTGAACCTAATGTGCGGTACAAACGAATCTCTTGTTGACGTTGGGACAAGCTTAACCTCAGTAGAGTAAAGATGAGCAGCAGACCAGCAACAACGCCTAAAAGAGCAAGGATGGTGATTGCTGATACGATTTGCTGAATCAAAGCCTGAATTTTCTCGCCCATAGTTCGGATATCTAAAACAGAGACCGTTGGGTGAGCACGTGACATTGACGTCAACAACGCTTCATTTCCTTCTTCAATCCTATAACTGATGAGGTAAGAACCAGGTAAATTAGCCATCACGTCAGATGAGAAAATAAAATAAAAGTTAGGCTTCATGTCACGCCATTCGACATAACGGATGGTATCTACTACTGCATCGTAATTCTGGCTGTTTATTACAAAGCGCAGCGTATCACCGAGTTTTATGCCTAAGTCATTTGCTACATCCGCTTCTACAGATACACTCCCTTTGTTTGTCCATTCACCCGAAAGCACATCATTATATTCTGGTAGGGTATCTCCCCATGTCAGGTTTAGCTCTCGACGTATCGCGTCAGAACCTTCTCCTTCGTACTCAACCTCTTTGACGTTTTGACCGTTAATCTCTGTTAGTCGTCCACGAATTATTGGATAAGCTTGTGACCGCGTAACTCCATTTTTATCTAGGGTTTCTAGGTAGTTATCGAGCTCATAATCACCAATGTTCAAAGCGAACACATTTGGCGCGTCTGCAGGTAAGGTTCTCTCCCAATCCGCGAGAATATCGCTGCGCACAAGCCAAATGATAGACAGCAACATCAAAGATAATGCCAAAGCACCAAACTGTAGGCCGCTGGTTACTGGCGTCCGGTTGATACGACTCAACGCAAGCTTCATTGCAGGATGGGTTGACACACGTGCAAACAGCTTTGTGAGTGTGACGCTAACTGCTGCGAGTACCACAAACTGTACCGCTATACCAGTGAGCACGATCCAAACTAAGGTGTTATCTGCATACAGTAAAAGCAGTGGAACAACGGGAACTAGAACAAGTAACATTCGCTTCCAAGAACGTTGCGCTTTACCCTGCTGTAGCACTTCTAACGCGGGAGTTTTAATCAAGCCTAACAATGGTATACCGAGAGCAGGCACCGTAATCAAGACTGCTGAGATAAATGCCACCAAAAATGGTGTGACGCCGTAACTAGGGAGTGGCTCGGGTAATAAGTCTTTGAGTGGAATGCGTAATAAATATTCCAGCCCGCTCCCTAACAATAGACCGACGACACTGGCACTAATGAGAAGGATTGTGACTTGAATAAATAACCACTTTTCAATCCATCGGCGGCTCGCACCAAGACTTTTCAACATCGCGATAGTTTGTGTCCGGCTGTTCACGTAATTTTGACAAGTAAGAACCAATGTTGTCGCCGCCATAATGATGACAATTGCTACTGTCAACGACAGATACTGCGTCGTGCGTTCAAAAACCTCATTACTACGACTGGCAGTATCTTGCGTGCGCCAGCGATCGCTCGGAGAAAGCTGCGTATCATCTTGTAAGCTCTTTAGTGTTTTATCATCGGCTTGTAAAAATAGACGGTATTGAACTCGACTCCCAACTTGAATTGCTCCTGTTTTATCTACGTCACTTTGATGAATGTATGCAGAAGGCATTTGCTGAAATGGATTAAAGCTCAAGCCTGGTTCCATCAATACTGCGCCTGATACAGTAAACTCGGCATCGCCTATCGTGACACTGTCACCTGGCTTTACGCTTAGTTGAGTCATAATCCGCTCATCAAGCCAGAGTTGGTTCTCTTTAACGCGACCGGCTGGATTATTTTCAAGAACGAGCTCTCCCATTAAAGGGTAATTATCATCCACCGCCCTTACAGAAATAAGCTGCATACCATTATCGCTAAATGCCATAGTGGCAAAGCGTGTCATCGTCGAACGTTCAAGGCTTTCAGTCGAGGCTAACAACGTGTCCGGAATGGGATTAGCAGACACAAACACCGCATCTGCCGTTAATGCGTCCTTCCCCTGCTTGACGATCACCTGCTCCATTCGTTCTGCTAATGCAGAAAGCGCAAAGATACTCGCAATCACGAGAATAAGAGCAACGCTAATAGGCCAAAGATTCCCCTGCCTTATTTCGCCGAAACTCCAGCGTATCAAGCTTTTATTCGACGAGTGCTGTGTTGTACTGTTTTGCTCTGTGGATGTTGCTTCACTTGATGATACTGCAGACATTACATCTCCTCCTTAAGCTCACCCGCCTCCATACGATAAATACGGTCACATCGGCTTGCTAGATGACCATCGTGTGTTACTAAAATCAGAGTTGTCCCGTGCTGTTCATTAAGATCGAATAGCAGCTCAATCACTTTGTCTGCGGTTTGATGGTCAAGATTGCCGGTAGGCTCGTCTGCGAACAACAGCTCAGGCTGTGTCATAAATGCACGCGCTAGCGCAACTCGCTGTTGTTCACCACCAGATAACTGGCTTGGTAAATGGTCGACACGTTTTTCCAATCCAACAGCAGCTAATAATTCCGCTGCTCTTGCTTCATCTTCGGCTTCACCACGTAAAAGACAAGGAAGCGTGACATTACGTAATGCACTCAAACTCGGGATTAACAAGAAACTTTGGAAAACGAAACCTAAAGAGTCAGCCCGAATTTTCGCACGTGCTTCATCGTCCAGTTTTGATAATTCATGACCTAATAAAGTAATTTCGCCTGATGTCGGCGTATCAAGACCAGCTAGCAACGTCATCAATGTTGACTTACCTGCACCGGAAGTTCCGACGATGGCGATTTTTTCTCCTTTTCGGATGTCAACATTTACGTCTTTGAGGATTGTTAATTGTTCTTGATTAGTAGAGACTTGTTTAGAAACCAAATTGGCTTGAACAATAGGTGCATTAAGTACAGGTGTTTGCATGATTCGTATACTTTCCTTAGTTCTATTTTTTTGTTTTTCCGCTACTGCACATGCGAGCGAAAAGCTACTTGTCTTGGGTGATAGCTTGAGTGCAGGCTATCAGATGCCGATCGAAGAGAGTTGGCCTAGCTTACTCCCTGATGCGTTGTCAGAACATGGTCAAGATGTAACAGTTATTAATGCCAGCATTTCTGGCGATACAACCGGCAATGGCTTAGCACGGTTACCTCAGTTGCTAACTCAGCATAGCCCTGACATGGTACTTATTGAGTTAGGTGCCAACGATGGCCTAAGAGGTTTCCCTCCTAAACTTATTACGTCGAATCTTTCAAAAATGATTACCATGGTAAAAGATTCTGGTGCGGACGTTGTCATGATGCAAATTCGGGTTCCACCTAATTATGGTAAGCGCTATAGCGATATGTTTTACGATATCTACCCTAAGCTTGCACAGCATCAACAAGTTGCCTTGATGCCATTCTTCTTAGAGCATGTTGTCACCAAACCAGAATGGATGATGGATGATGGCCTTCACCCAAAACCAGATGCACAACCTTGGATCGCTGATTTCGTTGCTCAAGAATTAATTAAACATCTCTAATTTTAATGGTCTAGCTCAATAAGTTTTACGTAACTTTACGTTAATCTATTTTCAATTCCACTCATCGAGGATAGATAACAACATGCGAATAGAACCGTTAATTCAAGGTGTTGTTGCTCGCTCTGCGCACCCCAAAGGGTGTCATGCATCTATTAAAGAGCAAATTGAATACGTAAAACGCGCCCCACAGATCAAAAAAGGCCCAAAACGGGTTTTGATTATTGGTGCCTCCTCTGGTTTCGGCCTAGCGGCCCGAATAGCCCTAACGTTCGGTGGCGCTAACGCCGATACCATTGGCGTCTCATTTGAGCGTGGCCCTTCAGAGAAAGGGGTTGGGAGTGCGGGTTGGTATAACAACGTCTTTTTTAAGAAGGAAGCAAATCAAGCCGGGCGTACCGCAATAAATATTGTTGGCGATGCATTCTCTGGTTCGGTGCGCAATCAAGTGATTGAAGCCATTGAAACGTACTTTGAGGGTGAAGTTGACTTAGTCATCTATAGCTTGGCAACCGGTGTTCGACCTAAACCTGAATCTGATGAGTTTTGGCGCAGTGTCATTAAACCGATTGGTGAACCTGTCACTGGCGCTTCTATCATGCTGGAGAACGATAAGTGGATAGAAACCACCTTAACGCCTGCAACAGAAGAGGAAGCCAATGCCACCATTAAAGTAATGGGCGGCGAAGACTGGGAAAGCTGGATTGACACACTCATCAATAACGACTCTATTTCAAACGGCTGCAAAACCATCGCCTTTTCTTACATGGGCCCTGACATTACGCACCCAATTTATCTCGATGGTACGTTAGGTCGAGCGAAAATCGATTTACACCAAACCAGTCATTCATTAAACCTCAAACTCGCCAACTTTGACGGCGGTGCTTACGCAACCGTGTGTAAGGCGTTGGTGACGAAAGCCAGTGTATTCATCCCTGCGCTAAGTCCCTACCTGTTAGCGCTTTATAGAGTGATGAAGGAAAAAGGTACTCACGAACGCTGTATTGAACAAATGCAGCGACTGTTTACTACGAAGTTATACGATCAAGAGAAAGTGCCAGTTGACGGTGAACGCTTGATTCGAATAGATGACTTGGAACTTGAACCGCAAGTTCAACAAGAAGTCCACGCTCTTTTAGAACAGATGAATGCTGATAACTTTAAAGAGATTGGTGATTACCAAGGTTTTAAAGATGAGTTTATGAAGCTCAATGGCTTTAACTTTGAAGATGTCGACTATTCGCAAGACATTTCTATTGAATCGTTAATGTCGCTTAAGCCTTGATGCTTGTTACCTGTTTCAAGGATGAGATATGTGACAACTATTCCTAGTCCTGAACTCTTTTCAGGACTTTTTTTTGTTTCGAGCCCTAGCCACCCTATACTTAATTAAAAAGCGAGAACAAAATAGAGCAGTCTGCATTTTTAAATTCACAGGAAGTGAAACCACGTAAAGGATGACCTATATGGGGAGATTGCAAACATTAGACTACGAAATCCCTGAGTCTATGCGAAGAAGTTGGCAAGAAATCGTCAACTTACTGGCTCAAATAACACACGTACCCACCACATTAATTATGCGTATCCATCCGGATCGCATAGAAGTAAATACATCTAGCGAAACTCTAGGTAATCCTTATCGTACTGGCGATGCAGAGCAGCTTGGTAACGGTTTGTATTGCGAGCAAGTTATAGAACAGAAAGGCGAGCTTGTAATCCCCAATGCGCTTGAAGATGAAGAATGGCAAAATAACCCAGACATCAAACTAGGCATGATTTCTTATTGCGGCTTACCGCTATTCTGGCCAAATGGGGAGTCATTTGGAACAATCTGTATGCTTGACTCTGAGAGAAACGAGTACAACGATAGTTACCGTCAGTTGCTTGAAACTTTCAAAGATTCAATCGAAGCACAGCTTTCAGTTGTGTACCAACAACATAAACTTCAGCGACTTAACACCGAGCTAAAGAGTCGAATTGAAAATCGTACCACGGATTTAGCCCAGTTAAGTTACTCCTTAACACAAGAAATTGATCGCCGTAAAGCCGCGGAAAAACAAGTGAGCTACCAAAAAACACATGATCAGGGAACTGGATTTCTAAATCGTTCTGCACTTGAGAACATTGTCCAATACACCTTACAGTCCCTTGATAGTGATCAGCAATCGCTTGTGGTCATCAACATTGGTTTTAGTAACGCTCGCAGTATTCAGACCAGGCACGGGTTCGAGGTCTTTGACAACATTTTAAAAGAATTTCACTCCAGATTAACCAGACACGGTGCTAGCGGATTTATCACTGGTAGACCAAGTTCGAATGACATGGTTTTATTGATTTGGGGAGAGGATATTGAAGCTCGGTTAAATCAACTATTAGATGATATCACTAAAATTAGCGTAGATGGATTTGTCTTCAACAAAACAGAAATACATTTGCACACGTATATCGGTATAGTTCAAGCTTACAAAGATTGCAGCAATGCTAAGCGTATCCTTCAACATGCATGTTACGCGATGCTTCTATGTAAAGAATCCGGCGAACCTTTTAGTTATTTTAGAGAAAATCATTCGGCGGATCTCAATAGTCACAATGAACTGGAAAGTTACCTTTTACAAGCAGTGCGTAACGACGATTTAGTGTTGTACTTTCAACCTCAAGTAGACTCCAAAACACGTAAATGGATTGGCGCAGAAGCCTTGCTTCGTTGGAGACATCCAATACTTGGCGACGTTTCCAACGAAGCATTGATACATATGGCCGAACAAAACGGGCTTATCTTTGAAGTTGGCTCTTTTGTTCTGCGTACCGCGATAGACAAAGCGAAACAATGGTCTGAGTTAATCGATAACTTCAAAATTGCCGTCAACGTTTCTCCCATTCAATTACAAAACGTAAATTTTGCAGAACAAGTGCAACACCTACTCGACACTTTCCATTTGCCAGCACACTTTCTCGAACTCGAAGTAACCGAGAGCGCTCTAATTGCTGATGAAATAGTAGCACGCACAACGTTAAATAAGTTGCATAAACTAGGTGTGACATTGTCACTTGATGATTTTGGTACAGGATATGCTTCGTTCAGCTATTTAAAGAAATATCCGTTTGATGCCATCAAAATTGATAAAAGCTTCGTCCAGCAAATGGAAAAGTCAGATGATGATCGCGAGATCATTTGTTCAATCATACACATTGCAAAAAAACTGGAACTCCAAGTAGTGATCGAGGGCATTGAATCCCACCAACAAGAGCAGTTTCTTATTGGTGAGGGTTGTGATATCGGACAAGGTTTTCTTTATGGTAAACCTATGCCTTGTAATGAATTTGAGCAAAGTTTGTTTAATCAACGCCTTTCTGGCGGGCAATACGCCTACTCTTCCTAAGCATTCTCTTTACTATGAGGGCGGTGGTTTCTATAATCGCCGCCCGCTTCTATTAAAAGGCCAATATCTTCATGGATCAGTTGACTGCCACGCTTAAGAAAATTGAAAAGCAGAACTACCGAGCTTATCAGCAAATCAAAGGTCAATACGACTTCACTGATTTCACTTTGTTTATCGATCATGTACAGGGTGACCCTTATGCATCGGCGTCACGTTTTCGTGCGACTCGCGCATGGTCTTTGACTGGTCTTGAGTGGCTAAGAGACGAGTCTCCTGCATTTCAAAGAGCTGCACGTGATTTTATTGCGCGTAGTTTTGAACAGTTTGCTAAACAAGAAAACTCAGTATCAATTTCACTGACAGGCCAAACTGTACTGGATAGCACCGCGGTGTTGTTTACTGAAGAAGGTATTGAACTGCGTTTTCGAGTTAACTTACCAGCCGAAGGTCGTTCAGTATTGGGGAAAAAAGCCAACAACATACTGACTTTCCACCTGCCTAAGTTTATCCGTCGAGCAACTTTAGAGCGTGAACTCGACAAAGCCGCTTTAATTAAGCACTGCCAAGTTGTTGAAGACCAAGATGCCCTACGAGAACAGTTAGAGGCCAATAACTTAGTCGCGTTTGTCGCAAACGGCAGTATTCTTCCTCGAATTGCAGGTAATTGCGACCTTCCAATGAAAGAAGCCGTTGAGTTTAAAGCCCCTGAATCTCTACAAGTCACTTTACATGCGCCAAACAAGGGCCATGTCACAGGATTAGGAATTCCAAAAGGTATCACACTGATTGTAGGTGGTGGCTTCCACGGTAAATCTACCTTATTAAATGCAATAGAGCGTTCAATTTACGATCATATTCCAGGAGATGGTCGCGAATACATTGTTGCCGATAACAAGGCTATGAAGATTCGTGCCGAAGATGGCCGATGCGTACACCACTTGAACCTGTCAAACTACATTAACCATTTACCGATGGGTAAAGATACGGCGGACTTTTCTACTCAAGACGCATCAGGCTCAACGTCGCAAGCCGCTTGGCTTCAAGAGTCTATTGAAGCGGGTGCAAGCACATTATTGATTGATGAAGATACTTCTGCTACCAACTTCATGATTAGAGATGAGCGTATGCAGGCATTGGTGGCAAAAGGTGATGAGCCAATTACTCCTCTCGTCGACCGCATTGGTCAATTACGAGATGATCTTGATATCTCTACCATTATCGTTATGGGTGGGTCGGGCGACTACTTAGACGTTGCCGATACCGTCATTCAAATGCACGACTACCAAGCCGTTGATGTGACTGAAAAAGCGAAAGAAGTTATCGCTCAGCACCCTACTCAACGCCATAACGAGTCAGAAGAACGTTTACAGACCTTCCCACCTCGAGCACTGAACCGCGTTGCGTTGATGAATATTCTTACTGACGGCAAGTTCCGTGTGAATGCGAAAGGCAAAGAGTCACTTCGATTTGGTAAAGAGTTTACTGATCTTAGCGCTTTGGAACAGATAGAGTCAGCCGATGAAGTCAACACAATTGGCTGGTTATGGTTCCAAATTGCTCAACTTCCAGGTTGGTGTAATCATCCGGCGAAGGAGATTGAAGAAATGCTGTCTGGTGAGTGGCATGCCGCTCTTCCTAAGCAAGGCGACTTAGCCAAACCACGCACACTAGACGTTATGGCTGCCCTCAACCGCATGCGAAAATCTCAGTTTAAGTCATCATGCTAGTTTTGATACGCTGACAGAGACAGTTCAATCAAAAGGCAGCTATAGTTAGCTGCCTTCCTTTATCTTTATTCTTAGCGAATCATTCGTTTCTCAGTACATTCCACGCTTCACAAAGAACTCTAAATCTTTCTGCATCGCCATTTTCTCGATCAGGATGCCAACGAAGCGCGAGTTTTCGCCATTGTTTTCTAATTTCCGCAGGCGTAGCGTCAGTGTTAAGTTCAAATAGTGACAGTGCCTTTGTCTTATCTACGCTGGCTACTGACGAACCACCGATGAACTTTTGATAAGTTGTCCAAAATTCATTCAACAGTCGACGCACTTCATCTTCGTCCGCTTCGTAATTGCGCCAATCTAAGTAATACTCACGCAAAGGATCATGAATATCGATCTTATGCCTCAAAGCTTCCATCGAAGACATGAGCTGAATATCCATGGCTTCGACTTGAAGCCAGCTATCCGGATACAGAGTGTCTTGCAGTTGATATAATGCATTCATGATCAGGAAATTTCTTTTGAATAAATCCTTATCGGGAGAGTCGTCCAGCTTTGAAATATAACCTTGTTCACCCAACGAGCTTGCCAAGGTGTGCACTTTCCAATTAGAGGGCTGTTTTCTCAGAATTTCTAACATTGGCCAAAGCAGCGGATTTTCTATTGCATGAGGCTCAATACTATTGACAGTACGTTGTCCTTCCATTCATCCTCTCTGACACGAGTTTAGGGCCCCATTCACGGCACAAAAAACATAATTTCCACTTTGTAGCATAAATGCAAAAAGGCCGATAGTCATTCACCATCGGCCTTTGTAAGGAGATCACGTAAAGGTTAAATAACCCCTAGCTCACGTAAACGTTCCATAAGGTAGCTATGTGCAGTGTAGCGTTCAGATAACACCACTTCCGGCTTTGGATGCAGGAACAACGGTAATGAAATACGTGACTTTTCTTGACGGCCACCCGTAGGGTTGATTACACGGTGAGTCGTTGAAGGGAAATAACCACCTGACGCTTCTTGAAGCATATCACCAATATTGATGATTAAGTTTCCGAAGTCACATGGTACATCGATCCAATCACCCTCTTTACTCTTTACTTGCAGTCCAGGCTCATTAGCAGCAGGCAAAACCGTTAACAGGTTAATGTCTTCATGCGCAGCAGCACGAATAGCGCCTGGCTCTTCTTCGCCTGTCATCGGTGGATAGTGAAGCACGCGTAGTAATGTTTTGTCACTGTTATTGATCATTTCTGACAACGCGATAGAGAACTTCTCTTGAACGTCCTTAGGTGCGTACGCTTCAACCCAACCTAATAGCTCTTGAGCAAATGCATTGGCACGCTCGTAGTACTCTAAGATTTCAGCTTTAAGCTGCTCTGGGATCTGACCCCAAGGGTAAACATGAAAGTACTCTTTGATGTCTTTCACTTTGTGCCCTTTCGCCACTTCAGACACAGAAGGTGGGAAGTAGCCATCTTGGGTGTCTACGTTAAAGTGAAAATCATTCTTTTGTTCTGAACAGAAAAACTCATGCCAGTTTTTGTAAATTGACTCTACAAGCTCTTGTGGAATCGGGTGGTTTTTCAACACACCGAACCCCGTTTCGCGTAGAGAGGTAACGAACTGTTGAGCAGCATCGTCAGCAAGATAATCGACAGTTTCCAGTTTCATGGCTTTACTTCTTTTTTATTAGACTGAATCATGGATTCTATGGATGGGCATGTTGTAAATCAAACTTTAATGAAAAGTGCACGCGCAAACGTTTTAATGTTGAGCAGTTTGCCAATAAATCAACATTTTCAGTGATCAAAAAACCCATTAAAATATCAATTGCACACCGTTCAATTAAGTGCAATCATTAACACAATCTATGGAGTCCCACTGTAAGATAAATTGAAGGATCAAATAACTCTATGAAAAGCACCTCGACACTCTTAGGATTAACGATTTTTTATGCCATCGTGTTTTTATTTTCTGCGTTGGAACCTAACTCACGTGCAGTTTGGTTTGCGGAGATTATCCCGGCGATTGGTATTCTTGTTGCTATTTGGGCGATTTCGATTCGCTATCAGTTCAGTAATACGGCTTACTTTTTAATGTTCATCTGGCTCTGTTTGCACACTATCGGTGCGAAATATACGTTCTCCGAAGTGCCGTTTGACTGGTTTAACGACATGATTGGTTCAGAGCGAAATAATTTTGACCGCATTGCGCACTTTTCAATTGGCCTTTACGCATATCCGATCGCTGAATACTTGATAAACAAAAAACGGTTCAACAAAGCGTTCTCTTGCTGGTTTGCTTTGTTTGCTATCATGTCACTTGCTGCTGGCTATGAGATTATCGAATGGTGGTATGCGGAATTGGCTGGTGGCGATGAGGGAATTGCCTTTCTGGGCTCGCAAGGTGACATATGGGATGCCCAGAAAGATATGTTGTGCGATACCGTTGGTGCAGTGTTGTCGTTATTCTTAATGTCGGCTCAACGTCGATTCTCTCAACCATTCTAAATAAGGGTTAAACCCATCAACAATTGGAACCTGTACGATTTGAGCGACCTCGTATTCGTGCAGGTTTTCTATTTTCTCTTCCACCAATTCATAGAGCTCTCGACGAGTTTTGATCACCAGCAACCATTCGTTGTCAGTACAAACCTCCCCTTTCCAAACGTAGTGGCTTTCAATAGGCATTGTTTGAATACACGCGGCTAATTGTGCATCTAGCAAACCTTTAATGATCTGATCTCGATTTTTTTCATTACTGGTTGTACTTAAAACCATGCAATAGTCATGTTTCATACTCATTTTCTAGCCCTTTATTATTTCATCGTCACTTTGCCGCCAATCATTTTGTAAGCGGGGGTTCCTCTTACTAAAGTATCTCTTGCAAACTCTTGTCCGCAAGCGGGGCAAATACATGGGGTTTGTGTGAAATCGTCAACAATGCGCTCTTTGAAGCATTTAACCAGTGCGCCTTTCCCGCCTTTACGGTACTTAAATAGTTGAGTTTTACATTTAGAGCAAAAGATATCGACGGTTTTCGTCGGTTGTTTTTTATTCGGTTTCGCCATGGTTACTTTCTATATCCGGTTTGACCCATACATTATTAAAATCAAACCAACCTAAGGCATTACACTTTGCATTTTGTAACGCACCGCTGTGGTCTTTATTCACGCCTAGCCAGCAGTGAAACATAGGAATCACCTGACAGCTTTTTACTAACTGTCGTCCTAGCTCACGCGCAGGAAAGTCTGTGTGCATGCCGGCACGCCATTGATCGACAAGTTTAGCCCATTCACTAAAATCGTAACCTGAACTGAACTTCTCAATATCACTGTAATCCAGGAGCCAGCCCGCCAACGCGTCATTTCGGTTCGTTGCAATGCCCATAGCTTTCACCCAGATATCCACTTCCTCCGGTGCGGGCGGTTGAGAATCATAACGAATAAACTCAACCTCTATACCGTGCGGTTTTAAGAGTGTCTTGATGGCCTTGGCAACTACTGGAAACATCGGATGCTTTTTCTGATACGCTACGGAAATTACCTTATTAGCCTGTGGTACGCTGCCCGCTTCTGCTGGCCTAAGATCAATCCAACCAGGCTTAAGGCCAAAGGCTTGCAATACTCCCAGTTCCATCACTTTATCTTGTGGAACATGCGAGTAAATCTGGTGACTGTTGAGGGTTTGCGAGAGGAACTCTGCCCAACGTGGATCTTTTGCAATCCCGGTGTTTTTGTTTAGTAATAGGAATGTACAGCCAGGGTCCAGCTCGACTTCATCGGATGAACCTTGTTTATCCATCTTCGGCTTTGACAGGCTTGGATAAACCATTGAAGAATAGGCTTCATCGATTACCCACACCTCCACTTGGTCAAGTAAAGGGCGAAAACCAAAGTAGCCATCAAAAGCAGTCAAAATAAGACGCTTATCATCATTCATTTTAACTTGGAACGGCCCTGTCCCTATCGGTTGTCTATCGAAGCTTTCAGAACGCAAAGCACTCGGTAGCAAAATTTTTGCTTGCGACTCACTCAGAGCCAGAGGAAGGTAGCGATCAGGACGGACGAGCTCAATATCAACGGTCCACTCTTGTGGTGAAGACACCCGCTTTATGTGAGAAAACAAGTTCAAGCCATTTAACGCAAGCACACTCTCAAGAACACAACTGGTTGTTAACGGTTCACCATTATGAAAGCGTACTCCACGACGAAGATAAAAACGCCAATGTGTATCAGAAATTGCTTCCCACGTGTGGGCTAAATCTGGTTGAAGTTGTTCATTTTCATCAAGGCGAGTGAGTCCGCTAAAAATTTGTCTGGCGATGTGCTGTTCAGAACGCCGCATCGGTTTCTGCGGGTTTAACATCGACAATGGTCGATAATAAGGCAAACGCACGACCTGCTCGCCCTGCCGATGTTGAAGCCCTAAATAACCTTGGATAACCTGCGTCAATCGTGCCGCATCGTTATCAAGCGCATCTAGAGCCTGACCGATTTTCCCTTCATCGAGATAACGCCTGGCGAGGTTTTCGCTGACATCGCTTCGATTACGTTTAAAAACGAGTTTCGAAAGTTTTCCTCGACCCGCTGCCGGATGCCACTCAATCCAGCCCTCTTCTTCAAGTTTATTTAGAACAATACGAGCATTACGACGTGTACAAAACAACGCTTCGGTGATGTCTTCGAGCTGAACGTCCGTATCGTGACCGGAAAATTTTTCAAACAGTGTTTCGAACTGAACACGTAAACGAGGGCTACTCATAAAGAGGAAATTCTTATCTTGTTGTCGATAAGCTAAGTTTCCTCATTTTTACCAAAAAGTGCAAACATCACACTATAAATTATTGAATATCGATACCAATTTCTCGCGAAAGTTCGGCCAGTTGTTCCTCGTTGTCCAGCTTGATAGACCATTTGCACTCTGCTCCATGAGATAAAACAACGTTCGCTCCTCTACCCAGCAACTGAATTGCATCGGTTTGCGCTTGCAAGGTTACCATTGCACTACCGGAGAGCTTAATCACTATTTCACGCTGGGTTGCAATGATTTTTCCTAATGAAAACTCAATCACCATCTTAGTTTATACCGACTTTGTTTTGTGTTGTTTCACAGCGATGGTCAAGCGACTGGTACACACTAAACGGCCTCGCTCATCAGTGATATCGATTTGCCACACTTGCGTTGAAATACCCAGATGAAGCGGTTTTGCCGTACCAATCACATGACCACTTCGCATGGCTCGCACATGGTTCGCGTTAATATCTAAACCGACGCAGTAGCTGCCCTCATCGACAGAGAAGTTTGCAGCTAATGAGCCTAATGTTTCTGCGAGCACGACTGATGCACCACCGTGAAGCATTCCTAAAGGTTGATGAGTAAAGCTGCATACGGGCATGGTTGCTGTAAGGGAGTCGTCAGTGAAATCTGTATATTTAATTTGTAGGTGCTCGATCAGGGTATTTTTTGACGTGGCATTCAGAATCTCTATGCTTACGGGCTTTTTCCATATACTCATTGTTTTACTCTTAGTTTCACAAACTGGTTTGTTAGGTTGTAACGATGTGCTAGGAAGCTAGCATAGACGCTACTTGGGCATAACTTCAAGACGTAACATCTCACCTTCTTTATTAATCAGATGAATAACTTGATCCATGCATCATGTTACTATTTGGGTATATACTATTGCTTCAAAACAAAAAA
Source organism: Vibrio sp. Vb1026 (assembly GCF_033338745.1). Lineage (NCBI taxonomy): Bacteria > Pseudomonadati > Pseudomonadota > Gammaproteobacteria > Vibrionales > Vibrionaceae > Vibrio > Vibrio sp. Vb1026. The sequence continues at coordinate 171,019 of NZ_JAWOTH010000009.1, forward strand.
TTAAATGGAGCCTGTTATGAAGGTATGGATGAAAGCCTCTGCTCTTTTAACTATCGCGGGTTTAACAGCGTGTAGCGCATCACCGACGGGTCGCAACCAGATCCTGATGTTTTCAGATCAGGAAATGTCATCGCTTGGCGCTAAATCTTTCGAACAAATGAAGAAAGATATCCCAATCAGCAAAGACCGCAAAACGAATGCCTACGTTCAATGCGTTGCCAAACACATCACTGACACCATTCCCGCTCAATCTGGATTTAAAGACTGGGAAGTCGTTGTTTTTGATAGTGAACAAGTCAATGCGTTTGCTCTACCAGGTGGGAAGATCGGCGTGTATACCGGGCTTTTAGATGTCGCGAAAAACCAAGATCAGTTGGCAACAGTCATTGGTCACGAAGTCGCTCACGTCCTCGCTGACCACAGTAATGAACGTCTCTCACAAAGTCAGTTAGCAAATGCCGGGTTGTCTCTAGCAAACGTTGCCATTGGCGCTTCCGAGTACAAACAGTATCAACAAATGACGATGGCGGCACTTGGTGTCGGTGTTCAATACGGTGTTATCTTGCCATACGGTCGTACTCAGGAATCCGAGGCTGATATTGTCGGGCTGGAATTCATGGCAAAAGCAGGTTTCGACCCACGTCAAAGTGTCGATTTATGGAAAAATATGAGTGCTGCATCAGGTGGTTCTCAACCACCTGAATTCTTCTCAACCCACCCATCGCACAGTACGCGCATTAAAGATTTACAAGCAACCATAAATAAGCTGCCTGCGTATAACGCGAAAGCACCAAGATGTGGCTAATTCATTGCTACTATCGTCTACTACTTAAGCTTGCCAAATAAAAAAGCTCCCTAGGGAGCTTTTTTATGATTCTAATCAAGTGCCCAATATCTGTAGCGGCAAACTTAACAAACTATCTCCGAGAGTGGCAAAATACCAGATGATAGAAACAAAACCTCCGACAGAGACCAAGTACCAAGCAAGTGAAAATAGTTGCCCATAACGGGTTAATGGCAATAAATGGCTTTGATGTCGAGCTCTCCATTCCATCACCACTTCCAACATTCCCATTAACAATAAAAACCCTAGCAACGTCAGACCGAAATAGTAACTGATAAAAATGCCTAATAAAGCGGTCGCAATACTGCCAGCTAACCCGACCCAAGTATTCATTGAGAAGGTAATACTTTTGAGCACATGGCCACCATCTAATGGTAAAATAGGCAGCAGATTAAATAGGTTTAGCAAGGCGTTAAACACAGCAAGCCCAGCGAAGATCACCTCACCAGTCATCCAATAAAGCAAAGTAAAAACTATACTAAGTACTAAACCGAAAAATGGTCCCATGATTGAGATAACCACGTCCTGCCAGCGCGTGTTTATCTTTTCGTCACTTAGCGCCAAACCACCTAGGAATGGAATCAAATAGATCCCTTTGGTCTTCATTCCAAAATACTTCATCGCTCTAATGTGACCATATTCATGAAAAACCAAGCAAGCGATCAACGCTAGCGCGAACTCGATGGAAAATAGCCAAGAATATGCAGCGAGACTTGCAGACGCTAACGCCACTTTAATAACTTTCGCACTTTTAAGTGCTTTCATCCCAAGAGATACGAGGCCTATTACACTTAAACGCTTTTCGGATGGTGGCGTAACTTCTGGCACTTGGCGCTCGATGTCTTTTTCATTTCGACAACCTTCGTTGACGAGCTCACCGTTAATTGTGACCTTGTAACTCAATTCAAACGGTTGCCATGTTAAAGAACACTCTAAATGACAGTTCAGGATTTCCTCACCCGCAGAGAGCTTAAACTGGTGTAGACAAGTCTCTGCGGTATTGTCACTGGCATCGATTTGAGACACCAACGTATTATCCCAATATAACTGCTGCCACCCAGCCATCGATCCTTCGAGCCTTAGCGAACGACCTAAAAATTCAACATTCAGTAATTCCAATGCGGTTCCTATTGCGTCTATTGAATAACTACATAGCGAGCGCGAATTATGCCTGTGAAGTGAAGAAACAGCAAAGCGAGCTATCTCTTGATTTGATCGTTATTTAACTATAAAGCTCGCAAAACAATTCTGGTCGTACCATTCTCTTCAAAAATATAAAGATAATACATGCCCTTACAAGCCATCGTTTGACCTATGCATCATATTTAAAACGCAAAATACGCTCAAACTTTGACAAGTTATTAAACATACAATTAACATTACATTTACATCATCGTTGTATTTCGCGTATTAACAATTGGTGTAAGTACCACACAACAATTACAAGGACTTCGGTCCAGCATTATGACACCCTAGGAGGGTCAAGGATGAACAAGAAGCACTGCTCTCTGCTTACAATTTCAATATTGTTTGCGTGTAATGCCCACTCAGCGGGCTTCCAGGTAGCTGAACATTCGGCATCTGGTCTTGGTCGAGCATTTTCAGGTGAAGGGGCTGTTGCAGATAATGCCAGCGTCCTTGCTCGTAACCCTGCAGCAATGACACTTTTCAAAGAAGCTCAATTTTCGGGCGCGTTATCTATCATCGACCCTGAAGTCGATGTGTACGACACTGTAAACAATGAACACGCGAAAGATGTCGCCCCTTTACAGATCGTGCCAGCAGGTTATTACATCAGCCCTATCAATGATAACTGGGCCTGGGGCATCGGTATGTTCACAACATACGGTGTTGCCACTGACTATCCAAATGATATTTCCGCAGGTGATATGGCGGGTGACACTTCCCTACTTTCAGTAAACATCAACCCTAATGTCGCTTACCGTATCAACGAGTCTTTCAGTGTCGGTGGTGGTATCAACCTAGTATACGCTGAAGCAGAGCTGACTCGTCACAAAGGCGCACTCGCCGGTATTTTAGGTGGTAATAAGTCCGATAACCTTGTCGGCATGGAAGGTGAAACTTTCGCTTGGGGTTGGAATGTCGGCGCTTTATTTGAGCTAAATGAAAACAACCGTTTTGGCTTTGGCTACCGCTCTAAGGTTGATCTAGATTTTGATGACGGTGAGTTTAGTAGTTACGACTCTGGTCGAGCTTCATCACCAAAAGTTGATGGCCGTTTAAAAATCTCTCTCCCTTCAATTATCGAATTATCGGCTTTCCATCAACTGAATGAACAATGGGCTGTACATTACGGCTGGCAACAAACCGACTGGAGCACATTTAAAGAACTAAAAGCGACCAGTAACGAATGTAATGACGGAGTATGTTTCTTTAAACCTGAGAAATATGAAGACAACAATCGCTACTCCGTTGGTGCAACTTACATACTTAATACAGACTGGACATTCCGTGCAGGCTTTGCGTACGACGAACAAGCAGGTGAAGCGACATTGAGTATCCCTGACAGTGACCGTTTTTGGTACAGCGCGGGCCTAACTTACGCAATGAGTGAGAATTTAACTTTCGATGCAGGCTTTGCACTTGTTAAGAGTAAATCAGGCTCTTTCACTGAGACAAATGCTCTGGGTGAAGAGATTAAGTTTGACTCAGAAGGTACTGCTTACATCAGCGCGGTACAGATGAACTACACCTTCAAATAATGGGATTACGGAGTAAACCAATGAAACACACGTTTAAATTATCAATGCTTTGTTCTGCAATCCTTCTTGCTGGTTGTGGTGATGATACCTCCAGCTCTGGTACTTCCGACAAAGTTCAATTTGAAGATGAAGTCCAAGCATTGCTTGATCGCGAAACATCCATCAGTTTTACGCTTCAAGGAGCGAACGCAGATGTACCGGCACCGTCTTACTTATTAATGGACACAAGCGATGGTACGCTTGGTCTGCCAACTGATGGCGATGATGCTTTAACCAACCCTAGAGCCTCAATGAACACGATGGATGGATGGTCAACGTCTATGCCAATCGTTCTTCACTTCAACGGCGACGGTTTTGCAACGGGCATGCTGTCGTCTGGTGTTAAAGTCATCAAGATTAACCAACGCTTAACCGAGTGGGACGGTAAATCTAACCCAATCGAAGAGGTACTCGTTCAGAATCAGGACTACGTAGTTCAAGCAAAAGGTAGCTCTCTATACATCCAGTTCTTGGCTGCACTTGATGAGTCAAGCGAGTACATTTTTGCGGTTACACAAGATGTTACTGACGTGAATGGTGAGCCAATTGGTACATCAGCAAGTTATGCGACTGGTAAATCGAAAGAAATCGTTTATGAAACTGGCGACCTTGCTTCTGTTCAAGCAGTCACTCAGGCGGTTGAAGGCATTTTTGGTCTAGCTCAAGTTGACCCTAACGACATCGTTTACTCCTCATGGTTCAGTACCCAGTCTGTAGGTGATACGTTAGCGGCAGTCAAAGGAGTAACCGCTACTGGTTTTTCTACTGGCGCAAACACACTAAATACCGTTTACAAAAATGACTCAAACGAAGGTTCAGTAGACTTATCAACGGCCTACACAATAACGCTCGGTGAAACCCAAGACTTTAGCACTGCGCTAGACTCTGACGATGACTTTAGTAAATACATTAGCGATCTAGACGCAGCTAAAACGGCAATTAAAGGCCTTTACATGCAATCAGGTGCCGATGTAAGCGTGACACAAGGTGTGGTAAGACTGCCTCATTACTTGGAAAAAGGCGCAAGCTGGAACATGCAACCAATGGTATCTGCGATGCCAAGCCTAGCGAAGCTAAGCGCAGCATTAGCGGATCCGAACGAGCAAGCAAACATGGTTCAGCAGCTATCAACAGGCGTTTTTGCAAATGATCCTGTTGATGTGACAAAGCTTGCTACAGATCCTACAGAGCAGCTAAAACTTGTTGGAGCTAAGCTTACTCTTACCGATGGTACCCAGCTTGATAGTGAGCGTATTATTACTCGCTACTCGCCTGTTCCCGTAGTGAAATCGGTTGAAGATGTCGAAGTACTGGTCTTCACACCTAAATCTGGCGTCGCGACAGACGTTGTGATTTATCAACACGGCATCACCTCTGCGAAAGAGAATGCGTACGCGTTCGCGTTCAATATGGTAAAAGCAGGTGTGGCAGTTATCGCTATTGACTTACCTATTCATGGTACGCGCAGCTTAGATGAACAACGTTCCGCAAATGCGAATGTACTGGCTTATCTAAATCTTTCCAACTTAGCCGTTGCGCGTGACAACCTACGTCAAAGTGTTCTGGATGTGTTAGGTTTGCGCGCTAGCTTGGTAGTATCTGCTCAAGGCGGTCTTTTAGCTGGAGGTCCTCTGCAAGGCTTCAACCCAATGACGGGTTCAAAAGTCAAAATGCTAGGTCATTCACTTGGCGGTATTGTCGCTACATCTGCCGTCGCAGCAGCAAACAATACATTGGGCAGCTCTACTGCGGATGCGCTGTACACCTTTAGTTCTGCATCAGTACAGAACTCTGGTGGACAAATTGGTAATTTGTTACTGGGTTCAGACAATTACGGCCCTCAGATCAAACATAACCTCGCTTATGCAGCATCAAAAGACTATGCGAATTACGCTGATGCATCATGTGCGGATCTAGAAGATAAAACATGTTACGAAGCATTTGAGGCTGCGGCAACGGAAGCTCAAGTAGCAGCGCTAGAAGCAGGTTTCTCACAATTTATCTATGCAGCACAGACTACACTAGACACTGTCGATCCGTTCACAAACGCTTCAGATTTAGTGGCATCTGGTTCGCTAACGACACCATTCTTTATGACAGAAGTGGATGGCGATAGCACAGTACCAAACAGCGTTCCAAATGCACCATTCGCGGGTACTGAACCGCTTGCTAATAAGCTAGGGTTGAAGACTGTGAACAGTACGGACACTACTGTGAATGCAACTGCGAGCTTTGTACAGTTTAATGCTACTGCATCGCACAGTACTTTTGCTTCGCCAAATGGCACTTTGTCTGATATTGATCATCATGTAGAGATGCAGATGGAAAACACTGACTTCTTAATGGATGACGCACTAACAGGTGTCACTAACACTTCTGTTTTGAAGTAATCGCAACGCCCTTCCTACCAAAGCCCAGTTTCTACTGGGCTTTTTCATTTCAATTGTATTCAAACCCACTCATATTTCCTCTGCTATAGTTAAAACGATGTCTTTGCCTAACTCACTTGTTTAAAAGGAAAACTCTATGCGCGTATTGACTGTTATTGCCACTGTATTACTTCTTGCTGCATGCGGAAGTAGCCAATATCTGATGTCGACAAATGAAGGGAAAATTATTACCTCTTACGGTAAACCAGACCTGAACGAGGAAACGGGTATGTACGAGTATGAAGACATGGATGGTAAAGAAATGAGTATTTCAAAAGAGCAAATTGTCCAGATTGTCGAACGTTAACGACAGGCCCTCTGTAAATTAGAGGGCTATGTTCTAGCCACCCTCTCTCTACATTTACCTCTTTTAGGTTTGTAATCGTTGTAGAAATTGACACAACCAATTCATAAACCAAAACAATTAATAGTGTCTTTTATACTTCCGTATTATTTATTTAGCGAATATTTTACATCTTCACCTTAATCAGGTTGGAGTATTGTAAAATCTAATCTTTAATTCGCTAACACCCTTTTATTTCTCAGGATAAAGTGGATAATACCGCCACAAAATAACATTACTAAGGTGAGTCCTTATGTCTATTGAAGCTACTCTGCTTGCGCGCTGCGAGTCAAAATGTGAACTGTGTTCTTCTGAATCTCAACTAACTGCATACGCTGTCCCACCTCACGGTAATGTGACGGTTGATACTGCCATCATGGTTTGTGATAAGTGTCTGGGTGAGATCGATGAGCCAAAAGACATTAACCACTGGCGTTGTCTAAACGAAAGTATGTGGAGCCAGGTTCCTGCTGTACAAGTGACTGCATGGCGCCAACTCACTCGCCTAAACACAGAAAGCTGGGCTCAAGATGCTCTTGACATGATGTACATGGAAGAAGAGCAAATGAACTGGGCAATGAAAGGGATGTCTGCTGACGATAAAACGGTTGACTGTAACGGCACTGAACTTAAGAAAGGTGACGATGTAACAGTAATTAAAGACCTACCAGTAAAAGGCACTAACCAAGTAATCAAACAAGGTACAGTGATTCGTGGTATTAGCCTTGGCGATGATCCAAAGCTAGTTTCGGGTAAGGCAAATGGTGGTCAGTCGATGTACGTGATCGCAGAATACTGCCGCAAGAAGTAATATCGCACTTCAGTCATGTCTACCTCCTCTAGAGTGTTTCTTTTCTAGGGCGTAGGTTGAGTAGGCATGTTTTACAAATAAAAAAAATACCGGCTCATAGGCCGGTATTTCTTACACTATTTCAATATCAACGGTACATACCGATGTCTTTTTGAATATGTGCTGACAAGTCTTCTGCGTAGTAACTGCGTGGCGCAGTGTTATCTACAAATAGAATGTCCAGTAAGTGAGCAATCAGTCCTTTGAAGTTAACCGCGTAGGTTTTCTTATCCATAGAGGTTGGTAAAGCTACATTTGTCATTTGCATTGCTTGTGCCATGATTGCCTCTCTTTAAAAGCAGTAGTCTGTTTAGTTGGTTGTATATTAGTCAGTTTCTTATTGTTTAAGAAATGACAAATTTTACCCATTCAAATTAGAATTTCTAATAAAACAAACTCATTACAAAACTCAAAAATACAAATGAATAATAACAGCATAAATAATCACAATTGCTGTAATTACATTGAATAACTGAACATTACCTGCATAATTGCCCCTTAAGCAACAACATATATTTAACAATATTTTTCGTTATTTCTTTTGATTTTAGTGCTTACTTTATATTTTTTGATTAGTAATATTAACGCTAGTTTGACGCTTCGCTTTATTTTTTAGGAGTGATGCAACCACTGCCGATGTCATCACAACAACTAAAAATGTGAGAGACCATGCTGTCGGAATCTCATATTCTGTTCCAACCAATAGCATTTTTACCCCGATAAACATCATGATTACTGATAATGCTGGTTTTAAGTATACAAACTTGTCTAACATTGCTTGAAGAACAAAGTACAGCGATCGCAAACCCAGTAATGCAAATACGTTCGCGGCTAAGACTAAAAATGGCTCTCGCGTTACCGCGAATATAGCTGGTATAGAATCCAACGCAAACATAACGTCCATTACTGCAATGACACCAACAACGATCAGCATCGGTGTTGCCACCCACTTACCAGCTTGCTTTAAGATTAAGCGATTTCCTTGGTAGTCATCTGTAACTGGCAATACCTTTCGAATCAACTGCTCCGGATATGGATTAACCTCTTCTGCTTCGCCTTTGTCGCGAGCTAGCTTAACACCCGTCCAAATAAGAAAAGCAGCAAATAAGTACAATACCCAGTGATACTGTGCAAGTAACTGAGCACCAACCGCAATCATGACAGCGCGTAAAACTAGCGCACCTATCACCCCCCAAAGCAATGCTCTCGGACGCAAATGCTCCGGCACACTGTATTTTGCAAAGATGATGGCAAACACAAACAAGTTATCAACGCTTAACGACTTCTCTAGTAAGTAACCAGTTAAGAATGAAATCGTTGCTTTGTCGTTCGTATAAGCGCTATGTGGCGCGTAAAAGTCCCAGAATAAATAAATAGAACCTGCAAAAACAAAGGCAAGCAAGAACCAAAAAACACTCCAAACGATGGCTTTTTTCATCGTGATAGCGCCACCACGTGTTTGATAGATATCAAGCGTAACAAGAACAAGGGTAAATAAACCAAAAGCACCATACATCGCTAATGATTCTTGAAGAGGCACCGATTGGCTCAATTGGGTGGTATTTTCGATAAGAGACATATTTCCTCCCATGGCGGAAGGACTTCGTTTGGTGACCTTCCGCAGACAATAACAACCAACAGCCACATAACGATTATGTGCTGCTAGTCAATGAATGCGTTGGTCTCGTTGAAGTGTTGACGTGAATGAACCACGTAACACCTTTACTTACCGGATAAGCTGATGCTTAACGAGATGACGATAAGTAAACTTGCGCTAACTACTCCCCAAACGCCGACATAATAACGCCGAGCGTCAGGCTTTCCAACAAAAAAGCCTTGTCTTATCGAAATAAAATTCTTATCAAAAATCAGGAAGCACTATAAAAAGAAAGAAATGGATTCAACCACCTGAACTTTAGTAAACAGACAAAAAGCAGCAAATGGATCAAGACAAACTCTTCATTGGTTAGAGCCCTAACGGGGAAGATAGATACAAAAAAGGAGCATTACTGCTCCCTTTTGTAACATCCACATTCTTAGCAATTCAAAAGCCGCTTAGAGGCACAAAGTAGACCAGTGTTGACCAAATTGCGATCCAGGCAACCACGACTGCCGTATCTGCCCAATCTTTCTTCCACATACTGCCATCCTCATCAACCCATGTAGTAAGTGGAGAGCAGCAAAATCAATACCAGTATCTATTATCGACGTCGCTTTGTGTAAAGTTTGTGACTTTGATTCAAACAGTTTGGCTCATCGGTCAGGAGTTCAATAAAACAATCAGCCATGGACAAACTGGTCACACGTCCTTCTCCTTTCATCTCCTGCAATGCGTCGTACCCCTCTTTCCCTTTCATCGTATAGGCAGAAGAAGTCCCTCGATACCAAACATCATCTTGAACACCAACCCATTGTTTGCCATCAAAAATCACTAATGATTGAACTCTTTCACCTTTTGGGGCATCTGCGTGGTACTCGAAGTTTAAATTGTAAGTGTACGGATAACTGCCAGATCCAGTGCCTTCTACGCCATTGTTGAGTGCATTATTTATCGCGCCTTCAAGTGCACGGCGAATAGCGCTGCCTTTTACATCGTAAAAGCCGATAGGAACGGCAAAAGGCAACAGCCGTCCGGCAATGTCTGCCACTGTAATGTTGCCAGGGTTCAAAGAGGTTCGCACGCCACCCGCATTATGAATTGCAAATTGAACGTCATATCCACGTTTGTTTAAACAGTGCAGAAATGATCGGGCAACGGAGGAAGCCAACTCACTCTCACCAAATTCATCGGGAATTCTCACATGACGCTTTTTGGTGTCAACACTAGCAATGACTTGTGACTGTAACTGCCTGACCTGAGGAATATATTTATCGCTCAGGATCGCTTGAGTTTCCGGGTGTTTCTTACAAACCACGACATTCGGTTGACCATGGATGAAGTCGCACGCGGTTTCGAATACACCTTGGTCGAGCTGTTGGTTTAGCGTCGAGTCCCAAAAAATACGTCGACCAAGCAACAGTTCATTTTGTCCACTCAACATCGTTGCTTTACCGTGTTCATCAAACTCAATGACGCAGTGCCCCATTGTCAAAGCATGGAAACCCGCTTGCACCACATAGGTATCATTAATTTTGATACCGTAGGGATCGTCTTGTCCTAACCCTATTGATGAAAAATCACCTTGCAACCGGTGGCTGTGTCCACCAACAATTATACCAATACCTGCGACTTGCTCAGCTAACTCTAAATCACCTTCATAACCTAAGTGGCTCAGAAGAATAATATTTTTTATACCTGATGAATGGATTTGTTTTACGGTCGCCTTGGCGGTTTCAATTGCTGAGTGAAAAGGCGTGTCTGCATCAGGGTTTGCGATGTCGCTCATTTTATCTATGGATAATCCGAAAATCGCGACCCGCTCACCATGGAATTCTTTAACAATGTATTGAGCGCTCTGTGTATCCGGTTGGTAACTATATACATCCTTGCAATCACTGATACGGTGAGGTTTTTTAAGTGATTCATTGGATAAATCCCAGTTGCCAGCAAGCAATGGGAACTGAGTACGTTGGCAAAACAATGCAACTGGCTCATTCCCCATATCTAATTCATGATTGCCTAACGCCATTGCATCAATCTTTAATGCGTTCAATAAGTCGGCATTGGCTTTGCCTTTAAATAGTGAGAAATACAGCGTGCCTTGGAAGCAATCTCCGGCATGGAGGAACAACATCCCGTGACCTTGGCGCTGAGCATCATCTCTTAACTGCTCGACTCGGGTTGCGATACGAGAAAAGCCGCCAGCACTGACATAAGGCTCTAGCGTGAGTTCATTGTTTATCTTAAGCTTTAACTGTAATGACGTTGGTTCAAAGTAGGAATGTGTGTCATTGATGTGTGCCAGTTTGATTCTCACTGGCTTATGATTGTTATTCATCTTCATCTTCTCTTTTTTCATTCCTTATAATAATAAGAAGTGAATCATGACAGAATCATGAATTTTATGAAACTGCGATTTAGGATTTCATGTTTAAGTGATCACGATGCTGTCCCCCAGCTTTGAAAGCAAGCCTCGCTTGTAACGGTCTCTATTCAGTAAGAGGCTCTCGTAATTTTGTGAACTGAGCTTAACTCAAAAATTCCGAATTCATATATGCTTAGGAGTAGCAAAATAACTCTCGATAATTCAAATAATTGCAAGGAGGATTGAGATGAGACTAGAACGCATCGAAATCTCCGGGTTTAGAGGCATCAAACGCCTTTCACTCTCTTTTGACGAACTCACCACGCTTATCGGTGAAAACACGTGGGGCAAATCATCATTGCTCGATGCCCTTTCCATCGCACTACCTGCCAATGGCTCATTGTATCAATTCAAACTGAAAGATTTTCACGTTGACTACTCAATTTCTCATCCACAAACACAACACTTACAGATCATTGTTTGTTTTAAAGCACAGGATAAAAACGAAGTAAAAGCGGGACGCTACAGACGCATAAAGCCTACATGGTGCACCAACGAAGATGGTGAGCAAGTCATTTACTATCGTATTAGTGCGTCTCGCGATGAGCACGGCATTAATACAAAGTACGCGTTTTTGGATCATAACGGCAAACCCAAAAAACTTCACCACTCAGAGAAACTCGCTATTGAGTTAATGACACTTCACCCTGTAATCCGACTACGTGACTCCCGACGCTTCCCAGATTTAAACCATGTCAACGGCGATGGTAAAAATGCTCGGATTGAAAAACGAATCAACAACACCTGTCGACGCTTATTGGCTATGCCTGGTCATGTGAATAAAGGTGAGATTCGTAGTAGCCTCGACTCAATGCAAACGCTTGTTGAACACTATTTCGCGTTCAGAAGTGTCAGTAAAGGCAACCCACGCAAACCTCGTGATGGTCTTTTCTATACAAGCCCTTCCTCTGATAAAGGCTTGAGTCAGTTCTTGAAAGAAACCAATGACAAACAAAGCCGCTTGCTCTTAATGGGGTTACTCAATGCCTATCTTCAAGCTAAGGGCCCCACTGATTTAAGGCGCTGTGCGAGACCAATACTGATCATTGAAGATCCAGAAGGTCGACTGCATCCAACTCATCTAGCGAGAGCGTGGTCCTTATTGCAATTATTGCCAATGCAAAAGATATTAACCACCAACAGTGGCACGTTACTCGGTTCTGTTCCACTGTATTCAATTCGACGTTTAATTCGGCTATCAGACAGAACCATCGCTAAGAGTTTAAACTCAACAAAGTTTGGTCGAGATGAGTTGCGCCGAATTGGTTTCCATATTCGTTTTCATCGTTCAGGAGCATTATTTGCGCGGTGCTGGTTACTTGTTGAGGGCGAAACCGAAGTTTGGCTTTTTCATGAACTGGCTCGTCAATGCGGGTATGACTTGGCTGCCGAAGGGGTTCAAATCGTTGAGTTTGCTCAATCAGGTCTAAAATCACTCATCAAAGTAGCAAAAGAGTTTGGTATTGATTGGCATGTCGTTACCGATGGCGACCCAGCAGGGAAAAAGTACGCGCATGCAGTACGAGCACAGCTCGACCATGATCAGGAAAGGCATCGACTTACGGAATTACCCGACCGAGACATCGAGCACTTTCTGTACAACAATGGGTTTGAACTTTTCTTTAAGGACATCATCAAAGTTCCTCATGACCACCCTATCCCTGCTAAAAAAGTCGTAAATCGTGTTTTGAAAAAACATGCAAAACCGGACTTAGCTTTGGCTATTGTTTCTCATTGTGAAGAGAAAGGCATGGAGTGTATTCCTGTTCTTCTGCGCTGGACACTTAAACGCGTTGTTACCATGGCCAACGGCAATACATGAGTTAGGCGTATTTTACACTCAGCGTATTGTCTTGTAATACAAAAAAAGCACACCAATTTGGTGTGCTTGTATCAAACATCATTAATTTTGATTAAGGGTATTGAGAGGGATAAAACTCAATACACAGTGGATACCAATAAGATCGGGGGTTCACTACTGTGCTTGCTCAGCAAGCGAAGATGAAGTAGCGGTTGATTTCGTATGCAACCATAGCCCTGTCGCTTTCATTAGATAGCCAAACACACCACCTAGCAACAACGATGGAATAACAAGTTGCCAGTTTCCGTCAGCCGCAAATGTTGCGCATGAACCAATAAAAGTACCAGGGATGTACGCGAGCCAAGCCTGTTTAGCTTGAATACACATGAAGAATGCCACAATAGCGGTAATCACATAGCCAATAATTTCCAACCCCACGTAAGTGGAACCGTGAATAATTACCATTGCCCAGAATACGCCTGTCATATTGGTGATTAAGCTGATGCCTAGTCCTTTCAATCCGCTCGTTGGCGCTGCAAAGTAGCTCGTGCAACCTAAAAAACCAGCCCAAGAAAGCAAACCTAAAGAGATGGCGATCCAACCCCATACGCCAGATAAAATTCCAGTAGTGATAGAAATAGCTAAAAGTGTCGTCATGGTAGTCATACCTGCTCGGCTATTATCGTACCTATATGGTTCAATAACTGCCTTCATACATTGAAATCAAGGACACATGTTAGATACATCAGCTCAGCTTATCGGTGATATTGATCACAATAAGATATTATTATTTTCACAATTTACATCAAAAGCTTGACGCAACCGATAAATCAACAGATTTAGGGAATAAACCCAACTCATCTCGTAGGCATGTTTAATCAACCTTTAAAGAACTGAAGGCTTCCCCTTCATCATTCGCAGTCCCTCTCTTTTAATGCAGTCGACTAATGGGTTTTCTGCCATATCTGAGCGCCATATAAATGAAAGCGTCCTTTCCATTTTTAACTCAGGTACATTTAATGCCACAAGATGACCTGCTTCTATATATCGCTCTACATCTAAATACGGTAAGCAAGTAAGGTACTGACCATTAGCAACTAAACTACGTAACACCGGAACGTGTTCGTACTCGCGCCACACATCCAAATCTTCAATAAGGTGGTGAATAGAACTATCAAATGTTTTTCGTGTGCCAGAGCCATGCTCTCTTAGTACCCACTTCGCTTGCTCTAACTGCGCAAGGCTAACAGACTGATTACGCGCAAAAGGATGATGAGAAGCTGCGACAACAGTAAGATGATCACGACACCATACTTCTTGGTGTAAACGGTTATCATCACAGCGCCCTTCAATAATCCCTAAGTCATACTTGTAATCTAATACCCCATCAATCACCCCTTTTGTACTTTGTACACCGAGAGAAATACGCATTTCTGGAAAGTCATTATCAATGATACTGATAAGGTCGGGAACTAAGTGCTCTGCTGGGGTTTGACTCGCTCCCATACGAATCTCACCACTCAATAAATGTTGCTCATAGAAGCCCATTTCAATCTGCAATGCATCTTGTAGCAAGCGTTTTGCTTTTGGTCGTAACCACATCCCCCAATGGGTTAACGCCATTTGCTTGCCTTGCCTCTCAAACAACGGCCTGCCAAGCATCTTCTCTAATTGCGCAAGCGACATGCTCGTCGCTGATTGTGTCAAAGCCAATTTTTCTGCGGCTTGGCTTACACTGCCGGTATCTGCAACTGCGTCGAAAACCGCTAATTGCTTAAGTGAGTAGCGCAAAGTGTCCTCCATTATTAGTGGGTATTTCCCAATCCCCACAATTGTTAAAGCATGCCCCAATAAGCAATAGAGTTCATTTTACCTGGCCCCGTAAAGTTATCAATTAATTTGATGAGGTTTCTAAATATTATCAATTTTACCTTACTAACCGTTCTCCCTATTCTGAGTACGCGGTTCGGGAACACCGCAAGCCTCAATGGTTTTGAAACCGAAGTCATTGAGGCTCTTAATAAAAACAACAATTTCATTTTTGAGTTAATAACTAAGGATTTTTTATGCGATTACAAATTAAGGAGTCAATATGGCGGTGACCTGTTCTCAAAATCACCAGTATTTTTCTCCAAAAGAGATGATGGTTGAAGCGGAAAAATTTGCGTTAAGTAAGGCAAACAAAACCAGCAGTATGACATTAAGCCTCGCCATTATGGCCGGCGCGTTCATCGGGTTAGCATTCTTGTTTTACATCACGGTGACCACCGGTAGTACGGGCGCTGGTTGGGGCTTGAGCCGCCTAGCTGGTGGACTCGCATTTAGCATGGGATTGATCCTCATCGTGATCTGCGGTGGTGAATTATTTACCAGCTCCGTCCTATCCAGTATTTCTTGGGCCAATAAGCAAATCTCGTTCGGTAAGATGCTTTCGATCTGGGGCAAAGTTTACGTTGGTAACTTTATTGGTGCGATGTTCCTACTTGCGTTGGTTACTGCTGCTGGTCTTTATCAGATGGATGGCGGTCAATGGGGATTAAATGCGCTTAACATCGCACAACACAAACTTCACCACACTCTCATTCAAGCGTTTGCACTCGGTATTCTCTGTAACCTGTTGGTCTGCCTAGCGATTTGGCTGACATTTAGTTCTGCAAATGCAATGACAAAAGCAGCAATGACAATTTTGCCTGTGGCAATGTTTGTCAGCAGCGGTTTTGAGCACTGTGTTGCGAACATGTTTATGGTTCCACTTGGTATTGTTATCGCGAATTTTGCACCTGAATCTTTTTGGGCATCTGTCGGTGTGCCCGCGTCACAATACACAGACCTAAACATTAGCCACTTTATTACCGCTAACTTAATTCCTGTCACGCTTGGCAACATCGTCGGCGGAGCGGTATTAGTTGGCCTTTCAAACTGGTGTATTTTTCGCCGACCAGAACTAAAAGCAGCGAATATTTCTTCTATCACTACAACTACAACACTGTCGTCAGTTAAGGATTTCACCATGAAAAATGCCTCTTTTGTTAAAGACATTATGAACCAAAAACCAGTCACCATTCGTGCAGAAACGCCAATTGCAGCCGCGCTGGATGTGTTACTTGATAACAACGTAACTAGCGCACCTGTTGTAGACGTACAAAATCGATTAGTTGGCTTCTTCTCTGCTCACGATGTGATGGTAGAACTATGGTGTGAGGACTACATTCCGGTGAAAGACCAAAAAGTCGTCGACATCATGAGCCGAGATGTGGTCGCAATTGACGCTGGTGATCGCCTCGTTGATGTTGTGGAATTCCTATGTATCGATAAAGAGCAGTTGTACCCAGCGAGCAGTATGGGTATTGCCACTCGCTTGACGTCTTTGTCTCTCGAAGAACGCGCTAAAAGTATCAAAGTAAGTAAGCCACAAGTGCTTCCTGTGCTTGAAAATGGGCAGATGGTCGGGGTGGTTACTCGTACTGAAGTATTAAAAGCACTACGCCCGATTTTTGGTGAGCGTTTAAACCTAGTGGAAAAAAGCGAGTTAGAAACAGCGTAATTCGCTAAACATTTACAACGTCTATTGGCTTTCAATCGCTATCACTGACGGGTTTATCGATGTTAGTGATGTGATTAAGATAATAAAAAAGCGCTCTTCAAGTGAAGAGCGCTTTTAGTGTATCTAAAAGGAACTAATTACTTCTTAATACCTTCGATATGAAGTTCCATATCGACGTAGCTTGAAGCACCCATTACTGGGATGTCAAAGTCAGCAAGCTCTAGGCGAGTGTTGCCAACAAAGCCAGCGCGCTCGCCGCCCCATGGGTCACTGCCAGCACCAACGAATTCAGCCTCAATAGTAATAGGCTTAGTAACACCGTGTAGCGTTAGATCACCAGTTACATCTAGTTTGCCATTGCCTTTATCAACCACTTTTGTGCTCGTAAAGGTTGCTTCACTGTATTTACCAGCATCGATGAAGTCACCACTACGAATGTGTTTGTCACGTTCAGCATGGTTTGAATCTAGGCTGGTTGTATCAACAACAACATTTACTTTTGAGCCAGCAATGTTGTTTTCATCAAAAGAAAAGTCACCAGAAAATGTATTGAAACGACCTTTGATGAAACTGTAACCCAAGTGGCTAACTTTAAAGTTGATTGAAGCGTGAGCACCTTTGGTATCGATGACATAATCTGCAGCTTGCGCACCAAATGGCAGTGCCATAGCGATAGCTAATCCTGTAGCGAAAAGTGACTTTTTCATTTTGAAGCTCCTAACATTTTTCTTAATGTGTTGTCTTTATCGATAAAGTGGTGTTTTAGTGCAGCAATAGCATGTAAACCTGCAATCAGGATGACTGCCCAAGCTGCATAGAAGTGAATCTCACCTGCAATATCTGATTGGCCTGGGAATAACTCTCCCGCTCCTGGCACGGTGAACCAATTAAACACTTCGATGCCGCGTCCATCAGACGTTGAAATGAGGTAACCTGAAACAAAGATGGTGACCAATAGTAGGTACATGACACCATGCGCTGCTTTAGCAGCAAGCACTTCGTAACGTTTGCCTTCTACCTTTGGTGACGCCGTCACATGTTTCCATACGATGCGTGCCAAAGTTAAAATAGCGAGTAAAATACCGACAGAGCGATGGTAATGCGGCGCAGTTCGATACCATTCGCTGTAATAGCTAAGGTCGACCATCCACAAACCCACTGCAAATAGACCAATAATGCACAGCGCTGATAACCAATGCATCACGCGTGCAGTAAGGTTGTAATTCTTTACCAGTGTATCCATCTCAAGTTCCTAGATATATTCCTAAGTTAATGCTGAGCAAGAAACACTACATTAACCTATTTACGTCATATGAAACAGATTATTTACCATCATTTACATCCAGCCAATGGTGCCGTATCTATCAAGTTGTTCGAATTTTTTGAAGGAACTTTAAATCGTTTGTAAAACTGAAACTTACAGCTTAATTTCTTGTTCTATCTCATACAGCTCTTCGGAAACTTCTAACATTCTGCGTTCAACCAGTAACTTAGCATCTTCAACACCCTTGTTATAATAAATTGGTCCTAGTTTTTCTGTAATAAAATCAATTAGAAACTCACTATCGAACTGGCCAATTTCAACATCTAGCTCGTCTTGCATGTAATCTTGAATGGCGGTGGCCAACGCCTCTTTTTGTGCGCGTTCTAGCTTTATCATTTTTTCCCTTTCAAATTTTTGTTCAACTTCTGCTTCTTTCGTATTGCTCTATTAAAGATTAGACACGGTCATTTGTGAGAAATTTGGTGTTTAGATCAAGAAGTTGCCGAAGTAAATTAGTCTATTCTCAAAAGACTATGCTAACCTTTTGCAGTTCGTTTTGTAATTATTAAGGGATATTCTTTGCTACTCGACCTAGTTATTCAAAGTGTTAATGATTTTCAAGACGACTGTCTTAAGCTGTGTGAAAAGCATTACCCTGCGGTGCATAACCAAGGCATGAGTGAGCATCATCTTGGTCTCGCGTTTTCAAGAAGGATGGAACATACTTTTCGTCACTTTGGATACAACTGCGTGATAAAGCCAATCGAAGTGTTGGATTCTCCAGACCTTCCCCATCACTATCGAATTTCATCCGACATTGGCACTGTCTGGGTTCTGAGTCACCATATGGTCAGTGCCGGAAAATCTTGCCGGGAAAACTTACTCTCATCAATTACGGAATGGCAGAGTGAATATGGCTATGCCTTACAGCCTAATGACCTACTCTTTTTGGTTTGCGATCATTGGATAAGTCGCAGCAAAACGAGCCGAGAATTGCTTCATTGGTGGATGGGTGAACTACCCGATCAGATCAACGAATACACAGAACAAGGAATCACACTGTACACCAGCGAGTCGCAACTCACGCAATCGTTGGACACTCGATTCGGTATTAGCCCTTGTTACATTAAGTTTGGGCATCCTTTACGGCGTTCGAACAAACAGCAGTTAGTCAGAAAATATTTGCAGTTGTATGCCGTACTGCAATGGTAGCATCAAATTGAAGTGCTGAGATTATCAATTATTTCATCAATTTGTTTGATGTCACTCGACAAACCTACCCATCCATTACCATCGTTCTTGCTTGAGTTAATGAGCACACTTAGATTCATTGCCAATGAAATAGAAAAATTAGCGCGATAACGCTGATGTTGAGACATTGATTTAGGTTGTGGTAACAATGATGAGCATCTCGCAACTACTTAGTTGCATCCGGAAACAAGCCGACGGGCAGTATATTGCGAAATACGCGAACTTCACTCTCCGCAGTGTCTTTCAACCCATATATAAGAACGATATTTCCATCGTTGGCCTTGAAGCACTGGTAAGAATTAGCAATGCCAATGGCACCATGGTTAGGCCAGATCAGTTTTTCCAATCCAAAGCGACTCCCACTCAAGATTTGCTCAATGTTGAACGCTTAAGTCGCCTAATCCATATCAAAAATTTCTCTCAGTCTCGCTTTCACACAAAACAATTGTTTCTCAATGTATTACCGGTAGCGGCAGAGATACTAGTCAAAGACATCACGTATAACCGACTGCTAAAACAAACCATTTATGAATCGCATTTGATGAATGAACAAATCGTCATGGAGTTACTTGAATTGAAGGTGGAGGATGAACTCTCTTTGTCGCAAGCAGCTCGTGAATTAAGCCAAGGCGGGTTTAAATTGGCGATCGACGATTATGGCGTCAATGCATCGACAACTGAGCGAGTGAGAAGCGTTTGCCCAGATATAATCAAGATGGATCGCTCTTTATTGCTAAGGTATGAAAACGGTGATTTTAAAGCGCTTAACGATGCATTATCACTCGCAAAAGCGTTATGCTCTAAAACCGTTATCGAAGGAATTGAAACCGAGCATCAACTTCGCTTAATGAAAAAGCTCGGTTTCGATATGTATCAAGGGTACCTACTTGCTATCCCCCAAACGTTAGACGTCTATGAAGAGGCAAAAACAGCCTGGCTATGTAAGAACAAAAGTTTGCGCGGTTTAGCGAGAGCTACGTGATTTACCACGATTTTTATGAATCGCCAATTTTGCTTTTAGCTTACGCTTCTCAGATGAACGACTACGACGACGCCCACCCCCATTTTGTTCAGGCTCAACTTCTTCGACAAGACTTGGTTCGAAACCTGCCAGCCATTCTTGGGGTAAGCGTTGATCAAGCAGGTTCTCGATAGCTTGCAACAAGTACTCCTCATCTCTACTCATCAGAGAAACCGCCAAACCTGACTTTCCTGCTCTTCCAGTGCGGCCAATTCGATGGACATAATCTTCTGCTTTGAATGGCATATCAAAGTTCACGACTTGTTCTAGCTCTTGAATATCTAACCCTCGTGCTGCCACATCGGTTGCAATCAAAGCACGCACCTTACCTTGTTTAAATTCATCCAAAGCTCTTTGGCGGGCGCCTTGTGATTTATCGCCGTTGATAGAAACCGCTTTGATGCCATCTAACTTGAGCTCTTTCGCTAACTCATCACTGCCTTGCTTCGTTTTTGTAAATACAAGCACTTGCTGCCAATTCCGCGAGCCAATTAAGTACGCTAGCAATTCACGTTTCCGTTTTTTATCCACTGGATAAACCATTTGTGTTACCGTTTCAGCAGTCGTATTTGCTGGTGAAACTTCGACTTCAACTGGCGATTCCATGAGTTTATACGCAATAGTTTTGATTCGCTTCTCAAATGTCGCAGAGAACAATAGGATCTGTTTCTCAGCAGGCAAACGTCGGAAGATGCGCTGCAAGTCAGGCCAAAATCCCATATCTAACATACGGTCGGCTTCGTCTAACACGAGCATACCGGTTTTAGAGATGTTTACGTTACCATTAAACAGGTGATCCAAAAGGCGGCCTGGCGTGGCAATCAAAATATCAGCGCCCTCTTCTAACTTTCTCTTTTGTACGCCAATGCTTGTACCACCATAAACACACACAATGCGAAGTTCTGTTTCTGCCGAGTACTGATTCAAATTATCAAATACCTGCTGTGCAAGCTCGCGTGTTGGAACCAAAATCAATGCTTGAGGTGTGCCGTTAAGTTTCTTTTGCTGAACGGTTTGTATGATAGGTAAACCAAACGCAGCCGTTTTTCCCGTACCAGTTTGTGCAGCAGCAAGTAAGTTTTTTCCTGCAAGGACGTGTGGAATTGACTTTTCTTGCACTGGTGTTGGCGTCACGATATTTAGATTGCCTAGCGTCTCGATTAGCTTTTGTTCGATGCCTAAATCAGCAAAATTAACAGACATGTGTAACCTCATTATTTTTGGAGCGCAGAGTTTACCAGAGCCCCTAAAGCCATACTACTTTTCTATCTCATTGAGTTGAGTCATTAAGCTGTTGCTGAAAATCATACGACTGGCGCAAAACATCTCGATAAAGTGACGAGAACTTCTCTTCTAATTCGGTGTAATCACTTTCAATCACTTTAAATGTTGTGGTTAAGTCTGCCATTCTAGGACTTCTTTGCGACATCCGATGTAGTGCAAATTCTATATTGTCTAGATCTTGATAGGATTGAAGCCATCGGCCATGCCACATTCTGCTGTGGAGCACCAAAAAACGTGGAGGCAAATGTTCATGAACCTCTCGGTTTACTCTCTCGTATGCCGTTTGGACAAAGTGTTCGAGAGGCACGGAATGAAAGTCGTTCCAGTGTTTTGCGAGGCAATGATCCCAAAACATATCCAAAGCGATAGGTGCAAAACGTCGCGCAACACCAGTGAAATGAGGCTTACATTCGTTGACGATTGGATGATGGTCTGTAATACGGTCAACAAATCTATGTAATCTGATGCCATTTGAGATATCGCGATCATACAGCTTGCTTGGATCTCCTTTTACGAAGTCTCCAAGCAAGTTTCCCAATAAATGGCTGTTACTGTGATCTGCGATATGCAGGTGGGCTAGAAAGTTCATTCGACGCCAGTTTTGGCCTCTAGGGCTTGGTGTGACATGAACCTAGTATAACGTCAATTACGACGAGATGAGAGTGTTCCGCTATTCGGCTTCATTGTCTGAGCCAACGTATTCCGACAAGATAATGCCAATTTCAAGCGCATCTAGCAGCTCTAGGCTCTCATCGTTTTGGTATTGGTCGCTCATTGTGACCTCCTTTATTTTAAGCTCTCTTGCTTTTACTTGCTGACGGCCTGACTCTTGCCATATCCACATCAGCAACTCCTTTTTATAGTCTTTATATGACACATTCATGACAGCGAGAAGTAAAGATTTAAAAACCTATGAGCATAATCAAAAGTAAACGATTGCAATTAGATTTCATATCCGCTCAACACTTTAGAGAAATGACTCTTTTATCAACATTCATGTCAATTTAAAGATATAACATACTGTTATAGGCGTCCTTAGATCTCATTTCTTAAACTAAATTTAGTATTCGTTACATATTTTGCTGATTAACTTCGCATATTTTGTTTCGATATAGCAATAGATTTGGTCAATATCTTTTATCTCTAATGGAGCTTTAAATGAGAGAAGTTGAGTTTAGAACGATAGACAGGCTGTTTATCAAGATGTCTATCAACGACAAAATGTGGGTTATATTCCTACTATTTTTAGTAGCCCTCACTTCAGTGGCTGGAAGCCGCTACTTCAATGAAATACAACAATTTGAGCAGCAAGCCATCTCGTCGAGCGAAGCGAAGCTTTCTGGTATCGTTGATGCTCAATCAAACCGCGCTACAGAAATTGACGGCGTATCGAAATCGAACCGCGTAAGCGAAAGTTCTTTTGTCGATGGGTCTGTCACCGCTTATGCCAAGTTGCATTCTGGGGAAGTGATTAAGCTGACTCAAAATGTGTCCACACAATACGAATCGTTAAAATCATCAGCTCTATCGTCACTATTACTCAGCTTCTTATGGGTTATTCCTTTTGCCCTATTCTCTTACTGGGTGGCAACGTTTATCGGAGGAGCTCTGTGGGTTTTATATACAACAACCGAAAAAATTGGTGACGGTGACTTAACCTCTCGTCTTGGTTTCCATCCAGGTCGAGATGAATTCGGTACCATCGGCTGTGCGCTAGACAAGTCTATGGATACCTTAAGTGAACTGGTTAATAGTGTTAAAAATAATGCAACGATGTTGAGCGAGACATCTTCTGCATTCGAAAAAGATATGCAGTTGAGTGAAACCCAGATATCTCATCAATATCAAACGCTTGATTCAGTCGCGACGGCAATGGAAGAAATGACAGCCTCTGCAAAGGAGGTATCAAGTATTTCTCAACAAGCAACGACGCAGTCAGACCAAGATGCCCAGAAGATCGAACTAAGCAGAAGCCGTGTACAAAACGTGATTGGCGAGATAGAGACGTTATCTAGCTATATTGAACAAGCCTCTACGTCAGTAACCAATTTAAACGAGAATACGACGCAGATTAATGACGTGATCACAACGATTAACGCCATTTCAGAACAAACTAATCTGTTGGCACTAAACGCAGCAATCGAAGCAGCCCGTGCTGGTGAACAAGGTCGTGGATTTGCAGTGGTTGCCGATGAAGTACGTACATTAGCAAGCAGAACTCAACAGGCAACAGTAGAGATCCAAGCCATGATTGAGAAGCTTCAAATAGAGAGTCAGAACATTGCTTCAATCACCAACCGAACCGTTCAGCAAGCTCAAACCAGCAGCCAGCTTATTGATGAAATCGGCCATGATGTTACCTCTATTGCCGAGTCAGCACGCTCATTAATGGACATGAGCATTCAGATTTCCACATCTGCTGAAGAACAAAGCGCAGTTGCTAACGATATTGCATCGGAACTTTCAGAAATTCGTAGTCAATCAAGCACAATCAGAGAAGTGGCGGAGCAATCTACCGCTGGCGTCGCTAATCTCACGCAAGCCTCCGTTTCTCTTGGTGAGATATTACAACGCTACCGCACCGCATAACGTTGTGGAACTTATGATCAACAAGGGCTCCTTAGGGAGCCCTTTTCTTTAAACCGTGTTCAACTATTACCTTCGATATTTTCTACGACATCCAAGTGGATATTTGAAGTGAATCTCAAGTTCTCGCTGTACCCGATGAAATAATGTTCTTAAACAGAGCGTTCCGCTATGCTTGATCTTGCCAATTCCAATTTGCTGCTGGAAAACAATATGAATAATTACAAAGACACAAAAGACATAGAGAACCTGAATTGCCCACTCTGCCAAGGAGATGAATATCTCATTTCATCGGATGGCGAGAAATTCACATGCGCTGCTTGCGGATTTCATACAAAAAACTTCTCATCTATCCAATGTCTACATCAAACGCCTTACCTACAGTCTAAACTTAAGCACATCCACAGCTTAAGTCCGGTTTGCCATTAATAGGTCAAACAGAGCAGCCACACAGCTGCTCTTTTAATTCATCTAAATGATGGATGCGAATTACACGCTCGTCATCAACACGATTGATAGCTTCACCATTAAATAACTGCACCGTTTTGATACCGGCGTTTAGTCCCGCCTCGACTCCTTTAGGCGTGTCATCAATATAAAGACAGTCACTTGGTAAAAAGCCCATGCTCATAGCACTGTACATGATTAAATCGGGCTCAGGCTTCCAACTATTCGCATCGAATGCCGAGAACACTTTCCCTCGGAAAGCATCGAGTAAACCGGTTAACTCCAAAGCGTATTCAATTTTATCTTTAGGTCCATTAGACGCCACACAATATTCGATATTATGCGAATCCAAAAACTGAATTAATCGTTTTGCGCCATCCATCGGCTGTAAGTGACGCACAAAAAGAGACTGGACTTCTTCTCGGTATTGCGGCTCTAAAACATCAATTGGGACTTTGATATCTTTCAATTCTTTAGTATCTAAAAGGATGTCAGCGAGCTTTCCTCCTTTAAAGTGAGAAACGCACTCTTCCATCGTTAACTCAGCCCCATGCTGGTTAAATACATTGACGAGCGCTTGGCAACACAGTCTTTCGCTGTCGACCAACGTACCATCACAGTCAAATATCACGCACTTAATATTGGTAATTGCCATAGCCATCTCCAGACGTCTTAAAGGCTCAAGCCCAAGCTGATTTTAAGAATGTTTGGATTAATCTTATTTGAGTTTGGGATTGTTGAAACGACGAGCTTGGCATTTCATGGAAATAGAAGGGAGCAATTACAGTTTTTCTAAGCAAGATCACCCAACGTCATCTTGCTTTACTTTTTATGCACATTGATGTGTAAGTTAGTTTTCGATAACCACTGAGTCTAACAGTTTTTGCTCGGTGCTTAGTCTTTTAGCCAGATCAGCCACAAACGAGCTTTTGTATTTTGATTCAGAAACAGCAACATCAGAGATGAGTGTATTTCCTTCGAGATGGCTAACAATAGCAGCACCAATTGGGACTCCAGATTTAAAACCAACATATAATTCAAAATCTGGCGTGAGGATAATCTGTGTCAGATATTCAATGATCATATCTTTATCATACTGCTGTTCCCAGCGCTGAGATTGCAAGATAGAGAACATAATGGTCAGTCGATGAAAATCGACCAGAAAAATATCGTCGGGGTTAAATTCAGAGTCACTTTCCAGTAGTGTGTCTTTGTCGACTACTTGATACGTTGCTTTTTCTAGCGTTTTGAAATAGACATCGCGCCCTTTCAAACTCTCTGGTGTCGGAAATTCAACTTCGACCAGATCATACAGCCATGTATTTTTACGCTCGATACTGGCTAACTGTTGTTCATTCATCTTGATACCTTCGTTTAGAGCATTACATTAGCATGAAGCCCGCAACAAACCTAGCGCACATAGACCTTTCCGTGGCTAAATTTTGTTTTAGGTGCAAACCTCTGATAGATTTCATCAATATCTTTCCTAGTTAAGGACAAAAATAATGAAAAAGATGCTGTTAAGTGCATTGCTTGCTACTACTCTAGTTGGTTGTTCAGATAACGATGTTGCTGACGTGGGGCTCGGTTGGTTTACTTTGAAAGACATCAAAGTCGGTGAGTTGAAAGACGAGGTGGTAACAGGTGTCACATGTCACATCGCCTCTATCGAAGCGGATTTCAGCTTAGCAGATCCAAGTGATAGCTCAATATCATGTCGTCAGACTGGCGAAATCACACCGGAAATGATTGCAAAAATAGATAAGAGTAAGTCCGGTGAAATTGTATTTAAGAAGTCAAAAAGCATTTTCTTCAAAACAATGAAGGTTCGCCGTATTTATGATGCCGATAACCAAACCTTACTCTACTTGTCTTATACAACAAAAGAGACCGATGGTAGTTTTAAGCATAGCCTTTCGACAGTCCCACTTTGGGGTACCAAGGCTTACGTTGAGCCAACTGAAGTGAAAAAGTAACGCGGGTAAATTTAGTTAGCGCGGAGCAGGCTCTTTCCGGGCGCTGCTGAGCAACAAGTTTAAAAAACAACCCATTGCAATACGACAAGCCTCATAAATTGCAGCTGCTTTGGTTGCTATTTACTCAGCTCGCTGATTTTTTCAGCGAGCAGACTTCTTTGTAATAAATCGCCACGATTTTCATTTTTTTGTGATACAATCCCGCCTCTTTTTTTTCTCACTCAAAAACAAGCATGAAGTTTCCTGGTCAGCGTAAATCTAAACACTACTTCCCAACTCACGCTCGAGATCCATTAGTAAACCAAATCCGACAGGCACCTAAGCTATATCGCCCAACTATTGTTGGTGTCGGTCAAACCATTGTAGATATCGAAGCACGTGTAGATGACGCGTTTTTAGAGAAATACAACCTGAGTAAAGGACATTCGCTCGTTCTTGAAGAAAGCAAAGCAGATGCACTTTACGAAGAACTGGTTGAGCAAGGCCTGATCACACACCAATACCCAGGTGACACGATTGGCAATACTCTTCACAACT
Organism: Vibrio sp. Vb1026; assembly: GCF_033338745.1. NCBI lineage: Bacteria > Pseudomonadati > Pseudomonadota > Gammaproteobacteria > Vibrionales > Vibrionaceae > Vibrio > Vibrio sp. Vb1026. The sequence continues at coordinate 197,983 of NZ_JAWOTH010000009.1, forward strand.
ACTCAGTTTTAGCCGATAGCAAATCCGTTTTGCTCGGTGTGATGTCTAAGAACATTCAAGTCGGTTCTTTTGCTTATCGCTACCTTTGCCGTACGTCTTCACGCATGAACCTTAACCATTTACAAACGGTAGATGGCCCTATTGGTCGCTGCTACACCCTAATTTCTCAAGACGGTGAGCGTACATTTGCTATCAACGAAGGTCATATGAATCAACTACTTCCGGAAAGCATTCCTGAAGAGATCTTTGAGAAAGCATCAGCCCTGGTTGTTTCTTCTTACCTAATGCGTGGTAAAGAAGAAGATCCAATGCCTAAAGCGGTACAAAGAGCGATCGACTTTGCTAAGAAGCACGATGTCCCTGTTGTACTTACGTTAGGGACAAAGTACGTTATCGAAGGTAACGCACAGTGGTGGCAAGAATACATTCGCGAAAACATTTCTGTTGTCGCTATGAATGAAGAAGAAGGTGCGGCGTTAACAGGTGAAACAGAGCCGCTAGCTGCTGCTGATAAAGCACTTGAGTGGGTTGATCTCGTACTTTGTACAGCAGGACCAAATGGTCTGTACATGGCTGGTTACACCGATGAGAAAGTAAAACGAGAAACCACACACGACATCCTTGAAAGCTCCCTCGAAGCCTTTAACCAGTACGAGTTTAGTCGTGCGATGCGTAAAGAAGACTGTCAAAACCCAATGAAGGTCTACTCTCACATCGGCCCTTACCTTGGTGGACCATTAGAGATTAAGAACACTAACGGTGCAGGTGATGCAGCCCTTTCAGCCTTACTGCATGACATGGCAGCAAACTCTTTTCACCAAAAAGAAGTGCCTAACTCAGAAAAGCACGAAGTACGATGCTTAACCTACTCCTCACTTTCTCAGATTTGTAAATACGCAAACCGAGTAAGCTATGAAGTGTTGACGCAGCACTCTCCTCGCCTATCGCGAGCGCTTCCTGAACGAGAAGATAGCTTAGAAGAGACTTATTGGGATCGTTAAAACGACAGCTTTAAAGCTAAAAATATATCAAGGTCACCATTTGGTGGCCTTTTTGTTTTTATCTAGCACTATAACGAGTAGATTTCGTTAGTATGTCGCACAATACGAAGCAGTAAACTCTTTACAAGCCTAACCGAAACAGTACCATCACCAAGCAGACCTTTGCCTCACAATAATACTCGTTATAACTCAGGTAGTTTTTCAACGCTACCTGTGTGCCACTTTGGGGATTCTCCATGCAGTCAGATATCGAAATTTGCCGAAACACACCACTTTCTTCTATTGATGTTATCGCGGAAAAAGTAGGACTATTGCCCGAAGAGTATGACACTCACGGGAAGCACAAAGCCAAAGTCCACCCAAAATGTTTGGAACGACTCAAAGCAAATGATGACGGTAAACTTGTACTCGTCACTGCGATCACGCCGACTCCTCTTGGCGAAGGAAAAACCGTTACGACGATAGGACTGGCGCAAGGTTTAGCAAAGCTTAATCAATCTGTTATTGCATGTATAAGGCAACCTTCGATGGGACCCGTCTTCGGTATTAAAGGTGGCGCAGCGGGCGGCGGTTATTCTCAAGTAGCTCCAATGGAAGAGTTAAACTTACACCTTACTGGTGACATTCACGCAGTGACAGCGGCGCACAACCTTGCTTCAGCCGCTCTTGACGCTCGCTTGTTCCATGAGCAACGCGAGGGTTATGATGCCTTTGAATCACGCACCGGGTTAAGAGCACTTAAAATCGACACGGCAAGTATTACTTGGAAACGAGTGATGGACCATAATGATCGTGCACTACGTAAAGTCAAAATTGGCCTCAATGATGCAGGAAAAACCATCAATGGTTTCGAGCGTGACGAAGGGTTCGATATTTCAGCCGCTTCTGAGTTAATGGCTATCATTGCACTAGCCAAAGATTTAAAAGATTTACGTCAACGTATTGGGAAAATTGTCGTAGCGTACGATTTGAACGGAAACCCCGTCACTACGGAAGATCTACAAGTTGCAGGAGCAATGGCAGTAACACTAAAAGAGGCGATTGCACCAACACTGATGCAAACTCTAGAAGGTGTTCCTACGTTGATCCATGCAGGTCCATTTGCAAACATCGCCCATGGAAATTCATCCATTATCGCGGACGATATTGCGCTAAAACTGTCAGGTTACACGGTAACTGAAGCCGGTTTTGGTTCGGATATGGGATTTGAGAAAGCGTGTAACATTAAAGCTGCTGCCGCCAACAAAGCCCCGGACTGTGTAGTGATCGTAGCAACATTACGCGGCCTCAAAGCGAATTCCGGACACTACGATTTACGACCAGGTATGGCTATTCCAGATTCCATTTTTAATCCGGACCAAGCAGCATTGGAGGCTGGGTTTGAAAATTTAAAATGGCACATAAATAACGTTCATAAATACGGTTTACCTGCTGTCGTTGCCATTAACCAGTTTCCACAAGATTGTGTGAAAGAGCTTAAAGCTCTTGAAGATCTGATTCACCAATTTAATCCCGAAGTTAAAGTAGCCATCAGCACCGCTTTTTCGCAAGGCGGACAAGGCGCAACGGAACTAGCTCAACATGTTATTGATGCGTGTACCACGCCTGTAGAGTTTTGTCCGTTATACAACAAAGAGCAATCATTACTCGAAAAGCTCATGGCAGTATGTGAAGCGGGCTATGGAGCAACCAATATAGAAATGACTCCTATCGCGACTGAACAGCTCAAACATTTTGAGCAATTAGGCTTTAACAACTTAGCGGTTTGCATCGCGAAGACACCACTATCTATAACCACGGACTCCGCAGTCAAAGGGGCACCAACTGGTTTTACCGTCCCAATCCGCGAGCTGCGCTTGTGTGCGGGTGCAGGATTCGTTTATGCATTATCTGGTACCGTGATGACGATGCCAGGCTTACCTGATAAACCCGCATTTATGAACTTAGATCTTGATGATGAAGGAAATATCGTCGGTCTCTCTTAGTGCAGTGATAACGTATCGCTATCAGTGAAGTGAGCATATTCATTGAGTGAGTGGTCTACTTACCTATCCACTCACTCTCAACAACTGTGAAAAGAGTTGTCTCAGGCCTTCTACTCTTGAATCGTTGATACAAAGCTCTCCTGCCTTACATCAACGCGCCTGTTTTAGGCCTTTAGAGTTAAGACGCTAACCCTAAGCCTTGTTTGGCGATAGTTATTAAGCTAGAAAACCCTATTTATCTTCTTGTTTTGTCGCCACTTTACATTGTAAATCCATACTTGTTGACTGACCCGTCCTGATATGGGTTGACACTTTTTAACTAAAACGCTCGATGTACTTCATCGGGCGTTTTGTATTTTAAAGCCGTATGAGGCCTCATTTGATT
>NZ_JAWOTH010000010.1:0-166504 GCF_033338745.1 Vibrio sp. Vb1026
TTAGCATGAGTAGTTTTACAGGCAAAGCCGAAACGGATGATAACCACCTACTGAAGTAGGTGGTTTAGGGCTGAAAATAAATAAGCCGGACATTTCGTCCGGCTTATTTATTGTAGCAATGAGGTTAGGAATAAAGCTGAAACACAACAACTAGAGCTGGAATGAACCCATTCGAGTTTTCAAGTTGTGCGCTAGGCTACTAATCTGCTGACAAGCCACAGCCGTTTGTGAAGCTCCCTCAGCCATCTCTGTTGAAGCACTATTAATATGCTCCACACTGCGATTCAGCTCTTCGGATACAGAATTCTGCTCACTGCACGCCGTTGCGATTTGTGTGCTCATTTGCGCTATGTTATCGACAGAATGTTCAATTTCTTTTATCTGGCTATCAGCGTCATTAACTTGCTCAACACACTGAGAAATACCCTCCTGACAATCACGGCTTGAATGCCCTATTTTACTGCTGCTCTCTTGTAGTTGATTAACAATTTCCACAATTTGTGAAGTGGAGTCTTGAGTGCGTTGCGCCAGAGAACGAACCTCATCTGCCACAACAGCAAACCCACGTCCTTGTTCACCAGCCCGAGCGGCTTCAATTGCGGCGTTCAGTGCTAACAAGTTTGTTTGCTCGGCAATCCCGCGGATCACATCTACGACCACATTGATATTGTTTGAGCTCGATTCAAGCTCACGTGCCAGTTCATCTGATTCTTGGATCGTATGTGATACACGCTCAATTACTGCGATAGTTTGTTGTAACGTCACCGTTCCTTGCTTTGCCACTTCCGCAGCCGAATAAGCAGAGGTTGCGCCAACTTCGGTATTTTGTGCCACTTCACTTACAGCAGCTTGCATTTCTGTCATCGCAGAAGCCACCGAGCTAAGTTCAATTTGTTGATTTTGCATACCAGAAGCGGTCTGAGAAGAAATAGCACTCACTTCCTCTACTGCTGCCGTTAGCTGAATCGTTGAGTCATTAATCTCAGAAACCAACGAATGTAAGTTTGTTTGCATACCGACAAGCTCTTTGAGCAGCGTTCCTAACTCGTCTTTGCTCAATTCGCTTTCGTCGATTTGATTATTCAATTGACCCTTGGCGATTTTGGAAGCGAATTCCAGTGCTCGATCAACAGGCCCGCAGATGACTCGAGAAAGCAACATGGCAGACATTACCATGACCAATGCGACGACAAGCGCACCAACAGCAGCGCTGTATTGTGTAAATGCCGCTTCACTTTGTACTTCTTCACCAATCAAATTCACCAACTCATCGTTCAACGCGAGGGTATCATCCAAGCTGCTCAACGCTTTTGAGTAGGTATCGAAACTTGATAAAATTACATCATTTGCACTTTCAGCATCGCCTTGGCTTAGCAATACGTTGTAAGTCTTCGTTTCTTTGATGTATTGATTCCAAGTTTCTTTAAAAACGCTAAAGGACTGCGTTTCACGCTTATTAAGGTCGAGCTTTTCGTATTCTGCAATACCAGCCTGCACATCAGAACGCCATTGGTCGAGGCCTTTTAACCACTCACCAATTTTGGGGTGATTTGCGTTTGGCAATAAAGAGAACTCATCTTTACGCACTTTAGTAATATCAACTTGGATACCTTTCAAAATCGCAACAGAAGGTAAACTTTTATCTGTTAGCACTGAGATGTCTTTATTCAGTGTTAACAAACCTTGCACCAACATTACTGACATTAAACCAAACACGGCAAAAACGGTTAAATAACTAACCGATATTTTCTTTACGACACTTAAGTCTTTAATACGCATGCACTTTCTCCCCGCAGCCTTTCCAAACCTCTCACTTAAGTGAAAGCTTAACCTCTAAAACGCACTGTTTTTTGCGCTCGATATCATTGAACGCTCTTATATACATCGGCTTGAGAGATCAAATCTTGACCAGTAATTGATAGTTTTATCACATGCTATTTTAGAGATAGGCTCGCATGCTCCGTATTGTGTCTACATCTTTTCATGAGCGCTTCTCGGCGCAGATCCAAGATCTCATCGATGAGCTTTTCTTTCGCATTTATCCCAAAATGCTGGGCATAATTTTTTACTTTTGCTATCTCATTAGGTTGCAAGCGGTACACCTCTTTCTTTAAACGCGCTTCTGCTTCACTTCTAATCAAACCTTGCTCTTGTAACAATTTAATGATGGTTTCATCGGTTGGATTTACTGCTCTAGCCATGGTGCTCCATCTATCAATTTGAGTTCTAGCCATATAGCTAGATGAATGACGCCGCACAACTTATAGAGCAAAGATGACAGCTTGATTGCGGTGAATGCAATTCGTTGACTGTTGGTACTATTTTCCACCGCTTTAACGGCCACACACTCAATACCCCCATCCTAACCATTGAATAAAGATCACATTCTGATAACAATTTTCAGCGCTGGCTTAGATGTCATCCATATTTAACGTGCAAGTAACATTTATAAACAAGAATGATTGCTCTAGTTCAAATGATGGAAAAATAAGATGAAATTTTCGCAGTGGAGCCTTTTATTAAGTAGCTTGATAGCGTTACCCAGCATTGCAGATACCGACGTTTACCTAACGAATAACTCTGATCAACCGTTAACTATTCAAGTAAAACATGAAGGCAGTGATTTGCTTCAATACGGAGAAGAGTGGCAACAACATGTGCAGGTACTTGGTCCGTGGGAAACTAAATCTGTATTAAGCTTCAACCGCTGGGAGGGCGTGAAATCAAATCAAACTTACCGTTTTGAAACTGTGGTTTCTAGCCCCGAAGGTGAAAGCATAACACTCAATCAAATAATGGAAGGCCATTGGTACAATTCGACCATTGAATACGGCTTATCCGCAGCCGATGTCGAGTTATCTCTCAAAGATGATCGTAACATTCATCGTGCCAACACTAACGCTTTTGGTACGAGAGAAACCGAACTGGCATTTAAGTCAGACAGTACCGCTCGATATGATGATCTTTACTACACCATCACGCCAAGCAAGGTAGCGGAGTCTGTCGACAACGAAGAACAAAACCTTAAGTTGATGACTTATAACATCTGGGCGTTGACGGCTATTGCATCGCACATTGGAGATCGTTACGAACTGATTCCTCAACATGTAAAAGGTTACGATGTTTTGGCGCTGCAAGAGGTGTTTGCCAGCGGCCGTGAAGCATTCTTACGTGAGTTAGCCAAGGAATATCCTTACCAAACAAAGATGTTAGATAAAGAAGGCGTTAATATTCATGATGGTGGCGTAATCATAGTTAGTCGCTACCCTATCGTGAATGAAGCGCAATATGTCTTTCCCGATTGCTCTGGTACAGACTGCTTTGCCGATAAAGGCGTAAATTATGCGGAAATAATTAAAGGTGGTCAGGCTTACCACGTGTTTGCTACCCATACCGCATCTTTCGATACAGACACCGCCCGTGAGTATCGTCAGCGCCAGTTCAAACAAATCCGCGCACTCGCCCAATCTCTTAACATTCCTTCAAGCGAAACTGTGGTTTACAGCGGCGACTTTAACGTAAACAAAAGAAAGTTCCCTGGTGACTACCAACAAATGATCGCTAACTTAAGTGCCATAGAGCCTCACTACTCTGGTTACACGGAGTCAACCTTTGATCCCCGTATCAATAACTTCGCAGGTGAAGCGTTATCAGGTGGCGAAAACGTGGAATACCTTGACTATGTTATGGTGAGTAGTGAATACGGGGTGAAATCATTCAATGACAACCGTGTAGACGTGCCGCGCACAACCGCAGAGAGTTTATGGAAACACTATAACCTTTCTGACCATTTCCCAGTAAGCGCAACAATCAAGCCATGAAGAAAATCGCTTTGATAATCATGTCCGCCATTATGGCGGGCATGATATTTTTAACTTTCAATCACGATGTTCAAAAAAAAGAGCTCGCTTCCTCTCCTTCCCCTAAGACAAAAAATCAGAGTGTCTCCAGTACATCACCACAAACAAGCAGCATCGTGCCCGATACGGATACTTCACCACAAACAGCTAACCTCCCTTCCACAGTTCAAATAACGACTGAGCGATTAACTCAACTCAAAGGCAGGAAACTTGTCGCTGAACTTGAGACGTTTTGGCATGAGTGTATGTTGAACCGTAGTTGTGAAGAGCAGATCGCCTTGTTTGAGGCGCATTTATCTTCAGCTCGATTCCAGCTTTTGGCGAACTACCCTCAGCTCAGCAGCCAATGGCAAGAGAGTGTAGGAAATTTGTTATTTGATAAGCAACAATCACTGGCGTCGCGTATTGCACAGCTGAAGAACGAAGCAAGAAGCATCTGGGGAGAATTGGCTGATGTTGTTTTCGCGGATGAGTTCGCGCTGTACGATTTCAACTTAGAAGCCCAAAAGCTGGACACTCAAAGCCCAGATAACTTTTTGCGAGCTTTCGAGCAACTCACCATTGACTGGCAAGAACATGCAGGTGCTATCGGGCTAACAAGCGACCAGGAAAAATATGAGCGTGCGGTCACCCTGATTCCTAATAGTATGAGCCTACCAGATCGCTTGGCGCTCATCGCAGAGCTAGAACGAACTTACTTAACGAAAGAAGAAAGTAAAAACATTCATGCTCGTCAGCAGCAAATTACAGAGCAAAAAAAACAAGTCAAAGATTACCAACAAGCATTACAACAACTTGAGTCCAAGCTAAGAACGCAAAGAGCTTCTAGCCATTCAAATTTGTCAGAACCGGAATGGCAAAGCTATTACCAACAAGAAGTCGCGGATTTTCGTCGTGAATTTTTTTCTTCTTAACAATGCGCTTTGACTGACTGGGAACTTAAAAAGGCACGTTGCTAACCAGCCGTCGTGCCTTATGTTCAACTCTCTACTTTTAATTCAGAACAAATTTAAACCAAATACATCTTTCACATCAAATAGCACTTTTTCGGTTTTCTCGCGAGAACGCTCACTACCTTGTTTTAAAATATCAATCAGCTGCGCTTTATCATTCAAATACATAGCGCGCTTTTCTCGAATAGGGCGAAGCATCTCTTGTAAGCATTCTTCTAACACTTTCTTGGTCAAACCATCACCTAACCCACCTCGTCGATAATGGTCTTTTAGCTTTTCGACATAATTTTTATCAGGATGAAAAGCATCGAGGTAGATGAATACAATATTCCCTTCGACTTGGCCTGGGTCCTCAATTTTCAGATGATTGGGATCGGTATACATAGATTTCACTGCCGCGGAAATCTCCTTTTCGGAGGCCCCTAAGTTGATTGCGTTCCCCATGCTTTTAGACATCTTATTTTTACCGTCAGTACTCGGCAAACGAGGTGCATCGCTAAGTAATGGACGGCATTCTCTAAGAACTTCTTTTCCACCCAGATGGTTTATTTTTCTCACGATTTCATTAGTTTGCTCTAACATCGGCAGCTGGTCATCACCCACTGGTACTAGCGTCGCATGAAACCCCGTAATATCAGCAGCTTGAGAAATTGGATACGTTAAAAAGCCTGCGGGAATAGAGCGTTCAAAGCCTTTACTTTGAATCTCATTTTTAACCGTGGGGTTTCGCTCTAATCGTGCGATAGAAACAAGATTACTGTAATACATTGTCAACTCGGCTAACGCTGGAATTTGAGATTGCAACGTGATCGTAGTTTGAGCGGGGTTGATACCAACAGCCAAATAATCTGCAACGACATTGAGAATATTAGAGGATACCTTTGATGGATTATGCGCGTTATCCGTCAACCCTTGCATGTCCGCGACCAAGATCGTTTGCTCGTGCTCCGTTTGCAATTTGACTCGTTGTTGCAATGAACCAATATAGTGCCCGAGGTGTAATGGACCTGTTGCTCGATCTCCGGTAAGTATAATTTCACGCTGAGATGTATTTTTATGGCTATTCATATTTGTCTCCAAGTATTTAATAGATCGCTACTGGAGATAAAAAGATCAAACACTCTTAGCTACCATCCAGCAGCTTAAGAATGTAAGTATTCCGCGCCGCTCTATTTAGAGCGCCACCAAGAGAAGGTTGTTAATGAAGGGCGAACGTGTATTTTCATGTTTTTTAAACTAACAGCACACACCGCAGAACTCAATCTGTTTTGTACTGAATTAGTGTGAGTGTTCCAACAGCGAATTAAGAGGATTACATTGGTAAAGACATCGCAATGACCAAAACCGCACCAAATACCGAACCAGAGACAAACGCACACAGTACAGTTTTGTTGTGTTTCCTTTTCATTGATGAACTCCTATCCATAACTACGATGACCAGCCCTCACATCTAATACGCATGTGGATGCATCACGACAACGAGTTAACCAACATATCGCACGTAGGACCAGTACCGCTTTGTTAAATTGGGACCTCGTCCATAACTTGGAGTGTAAATGACTCCGGAACCTACAACAGAAGAAAATTTCATTACGTTACTGTCCTACCCTCCGGGTTTGTGGCTTAATAGGCAGCAGGAACACTTTTTTCTTTTGCTGCGGATACTTACATGGAAGCTGTTTTACATCAGTTGCAATTCTCTTTGTCGATAACCGGACCTATCTGTTTGATGTTGGTACTTGGCGTTCTTTTTAAGCGCTTTGGTCTAATCAACGATAATTTTATCGAAGTAGGCTCTAAGCTGGTGTTTCAAGTTACCTTGCCTGCGATGTTATTTGTCAGCATTGTGGCTTCAGAACACGACTTTTCCGCGGCAAGTGGATTCGTCAATTTCGGCGTCATCGCTAGTATTTCGTTTTTCATTTTCACCTACCTTTCCGTCAAACTTCTGTTCAAAGCATCGCCTGACCAAGGCGTTCTCATCCAAGGTGGGTTCCGAGCAAATACAGGTATTATTGGTATCGCTTACGTTGCCAATGCGTATGGTTCTCAAGGTGTGGCGCTAGCAGCGCTCTATGTCGCGGTCACCACATTTATTTATAACGTCCAAGCGGTAATTTGCTTATCGCCCAAGGGGGCAACGTCTGCCTCGCAAGCAGCAAAGATGATGGGCCGAACACTGACTAGGAATCCGCTCATAATCTCCATTGTTCTAGGAATGGCTTTTTATTTACTCGCTATTCCAGTACCGAATGTGGTTATTGACGCAGGAGACTACTTGTCCAAAATGACATTGCCTTTAGCGCTGTTGTGTACGGGTGGCTCACTTGACTTTAGCTTGATGAGAAAAGAGAAAGGTCCATCTTGGTTTGCGAGCAGTTACAAGCTCATCGTAGCGCCAGTCATCATCACCATGGGAGCTTACTTAGTAGGGTTTCGAGGAATTGAGCTAGGTATTCTTTTCTTTATGAACGCCTCTCCAGTCGCTGCTGCCAGCTATGTCATGGCGCGTTCCATGGGAGGCAATGCCACGTTAGCTGCAAATATCATCGCACTCACTACGGTGCTTTCTACCGTGACCTGTACGTTGGGCATCCTATTTCTTAAGTTCTACAGCTTAATATAATTGGTCCGCGATAAAATAAAAACGCTAAACGGCATTGATGTCAGTTACTGGTCGTGATTCGCAAAAGTGAGCTTTCTTACCAGACGAAAAAATTCACTCGCTTCAGATTCCGACAAACAAGAAAAAAACTCTTTCTGTAAATTCGTCATGATTTGATGAACTTGCTTTAAAGCATTTGCTCCCTCTTTTGTCATGCTTAGCATTTTAAGGCGCTGATTCGATTTACTTTTAGAAACTTGAACAAACCCTCTCTTTTCCAGATTGTCCACCATCCGCTTTGCTACACTTCGCTCAGTTCGAACCGCATCAGCCAACGCTTGCTGGCTCATAGGTTGAAATTCTTCTAAAGCGGCCAGTGCACTTGCCATTTCTAGTGTCATCAAATTTTGCCGAGACAGCTCGGCTTGGGCACGATTGCGGTACATACGCTGCATCACACCGCAGACAAACATAGGGCTTTGATCCAAAACGGAAATTGGGGAAATTTTCTGATCTTTCATCGTCGTTTTTCTTCTTTAGGCTTTCATTCGGCCGAAAAGGCTGTGCTGATACTGCACACAACACGCCGTCTTTCAGGCTCGCGTCATAGACGGTAACCACCAAGTGAAAACATAAAATAAAGAGCGCCGAAGCGCCCTTTAATCGTGTTTATTATCACTAGTATAACTCAGTTAAAACAACCAAGTCCTACTCGCTTTGCTGAGTGGGTTTAGTGCTGGTCTCAGACAACTCTGCCTCCGACTCTTTTCTCGCACGTCGATCAAACAATCGCTCAACCACTACAAAGAAGATTGGGACGAAGAATATACCCAATATCGTGGCACTGATCATGCCACCAAGTACGCCGGTACCTACTGCGTTTTGACCTGCCGATCCCACACCTGAACTGATAGCAAGTGGTACCACACCCAAACCAAAAGCAAGCGATGTCATGATAATTGGGCGCAGACGAACGCGAACAGCATGTAAGGTTGCTTCGATAAGCCCAGCGCCTTTCTCATAGTAGTCCTTTGCAAACTCAACAATCAGAATGGCGTTTTTGGTTGCCAAGCCGACCGTAGTTAATAAGCTCACCTGGAAGAACACATCGTTATCCATACTGCGCGTCATTACCGCAAGCACAGCACCAAGCACACCAAGAGGAACAACTAACACCACGGCGAAAGGTACTGACCAACTTTCATACAAAGCGGCAAGAACTAAGAATACGACGAGGATAGATAGCGCATATAGCATCGGCGCTTGGTTTCCGGAAAGGCGCTCTTCATACGAAATACCATTCCAGTTCACCGTGAAACCTTCTGGTAGCTTTTCTACCATTGCTTCAATTTCTTCCATGGCTTCACCAGTACTTACACCAGGAGCTGCACCGCCTTGAATATTCATTGCTGGCAAACCATCAAAGCGCTGCAAAAGAGGAGAACCATATGTCCACTCGCCACTCGCAAAAGCAGAGAAAGGCACCATCTCTCCCTTAGCGTTGCGTACGTACCATGAATCGAAGTCTTTTGGCTGCATGCGGTATTCCGCATCACTTTGCACCATCACTTTCTTCACACGACCGCGGTCAATATAATCGTTAATGTAAGCCCCGCCCCATGCAGCTGACAGGATTTGGTTTACGTCATTGATACTGACATCCAAAGCACGAAGTTTGACGTGGTCAATGTTCACTTTGTACATTGGCGCATCTGCCTGACCGTTTGGACGAACACCGACAAGTTTCGGGTTTTGTGCTGCCATGCCCAGAAGTTGCCCTTGAGCCGCAACTAATGCATCGTGCCCTTTATTCAACGAGTCTTGGAGATAGAAATCGAAACCTGTCGAGTTACCTAGCTCTTGAATCGCTGGAGGGGCGAACGCAAACACCAAAGCTTCTTTAATGGTAGAGAAGTACCCCATCGCTCGGCCCGTAATGGAAGCCGCATCAGCGCCAGGCGCTTCACGCTCAGACCAATCTTTCAGGCCGATAAATGCCATCCCCATGTTTTGGCCTTGACCTGCGAAACTAAAGCCCGCAACAGAGAAGACGGATTTTACATTGTCTTTTTCGTCTACTAGGTAAAAGTCACGCATTTTCTCAAGTGTTTTTTCCGTCTGTTCTTGTGTTGAGTTAGGCGGCAAAATAGCCATTGAGAATACTGTGCCTTGGTCTTCATCTGGCAAAAATGACGTTGGAAGGTTCATAAATAACCAGCCAGCACCTGCACTCATTGCCAAAAATACAACCAACATGCGACCTGTGCGTTTTAGAAGTTTGGCAACGCCGGTTTCATAGCCTGCTGTCATCGCATCAAACTTGCGGTTAAACCAGCCAAAGAAGCCTTTCTTCTCTAGAAGCTCAGCATCGCCTTTTTTCAGCAACGTAGCGCACAATGCCGGAGTCAGAATTATCGCAACCAAAACGGAAAGCGTCATAGCCGCCACAATAGTTATCGAGAACTGACGGTAAATAACCCCGGTAGAACCAGACATAAACGCCATAGGGACGAATACCGCTGAAAGCGTCAACCCCACACCAATCAGGGCACCAGTGATCTGCCCCATCGATTTTTTGGTCGCTTCTTTGGGCTCTAAACCATCTTCATGCATCACACGCTCGACGTTTTCCACCACAACGATGGCATCATCCACCAGCAAACCGATAGCCAGAACCATCGCGAACATGGTTAACGTGTTTACGCTAAATCCAGTCGCGTACAAAATAGCGAAGGTTCCGAGCAATACGACAGGCACTGCGATCGTTGGAATGATCGTCGCACGGAAGTTCTGCAAGAACAGGTACATGATTAAGAACACAAGAAGAATAGCTTCTAATAGCGTTTTAACTACTTCTTGAATCGAGGCTTTGACGAATGGTGTTGTTTCAAATGGGTAAGCAATCTGCAACCCTTCTGGGAACGTTGCACTCAGTTGTTCTAAGCGCTCTTTTACCGCATTGGCTGTCTCAAGCGCGTTTGCGCCAGTACCTAATGAAATACCTAACCCCGATGCTGGGAAGCCATTATATTGGCCTCGAATATCATAACTTTCTGCACCACGCTCAACGCGAGCTACATCTTTCAAATAAACATTCGAACCACTGGCGTCGGACTTAAGAATGATGTCTTGGAACTCTTCTACACTGCTCAAACGACTTGCAGAAGAAATCGTAGCATTCAACAACTGACCCTCCTGCGCAGGTGCCGCACCAAGTTGACCTGAAGAAACTTGCGCGTTCTGTTCACTGATTGCATTTGCTACGTCGATCGCGGTCAAGTTGAATTGCGTAAGCTTAAATGGATCCAGCCAAACTCGCATCGCATACTGCGCACCAAACGCCTGCACTTGTCCTACGCCAGTTACACGACTTATCGGGTCTTGAATATTCGTTACAACAAAGTCGCCGATATCGTTTTCTGTAAAGTCAGGATCTTCAGAATAAACTGCGACAACCATGAGAAATGCCGTATTGGATTTATTGACGACAATACCTTGGTTTTGTACCTCCATCGGCAATGAAGTCAATGCCAATTGCAGTTTGTTCTGCACCTGTACTTGCGCGATATCAGGATCAGCTTCGCTATCAAACGTCAGGGTAATTGTCGCATTACCAAATGCATCACTGCTCGATGATAGGTAGCGAAGGTAATCTAATCCTGTCATGTTTTGCTCGATAACCTGCGTTACCGAGTCTTCAACGGTTTTTGCTGATGCACCTGGATAGCGAGCACTGATGGTGATCGTCGTCGGTGAAATCGTTGGGTATTGCGAGACGGGTAAATTGAATAATGACATTACCCCCGCCAACATCGTTAGAATCGCGAGAACCCAAGCAAATACCGGACGATCGATAAAAAATCGTGCCATGATTACTCCTGTTCACCGTTTTGGATAGTTACCGAACTGCCTGGCCCTACCTTTTGTAAACCGGCGGTAATGACTTTATCACCCGCGTTCAAACCATCAATAATGCGCCATTGGCTATTGATCGCTTCGGCAGTCTTCACTGGTTTCGCTTCCACTTTGTTCTCGCCATTAACCGTCATCACTGTCGCTTTACCTGTCGCATCACGAGATACCGTATTTTGTGGTATTAGAATCGCATCAGGGTCGACACCAGTAATGACCGTCGCACGAACAAACATTCCAGGTAGCAACAAACCGTCAGGGTTTGGGAATTCGGCACGAAGCGTCACGCTGCCCGTACTTTCGTTCACATTGACCTCAGTAAATTTCATTGTGCCTTTGTGTTCGTAAGTGCTGCCATCTTCAAGCATCAATGTAACTTGCGCAGAGTCATCTTCTTGCATATGGCCTTGGGAGAGTGATGCTTTCAAACGCAGCAGTTGCGCGGATGATTGCACAATATCAACATTGATAGGGTCAAGCTGCTGAATGGTCGCTAATTTGGCAGCTTGGTTAGCCGTAACCAACGCACCCGCTGTCACACTCGATTTACCGATCACCCCGCTAATCGGAGCTTTGACTTGCGTATAATCTAAGTTGATTTTTGCTGTGTTGATCTTGGCTTTTGCGACTAGGACCTGCGCTTTCGCTTCTTTGTATGCCGCTTCTGCTTCATCCAAGTCTTGTTGGCTGATGGATTTTTTGGTGATCAAGGTTCTGTAACGCTTCACCGTGGCATAGGTCGACTCTGCCGCAGCTTGCGCACGGATTAATTCCGCTTCAGCGCTCAGCAAATCCGCCTGAAATGATGAATCATCAATTTGATATAGCGACTGTCCTTGTTCAACAAGGCCACCTTCAACAAAATTTCGCTCCGAAATAATGCCAGTGACTTGCGGACGAACTTCTGCTTCTTTGAATGCTCTGCTACGACCCGGCAACTCTACTGTCAATGCTTGGCGCGTTGGCTGCACTGTTAACACTTCTACTTCGGTTACGGGCGCAGGCCCCCCACCTTGGCTCGATCCTTCTTCGCTAGGTTGACATCCAACCACAAAAAGGCTCGACGCAATCAGCAGAGATAGCGTGGTTTTACGTCTCATGAATTTTTCTCTCTTATCTACCGACAAGCCTTCAAGATTCCTTATTAAAAGCTTCTAGAATGACTTAATAATGACTAATGGATGTATATCCAGAACAAATTAATTAGGATGATAAATACCCAGTGTTGTACATACAACAAAATTTACAGTTCTATACGCTTACGAAAAACGTTTATGGTAAAGGTGTTATGAAGTTCTCAAATTTGAAGATTTTGGGTTGGAAATCACATTTTCCTGTGTGCAATTGCAATGGTTAAAAAGCAGCAAAAGTGATGATAAAAGCATCATTACGCTGTACAGAGTTTGTTACCGCTGTCTAGGGTTATTTGCCCACTCTGGTATACGAACTAAAGTGAGAAAGGAATGTAAATATAGTCGAAATTTCACAAGTCAGGTTCGCCACTTATCTAAAAAATAACCCGCTAAGAAGCGGGTTATTTCGTCAGTGAGATTGCTGTTCTCAGCTTATACTTTGAACTGACTGACCTGATGATCTAAACGTTGAGTTTGCTCTGACAACATGGCTAAAGAAGCTTGCGCTTGGTTTACGATTTCCACAATTGAAGTGCTACTGTCTGCAATGCCTTGTACGTTGCTATTTACTTCGTCACTTACTGTACTTTGCTGGCTCGCAGCCGTTGCAATGTGTGTATTCATCTCGTTCATACGTGAAATCGCGTTCAAGATTTCAGAAAGGGATTCACTCGCTCGGCCAGCGGACTTGATCGTTTCATCACTGCTATTTTGGCTACCGCGCATCACTTCTACAGCTTGTCCTGCACCAGATTGTAGCTTTTCAATCATGGTTTGGATTTCTCCCGTACTCTGTTGCGTACGACTGGCTAAAGAACGAACCTCGTCCGCTACCACAGCAAAGCCTCGCCCTTGCTCTCCAGCGCGAGCCGCTTCAATGGCTGCGTTAAGCGCTAATAAGTTTGTTTGCTCGGCAATACCACGAATTACATCCAGTACGGACGCAATGTTACTCACATCATGATCCAATGTGTTAATGACGTGGCTTGCGCTTTCGATTTCACTTGCGAGGCTGCGAATTGAGCTAACCGTTTGATCCAAAATAACATTGGTATTGGTAAGTTCATCATTCGCTGTTTGGCTCGCAACCGCAGCTTCGTTAGCGCTATCGCTTACATTTCTGCTGGTGACTTGCATTTCATGCACTGCCGCCGCTACCGCCTCGCTATCTTTTTGCTGAGAAACGGTCGAGTTCGCGATGGTCGTGGTCAACGAGCTAAGATTTGCCATTTCGTTACGTAAGGTATTTGAGCTTTCAATTACCTGAGCGACTGTCATTTGAATTTTGGACACAAACTGGTTAAATGCGTCTGCTAAATTGCCAATTTCGTCTTGTGTTTTTACATCGATTCGCTGACTTAGATCACCTTCACCGGACGCAATTTCTGTCATCGCATTTTTAATATCATTGATAGGCTTCACAACCGTTTGCAACAACAAAAAAGCCATCGCGATAGCGGCAAAAATAACAATCACAATGCCAGCCTCAAGAATGAGTTCTGCTCTTGTTGCAGCCGCTGATATTTCGTCCTTCAATTGGCTTTGCTTTTCTTCTATTGCATCTTTTACAACGTTAAGCTGCGCTCTAACCTCGATAAATTGGTCTTCAAAGGTATGTTTGTGCTCATTGTAGTAACCACGCCATTGAGATTGAGGTAAACGTAGCATCGCCTCATAACTTGCTAACCACTTTTCACCCAAAGAGACAAGCGTTCGAACTTCATTACCATGTGTAGAAGGCATCACACCGGCTTGTGATAGCTCAATCATTTGTTCCATACGTGGCAGTGCTTTGTAGGCGTTGTCTTTGTATTCACCGATGTGATGATCAATATCGTTTTGAGTATCAGAAAGTGCAACACCTTGGATTGCAGATGTTGCTTGGTAAAGATCGCGATAAGCATCCTCAATCGTTAATAAGTTCGGCACGATCTGTTCGTTGAGTGTCTCACTCAATTCAGATTGCTTCCAACTTGTCATAACGTTTAATACAGAGCTCACAATAAACAATCCAATAATCAATGACAGCGGAATCACTATCTTCTGCTTGATCGTTAAGTTCTGGAACATGAATAGACTCTCTTTATTTATGGTATACAAACTGCCGGAAATTATATCAAACAAATAGAGTATACCATTAGGTAAAAGAGGCTATTCAACATGAAATCTAATGACTTTTTGACAAGGGTTCTAATTTCAACAATTAGTTGATTTTATACAAAATTTAACAAATAGATCTTTTCAAAAGATGCAAATTAAAATGCTCTTTCAAAACGAAAAATATGTAACAGAAAGTGAATTTAAAGGGACCACATTTTGAAGAATAGATCGACTCAATGATTTACTGAGGACACATACAAAACACAGTTCTTGGATTGAGCACCACCGCGGAATATGCAAAGGTCCGAACATTTCTTCTAAAGCTCAAAAAAACCATTGTTTATCTGACGTATTTAAGGGTACTCCTTGATGATGTTAGTCGTGATGTTGGCAGACAGGATGCTTACAAGTTTTCGAAGTTAACCAGTAGCACAGTGAACGATTCAGATTTTCTTGAGCGCCAAGGCAATAAAAAAGTTTGCTATTTTCCTCTCAAGAGACACATTAAAGAAAATAATGCAACCTAGTCACAAAGTCTTGCTACATCTTCAGAAAAGAATGATGTTGCTAAACAAATCTGGTGCAGCATACACATTGAAGCTAAACTCGTTTAAGGAACTTTTTCATATCAATATGAGAAAACATAGATTTCTCAAAGTTACACCGACCATTCAACGATTAAACTAATGTTAGCGTACCGGTACGTCCGAAAACTCCATGCATGAACCATTTGAAAGAGCAAAAATGTTCCAACCCAACTTCGCCTCAGTGGAGTGGCGAGTCGTTTCGCTCGCTCTCCTACTCTCTCTTCCTCACACTGCTCAAGCGGATCCACTAGATAAGGAAATTAGCAACCTTCTCCAACAACGTTTTTCTATCGCGGTGTTGCTGTCCGACACTGACGCAATTGCGTTTGGTATTGGCGACTTTGATCCGAATGCATTATTTGATACCGCCAACCCAGAGTTCGGGACTGACGAGTCAATCAATGAACGTCGAAGCAAATCCGTATATGTTCTCCCTTACACGACTAACTTTGACATAGAGGGCAGCGAGGACTTACATGAGCTGTCGTTTAAGGCATTTACGATACAAACAGAGAATGATCTCAAACTATTCGGCACAAGTAAGGATCTTCTCAAGGAAAGGACATACGGTGCATCGATTGGTTATGGGTATCTATACAAAGCAAGTGAAAACGTCACCCTTAGCACCAGAACGACGACTCACCTTATGCGTTATAAAAACTCATTCTCTACCGATAATAAACTTTCATCCATCATTGGAAGAATCCTAGACGGCCGTGCCGTTAACGTTTCAGCATGGGCGGCAATAGTTCAACCATCCATTAAAGCCAAATACACGTCTCCCACAAGTTGGGGGAAATGGCATGCCAGTTCGACATTGAATTCATTCATTGGGCACAGCTGGGGAAGCGCAAATAACGGCAATATAGGCAACCCTAAAGGTTGGTACCTATCTAATGAAATCACCGGTTACTACAATGTTTATCACGGTGAGCAAGCTTTATTTACTGGGATTAAAAGAGTCGACCTTTCGCATGATTTAAGCGACGAACTTGGAAGTCCGCATTACTACGAAGCTTCTATAGGATGGCTATTTTATGCACCAAAGCCCTTTGATTGGTTGGACAATTTCGGCATAGGCGTTAACTTCAACTACGGCTCGACTCTCAGAGGTGGCAGCATTCAACTTTACTACAACAAACAATAAAGCCGTCAGTACATGAACCAGTTGGTAGCATATATAACAAGAAGAACTAGAAGACACAAAAGGAATGGCAGAGTTAGCGTCTTCGCAAACTTTTTCATGAGACTTGGGTTATCAAACACCACACCTTCCGCTTCTCTTACCCTTCGCTCTTCGTCAAAATGCCATTTAATGGCTAAGTAGGCTCCTATCCCTAATACAATAAGCTTAAAAGCTCCAGCAAAGTAAGGAAAGAAATTAGCCCAACTGTCGTTCATTATCCATCTCCATCAAATTCAATATCAGCTTTGCGGTGGCAGAATCCAAGATTCATGTAGAATGCCCTCCCCTCAAAGTCAGACTCTCTGGCTAGCGCCAGTCTACTGCTCGAGATAGCTGTCCACAACTCTCTTTACCAGATCGGCATTTATCAATTATTTAATAAATAACAAGAAAGACACTAGCACACTTGCTGAAAAGTAAGTGTCAGTTTGGATTGAAACTCATCAGGAATCGAAAATGGTCCGCAGTCGACTTGTTGATCTAGTGAAAGCCAAATTACCTAGCGCTAAATCGTTCGCTAGTATAAAAATGTAGCCTATCGCACTTCTGGTCGAGTGCTAACGAACTTATGATGCATATGTCATTAGCGGTGCAATTTTAAGTTTATCAATTAGCTAAAGCTTCCCACCTTAACTGCCAGTAAGTTTGCTGTGTTTGAGATGATCTCGACATGACTAGTGTTTAAATAGTATGGAGGTTCAAAGTGAAGGCAAGGCAAATTTCCTTACTAAAAACATTGTTTCTGTAATTTTATTTCAGGATTATCGAAACCATCATAAGGATAATTCGAACTAATCTTAATCCATGCTCCTTCAGTTACATTTGCTTTCTTTTACTCACTTCTCGCGACTATTAGTGGCATTTTGAGACAATTTCCTACACTCCTTTCTTTGTCTTAGTTGATATAAATCATGGTTAGAAGAAAACAGAATCACCTGTATTTCTCGATACATGAATCCAAACTGCCCGACTTTTCGTAACTAAATTACAGATAGACACGATTTTTAGTATGGCACGTTTTTGAGGAACCAAGATGTTAGATACCCTCATGCTGTCGCGGATCCAGTTCGCGGCCAATATCAGCTTTCACATTCTCTTCCCGACCATCACCATCGCGTTGGCATGGATGTTGGTGTTTTTCAAGTGGCGATATAACCGCACACAAGCCCCCGTATGGCTCGATGTTTATTACTTCTGGGTCAAGATATTCGCTCTTACTTTCGCCTTAGGTGTGGTATCCGGCATTACGATGAGTTTCCAGTTTGGTACCAACTGGCCAGGCTTTATGGAACGAGTCGGAAACGTCGCAGGACCATTGCTCGGATACGAAGTGATGACCGCCTTCTTTATGGAAGCCACCTTCCTGGGTGTAATGCTTTTTGGACGAGGACGAGTACCGGAATGGGTTCATACTCTCGCCACCGTTCTGGTTGCTGTTGGGACAAGTATGTCCGCATTTTGGATTCTGGTGCTTAACAGCTGGATGCACACACCAAGTGGCTATGAAGTGATTGACGGCATTGTTCATGTGACCAGTTGGAAAGACGTCATTTTCAATCCTTCTTTACCGTACCGTCTTCTACACACGCTATTAGCATCGGCGCTGACTGCCAGCTTCTTGATTGCGGGTATCTCGGCTTATCAAATAATGAAAAAGCCAGATCATCGCTCAGCCAAACTTGGCCTAAAAGTCGCGCTGTTCGCGGCAGCTGGATTCATCCCGGTACAAATCTTTGTCGGTGACCTTCACGGGTTAAACACGCTTGAACATCAACCTGCAAAAATTGCAGCGATGGAAGGTGTGTGGGAGACCGAGCAAGGCGCACCTCTTCTACTATTTGCGATGCCAAATGAAGAAACTCGCAGCAATGATTTTGAAGTGGGCATCCCAAAGCTGGCGAGTTTGATTCTTACTCATGACTTAGACGGGGAAATCCAAGGACTTAACGAGTTTGCGCCTGACCACCCGCCAGTGAAACCCTTGTTCTTTGGTTTCCGCGTGATGGTTGGTGTAGGTGTCCTTATGCTGCTAGTTAGCTGGTATGGCGCGGTGAAGCTAACACGCAAAAAATCGCTACCTAAACCTTACCTATACACAGTATTAGCCATGACGTTCTCTGGTTGGATAGCCACACTGGCGGGTTGGTATGTTACTGAGATTGGTCGACAACCTTGGTTGGTCAGCGGTGTATTGCGAACATCCGAAGCCGTCACCACGGTTGCGAGCAGTAGCGTGATGACTTCGCTCATTATGTACTTAGCCATTTATGCTGCATTGCTGGTTGCGTACATCCATACCCTATTCTATTTGGCGCGCAAAGACGTTGCAGCCCATGAAGTCCCACCGACACAACAAGAGGCCTAATCATGCTCAACTATCTACCAGAAATTTATCTTCTGCTGCTTGGCTTCTCGGTCTTTATGTATGCCGTGCTCGACGGCTACGACCTTGGCGTCGGTATCCTTTTACCAAGTGATAATGAAGCGCAACGTGACCGAATGATAGCCTCTATCGGCCCTTTCTGGGACGCGAATGAAACGTGGTTGGTGTTAGCCGTCGGTATTCTGCTGATTGCCTTTCCTACCGCTCATAGCTTGATTTTGACGGAACTTTACATGCCGACCGCCATCATGCTTATCGCACTGATAATGCGTGGCGTGGCGTTCGATTTCCGAGCCAAAGCCAACTCGGATCATAAACCTCATTGGGATTGGTGCTTCAGAATTGGCTCGCTAATCACCGCACTAACTCAGGGTTACATGGTGGGTCGTTACATCATGGGATTTGAACAATCAACCGAAGCATTTGGCTTTGCTTGGTTAAGCGCACTTTGTGTAGCAGCGGCGTACGTTTACATCGGTGGCGCATGGTTAGTACTAAAAACGGAAGGTGATTTGCAAATACGCTCGGCCCGTTGGTCTCGCCGTGCTGGTTGGTTAGCGGCCTTAGGAATCTTGGTGGTTAGCGTTGTAAACCCAATTGTAAATCAACAAGTTGCCTTGCGTTGGTTCAGCTTCCCAGAAATCTTGTTGCTTGCCCCAGTTCCGTTAATTGTATTGGCAACCATCTTCCTAGTTGATCGCTATTTGCGTCAGGTTCCAATGGTGAATGATCTGGGTGTGCGTTGGCCTTTCTTTGGTGTCACCGTCATTTTCGCGTTGAGCTTTCTCGGTCTTGCGTATAGCTTCTTCCCAGAAGTTGTGCCGGGGTTGATGACCGCACAACAAGCGGCCTCCTCACCTGCGACATTAATAATCGTGGGCTACGGTGTGATGATTGTTATGCCGGTGATATTGCTTTACACCTTTGTGGTATACCGGATCTTCAAAGGCAAAGCGACAGAACTTAGCTACAAGTAGGAAAGGGAATTCCTCAACAAAGCGCCGCTGCTCATGCGGCGTTTTTTTTGCAGTACTCAACGACTAAAGTATCTACCCAAGGCGACTGAGTGGGAACGCTGAGAGAATGTAGCGGCAGCCAGTAGTTTGTTCCTAACTAGAACGAGATAACCGTTTCTCAACTATAGCGATACAGGCACAAAAACAGAAAGAACACTTGATGTTACAAAAGGTAGACCGCCACTTTAAAACGTTTTGAGTATTTTTTGCGCTCAATGAGGTGCAAGTATACTTATCCTTTTTATGACTTGTGAACACTCAATTGCATGTTATGTTGCTGTTGAAATCGTACATGAAATAAGGACAAGAACATGAAGATAAGATGCAAAACGACGCAAAGCATTGAAAAATTTAACCCTGATGACCTCAATCCAAACACAGATCTCTTTGGTATGATTGCTGTTGTATTCGTGTTCATGACTGTTTTACTTAGCATCTAGTAGCAATACGTTCATTCTTGTGGCCGTATTCATACCTCATGTGATATGGGTGCTAAATTCTAGATTAAAGCGGATGGGCTAACCCGCACCAATCAGATTATGGCTGCCTCTGTATAGCTTCTTCAATTTTGGCGTTGTATCGAGGTGAGATATGAACAGTTGGCTTGTAGATAGAATGGCGTTTGCACCTTGAGCACTCTTGTGTACTTTCAATGACGCATTAGTTTAGTGTAGATACAAAAAAAGGCCTGATAAATCAGACCTTTTAGAATGTGGCGGTGAGTGAGAGATTCGAACTCTCGATTGCAAGCTGCCAAGATTAAAGCAATTAAAATCAATAAGTTAACTATACCGAACTTTGAGAGTTTGTACCAGTTTTTTGTACTATCATTTCATGACTAAAAAGAAATTCGTAAGCCAGCGCTGCTACGACCACGAATGCTTTAACGACTGGCTAATCTCTATGATTCATATACAAACCTAACAGCAGTAGCTCTTGGCCCTTTGTCAGTGGCTTCATAGTCAAATTCGACTTCTGGTTTTAGTTGTAAATTATTTGTATCATATTTATCTTCTAAAACATCTATCGTAAAAAGTACATCTCTCCCTTTTTCACGCCGTATAAAACCGAACCCTTTATGCTCAATATAGGCATTTATATATCCTTTATCTATTGGCATTATATTTCCCATATTTCTTGTTTAGTTGGAGAAGATGAGTAGTACTTTTTTAACTGTCTTCTTGCTTTCTTAGCTTCATACCTTTTAGTCCTAGACAATATACTTAGCTGGTAATAAATTTTATTCAATCGATTAACACGACCTAGATCTTTATGAGAGGTTTTAGGGACTTTCAAAGCAGCATTAACTGATTTTAATACTTGATTTGCAGTGGATTCAGAATATATCGGTAAAATAGCTCTTAATCTCTCACGATATTTTTTTGCTTGTCCGTGCTCTAACCTTTCTAATTTAGCAACCAATCCGGAGGTACGATTCCAGTGTTCATGATATTCTTGGGTAGTCTTGGAGACTTTTGCTTTTTGCTCGCAAACATAAACTAACTGTCTAACATAACGTCTTTCCTCTTTACGAACTTTAGGGGCTCTATGTTTAACCCAGACTCCTGTTACTTCAAGGTTTGCATTTCTGTTAGACCTATACTCTTTTTGAGTTTTAGAGCCTTTAAGTTTGAGACCATACTTAGTCAACATCCCTGCTACTAGTTTAATTACTTCTTCACATTTTTGTTTTGAGAGTTCTTCTTGAGATGAAATAGTAATATCATCTAATAACCTGGAGTATTGTAGCCCTTGTCCACGCAATTTCGAAACTAAATGATACTCGCTATTGAAAAATAAAAGATTTGCGATATAGCTGGAAGTACAACCGCCTTGAGGAACAGAGTTTTTATACGTTGTCAACTGAGTTAGAATTTGACTTACTTCATCATTAAACCTAAATAACTGTTTGAATACTGGTTCAACATAAATTGGTTTAATGTTCGGATAGAAATTTCTAACATCTAACTGAATTAGTGTACGACAGTGACTATGCAACCGCGCATTTTCGATATAATCCCTTTGAGTTGATTCATCAGACTTTAACCCACCTTGTAAATATGCAGGAAACTTAACATTAGAGAAGATACGAGAGTTGATTCGCTTTTGAATTCGCTTAAGGTTTTTTTTGGCCTCTAAGACAGTACGCACTTTACCTGTTTTAGGGTGTGGAGCTAACTCAAATGATGTATATGAAGTATCAACTTTATTTGCTACATCGACTAAATGGTTGGGATGAACACCAAGTGTTTTAGCTAACAACCCGATTGAAGCAATTGGCTTACATGTATATAAGGGTTTATCCATAAAACAATTCAATCAAAAAGGTGAAAAAAGAGAAGTCAGTTATCAATTAAACGGCAAATTGTTGTTCCACAAGAAAAACTTGAAAACAAAAACTACCAGACTAATAACCAAACCAGAGCAATATCTAACGATTCTTACATACAAGCTTGGGCTCGGGCTATCTTGCTTATCAGTATCATCTCTATTTAACTCAACAGAGAGCTCTGTGTTTTCTGGTGATTTGCTGTAACGTAGTTTGAAGTAAGATTTCATTTAGACCTCCTTATTGTTTGCTAATGAAAACCATTCGCCAGACCAATAGAAGGAATCTTGTAGAAATACGTATAAATAGCCAGTGAGCCGACTTCTCTTTTCAACGCCAGACAACCGTCTCTTTAAAAGCAAACATTTTGGGAGCTACGCGAGCTCACGGGATGAAGGCATTTAAAGTCCCAGCAGTCCGGTCATGAACTTACTAATATGTAAGTTCGCTCTAAAATAGAGCATCGATTTTCTACATCAACGTTACGCACACTTAAAACGAAAACTGCAAATGGGCGTAGTGCACCCACATGAATACGATACACACAAACATAACAAAATGCAAACGCACTTTGCATATAATGTGTTCTTATCAGTTAATTATCGTTCAATCAAAACGATTAGTTATACCTTTTCGTTCAAGTAGGCTAGTAGAACTAAGAACTTCCCTAATCAGCTCAAAACCATTCGTTTTCGAACCTACCCGCATAGTATGAGACAAAAACGTCTCATAAGTACCCCCTTGACATTTTGACCTAGGCTC
Organism: Vibrio sp. Vb1026; assembly: GCF_033338745.1. Classification (NCBI taxonomy): domain Bacteria; kingdom Pseudomonadati; phylum Pseudomonadota; class Gammaproteobacteria; order Vibrionales; family Vibrionaceae; genus Vibrio; species Vibrio sp. Vb1026. The sequence goes on from NZ_JAWOTH010000010.1 coordinate 22,827, forward strand.
ATAAAATCCATACTACTTTTTCAGAGTGGTATGCGAGGGCTAATGAGTACGAGGACTTATTTCTATTGTCGAGTCTCTACAACAGAGCAGACAACAGCGAACCAAATACAAGCCTTCAAAGACAGAGGATATGAAGTCAACGAAGCTTTTGTAGTTGAAGATGTTGTATCAGGTGGTGTTTGTGCTTTGGAACGTAAAGGCTTCAGGATTCTTATTGAGCACAAGCTTGTTGCAGGTGACACGCTGGTGGTCTTAAAGCTAGACCGCTTGGGACGTGACAACATAGATGTACAACAAACGATCAAGCTTTTGATGGACAAAGGTATCAATATCCACTGTTTAGATTTACCACATAACGACCTAAACAGCCCTGAAGGTCAGTTAATGTTGAAAATGTTTTTAGCTTTTGCTGAGTTTGAAAAAGATCGTATTAGAGAACGAACAATTGAGGGTCAAGCAAGAGCAAGGGCTGAAGGCAAAACTATTGGTCGTCCTGCCAAAGCAAGTGCAGATAAAGTGGCAAAGCTAAGGAATGAAGGATTGTCCATATCCAAAACCGCAGAGAAGCTTAACATCTCTCAATCAACGGTTAAGCGCCTCTACGCAGAATCAAAGAAGAGTAAGGAGAAAAATGGAAACAACAGTAACTAGCAACGCTAAAGAAGTAATTAACGCCTACACAGACGGTTCATGTATTACGCAGAAATGCATAGGCGGCTGGGCATTCATACTAACCAGAGCAGACAAAAAACTAGAACGCTCTGGACATGAAAGAAAGACCACCAGCAACAGAATGGAACTAACGGCAGCAATTAAAGCGTTAGAGGTTATATATAAGAAATATCCGAACAACCCTATAACAGTCCACACAGACAGCCAGTATGTAAAAAATGGCATTACTACATGGATACGTAGCTGGAAGCGTAATGGTTGGCGTAGGAGTGACAGAAAACCCGTCCTTAACGCAGACTTATGGCAAAAATTGGACGAACTGAACGAATCAATGAATGTTTCTTGGGAGTGGGTAAAAGCACACAATGGTCATCCTCTAAACGAGAGAGTTCACATGCTTGCTTACTCTGCTATTCCACAAAAGTAAAATTACAAAGGTATAACAACATGGAACAAACTACATTAGTTGAAGATTTTATCCTACCAGAAGTTGAACTTAACGAGATAGACAACTACCACCGCATACCTGAAGTCAAAGCATGGTTTGTCTGTTCAGTGAAAAACGCAAAGAAAGCGGCAAAAGATGGTCTACCCGTAATCCGAACACATGTAGGCAACTGGTATGGTCGTCTCTCTTAAAAAAATGAACTTTTGTAAATCACATTTTGTGTAAACGTCAGGGGGCGATGCAATCGAAGTAGGAACAAACTCGGAAGCTAACGCCCCCCTACCCACAATTATCAAGAGGTAGAGTGTTTGTGAGGTTCAATCATACTAACCAACCACAAGATAGAGTTATACCAGCAGTAAACGATGATGAAACAGTGCACTTTAGAGCAAATTGACCCTAGACAGCTTGTTCTCGATGAAAGATTTCAAAGCAGACAAACACAGTTAATAGCTAAAAGAGCAGACAGAGCAGCTTCAGAAAACAGTAGACAAAGGCAACTCAGAAACATTCTTACCAGTTTAGAGAACGGTAATGGCATTAGGGAACCAATAGAAGCCTATGATATTTACGGTGAGTTGTATGTAGTGAGCGGTTTCCACCGCACAGAGGCATGCCACAAGTTCCTTAAAGACAACCCAAGCCAAAACCTTTTAGTCCCCGTAAAAATTTATCGAGGCTATACAGAAGCAGAGGCTTATTTAGATTCTCTTACTAAGAACGTGGAACACGGTACAGCCTTAGATCAGTCTGAGATATGGCAAAACAAGTTTAAGCAGTCTTTGATGCAGGGGGAAAACCTAGAACTACTTTCAAAGCGCGAAACCGCTAAGTTATTTGATTGCAGTGAAACCCAAGGATTACATATTTTGAACGCTCAGAAAGCCTGTATCGAGGTTGGTTTACCTAATGTGAAAGAGTGGTCGAGTGATTATCAAAAGGCGGCAGAAAAGCTTAGAAAAAAGCTATTAAAGAGATTTGAGGTAATGCCTGACGATTTCGATAAGGATGGATTTCCAATTATCAGCAGATTATCAAAAGCTTATAAAGGTAATAGGTTTGAGGCTGCTTTATCTGAAGAAGAACTAGAACTCAATGAAATAAGTTATCAGAAAGAGTCCCTCAAGGATTTAATCCAAAGAAACCCTATGGCCTTTAGAAAGGCATTAAATACTTTAGATAAAAGAGCTTTAGGAATTGTCGTAAAGCGTAGTTGGGATGAAAACGAAGTCATTCTAAAGTACGGTGATGGTGACGTTAATGAATACGAGAAATTCGAAGAAAAAGCCACGGTGAAAACCTAGCACTTACATCAGAAAACCCACAGAGAGATCTTAGCGGTATCCCCAAGCTGGTGGCTATCTTTGAGAAAACGCTAGGGTGGTCACTCGTGACCGCTGAGACCTCTAGGTGGTCACTATAGGAGTATTTAAACTTAAAGATATAAATTTAATATTTTAAAAACAACAACTTAAACAAAAACCTTTCAGAAAAGATGTTTAAACAATAGCACATGTAAACTCTAACTAAGTAATGTTCTTATAGCCTGCTTAAAGCTAAACGAGGGAGACGGTCGATAGCTTCTTTTTTCGTCTCCAACTCAACCGTACCATATGAACCGCCTACACCCGCTGGAGTATGACCAGTAATAGCGTCACTAACAGTGTCAGCAATACCCAGTCTGCGCAGAGCCGTCTTGAAAGTATGCCTAAACGCATGAGCCGGTTGGGTTGTGTGTATACCTAGAGACCTGACTGTTTGACCCCACCACTTACTGAGTGCCGCTGATTTCTTGCCGTATTTGTTCTCTTTAAGCTCTGGGAACAAGAAGCCGCCTGACTCCGCAACATAATCTAAGAAACCTAGTTCTATCAGATGAGCAGGGATAGGTACGTGTCTCAGTGAAGAGTTATTCTTAACGCTTTGCCCCTCACCTCGACGGATATTGAGGTAATGTATGCCTGAGTCTGATTGGGATACATCTGACTTATGTAGTTGAGACATCTCCTCTAGGCGTGCACCTGTATATCTGCACAACAAAGGAACCCAATAACAAGCCATACCATAAGGTTTACGAGCATTAACATCATTAAATACGTCAGCTTGGAACAGTCGACGCATTTCTGAGTCAGTGTAGCCTTTTCCCTCATTAGCTTCAGTTTTCTTCTCCGCTGTGGCAACACGCACACCTACGTGTGGATTAGAGTCGATGATGCCTAGTTCAACGGCATAGCTAAACACAACAGAGGTCTTGCGTAGACAGTTCTTCACCGTAGTAGCACTTAAAGTCTCTAGACCTTGTATCTTTACAAGTTCAATTTGCTCTAGAAGAGGTCTATTCCTGATACTTGCAATTTTAGACTTAGGTAACTGAAGCAATGTATCTCGAAACTCAACGATATGCGCACGAGTTACTTCAGTAACATCCAGATCTCCGATAACTTCGATTAGACGCTCAATCTGAAGGCCTGCCTCATACAATGCTTTAGCGTCTTTGTCCTTAAGAGTTTCAGACTGGTGATACCTCTTAAACACATTAGATATAGAGTATTGAGATGCCTTTTTGCGTTTAGGCTGGTGTTTGTTAGCTAAAGCGTTAACTGACAGAGGTTTGTCTGCAATAGGATTAGATACTGCTTCGTAGCCATAGTCACGGTTGTAACGTGCTCTACATAGCGCTTCGATGCGATGAATGTAGTGATAGAAAGCTACTGCTAATTGACGGAAAGACTCACTGTGAGAAGAGACAACTAAACCCTCTCTATCTAGTTGAGCAACAATAAACTCTTTTAGTTCATCTGCTAGCTCTTGAAGCTGGTCAGGAGTAGCAGTATCAACCTCGTTGCCACATATGGACAAAGTATCAGACAAGCCAAATTCACGGACTGTGCCTTCCGCATCTACATCCCTTTTTAGGAAAAGATCGTAGTTACCAGAGGTATCAACTTCATTCTTTACGTGTTCATACCAACGCTCTGCGATGATTGCACAGTCTCTAACATTGAGTTCGACATTGGATGAATTAGATAGTTTTAACTGAGCAACGGCGATCTGCTTCTGCGCATCGAATAGACACTCAGTAAATCGTGGTTTAGCTTCAGAAAGGTTTTTCGTTTGAAGAGATTTCTTGAAGACTGTCTTACCGATTATAGGAACCAGCTTTTTGGGGACAGCCATTCTAAGGTAGTAAACACCAGTTTTAGGATGCTTATAAGGACTTGCCATGATGTTCGACATTGTACCTACTCTTTGTACCAGTAGGCAGCTTACATTAAAACACCAAACCCCTGTATTATAAGAAGTTCTTACACTACAAGGGCTTATAGAATGTGGCGGTGAGTGAGAGATTCGAACTCTCGATACGTTGCCGTATACACACTTTCCAGGCGTGCTCCTTCAGCCACTCGGACAACTCACCGCATCAAATTTTGGTTAGCATTATTGGCTAACGAGGCGCTAATTTAATGATTATGTGCCTGATGGTCAAGGCTAAACATAAAAAAAAGCACCCTTTTCGAATCGATTGCTCACTAAGTAACTAAATTGAGCAAAACTGGGGCATTTACATGCTTTGAGAATAACCGGGAACACGGAACCAACGGCGGCACATATCCAAGAAGTACCCATACAACACACCCATGCCACAAGAAATAACAGCGTTACTTGCCACTGCGGTCACAATTTGATCTGTAGACGCGCCAACCGCGAATAAGATACCCGCATAAACTGGAGATTGAAATAGTACATAAGCGACCAGATCAGAGATGTTTTTCATAAAGGAAGACGGTGACACCTTACTACCTTGATGCAGCACCCAATCACGAAAAGCCCCATACGGCCAAGCAATAGCGATATTCACTGGAATCGATAGCGTACGCGATGCTAGAGATTGCTCAAATGTCATCCCTGAAATCAAAATCTCGACAATCATCCCTGTGATAAAGCAAAAAACAACCATAGCAAAGGTATCCGCTGCGGCGTGACGAATACAAAATGGTCCACGAGACTTCATTTACAAAACCCTTAAAATCAAACACTGCAATTAATAAGAATAATAAAACTATTAACCACTAAAAAGACATCAAGCCAGTTAATGATGCAATTAGAGCACACAAAAACTAGCTTATGGTTCTGTATTTAAAATTAAGTTGTAAATTTATAACCAACTTTTAAAGTAAAAGTAGTTTTTTTCACCAATGGCGAGTAAAAACGCCTAAAATCACGTAAAAATGGTACAAAAACACGGATTTCACTTACATAAAAAGGGGTTACGATAATTATTTTGACGTAAAGTTAGAACAAAACTCGGACCGAAAACAGTCACTCCTATAGCTTATGCTACCAAGCTGCGAAAATTCAGAGTATTACCGATATAATCACAGTAGAAGGTCTTGCTGTTTTACTCGTAAAAGTAAAACTGCAAGCCTGTTCATTGCGGGTTAGAAGAGTTTGTCACGAAGCTGGATGACGTATGAATAGTAAGAACAATTCACAGTTGCGCCATATTGATTAAATTATGGTGAGGCCAGCAAAATCGTTAATGTATCGATATCATCTTGGTCTGGGGATTGCTGACGCTTTAAGTTACTTCTTATCCGTTCGGCGACTGAAGAAACGTCGCCACTGAGTTCAAGGGGAGCCTCCGCAATGATCGCTGAAATAGCCTCAAGTGCTTCATTAAGATGTCCATTATCTAGAGCGACATAGAAGTTGAGTAACCACTTTTCAGCATTAAAGCTATCTGCTGCATTTCCATCAAAGTCCGATTGGTACTGATATAACTGTGTCGCATGAAGATACAGTGCATCATTTAATTCAGACTCCACTATTGGTTTCGCTATTATGTGATCTGCTCCTACATTAATCATACGCTCTTGTGTTTCTTTGAACACATCCGCTGTACAGCCAAAAATCAGTACCGACTTAGCAGGTGAACTCATTGCTCGAATGGCTGATATGGCCCCAACGCCATCTAGAACAGGCATATGATTATCCATCAGTATCAAATCAAATGGTTTGATCGCAACCTCATCGACTGCAAGCTGACCATTTTCGACACTTGTGCACTCAAAGCCCTTGGCTCGGAGGAAAGTTTCCATAATGATCGCATTTGTTCGGTTGTCTTCAACAATGAGTGCTTTCAACCCTTTACAGTTCAATTTATGTGTATTGATTGACTCTACTTTACCTGGCTTGCAAGGTGTAAGGGCAATTTCGACAGTAAAAGTCGTTCCAGCGTCCTCCTGACTCTCTACAACCACTTGCCCACCCATATGTTCCGCGATTTCTTTGACTATTGCTAAACCAAGCCCTGTACCACCAAACCGTCTAGTCGTTGATGACTCCGCTTGCTCAAAAGGACGAAAAATGCGTTTTTGTGCCTCTTTTGAAATACCAATTCCTGTATCTTTTACCTTTAGTATCAGCTTGGTGCCTGCCTTACTCGATTTCTCGGCTAGCTCTACCTCTACGATGCCACGATCGGTGAACTTAACAGCGTTATTGAGTAGATTGAACAGTACTTGACGCAAACGGGCTTTGTCATTGTTGTACCAACGACCCGTTGGTAAATGCGAGACGACTCTAAAGCGAAGACCTTTTTCTGCACATAGAGTTTGATAAACACTCTTGATACTGCCGATAATCGACTCAATTGGGAAAGGCTTATTTTCAAACTCAACATGCCCTTGTTCAATTTTTGAGTAATCTAAAATCTCATTGAGTAATGTCATCATGTGATCACCTGAATCATAAAGTGTTCTCAGGTGCTTACGCTGCTCATCGGTAAGTGGTGTTTTTAACAGTATCTGGGCAGTTCCTAGTACACCGTTCATTGGTGTGCGAATCTCGTGGGACAATGTGGCTAAGAATGCCGTTTTAGCGTTTGTCGAAGCCTGAGCTTTTATTCTCTCCTGCTCTAAATAGATCGTCTTTTCATTGAACTTCTCGATAAGCTGTCCGATTTCGTCATCGCTATCGTAGTCAATATCTATGATCCCACCAGTTTTCGAGTCATCAATCTTAGCGGCAATGCGAACAATTGGTTCAACAATATAGCGATTCAGTAAGTAGTAACCGACCAAGACACACAAGAGCAAAAATGGAATGATCCTCCCCTCAACGCTCATCACTTGTTCAAACACTTGATCAGCGACTTTAGCTTTTGCGTTGACAACTTCCATGCGCCAATCGAACTCTCCGAAATCAAGCTCGCTGACATAAATTTCGTCCGTCAGTTGAAAGTTGTGCTCAATAATCACGTTTGAGTCAGCATCGCGAACCACTACCCCTAAAGAATGCTGGTTCGTGTGCTCTCGAATAAACTGAAAAAGTGCATCAAGTGATAGGTCTACCGTTACAACTCCAGCGAATCGACCGTTTTGGTAGTACGGAGAAGACGCGGTAATCATCTGGACCTGAGTAAAAGTATCGATGTAAACCGTAGACCAACTAACAGAACCTACCGGAGCATCGGCGGCAGCGACATACCAGGGTTCATTATCATAACCGCCAGATTCGGGGTTATTGTAGGAGTGAATTTGGTCAATACCACTATCACTGTTTTTATTGAAGAATAGACTTTTATATCTCCATTGTTCTGCTTTGAGTTCGGGTTTAGGCCATACGCCACCACTAACAAGCATCTTGTCACTCAATTGAAGAATATGTGGAATTATTGTGTTGAGAGATTGAATATTTTCAGTCCCTTGGGCTAGCCCTACTAAGCCGCTCAATACACCTGTAGAACTGAGGAGGGGCTCTTTGATCTCAAGAGCCAGGAGTTGGGTACGTAACTCTAGGTTTTGCTCTAGCTTTTGTCTAACCGGTGGCTCAACAACCAAATAGGCGACAGAACCGATAGTGGCGATAAAGAAGCACAGGTAAAGTGTTAGGGCGAGAATGCTTTTTTTTCTAAGTGATGAGCGAATTTCCATAGATGTGTGAATCATTCCCTAATATCGATTTATCACTAATTGATTGGTAAGATGAGCGCAATCAACCAGCCCATTAACAAATGGTATTCTATTTTGAAACTACAAGACATCCTTTCTCTCCCAGAACTTGACGGTAAACTACTAAACCTAGCAAAAACTCAAGGCTTTGTAACAGCGATGGCTGCAGCGCCAAACGTATTAATGCCTCAAGAGTGGTTGCCATTCTTATGGGGTGGAGAAGAAACAGCGCCATTTACTGACGGTGAGCAACTAGAGCAATACATTGACGAGATTGTACAAATGTGGAACCAAACTCGTCCCGCTCTCCTAGAAGGCACTTGGCAGTGGCCTGCAGGGTGCGCGCTAGATGAGCAAGACATTGTAACAAGTCAGGCTCGCGATTTCTGTGAAGGTGTATTACAAGGCTGGCAACTTGCGCGTGATGACTGGGAAACGTTGATGCCTGAGGATAGCGAAGATAATGCCCTACTCGGTGGTGTTTTACTTTCTCTTACTATGCTTTACGACCCAGAAACGACCATTGAAACATTGGCCGAACAAGGTATGGAAGGCTTAGAGCAGTTTGAGGAAATCTTCAATGCAATGCCAGTGATGTTATGTGGTCTTACCCAGCGCGGTGTTGCATTAGCTGAAGAACAATAGACGCAACGCTGTCGACCATCAAGATTGAACGGCTGAATAGACAAAAAGCTCTCCAAATGGAGAGCTTTTTTGATCATGTTAAAATTACATGTGGAATATACCGCGCCATATCTTGAGTCACTAAGCTACTGTCTTCCCTAATCGAAATACCGGCAGCTCTATCATTGACCAACCAACTTCCAATTAACGTATGGTTTTGCCCAAACTTAGGTAGTGGATGGTATTGCTGGACGATATTGAATTTAGATTCATAAGGCCCTGACGTTTTAACAAAACGTTTTCCATCGATGACGATCTCGATGTTCGCGCCCTCTCGAGAAAATAGTGGCTTGATGACACAATCTCTCATAGTGTTCGCTTTTGAATCGTTAGCAAAATAAGCGGGCAAAAGGTTCGGGTGATTAGGAAAGCGCTCCCACAATAACGGTAAAAGTGCTTTATTGGATAGAATCGACTTCCACATCGGTTCTAACCAGTTTACGTTCGCAGTCGCTAAGTACTTCGCATATTCCTCTTCAAACATAAACTCCCAAGGGTAAAGCTTAAACATCCAACGAATCGCTCTGTCGTCAGCATCCACAAACAGACCATCTTCCGTCACTCCAATATCTTCGACATGCACGAATGCCGTTGCTAACCCTGCCTCTCGCGCGCAATCCTCTAAATACTGGACAGTCCCTTTATCTTCTTCAGTGTACTTGCAGCAGCTAAAGTGAAGTGTTTGTCCTGGTTGGTATTTTGCTATTTCGGCAAAGCGCTCGATCAAAAAGTCTTGAAGAATATTGAATTGATCCGCGCTCTGGTGAACTCGACCTTTATTTACAACATCTTCTAGCCACACCCACTGCCAAAAGCCAGTTTCAAACAAGCTGGTTGGCGTATCCGCATTGTTTTCCAGTAATTTTGCAGGCGAGGTCCCGTTGTACGCGAAATCCAGCCGCGAATAAAGCGAAGGTTCGCTTCGTCTCCATGAAGAAGCGACCTGCTCCCACATAGATTCAGGGATCGCACATTGCGTCAGCAACCGCTCACTCCGAACGACTTCATCCACAATAGCCAGGCACATCTGATGCAGCTCTTCAGTGGGCGCTTCTATATCGCGCTCAATTTGCTCCAGCGTGAATTGATAGTAAGCACTCTCATCCCAATACGGTTGGTCATACATGGTATGGAAACCAAAACCAAACTGGCGTGCTAATTCACGCCAGTTTTCGCGCTCTTGTATTTCTCGTCGAAACATAGTTCTTTTTAACCGCCTCGACTGACCGACACCGCTTTACCAAACCCGCCTCGAGACATCGCCCTGCCAATGGTGCCGCCACCACGTTTATTAAGGCTATTCGTCGCAACTTTGGTCGGCTGATTTCGGTAGGAGCCAAAGAATTGTCCTGCTCCATTATAGAATTTGGATTTATAACGGTACATCGGCTCTGAGTAATAGCTCTTGTTATAACCTTTCAACCCGCTTAATGAGCGACTGTAAAAAAAACCGCCAAAGTTAGGTACATAAGCTCGGGAACTGGAACTGTAGTAACAATCATCCTCGTAGAAATCATTCTCGCATTCGAACTCGCTGCGGTAGCGAGGGGCATTTTGTTCGGCACGAGCTAAAGCTTCTTGGTATGCAATGTCACACTGTTCACTAAACTCAGGCGAGTTAGATTTACACTCATCGGCATCAGAAAAAATGTACCCTTCTGTTTTTGACTCGTACGTAGCAAAGAAGAAAATACCACCAAAGGCAGCAAAGGGAAGAATTTTCCCAAGCTTTAAGCTTTTGTCCATGGAAGAACGTTTAACGTTAGAACTCCGCTTCATCGTTCCTCCTAGTAGGTCATGCACGCGGCATTCAATACGCCAACCGAAACAGAAACTGCTGCTAATACGATACCGGCTGGCAGTTCATCTTTTTCGATACGCTCTGCCACTTTCGGAAGTAAAATAAAGCGTACAATTGCAAATGCGATAATTTGAGCAAGCATTGCAACAACGCCCCACACCATAAAATCGACGATATTGACCGAGTTTTTTGCCGCCCCCGAAATCGCGAGACAGTAACCAAGGAAAGCCCCACTTAGCGCAATCGCTGCTGCTGTATTTTGTTTTTCTTTAATCAGATGCCACTCATCGTATGGCGTCAACTTGACGTAGATGAACTTAAACGCCAATACAAAAATAATAGAAACAGAGAAATAGAGTAAAAAGTTTGGGAAGCCTGCTAACAGGCCGGCAATCATGTGCATTATTGTTCCTTGTTCATTTCTTTCCAGGCAAAATCTTCAATACGTTCATCTGCAATGTAAAACAGCTTGGTACTCGCGGGTACTTCAGCATCTAAATCTGGGTTGAGTTGAATACCATCGCCAATATCAAAAGCAATCAGCGTGGCATGATGGCGTCTTTTGAGAAAAACGAAGAGATTCTCAATAGTGGTGGCAGACTGCCCCTCAGGATAAATAACTGAGTATTGCGTCATACCTCGTGTTGAAGCCAAAAGCTCCTGATGAAGCGCACTTGAGCCCGGGTCAACCGCCGCTTTTGCCAACATTTCTGCGCCAACAGCAGGTATGCATTCCGCTTTCGGGCAATGCTGACTTAGAAGTCGGCCTAGCGCTTCATCTTTAAAGTAAGCGACCAAATGAGCGGAAGGGTTTACAGATGCGCAGTATAGAGCGGCTGACAAGGTAATGTCGTCCGAGAGATTATCCACAATAATGCAAGCGGCTTCGGCAATATTGGCGTTTTTCATCTCTTGCGAATCGGTATAACTGGTCACTTTGATAAAACTGATTTCGCCAGGTAACGGGTTCTCTATTTCTGAACGGCTGCATAAAACAATCGGGCGCTTTCCCTCTTCTTCATGTTGTAACATGCGAATAAGGTGCATCGTTCTCGATCCATTCCAGCCCAACAATACAATATGGTTTTCCACTCTTACTCTCCGTTTTCCTAAAATACCCGCTCGCCAATAGTCCATCGCTGCTCCAGCGACACGCCCCAATAATGCGGCGAATAAGCTCAAACCGCCGGGGATTACAAATAGTACGACAACCCATTTACCCATATCTGTTACTGGAGAATGGTCGCCATAACCCACCGTACTCGCCGTAACCATGAGGTAATAGATAAAGTTAGCGAAACTGTCTGTTAATGCTGTTTCACCAGCGAGAACCAGCAGCCACCATGAAAGGCTCACATATAAGCCACTAAAGATGAGAAGGCTTCGGTTGCTCAATTTAAAAAGGTGGGAACTAAGCCACTTTTTAACTACTAACCACACCGCCATAAATTTATGACCTCGATATTCATTGATTGCATCAATAGTAACTCATTGATAGTAAGACACAAAAAAACCAGCCATATTCGGCTGGTTTTTGAGATTTACTTTCAGTTACGCCTACTTTTTAAGCATTACCTTTCACTTGCATATTTAGCTGCTCAGCAAAATCTAGCATGCGGTTCAGTGGGATAAGTGATTTCACACGTAGCGCTTCATCAACAAAAATTTCGTGCTCTTCACCACCTTCACTAAGCGCTTTCTCAATTGCTTTCAAACCGTTCATTGCCATCCAAGGACAGTGTGCACAGCTGCGACATGTTGCGCCTGCACCTGCGGTTGGCGCTTCGATAAGTTCTTTCTCTGGCACAAGTTGCTGCATTTTAAAGAAAATGCCTTTGTCTGTCGCAACGATCATTTGTTTGTGAGGAAGCTCTTTCGCTGCTTTGATCAGCTGACTCGTTGATCCAACGGCATCGGCAAGTTCTACGACGCTTGCTGGTGACTCAGGGTGAACCAAAATAGCCGCATCTGGATACACGCTCTTCATTTTTCGTAGCGCATCAGCAGAGAACTCATCATGGACCACACACTCACCCTGCCAAAGCAGCATATCTGCGCCAGTTTTGTTAGCGATGTACGATCCTAGGTGACGGTCTGGTCCCCAAATAATTGGCTTATCTTCAGCGTCTAAGTGTTCCACGATTTCAAGCGCAATGCTCGATGTAACGACCCAGTCGGCACGGGCTTTAACCGCTGCTGAAGTATTTGCGTAAACTACAACCGTATGATCAGGGTGAGCATCACAAAACTCGCTGAACTTATCCGCAGGACAGCCAAGGTCAAGCGAACATTCCGCTTCCAACGTTGGCATTAGAATGCGCTTTTCTGGTGTCAGAATTTTGGCCGACTCGCCCATAAAGCGAACACCACCAATAATCAATGTACTTGCAGGGTGACGATTACCAAACTTCGCCATTTCCAACGAGTCACCAACAAACCCGCCAGTGTCTTCAGCTAGGGCTTGAATCTCAGGGTCGGTATAATAGTGCGCGATAAGTACCGCATCTTTTTCTTTGAGTAACTTTTTAATACGCTCAATGTAAGATGCTTTTTCTTCTTCGCTTAATGGAACTGGTTTCGGTGGGAATGGGTAAACAGTGTCGATTTTATCTAATATATGGCTCATTGCTCATGCTCTACGCAACTTCCTTTAATCCGAGTATTGTAACCTCGTTAATTTTCAAAAACCAACTTGTCGCGGGGATTTCTAGCGGTCTAGCCGTATATCTTTGTTACAGGTAGCATTTCCGAGTAGCGAAATTCGGTGCAACACAAGGTCAGAGGCTCTGCATCATTGCTATCGACTTAGCCGTTCTGCACCAACAGAAAATGGAAAAGAAAAAGGAAGCCGAGGCTTCCTTTTCAAAACATAACGTCTTACAGCTTAGAGCTGGCAAGTTTTGCAGATGCACTACCTGGGTATTCATCAACCACTTGTTGGTAGTACTTTTTCGCTTGAGCTGCATTGCTATTACGCTCAGCGATTTCGCCTAACTTAAGCAACGCATCAGCTCGCTTATTGGAGTCTTTATAAGACACCACAGCGGCAAAACTTTTCACTGCATCCTCATCCTGCTTTTTAGCGAAGTACAACTGACCTAACCAGTAGTGAGAATTCGCTGAATATGTAGAATCAGGATAATCTTTCTGGAACTGCTGGAACGCTGCAATTGCGCCAGTGTAATCACGCTTTTTGAGAATGAGGTCAACTGCATTCTGATATGCCGTTTGCTCATCAACATTTGGAGTGTACTGGCCACCTGTTTTCACAGGTTGTGCTTCTTGTGCAGGTGTGGATTTTATCTCTCCACGAACACGATCTAGCTCGACAAACAACTCACGTTGACGTTGCAACATTTGTTTCATTTCGTAGCTATTTCGCTCTAATTGACCACGCAATTCACTGATCTCTTGTGACATTTGGTCAATTTGCTGTTGCATTTGGAGCTGAACGCGATTGCGATTTTGTAGCAAACGTTCTAGACGCTCTACTTCCGTTTCAGATGAACGGCTCTTAGAGACGGATGATGTGCTGTTGAGATCGGATACTGGAGCTGGTGCAGCGAACGCAAAGTTCGCTGCACTTGCCAGTAACGTAAGCGCAACAGCGCGCTTAGTGTTACTGAACATGAGGATTACCTCGAATTAGTATACTAGAACCGCGCGACGGTTCTTAGCGTAAACTTCATCTGATTGACCTAGAAGAAGTGGCTTCTCTTCACCGTAGCTAACGATTGAGATTTGGTCAGCTTGAACACCTAGTGCTTGTAGGTAGTTCGCTACTGCTTGCGCACGACGCTCACCTAGAGCAATGTTGTACTCAGGCGTACCGCGCTCATCAGCGTGACCTTCGATAGTTACGTTAAGTGCTGGGTTCTTGCTTAGGTAAGAAGCGTGAGCCGCTAGCATCTCTTCGTAATCTGCTGCAATTGTTGAGTTGTCAAAAGCAAAGTAGATTGTTTGAGTTTCACGTAGCGCTTGCTCTTTTAGCTCTTGCTCTGTCAACTGACCGCTTTGATCAATTGGCGTAGCTACTGTTGTTTCCACTGCGCCATTGTTGTTTGTTGCTGCACCAGTGTTAGAAGCAGCGTCGTCGCTTGAACTACACGCTGTAACAGCCATTACAGGAAGCGCGATTAGTAGCCCTTTTAGAACCTTGTTCAGTTGCATCTTATTTTCCTTTATTAATCAAACTTATTACTACAAAAACGGTGACCATGCAGGCGCTCGAACACGCCCATTTGTTGCCGGTAATCTAGCTTTGAATCGACCATCAATTGACACCATCGATAGTACGTTTTTCTTGTTGTAAATCGAGCTATACACAACCATGCCACCGTTTGGGGCAATACTAGGAGACTCATCAAGCAAGGTCTTAGTTAAGACTTGAAGAGCACCAGTTTCCAAATCTTGTTTCGCCAAATTAAATCCTGCGTTGCTGCGGTTCACCATAACTAGGAATCGCCCATCAGGAGTAATCTGACCACCCAAATTTTGGCTGCCTTGCCAAGTCAAACGGTCAATAGAACCGCTGCCCAAATTTACTTGATAAATCTGTGGTTTACCACCCCTATCCGATGTGAAAATCAACGATTTTCCATCCGGATGCCAGAACGGTTCCGTATTATTTGATCTGCCACGCGTAATTTGCGTCAGCTTACGAGTGTTAAGGTCAAACGTATAAACATGAAGCGAGCCTGTTTTAGAAAGAACAATCGCTAACTTATTGCCATCTGGCGAAAATCTTGGCGCACCATTGTGACGTGGGTATGAAGTAATTTTCTCACGTTCACCGGTGTAGATGTTCATGATGAAGATTTCTGCTTGGCCATTTTGGAAGCTAACATATGCAAGCTTTTTACCATCGGGTGACCACGCTGGTGACATTAATGGTTGCTTAGAGCGTAAAACCAGACGCTCATTGTAGCCATCGTAATCAGCGACTCGAAGTTGGTAAGGGAAACGGTCTTTATCGTTCACTACCACATATGCGATACGAGTCATGAAAGCGCCACGGTCGCCAGTTAACTGTTCATACACCAAATCAGAGATACGGTGAGCGTACTCACGCATACGAGGCCCTTGAACAGTGGCTACTTTATTGAACAGCACATGATCTTTTGACAGAACCAATTCACCGTCACTACCAAGCGCCTTACTCTTCCCACCTGTTAACTGACCACGCACAATATCAACAAGTTGATAGTTGATAACGTAGTCACCTTGGTCGTTTTGCTTGATTGAACCAGTCAATAGCGCATCCACACCTAAATTGGTCCAAGCATCAAAATTAACTTCTGATTCACTGAACGGTGTTTGTGGCATTTTGCTCGTTGGAACTGGGCTGAATTTACCACTACGTTGTAAATCCGAGGCGATAACAGCAGAAACATCCGTTGGAAGCGCTTGTGTGCCCTCCCACTTAAACGGAACAACAGCAATTGGTCGTGCTGAATCAATACCATCGGTAATGACCAACTCTAATGCGGCATTCGCCACATTTGTCATACTGCTAAACAGTACAAACATTCCTAGTAAAAGGCGTCTAATCACGTCTTATTCCTTTTAGTCCAAAGCAACAGTTATGTTGATGTCTTTTAGTCTTTCATTGACCGCTGATTCTGAAGATTTAGGGAACGTCCCTACCTGAGCTATTGCTCGCTTCGCCGCAGCACATACTCGAGTATCGCCACTCAAAACGGTAACACCAGAGACCATCATATCAGTTCCTGTCGGAATCAATTTGATGTTTACCCTACACTCCTTTCCCAGCAAGTAGTCATCCTTAATCAGCTTTTGCTGAATATTTTGAGTATAGATGGATGACATACGAGAAAGTTCGTCGTCAATAAATTGATTGCGCGCAGCACTGTTTTTACTGACCTCATCCTCGAGACCCGCAAAAATATCATCTAACGCGGCTTCTTGAGCTTTACGCTCACGCTCGGCACGCTCAGCTGCTTCTCTCGCTTTACGCTCTCGCTCCGCTGCCTCTTTTGCCGCTTTCTCTTTTGCAATGCGCTCTTGTTCAGCTTTTTCAGCAGCTTCACGCTCACGACGTGCTTTTTCTTCCGCTTCTTTTGCTGCTTTTTCACGAGCCAAACGTTCTTGCTCAGCTTTTGCTATAGCCGCTTCTTTTGCTAAACGCTCCTGCTCAGCTTTACGCACGGCTTCTTCTTTTTCCTTGCGCTCTTTTTCTAGCTTAGCAGCTCGCTCTTTTTCTTTGCGAACACGTTCTTCTTCCTGCTTGCGCTCTTGCTCTTTTTTCTTACGTGCAGCTTCTGCTTCTCGCGCCGCTTGAGCATCTTTCGCTTGCTGCTCTTTCAACTTGCGAATTTGCTCTTCTTCAGCTTTGCGGTTTTTTTCTAGCTGCTCTGCTTCGCGTCTCAGTTTATCAAGACGCTCTTGTTCTTTTTTCGCTGCCTTTTCGCGTTGCTGGCGAATTTCTTTCGCTTGTTGCTGCACAAGTTTTGGATCGATGACAACAGCTTGAACCATTTGCCCTGTAGGCTCTGGTTTAGACATATTGAAGTCCGTCCCCCAAAGCAGGGCTGCAACTAGAATTGCATGCAAACCAACCGATATTGCTATCGGTTTGGTGTATTGGTTGGGTTTCTTCTTGTGATCTTTCATAGATAATTGATGTCTATTCCCTGATATCGGTCATTAGACCTACCTTAGGGATACCAGCTCGACTTAGTTCATCCAGCAATAGAACAACATCGGCATATGGTGTTGCCGCGTCGCCACCTACCGCAACTGGTGAATCCGGCTTAACCTCTCGCTCCGCTTTCACTCGCACAATAACATCTTGCAACGACAAACCTCGCTGAACTTCTTCATCATTGACGCTTAGGCCTAAATTACCCTCGCTATCAATTTCGATGATAATAAAGCTACTGTCAGTCTCGCCAGCAAGGTCTTGCATAGATTCTGCAGTCGATGTTTTCGGAAGATCAACGTCGACGCCTTGAGTCACAAATGGAGCGGTCGCCATAAAAATGATCAACAGTACGAGCATTACGTCGATATACGGAACAACGTTGATCTCCGCTGTCATTTTTCGCTTTTTAGGTTGATAACCCGCCATGCTTTATTCCTTATCCGCACTGTCTCGGCCAGCCATCGCTTGACGATGAAGGATGCTGTGGAATTCTTCAGAAAATGTTGCGTAAGTGTGCTCTAGTTTACTCACTTTATTGCTTAGGCGGTTGTACGCCATTACTGCCGGAATAGCCGCAAATAGACCCATCGCTGTCGCGATAAGTGCCTCGGCGATACCCGGTGCAACCATAGACAACGTAGCTTGCTTTACTTCACCCAGCGCAATAAAGGCGTGCATGATGCCCCAAACGGTACCAAATAGGCCGATATAAGGGCTTATAGAACCGACTGTTGCCAAAAACGGTAAGCTTGTTTCTAGCTCATCAACTTCACGAGAAACAGCAACGCGCATTGCGCGGCCAGTGCCTTCCATGATGTAAGCTGGTGAATTTGCGTTGCTCTTACGTAGGCGAGCAAACTCTGTAAAACCTGCGTAGAAGATTTCTTCTGTGCCTTCAATTTCGTCTTTACGCGCTTTTACTTTTTGGTAAAGCTGAGAAAGATCAGTACCCGACCAAAATTTGTCTTCAAACTGCTCTGCATTTTTTGATGCTTGAGAAAGCACTTTGCTGCGCTTGATGATCATTGCCCATGACACAATTGACATGCCAAGCAACGTCAGCATCACAAGCTTTACCAACAGACTGGCCTGAAGAAAGAGATCTAAAATGGAAATATCAGCAGTCACTATTTGTTAGCTCCGAATTTATAAAGGTTGGAATAGCTATTGGTTTCATTTTCTTATTATCGATACATGCTACCTTAACCGAGGCCTTGCACAATATCTTGCCTTGATCATTGACCAACTCTTGACAGAATTGCAGAGAAGCACGTTTTATTTCTGACACTCGGGTTACGACTGTCAGATGCTCTTCCAGCCTAGCCCCTTGGTTGAAATCGATATCCATGTGTCGGACAACAAAGCCGATATTTTGTTCCAGTAACACATGTTGAGAAATGCCTTTAGCACGTAACATCTCTGTCCGTGCGCGCTCAAAGAATTTTAGATAATTAGAATGATATACAACACCGCCCGCATCAGTGTCTTCATAGTACACGGTGATCGGCCAGTGAAAGAGATTTGATGTGCCTTGCAAGGGAGTACCAATATATTCAATTCTTTAAAGTAATTACTATAACTGAAGCGACAGCAATTGGTACCGAGCTAAGGAAATATTTTTGAAATTTGTAGAAAAAATAAAAGCTAGGCGAGATACCTAGCTTTTATTCGATGATTTAGTAACCGACTTTATTACAGCATATTTCAGCCTAAATGAAATAAAGTGCCGTTAGATAAATCAAGATAGCTAACGAGAAATAAGGACTAAACAAAACTTGCCAGTACCAGTTTCTTGGCTTGAAGCCCACCCCATACACCATGCTTGAACATACAGACCAAATCAGTGCTGGTGCGATGATTGAGTTAAAACCACCAATTGCTTGATGGTAAGCTTCAGGGTCCCACATCACCAATCCTACGTGCATAAAGCCAAGGATGAGAGATAAGACTCGTAGCAGAGTCTTATCCATTGGTGCGTGAAGTTTCGCTACCTTATCAGCGAAGTTACTCACTGTCTTTATCCATCATTTCTGAGTGCTCTAGCCAAAGAGCGTTGATGATACCGAATGCACAAGCAAGTAGTACACCTAGAATCCATGCGAAATACCACATAGTAAATGCTCCTTAGTAAAGTGAGTTTTTGTTGTCTTCAATGTACTGGTCATCAAGGCGACCAAACATCTTGTAGTAAGTCCAAGATGTGTAACCAAGGATGATTGGCACCATAACAAACGCAACGCCTGTCATTAGGTTCAGAGTCAGCTCAGATGACGTTGCATCCCACATTGTTAAGCTGTGGCTTGGCATTAAGTCTGAAGGCATGATGAATGGGAACATCGCAAAACCTGCAGTAAAGATAACACCAGCAACACCCAAGCTTGAAGTAATGAACGAAATCGCACATTTTTCAAGACGAGATGCCAATACAGCGAGAAGCGGCATTGCAACACCTAATACAGGAGCAGCCCATAGTAGTGGGTAGTTTTCAAAGTTCTTCATCCACGCACCAGCTTCACGGATAACCTCTTTGTTTAGAGGGTTAGAAGCAGCGTTAGTGTCGATACCGCCAACAATGACGTAGCCATCGATATTTTGGATCCAGAAACCAGCCGCTACAAACGCAGCAACCGTCAGTAAACCAGCCAACTGAGCAACGTTGCGCGCACGCACATGCACTTCGCCTGTTGTTTTCATTTGTAGCCAAGTAGAACCTTGCATCAAAATCATGAACAAGCTTACTAGACCACACAACAGTGCAAATGGGTTTAGTAGACCAAAGAATGAGCCATGGTATGTTGGCATCAAGAACTCACTCAATTGGAATGGTACACCTTGTAGAAGGTTACCAAACGCTACACCAAAGATGATTGGCGGAACAAAACCACTGATTGAGATACAGATATCCCAGGTATTGCGCCATTTTGGATCTTCGATTTTAGAACGGTAGTCTAGGCCCAGAGGACGAAGCCATAGCGCTGCTAGTGTCAAAATCATCGCTAAGTAGAAGCCTGAAAATGACGTTGCGTAAACCAAAGGCCAAGCAGCGAACAGTGCACCACCAGCAGTGATAAGCCAAACTTGGTTACCATCCCAGTGAGGAGCAATTGAGTTAATCATGACACGGCGTTGCGTGTCGTTTTTACCGATGATAGGTACAAGCGCGCCTACACCCATATCGAAGCCGTCTGTTACTGCAAAACCAACTAGTAGAACACCGATTAGTACCCACCAGATGAGTCGCAAGATTTCGTAATCAAACATCTTGTTATCTCCTTACCTTACGCTTCTACTTGGCGACTAACTTTGTCTTCAACAGAGTCAGCATTTTGCTCGAAGTGGTAGCGACCCGTTTTCAGGCTACTTGGGCCTTTACGAGCGAATTTCAACATTAGGTAAACTTCTGCAATCAGGAATACCGTGTATAGCGCCAGAATTGCGAAGAGTGAAGTCCAGATTTCACCTGCAGTTAGTGCAGAAGCTGCAACATGCACTGGTAAAATTTCACCTACAGCCCAAGGTTGACGGCCGTACTCAGCGACGAACCAACCCGCTTCAATTGCAATCCAAGGTAGTGGAATGCTAAATAGTGCAGCTTTTAGAATCCATTGTTTCTGTTCAATCTTCTGACGACACGTTTGGATAAACGCCGCACCAAAGACAAACAACATGATGAAGCCACAAGCAACCATGATACGGAATGACCAGAATAGCGGCCATACTGTTGGGATTGAGTCGTCCGCAGCAGCTTGGATTTGCTCTTCTGTTGCATCAACAACATTGTCTGTGTAGCGTTTTAGAAGTAGACCGTAACCTAGGTCACCTTTCACTTCATCAAACGCAGTCATGTTTTCTTCTGACTTGTCGCCCGCACGAAGCTTCTCTAGAAGTTCATAAGCGTACATGCCGTCACGAATACGATCGACGTGTTCATCACGTAAATCACGAAGACCTGTTACTTGCTCATCAAAAGAGCGTGTCGCGATAATACCCATTACGTAAGGGATCTTAATTGCGTAATCGGTATGCATCGTTTCCTGGTTAGGAACACCAAATAACGTAAATGCGGCAGGTGCAGGTTCAGTGTGCCACTCTGCTTCAATTGCAGCGAGTTTCACTTTTTGAACTTCACCAAGCTCGTAGCCAGATTCGTCACCAAGAACGATGGTAGATAAGATAGCTGCAATACCGAAAGAAGCAGCAATAGCAAACGAACGACGAGCAAACGCAATGTCACGACCTTTTAATAGGTAGTATGAACTGATGCCTAGAATAAACATTGCGCCACAAGTGTAACCAGAAGCAACCGTATGCACGAACTTAACCTGAGCAACTGGGTTTAGTACAACCTCAGAGAAGCTCACCATTTCCATTCGCATGGTTTCGAAGTTGAAATCTGCGCCTACTGGGTTTTGCATCCAGCCGTTTGCGATAAGAATCCAAAGAGCAGAGAAGTTAGAGCCTAGTGCAACAAGCCAGGTAACCGCTAAGTGTTGGCGTTTAGATAGACGATCCCACCCGAAGAAGAATAGACCAACAAAAGTTGACTCCAGGAAGAATGCGACAAGTGCTTCGATCGCTAGCGGTGCACCGAAGATATCACCTACATAGTGGGAGTAGTAAGACCAGTTCGTACCAAACTGGAACTCCATGGTAAGGCCTGTCGCCACACCAAGTGCAAAGTTAATACCGAATAGCTTACCCCAGAACTTGGTCATGTCCTTATAGATTTGCTTGTTCGTCATTACGTACATCGATTCCATAATGGCCAGAAGGAAGGCCATACCAAGGGTCAATGGTACGAATAGGAAGTGATACATCGCTGTCAGTGCAAACTGCAACCGCGATAGATCAACTACGTCAATCATGGTAACTCCTATGTGTCGGCTGAATGACACTCTCTACATATTGCAATCCATATTCAGGTGTTATTTACACTTGAAAAATGTTGAATTATCACAACTCATTGTTGCAAAAATGTGCTTCATTGGTTAGTTAATTGTTAAGCATCAGCTAATATAGCTGGGGCTAATATTACTTGTAAAAACAGATTGTTTCAAAAGGTTTATAGCCGTAACGCGCTTTGATATACATCAATGTTTATGCGCGGAATTTGCACAAAAATCCATCACATTGATCTAGATCAACCAGTATTGGATACGGATGTTAAGAGAGAGTAATCAGGAGAGAAATTAACCAGTTGCAAGCAAACATCGAGTTAACAATCAATGCTTTTTACTTACTAAACCAGTATGAGAAAAAATTCAAAAAATGTGAGTTTGGTCAACTTTAATGAAGCGCTGGGCAACAAAGGCCCAGCGAGGGAATCTTATTTTTCAATTCCGAAATGCAAATACGCACGATCTGTCGCGATTCTTCCACGCGGAGTGCGTTGTAAATAACCTTGCTGAATAAGATAAGGCTCAAGAACGTCTTCAATAGTGTCCTTTTCTTCACCTATCGCCGCTGCCATGTTGTCGAGCCCGACCGGACCACCACCAAATTTTTCCATAATCGCGAGTAGTAGCTTACGGTCCATGTAATCGAAGCCTTCGGCGTCCACATCAAGCATATTCAACGCCTTATCAGCAACATCGGCACAAATGTGACCATTGCCTTTTACTTCCGCATAATCACGAACACGGCGTAGCAAACGGTTAGCAATACGTGGTGTGCCACGCGCACGTCTTGCCACTTCCAATGCACCTTCAGGTTCCATTGATAAACCTAAACAATCCGCGCTTCGCTGCACGATATCTTGGAGGTCTTTTATCTTATAAAACTCAAGGCGCTGAGTAATACCAAAGCGGTCGCGCAATGGTGACGTCAAAGAGCCCGCTCGGGTCGTCGCACCAATTAACGTAAACGGTGGTAAATCGATCTTAATAGAACGAGCGGCCGGACCTTCACCGATCATAATATCCAGTTGATAATCTTCCATCGCCGGATACAGCACCTCTTCAACCATCGGGCTCAAGCGGTGAATCTCATCGATGAACAACACATCGTTTTCTTCGAGGTTGGTTAACAGCGCGGCCAAATCGCCTGCTTTCTCAAGTACAGGGCCTGAAGTAGTGCGAATGTTCACTTCCATTTCATTGGCAACGATGTTCGCAAGTGTGGTTTTACCCAAACCTGGGGGACCAAAAATCAAAAGATGATCAAGTGCTTCGCTACGTAACTGAGCAGCTTTAATGAAGATTTCCATTTGGTCACGGACATGGTCCTGACCTTGGTAATCCGCTAATTTTTTTGGCCGAATAGCACGATCAATGACATCTTCATCACGAAAGGCAGGGTTTTCTGGCGCGATTAAACGATCGGCTTCAATCATCTTTTTACCTTGAAAAATGGTTACCTGAGAGAATAATGCCGCTCGTTTAACAGCAAGTGGCATATTTCTATATCTCGTTATCCTGTACAGCGACGAAGGAGCGTGATACAGGATCTTCTATCCGAGCGATTTATGGTCAAATTGTTTCACTAACCGCTCAGCGTGCTGCTATTAGATTTCTAGTCTCGCCAGACTCGCTGGAATGACACAAAAAAACATCGTTAAGCGATTGGCATTAACCTTAGATAATGAGTTATCTTGAATAAATGTTCACTGTGCAACCAGCGTTACACCATTGATTTTAGAGCTTCACGGATCATTTGCTCACTGCTCATGTCCGGTTTAGCGATCTGAGACACCACTTTCGACGCTTGAGTCGGCTTGTAACCTAGAGCTAGAAGCGCACTGATTGCCTCTTCTTCCGCGTTGTTGGATGTCGCACTAGAATCCGCAGGAGCAGCATCCGTAAATGGTGTAAATAGATCGCCAGCGCCCCACCCTTTCAAGCGGTCTTTCATTTCAACAACCAATCGCTCTGCGGTTTTCTTGCCAACGCCTGGAAGCTTAACCAGCGTAGAAACGTCTTCATGTTCCACACAAGTAACAAATTGCGTTGCCGTCATACCAGAGAGAATACCAAGACCGAGTTTAGGACCAACGCCATTGGCTTTGATCACTTCACGGAAAAGTGCTCGTTCTTTTACCGTGTTGAAACCGTATAGCAATTGCGCATCTTCACGGACAACAAAGTGAGTATAAATAATGGCTTCTTCGCCAACATTTGGCAGTTCGTAAAAACAGCTCATTGGCATCTGGACTTCATAGCCAATGCCATTAACTTCAATTAATACTTCAGGTGGTTGTTTTTCAATCAGTATGCCACGAAGACGTCCAATCACTATAAATACTCTTTGGAAATGAATTTGCGACAGGATAATAAAGAACTGGATAGACATCCAGTTAATTTTATCGATAGCGCCCTTTTCTGGCACTGGTTGCTTTGCCCGCTAAGGCAACGAGAGTCTTGTTAGTATTGGCATGACAAATCGCCACACCTAAAGCATCGGCCGCATCCGCTTGAGGCTTGGCGGGCAATTTAAGCATCTGCTGAACCATATGCTGAACTTGCGCTTTGTCCGCGCCACCAGTGCCGACGACAGCTTGCTTAATAAGACGAGCCGCGTATTCAAATACCGGCAACTCCGCATTCACCGCAGCAACAATTGCACTGCCACGAGCTTGGCCAAGTTTTAGCGCTGAATCCGCGTTTTTGGCCATAAACACTTGCTCGATCGCGAAAACGTCCGGTTGAAACTGGGTAATGATTTCCGTGACGCCTGCATAAATCTGTTTAAGCCGACCCGGAAGTTCTTTTTCTGAAGTACGAATGCAGCCACTACCAAGGTATTGCAAGTGGCGTCCATTTTGACGAATGACCCCATAGCCGGTAATGCGCGAACCTGGGTCAATGCCCAAAATAATTGACATGAATGTTCCTAAAAATGAGGCCTAATTCGGCCTCAGTCTTTTTATTATTACTTGCTAACTTCGGAGCAAATACCGCTCCCGACACCTTGAGTTTAATCTAGCGTAGCCGCAACGTCGTCAGAGATATCACCATTGTGATAAACCTCTTGAACGTCGTCCAGATCTTCCAAAGCGTCAATCAAACGAAGTAGTTTTGGCGCAGTATCCGCATCCAAATCTGCTTTCGTAGATGGGATCAGCGACACCTCAGCGTTCTCTGCCTCAAACCCTGCGGCATCAAGGGCATCTTTTACGAGTCCAAAATCGCCTGGGGCCGTGTAGACATCAATCGAGCCATCTTCTGCCGTTTCAATGTCATCAGCACCACTTTCTAATGCTACTTCCATTACCGCATCCTCATCTAAACCTGGGCCATATGAAATCACGCCTTTCTTGTCGAAAAGATAGTTGACGCTACCATCCGTCCCCAGATTACCGCCTGACTTTGAGAATGCATGGCGTACGCCAGATACCGTACGATTTCGGTTATCCGTCATACATTCGACCATGACCGCCGTACCACCTGGACCATAACCTTCATAGATCACGGTTTCCATGTTGTCGTCGCCTTCACCACCAGCACCTCGGCTGACAGCGCGGTTGACAGTGTCACGTGTCATGTTGTTAGACAGTGCTTTATCAATTGCTGCTCGCAAACGTGGGTTATTTTCTGGCTCACCGCCCCCCTCTTTTGCCGCAACAACGATTTCACGTATTAATTTAGTAAAGATTTTGCCGCGCTTCGCATCTTGCGCTGCTTTACGGTGACGAATATTCGCCCATTTACTATGACCAGCCATAATTCACCTTTTAATGTATTTTGACGCTTAATAACAAAACATGTTCTAAAAGCGTTGCTTGGGAAATTGCTTTGGAAGTTTCTTGGGTTTATTTAAACAAAAACTCCCGCAGTTGCGGGAGTTTTCTTCAAATGTTGTGCGCTTATTCTGCGTCTTTTTCTTTCGCTGCAGTTACTGCGATTGCTAGCTCTTCTAGCGCTGCTGGGTTCGCAATACTTGGTGCGTCTGTTAGTAGACACGCCGCTGCTGTTGTTTTAGGGAACGCGATAACATCACGGATGTTCTCTGTGCCACATAGCAGCATTACTAGACGGTCTAGACCAAATGCAAGACCAGCATGTGGAGGCGTACCGAATTTCAGCGCATCAAGCAGGAAACCGAACTTAAGCTGTTGCTCTTCAGGTGTGATACCTAGAATATCAAATACGGCTTCTTGCATATCTGCGTTGTGGATACGAACAGAGCCGCCGCCCACTTCGTAGCCATTTAGAACCATATCGTAAGCGTTAGAATTTGCCGCAGCAGGGTTTGCTTTTAGCTCTTCTGCAGTCACACCTAGAGGCGATGTGAATGGGTGGTGCATCGCGTGTAGGTTGCCTTCGTCATCTTCTTCGAACATTGGGAAGTCAACAACCCATAGTGGAGCCCATGCAGACTCATCCGTTAGCTCTAGGTCTTTACCTAGTTTCAAACGTAGCGCACCCATTGCTTCTGCAACGATGCCCGCTTTATCAGCGCCAAATAGGATAATGTCACCAGATTCCGCTTGAGTACGATCTAGAATGCCGTTGATCACGTCTTCATTTAGGAACTTAGCGACTGGAGATTGGATACCTTCGATGCCCGCTGCACGGTCGTTAACCTTCATCCAAGCTAGACCTTTCGCACCGTAGATACCAACGAATTCACCGTAGCCATCAATTTGCTTACGAGTCAAAGATGCACCACCTGGAACGCGAATAACGGCAACTCGGCCTTTTTCGTCGTTTGCTGGACCTGAGAATACTTTGAACTCAACGTCTTTCACTAGGTCAGCAACGTCTACTAGTTCCAGTGGGTTACGTAGGTCTGGCTTGTCAGAACCGAAACGACGAATCGCTTCGCTGAACGGCATTACTGGGAATTCACCTAGGTCAACGTTTAGTAGCTCTTGCCACATTTCACGAACCATTTTCTCAGTCGTTGCACGAACTTGGTCAGCCGTCATGAATGACGTTTCGATATCGATCTGAGTGAATTCTGGTTGACGGTCAGCACGCAAGTCTTCATCACGGAAACACTTAACGATTTGGTAGTAACGGTCAAAACCAGACATCATTAGAAGCTGTTTGAATAGCTGTGGAGACTGAGGAAGCGCGTAGAAGCTGCCTTTGTGAACACGGCTAGGTACTAGGTAGTCACGAGCGCCTTCTGGTGTCGCTTTTGTTAGTACTGGTGTTTCGATGTCTAGGAAGCCGTTGTCATCTAGGAAACGACGAACAAAGCTAGACGCTTTAGCACGTAGCTTGATGCGGTCGCTCATTTCTGGACGACGTAGATCTAGGTAACGATACTTCAGGCGCTGCTCTTCAGAGTTCTTTTGGTTGAAGTCTAGAGGCAGAACATCAGAACGGTTGATGATTTCAAGACCTTTCGCAAGGATCTCGACTTCACCTGTTGCCATGTCTTTGTTTGCTTGGCTCTCTGGGCGAACGCGCACTTCACCCGTTAGTTTGATACAGAATTCATTACGAAGTGTGTTCGCCACTTCATACGCATCCGCCATATCTGGATCAACAACTACCTGAACGATACCTTCGCGATCTCGCATATCAATAAAAATAAGACCGCCTAAATCACGACGACGGTTAACCCAGCCGCAAAGTTCTACAGTTTGTCCTGCAAGGGACTTGTTCAGGTGACCACAGTAATGGGTACGCATAATGAAATTCCCAATCTCTCAAATGTTGTTAACTACGCTCTGTCAGCCTCATTGCTAAGCAGAGTAAAGATTCAGTTATACGCTGAATGTCCACGAAAATCGACTACTCAACATACAATTACGTGTGTTTTATCATTCACTGGTGCTTTTTAGTACAACAAATGTTCAAAAGCGCACCAAAGCGAAAAAATTGGGGAGGATTATAGCGTGAAATTACCTATTTCAGCAAAACTCTCGTAAAGTATTCACACGAGTAGCAAGCAGTAAAGAATAATGGATAACTTACCTCTTCGACTTGGATTGACGATGTGGTCGCACAATCAATGGCAACAAAGTTTTTACGGCAGCGGGACAAAGCCCGCTGAACGTTTAGAAAGGTATGCGCAAGTGTTTCATACCGTGGAAGGCAACACGACATTTTATGCCACACCGACGCTCAATACAGTGCAAAACTGGAGAGCCGCAACCCACGATGATTTTCGCTTTACTTTCAAACTTCCTAAAGCCATCACTCATGAGCAAATGCTAAGAGGTTGCAGCGAACAACTGAGAGACTTCATGAAGGTCATGGAGCCTTTGCATGACCGTGTGGGCCAATGGACAATTCAATTACCAGCCGCATTTGGTCCTGAGCACCTTGATCGACTGAAAAAGTTCTGTGCGAGCTTTCCACCTAACTTCCCTCTCGGTGTTGAGGTTCGCCATATGGCATTTTTCTCCAAAGGCGAAGAAGAGCGAGCACTTAACCAATGGTTAGTAGAGAATAATATTGACCGCATTATTATGGATAGCCGCCCAGTCTTTGCCGCTAAGCCCGACAATGAGGCGATTATTGATGCACAAATGAAAAAACCACGAGTCCCTGTTCACGCCATTGCTACCGCTTCACACCCTTTGATTCGCTTTATTGGTCATCCAGAAGAACAGCAAAATTACGAGTTTTTTAAACCATGGCTCAACAAGTTGCCACAATGGATTGCCGAAGGTAAACAGCCATATGTCATGATCCATACCGCAGACAATATAATTGCGCCAGAGTTGGCCGCAAACCTATATAAAGACATACAAAAGCGTATCACGCTCCCTGAGTTAGCGCCTTTCCCTGCTGACGATGGCAACTCGCAGTTACAGATGTTCTAACGCAACACATGACAGAGGCGCGAAATTCCCATAAAATACGCGCCTTTTTTGGTGCCTGACATTTTCAGGCGGCTTGTATGCAGAGACTTAGTTATGAACCCTAAGAGCAATCCAGATACTATTTTTTCGGCTCCAATCGATAAAATTGGGGATTTCACGTTCGATGAACGCGTAGCGGAAGTATTTCCTGACATGATTCAACGATCGGTACCGGGTTACAGCAATATCATTTCTGCAATCGGTATGCTGGCAGAGCGTTTTGTAAAACCTCACTCAAACATCTATGACCTTGGCTGTTCTTTGGGTGCTGCAACATTGTCTATGCGTCGCCATATCAAACAAGAAGGTTGCCAAATCATCGCAGTGGACAACTCTCCAGCGATGGTTGAGCGTTGTAAACTTCACGTCAACGCTTACCGCAGTGACACTCCTGTGGATGTAGTAGAAGCAGACATTCGCAATATCGAAATTGAAAACGCGTCAGTGGTGGTGTTGAACTTCACTTTGCAATTCCTCTCTCCAGAAGATCGTTACTCCTTGCTCGAGAAAATTTACGCAGGCCTGCGTCCAGGCGGCATTTTGATTCTATCGGAGAAGTTCGTCTTCGAAGATGAAGTGTCGAACGAACTGTTAATTGACCTTCACCACGACTTTAAACGTGCGAATGGTTATAGCGAACTAGAAATCAGCCAAAAGCGTAGCGCGATAGAAAACGTAATGCGCCCAGATTCAAAGAAAGAACATAAAGAGCGTTTCGCTAAAATTGGCTTTTCTAGCTACGACGTTTGGTTCCAATGCTTTAACTTCGGCTCCATGTTCGCGATTAAATAGACCATGCATACCAAGCCTGAACCATACCGATTTCGGCTTTTGTTAATAATTTATACCCATCAACTCAGCGATTGACTAACTATGTTTAACTTTGCAAATTTCTACCAATTGATTGCCCAAGACACTCGTCTTCAACCTTGGCTTAATGTGCTTCCGCAACAGCTAACGGATTGGCAAAATGCAGAGCACGGTGACTTTGGTCGCTGGTTGAAAGCCCTGAACAAAATCCCAGCGGGTAGACCGGACAACATCGACATTGTTGATTCTGTCACGATTTCAAACAATGAGCCGATGCCTCAAGGGGAACTTAAAAAGCTAGAAAGCTTACTTCGTACATTCCATCCTTGGCGCAAAGGCCCATACCACGTACACGGCATCCATATTGATACTGAGTGGCGCAGTGATTGGAAATGGGACCGCGTGCTTCCGCATATTTCACCATTAAAGAATCGCAGCGTACTCGATGTAGGTTGTGGTAACGGCTACCACATGTGGCGCATGCTAGGCGAAGGTGCACGCTTAACTGTCGGTATCGATCCATCTCACCTGTTCCTGATTCAGTTCGAAGCAATTCGTAAACTAATGGGCGATGACCAACGTGCACACCTACTGCCATTGGGCATTGAACAACTACCTAAGTTAGAAGCGTTCGATACGGTATTCAGCATGGGCGTGCTTTACCATCGCCGCTCGCCTCTCGATCATTTAGTGCAACTAAAAGATCAATTGGTATCTGGAGGTGAACTCGTATTGGAAACACTCGTGATTGAAGGTGATGAGAATGCAGTACTGGTCCCGACTTCTCGTTACGCGCAAATGCGTAATGTCTATTTCTTCCCTTCAGCAAAAGCCCTAAAAGTGTGGCTAGAATTGGTCGGTTTTGAAGATGTTCGTATCGTTGATGAAAACATCACATCCGTAGATGAACAACGTACCACAGATTGGATGACGCATAACTCTCTACCTGACTACTTAGATCCGAACGACCCAAGCAAAACTGTAGAAGGCTATCCTGCCCCTCGCCGCGCGGTTCTTGTCGCTCGCAAATCATAATTCGCTGAGATTCCTGACATTGTCTTAACTCATTTTACGAGTTAAGACATTACCCTCTTTCCTCGTAATGAGCGAGTTTGTTTTTTGAATCCATTTTTCACGTCAAAATATAAGCACGCTCTAAATAAGGATGCGCTTTTATGTCCTTGATTTTTGGCTTTTCATCACTATTCCTCAAACAATAAGTAATAGAGAAACATTCTTACTTGTGAGGCTTTATCGATATAAGCTAAACTCCTAAAAAATAAACAACTTAATCCAATCCCAAGGTTTTCAATGTTATTACGATTGACCCCGATTGTTGCCATCGCCTTACTATCTGGATGCTCACTAACCAAAGGCGAACAGTACCACCAAGAAACGTTAGCGGCGATTCAAAATTCAGAAGCGAATGTCAATAATCGCATTACCAACCTAGAGCTACAGCTCAGCAACCAATCGGACTATATCGACAGCCTTGAAGAACAAGTCGATAAACTACAGGTTGAACTTCTTACATTTCGCGATGAAGCAATGGCAGAAGTAAAAAAACCGAAAGAGCCGATTATTGTCCAATCTCCCGCTCCTGTGGAACCAACCCCAACTCACGATATTGTCCTTGGCTCTATCGAAAAGGTCACTGTAGAGTCGATTAAGCAAACTTTTGATGCACGTATCGACACTGGTGCCGCGACGTCGTCTTTAAATGCCGTTGATATTGAAGAGTTCGAAAGAAATGGCAAAAAATGGGTCCGATTCCACTTAGCAGACACCAGTAAATCCGAAGAAGAGAAAAGTACTTGGATCGAAGCTCCTGTCATTCGCTACGTCAAAATCCGCCAGGTTACCAGTGAAGAGTTAGAACGCCGCGCTGTGGTAGAACTTTGGGTGCGCGTTGGAAAAATTCATGAAAAAGCGCAATTTACGTTGGCAGATCGCTCACATATGAACCATCCTATTTTACTGGGTAGAGAATTTATGCGCGACATAGCACTTGTCGATGTAAGTCGTACCTATATCCAAACGGACGAAGATAAAAAATAATAAGGTAGATTATGACGTCAAAAATACCGTTTTACCTTTCTATCATCTTATTGGTGATTGCGGGCATTGCTCTGAGTGTTTTCAGACATGAAAACTACGGCGTGCCTTGGACGCCAGGCGAAACTCGCCAGGTATGGGATGTAGAAGCTCGTATTGAGTTCAATGCTAACGGCAACGAAGTAAAAGCGTCACTTGCAGCACCTCATACACAAAGTGGTTACACACTTATCGGTGAATCTGCTTCCTCATCAGGTTATGGCGTTTCCTACATCAATGACGATTCAGGCCGTCGTGCAGAATGGTCAATTCGCCAAGCTCAAGGGCCACAAACCATATACTACAAAGCCCAGTTCTTAGTAGACCCTCAGGCTAAAGTCACTCCTTTACCGCCAACGGAAGACATTACGCCACCAACGCTATCAGCACCACAAGCAGCAGCGGCAAATGCCCTTATCGAACGTGCGATGAGTCGCTCAGCCGATAATGTGACGTTTACTCGTGAGCTTATCAAAGCGCTTAATGACCCAGATAGCCAAAACTCGTCGCTACTACTGAACGATTTCAGCCGTACTGATGCACTGCATAATATTTTGCTTACCGCAGGTATACAGAGCAAAACCGTCGGTGTTATCGAACTAGAAGATGGTCGTCGACGCCAAACAATTCAACCAATGGTTCAGGTTTGGTCAGGTAAAGATTGGGTACTGTTTTCGCCAAAATCCGAACAAAAAGCAGTGAAACCCAACTTGTTAGTGTGGGATGAATCAAACGTATCCTTACTTGACCTTGTTGGTGGTAAAAATAGCCAAGTGCATTTCTCGATGATTAAGCAAGAAATGACACCACAACAAGCTACAAACAACAAAATAGAAGCAGATGGATTACTGAATATTTCAATTCATAGCCTACCTTTGGAAGAGCAAGCGATGTTCAAAACCATCATGCTCATCCCTATTGGTGCTCTGATCGTTGTGTTCTTGCGTGTGATTATCGGCCTGAAAACATCCGGTACCTTCATGCCTGTGTTGATTGCCGTTGCTTTTGTTCAAACTCAACTATTAACGGGTATTGTCGGTTTCTTGCTAATTGTAGGTACAGGCCTGATTATTCGAAGCTATTTGTCTAGGTTGAACTTATTGCTGGTAGCAAGGATATCTGCGGTCATTATTACCGTTATTATGATCATCTCGGTGTTCACCGTTGTTGCGTTTAAAATGGGCTTAACAGAAGGCCTAACAATTACCTTCTTCCCTATGATCATCTTGTCTTGGACGATTGAACGTATGTCAATCCTATGGGAAGAAGAAGGTGCGAAGGAAGTTGCTCTGCAAGGTGGTGGTTCATTGCTGACAGCAGTATTAGTTTACCTTGCAATGACGAACTCATACATTCAACACTTAACCTTTAACTTCATTGGTCTACAGTTGATTGTTCTGGCCGGTATTCTATTACTAGGTACTTACACAGGTTACCGCCTCACTGAGCTACGACGCTTCAAACCACTAGCGGAGGACTAAACGATGTTCGAAAGTTTTACTTCGCCGTCTAAGCTTCGCCATAAAGGCATTATGGGGATGAACAAGCGTAACCACAGCTATATTGGCCGTTACAATGATCGTTCTAAATACCCACTTGTCGATGACAAGCTAAAGACCAAAATTATTGCACAGGCAGCAGGAGCAACAGTTCCTGCCCTGATCGGTGTCATTCATAACCAAGCTGAAGTTAAGACTATCCACAAAATGGTTGAGAACTGGCCTGGTTTTGTAATCAAACCTGCACAAGGTAGTGGCGGTAAAGGCATTCTGGTTGTTACGTCTCACAAAAACGGGGTATATACCAAACCCTCCGGCTCTACAATTGGTAGGGATGAGGTCGAGCGTCACATTAGTAATGCGCTTGCTGGCCTTTTCTCTCTTGGTGGTAAAAATGACGTTGCTGTGGTTGAAAACTTAATCAAGTTTGATGACTGTTTTGATGGCTTCAGTTATGAAGGCGTACCAGATGTTCGGATCATCGTATTTAAAGGTTATCCAGTTATGGCGATGATGCGCTGTTCTACAGCGGCTTCCGACGGTAAAGCAAACCTTCACCAAGGTGCCGTAGGAGTAGGCATTGACATCGCGACAGGTAAAGCCGTCAGAGCGGTGCAGTTCGATCATCCAGTGACTCATCACCCTGATACAGGTAAAGACCTTTCGACCCTTCAAGTACCGCATTGGGAGCGCTTGCTGGAGCTTGCGTCAAGTGCCTGGGAAATGACAGGTTTGGGATACATGGGTACGGATATGGTGCTGGATAAAGATGAAGGACCTATGGTTTTAGAGCTTAACGCTCGCCCTGGTCTGGCAATCCAAATCGCTAATGGTGCAGGCTTGCTTCCTCGTTTGAAACACATAGAGAGCCTTGGCACACCTGCTGAGTATCCAAAACCGATTGAACGCGTCGCTTACGCAGCAGAGCAGTTCGGTGTGAAGCCGTTGTTCTAACCCTCCGACCTAACGTTCGTTATTACTCGCCAGTAATTGTCATGATTACTGGCGTTTTTGTTCCCGCATCCAAAAACCTTGCACTTGCTCTCCTTATTAAACACATCCTTCTCATATATAAGTTGAATCAATGATCGAGCTAACAAAATCAACATAGATCGTTTCTTTTCTACTTTGCCTTTTGAGTATGATGAGAGCTCCCCTTACTCAACTTGAGAGGTTGGGAAATGCTAATAAAAGAAACAAATAATGATGAACCAGAGCTTGAAGAACAAGAGAGCTTAGACCAACACCTACAACGCTTGTCTGAGCTTTCTGTCCAAGCACTTGAAGAGCTTGCTGAAATGATCGAAGTCAGGGACGATATTCCAGAGGAATAAACGTCGCTTCCTCATTAAGTTCCGTTAATAAGCCGAGACTGCCGTCCTACAGTCTCGGCTTATCTTATGTATTTCGAAGCCTGCCTCGTAAACAGATACAAAAACGCCCGCGTTCATTGCGGGCGTTTTGTTAGATTCGCAGTTTACGATTCAAACTCTTCAATCATCTCTTGTGCTTCAGTCTTAGGCTTATCCGTTTGACCAAAACCACGCAAGCCAACCACGTGTACGTGTTCGTGATCTTTAAACACCTTACGCACCAGTTTGTAGGTCGTACCTTTCTCTGGGCTGATGTTTTCAGGCGCCGCGATAAGAAGCTGCATATCCAGACGGTCACACAATTCGAACAATGTCGCGATCGATTTCGCATCCAGACGCGCGGCTTCATCCAAGAACAGCAGACGACAAGGCACAATGTCTTTGCTGCGTAGACGACGAGACTCTTCTTCCCAGCTTTGAACAACCATAAGAAGGATTGACTGACCGGTACCGATCGCTTCACCTGTTGATAGCGCGCCAGACTCAGCCTGTAGCCAACCATCTGTACCACGGTTCACTTCTACACTTAGCTCTAGGTAGTTACGGTAATCCAGTAGCTCTTCACCCAGAACTTGAGGTGAACGTTGACCCATATCGATGTGTGGGTTCACGCGTTGGAACAGTTTCGCCATTGCTTCAGAGAAGGTAAAGCGAGTCGATTCAAACAGGTCTTTATGCTGCTCTTGTTGTGTCGCTAGGCCGTTCAGTAGCACTTCGTGACTTTCGCGGATCTTCACGTTTAGACGTACGCCCTTCACCTGACCAAACGAGATGTTCGACAGGCCTTGGTTCAGCATACGAATACGGTTTTGCTCACGTTGAATCGTCTTCTTGATAATGCTCGCTACCGACTCAGAGCTGATCGCTAGACGGTTTTCACGTTGGGTTAGCTCTTCCGTTAGACGCGCCAGCTCGACTTCCATCTCTTCGATTGCTTCAACTGGGTCATCAGTACGGATGATATCCTGACGAATACGCTCACGAAGGTGTTGGTATACAGCAATATAGAACAGAACTTTACGCTCTGGACGTGCGTTATCTTCTGATAGACGCAGCGCATCACGCAGGTCGTCATTGTTCGCAACCGCTAGACGCAGCGCACCCAGTGATTTATCCGACATCGAACGCAGTTCATCCGCTGACATGTAAGCCAGTTCACGCTTGTGTAGACGACGCTCAACATCATTCTCACGCGCCAGACGAAGTACTGAACACCAGCCAGCTTTCGCAGCAACCACGAACGTACGCAGCTCAACGTATTCTTTCTGAACTTTCTTCAGACGTTTTGCCAAGCCTTTCATCTCTAGTTCAGTAGAGGTGATCGTGCGCTCGTATTCGCTCTTACGGCTGCGAGACGTGTGTAGACGCTCGTGCAATTCGTCACGACGACGCATTGCGCGCTCTTCTGCACCTTCGTCAGCGTTCACGCCAAACTCTTGAAGCTCTTGTTTGAACTCTTGAACCGTTTCCAGTTTCGCTTGGTGTGAACTCTTCAATGAAGCTAATACTTGGTTGTATTGGTTCATTTGACCTTGCGATTGCTTCAACTCTTCACGAGAGCGAGTACGCATTTGTTCAGCTTGAACCAGTTTAGCTTTTAGCTGCTCACTCAGTTCGCTACTCTTGTTCAGTAGGTCTACTGAATCAGAGTAAGCGAAGTAGTGACGACGTTCAACGAGATCCGAGAGTGCAAAGATTTGCTTCTTAAGATCTTGTAGCCGCTCGTCTGCCGCTTTGTATTCTGCTTCTAGTGCATCGAATTGCTCTGGGTCAGCATCAAGCGCAGACGCAATATTCTCTAATTGCGCGACGGCTTTTGCATGGTTGCTTAAGAAGTTCTTCGCCTCTGCAAGCTGAGCGATTTTCTCTTCTAGCTCATCAAAACGCGCTTGCAATGACTCATCTTCAACAAGCACCATGTGTGACGCTAGCTTGTCCAGAGAAGACAACGCTTGCTTGCTGGTTTGAAGCTGAGAACGTTGTTGTTGCTCTTTCGCATCCAGATCCGCCAGCACGCGAGCAATTTGGTTACGCTTATCACGAATAGTTGCCAGTGCTTGTTCTGGATCGGCGTCAAAAGCAACCTGAATGTGGTTAGACACAAATAGGTTAAACGCTTGGTACAAGCGCTGCATTTTCTGAGAATCAAACGCCGCTTTTGCGTGTTTCTCTACCACTTCTTCTCGTTCGTTACGCAGCAACTCTAGACGCTGCTCACGTGCCGCACGGCCAAACAATGGGATCTCAGGCAAGCGAGAGTAACGCATTTGGCGATCGTTCATACGAACGCAAACCGCGCCCTCTAACTCTTCTGCATCGAACGAGCTGTCATCAAAGGCATCGATGTCACCTTCAATGATGTACAAGTCTTCTGGACAGTCGTCTAGCTCTACCAGTTTCTCTTCGATGCCTGACAAGTCAGAAACAACGATAGCGTGACGAGCCGGACCGTACATCGCACTGAAGTAAGGCGCGTCATCAATCGTGATGTCATCGTAGATCTCAGACAGCAATACACCGCCCAGCGTATCTGCCAAACCTTTCAGGCGAGGGTCATTTGAACCACCAGGAGAAGCAAGACGCTCAATCTCAGAGTCTAGCTGGCTACGGCGCTCAGCAAGCTTATCTTTAGCTAAAGACAACTCCCTTTCTTGTTCAAGGACAACTTGCATGTGGTTCATTACCGCATGGCGATCCTCAAGCTCTTCACCGCTCTGCTCTCTCAGTTTCTCTAGCGCATCGTTCGCCGCAATCCAAGCTGGTGCTATTGCTTCAAGCTTACTGATTTCTGCCACCGCGTTTTGCTCTAGACGGCGCTGTTCACCACGCTGATCACGAACTTCTTCTTGAGCTATCTCTAGTGATTCGATTTGCGTCGCATGACGTTCACGTTCTTGTTCAAACGTAACCTCATCGGTTAGTTCAACGTGATATTGCTTTTTGTATTCAGCAACCAGTTCACGTGCTTGACGCTGCTGGTTAAGGCTGCGTTCGAGATCACGGTGTTGTGCTCGCCATTGTTGTTCGTTTTGTGCAATTTGTTGTGACTCACGCGCTTTCGCAATTGCGGTTTTCGCATGTTCAGACGCGTCTTTGCGCTCAACTTGACCAACGATGCTTTGTACTAGTTTAAGCGCGGTTTCAAACTGCTCTGCCGCTGCAGAAGACATGTCCAGCTTGTGCTTAACCGATAGCAACGCATTGGTGTTTTCTGATTCTTTGCTCTTAAGCTCAGAGACAAGCGCTTGAGCCGATTCCGCCGTTAGGCTGTCATCGCCAAGTAGCTTCTTCGCTTTCTCCAGCGCTTG
Source organism: Vibrio sp. Vb1026 (assembly GCF_033338745.1). NCBI lineage: Bacteria > Pseudomonadati > Pseudomonadota > Gammaproteobacteria > Vibrionales > Vibrionaceae > Vibrio > Vibrio sp. Vb1026. The sequence continues at coordinate 60,891 of NZ_JAWOTH010000010.1, forward strand.
AACTGCTTGTTGATATTGAAGGGCGCGAGTTTGCTGAACGTCAAGAGCTTGCTGGTAATCAGCAAGTTGCGTCTTAAGGCTATCCACCTCTTCTTCTGCAACGGTAGCTTGCTCTTCAGCCATCATCACGCGTTCTTGCGCTTCTTCCACTACCATCATTTGTTCTTCAAGACGCTCGCTCAGCTCTTCAAGATCTTCTTGGTAGCGTTCGATCTTCTCTTGCTGACGCAGCGCGTTTTGCACCAGTTGCAAGTGATCAGAAGCCGCTTGGTAGTCTTGCTCTAAAGAAGATTCTGATTCGATCAGCAGTTCCAGCTCTTCTTGAACGCGATTAAGCAGATTGTTTTGCTCAATCAAGGTCTCGCGAGAACCAAATAACTCTGAACGCAAAGACAATGTCTGTTCTAGTTTTTTACGACGCTCGTTAGCATGGCGCATATAGTCCGCTGCCACGTAGTTAGTCGACTCTGTGATCAAGTGTTTGAACAAGTCACGGTCTGCTTGCGTAGTTTTGATCGCTTCTAGCGTCATGCGGTTTTCACGCAGCGCCGATTCCATATCTTGGAACGCTTTCTTCACGCCGCCGTTTTGTGGCAGAAGGTAGTCACGTAGCGAACGGGTAATCGCACTTGAGATACCACCGTAAAGCGATGCTTCGATCAGGCGGTAGAATTTAGAACGGTCACCAGAGTTACGCAGTTTCTTCGGAATCACACCGAATTCAAACATTTGCGCGTGGTAATCCACGATAGAAGAGAAGGCTTTGAATTGAACACCTTCAAATTCTGCGATCGATTCTTTTACTTCGTTGATTTGACGTACACGAGCTTGAGTCGCTGATACGCTTTCAACCAAGATATCCGTTGGTTTGACATGGCTTGGAAGACCTTGAATAACAAACGGTTTGATGTCTACTTTCTTATCACGACCCGCAACTTGCTGCAGTTTTACTGCGAACAATAGGCGTTGGTTACGTGAGTTCACCACGTCTAGCGCCGCATAACATGCGCCCGGCTGTAGCTTACCGTACAAACCTTTGTCGCGAGACGATTGGCTGCTGCCTGCTTCTGTCGTGTTACGGAAGTGTAGTAGCGTTTGGTCAGGAATCAATGCGGTGATGAACGCCGCCATTGTGGTTGATTTACCTGCACCGTTACCACCTGATAGCGTGGTGACCAGACCATCGATGTCAAACGTACGGGCAAAGAAGCCGTTCCAGTTGACCATGGTCAGCGATTGGTATTTACCGCGTTCAATCATGCTCATGCTTCACCCTCTTCTGTTGTTTCTTCTTGGGCTTGGTCGTCTTGATCTTCTTCAGACAATAAGCTGCCTTGGCTTGGCTCTTTGGTGTGCACTACTGCTTCACCATCACGGATCAGACGCAGCTGCGCTTCACGCATGTCATCGCCAATACGTACATCGGCCCCAAAGCGGAATACCGCTTCACTGATGCTGAATTTACCGGTTTCACCGATGTTGATGATCATGCCTAGGCGACGCAGACGACGAAGTGACGTACGTACTTTTTCAAACAGCTTTTCTTTATCAAGGTCAGAACCGGTAGCACGGTTCGTCACTAGCTTCATCAGCTTATTTTCATCTGCTAGAGCAAGCAGTTCGTCGTACAGCTCTTGGTTAGTGAAGATGCCTTCGTGCGCAAGACGCTCTGGGCTTAGGTAAAGGAAACACAGTACCTTACCCACCAGCATATCCAGTTCAGAAAGAACACTACGGCCAATCAGAGATGTTGAACGTGGACGAAGGTAGAAGAAACCTTCTGGCGCTTTCACCAATTCGGTGTTGTAGCGTTGGTAGAAAGAAGAAAGCTCAAGTTCGAAATCCGACAACAACGCGTGGTTGTCTAGATCTTCACTTGAGATATGACGCCCTGCTCGAAGCATGCTGTCTAGCGCTGGGAACAGAGGGTTAGAAATTGCTTTTGCCAGATTTTCTGACATGTATTCATTAGTATCGGTCGATGACATTCGCTTGTACCTTTGCCCCAAATTCGTTGATTGCTTTCCAGTCTGGTTGAATCGCTTGGTAATCCGATTCTGAATACCCTAGACGTACAGCTTGATCGACGATAATGCGAGCTAAATCAAAATGATGAGTGTAAGGGTGCTGTGCAAGGTAATCTCGCAGTACCACACTCAAATCGATTGGTGTGCCTTGATCTTTATGCGCTTTTAGCATGTCACCAATTCGTTCAGACAGCTCATCATTGACTTGTTGAAACTCTTCGTATTCTACTTCCATCGGAACTTGACCCGTGACCTCGTCATCACGCAGTACTAAGGCCTCATCACGAAGGTCAGAAAGCCTCTCCGCATCTGCATAAGTCAGATACCAAGGCGCATCGAAGTAATCTTTGACGGATTGACGCAGACGCGAGCTAAACGCACGGTTCTTATCCATATCGATTGCAGTACGAATAAACTTGTGCACGTGTCGGTCATAACCAATCCAAAGGTCGATCGCTTGCTGGCCCCAGCTTGTGATTCGGTCCAGCTTCATTTGCAGACCAAACAAGGCTTCTTCGATAAACTCCAGCTCAGGGTCACCGTAAACAATTTCTTGAATATCGAGGATCTGAGTTTGCAGTTCATCACTGGCGGCTTGCAGCGTATCTTGAAGTTCACGCAACGTGCTTGATGTTTCTGACAGAAGTGCTTCACAGTTGTTGATCGCTTCGCGCCAGTCTTTGTTAAGCAGGTCAGCAATCTGTTGTTTCACTGACTGTTGCTGCTCATCCATAACACGTTGGTTGAGGTCAATTTGATCGAAGATTTCGCCTACAGAATATTTTAAAACACCGTATACGTTTTTCTTCCAGTGACCCGGTGTGCCACCTTTTTGTGCTGCCTCAATCGCTTTCGCCATTTCATCCGCTACCATGGATAGCTGGATAGATAGACGCAGTTTTGAGAACTCACGATGACGCACGTAGTAGTCGGTTATTCCTATCGCTAATGGCGACAAGCGGTAAATGCTCGCTCCGTCAGTAATCTCACTGACAAAACGGCTCATAAGACGCTGCTTAACCATCTCGTTGATCGCATTGTTCGCACGAAAAGCGGAGGCTTCGCCGGTCTCATCAAATAGTCGAGTGACGATGGCAAATGCATCATGCAGTTCACCTTCACCCAGTTCTTCATCGAACCTTTCATTACTCAGTACGGCAATGGCTATCAAAAATGCCAATCGCTCTGTGGTCAGGTTCAACGAGAAATCGTGCTGCTTAACCCAGCCAACCAGCTCATCGATTGGTTGCTCTGCAGCATTGAGAGTCATCTCACTCATTGTTATTCCTGTTTATCGTTCTTTTTAGCCCACACATGAATGTAGCGGCCTAATGAGAGGTATGGCTCTTGTCGACAAAGTTGTTTTTCTAGCGCCAACACATCTTCAAACTCGTAATCACCCATGTATTCCATATTGCCTATGTAATCACTAAATGAGCGAATACCAGATTTGCCACAAATATTAAAACCTGAATTTTCTATCCACTGGTAGACTTCTTCAGGTTTTAAGCCTTTTTGCGGCTGTAGTTTAAATCTTTTTCGGTGAGGCATGCCGTCTAATATATGAGGAATGTTGCCACAAACCACGTTTTTATAGACTAAACCGTGGTGGTTGTAGAACATGACTGATGCGATACCTCCCGGTTTTACTTGTTCAAGAACTGTTTCAAGTGCGGCCTTAGGATCAACCAGCCACTCCATCACAGCGTGGAACATAACCAGATCGACCTGTCCATCCATATGTTCACCGATGGATTGGACAGGCGAATGAATCAGGCGATACTGCTCAAGCAAACCGTTTTTTTCAATATCCTGCTTAGCCAACTGCAGCATTTCCGAAGATAGATCACATAAAGCGATTCGATGTCCGAGCTTAGCAAGCTTTTGCGACATTTGTGCCAAACCACCACCAGCGTCCAACACTTCTAGGGGTTGCTGGTCAGCATCTAATTCACTTAGAATCTGTAGAAAATCTTCCCACACAATGATTTGGCGGATCTCCCCTTTATCGGAGCCGTAAATATTTTTTGCAAATTTGTGGGCGATATCGTCGAAATTGCGGTCTTCTGTCACTTCTGCTGAGTTATCATAACGGATTGTGCCGCTATTCTGGCACAAGGAAAGCAGGAATAAAGAGGGATACCCTCATTTTTATTATCAATTGATGTTTTTTCGGACTATTTATGTATGTTTGAGCTGAAAAAAGTAGTGTCAGCCATGCTTATGCCCCTTCCGGCATTGCTGCTGATAGGCTTGTTGGGTCTTGCTCTCATTAGTTTTACTACAAAACGTAAAACTGGCTGCTTCGTTGTTCTATTCTCTTTTGTTGGCATTTTTCTTGTTGCCTTCCAACCTGTTTCAACCAAGCTTCTTATGCCGTTAGAGCGAGAGCATAAAGCCTTTTTGCCAGTTTCTGGCACCATCGACTACGTGATGGTTTTAGGGAATGGTCATGTTATCGATGACGAAATTCCACCCACCTCGCAGTTAAGCCGTGCAGCATTAATGCGCTTAACTGAGGGCATTCGTATTTTAAGAATGTATCCAGGCGCGAAATTAATCTTATCCGGCTATGCTGGCGGATCTGAAATTAGCCACGCGCGAATGATGGCGAACGTTGCCCTTGCGTTGGGAGTCGCGAAATCCGATATCATTTTATTAGAAGATGCGAAAGATACGTGGGAAGAGGCGCGTCAAGCGGCTGCATTCGTTCAACAAAAGGAGATTGTGTTAGTCACTTCTGCGAGTCACATGAGCCGTGCATTGTATGAGTTCAACGCAGCAGGCATTAAACCAATCCCAGCCCCGACCAACTTCTTAGCTATTAGCGAGATAAGTCAACCTTGGGATAAATACTCACCTAAAGCGCGTTACTTAGAACAAACAGAGCTTTATTGGCATGAGTACTTGGGCAGTATTTGGCAAAGGTTGCGTGATACTGTCGGCCAAACACCAATGGTTGAAGCAAACTAGTATTATCTTGAAGCCACAAAAAAGGAGAGCCGAAGCTCTCCTTTTCTTTTTACGATTGAGTTATGTTCCAACTAGTCACCAGCAAACATATAGCCTTCGCCGTGCACCGTTACAAAAATCTGTGGGTTCTTAGGATCGAACTCCATTTTTGCGCGCATACGTCGAATAAGAACATCAATGGTGCGGTCATTCGGCGCATCCACTCGATGGCTGATCATGTTCAAAATACGCTCACGACTTAACACCTGGTTAGGGTAAGACGATAATGCCACCAAAAGTTCATACTCTGCTTTAGTTAGTTTTACTGGCTCACCGTTGCGGCTAAGTGCGCGACGTTGAATGTCGAATGTCCACTCCCCAAAGCGCACAATGTGCTCTTCACTGGTTTCATTCGCTTTCGAGCTGCCACTGCGCGCTGCTGAAATACGCCACAGCAAGTTTTTCACGCGAACTAACAGCTCTCTCAGTTCAAAAGGTTTTGTCACATAATCGTCAGCACCCATTTCTAGGCCTACGATTTTATCAATGCTATCCGTGCGTCCTGTTACTAATATGATACCAATATCCGATTGGCTACGTAACTCACGAGTAAGCATCAGGCCGTCTTCACCAGGCAGGTTAATATCCAGCATGATCAGGTCTACATCGCCCGCTTGCAAAACTTCACGCATTTCTGCGCCACTCTCTGCTTCGCTGACTTGGTAGCCCTCATTTTGGAAATATCCCGCAAGCTTACTACGAGTTACAACATCATCTTCTACGACTAATACGTGATAGCTCATTTACACCACTTTTCTGTCTTCTTATTATCCAAGACGTATTCTATTCATAACTAGTAACATTTCTAGTCATAGATACATTAAAACGCAAGATTTAGCGTTTTTATTGATTCAAAACAAGCTTGCCCATTGCTATTAATAAACGGTCATTTTTGACCATAAAACATAACAATTATAGTTACTGCTATTCATTTTAATTGATTACACTTAGGGGATATCCCTAATTGACTTTGTGATGCATGACTTGAAGCATCATTCAGGAGCCCAAAATGCAAGAAGTGAAAGCTTTTAATGAGAAACGCGCTGAAATTTACTGGTGGTTTTCGAGCTTGTTCGCAAAAGAACTAACAGAGAAAGAATTGGAAGCCTATCACAGTGTTGAAATTCGCAGTTTTCTCGCAGGTTTAGGTGAAAATGAGTCGCTAAAACCAGCCGTTGATAGCCTAGTTGATGCATTGAATCGGTTACAAGATCGTGAAGATGCACAACTAGAGCTTGCAGCTGACTTTTGTGAACTGTTTTTGAAGACAGAAAAATACGGCGCTCTTCCTTACGCATCCATGTACATTGGTGAATCAGGTTTACTGAATGACAAGCCAGCTGAGGAAATGGAAAAGTTGATGGCTGAATTTGGCGTTCAAGTAGACGAAAACCTAAAGGAACCTGCGGATCACTTAGCCGTTGAGCTCGACTTTCTCGGGAACATGATTATCCGCTCAAACGAGCTTGAACAAGAAAAACACATGGAAGAAGCCTTCGTTAAACAAAACGACTTTATCCAGCAACAATTGATGTCTTGGTTACCTCAGTTTTCAGACAAATGTAAACAATTCGACGAATTTGGATTTTACTCGAGTGTCGCGAAACTATTAGTTGCATTTTGTAAACTAGACAGCGCCTACCTTCTTGGTGAATAATTGCCGCCTATTTTTAGGGAGCCTGCCTATCGGGCTTCCTGTATGCCTGAAAGTGACCAATTGTAAGTAACTTGGGTATAATATTCGTTTGCCTTAACTTAGCGCAAAGACGCTTGGTTATTTAGCAGTCAAAATGTGACTTCAAATACACAAATCTCTTGCTGAAAACATTGCTAGTCAGTCCACATAGGGCTAAAATGTGAGCGCAAACGATTAAATATGATTTATATGTAAACCGCTGAAATATAGCGGTTTTTGTGTTTTCTTAACAGGTTGATGGCAATTTCTCATCAGATAGAAAAAAGATAAAATTCATCGACCGATGCTGCTACGTACCCTTTTGTCGCACTTGGATCAACCGCTGCCGAGACACTTAGCGCCAATTTTATATTGCTAGGTGTGAAACCATTAGAGCATCAGGTACATCCAATACGACATATTTCAGTAGCTCGATACAGGACACCATTTATGGCCACGATAAAAGACGTTGCTCGCTTAGCCGGCGTTTCCACTACGACAGTTTCGCACGTTATCAATAAAACGCGTTTCGTTGCAGAAGCAACGCAAGAAAAAGTAATGAAAGCCGTTGACGAGCTGAATTACGCGCCAAGTGCCGTTGCACGCAGCCTAAAATGCAACTCAACTCGTACGATTGGCATGTTAGTAACTCAATCAACTAACCTATTTTTCTCAGAAGTGATTGATGGCGTTGAGAGCTACTGTTACCGCCAAGGCTATACTCTGATTTTATGTAACACAGGCGGGATTTACGAAAAACAACGCGATTACATTCGTATGCTGGCTGAAAAGCGCGTTGATGGCATCCTAGTGATGTGTTCTGACTTAACCGAAGAACTAAAAGAGATGCTTGACCGTCATGCGGACATTCCTAAAGTGGTCATGGATTGGGGCCCAGAGAGCTCACAAGCAGACAAGATCATGGATAACTCAGAAGAAGGTGGCTACATTGCAACCAAACATCTGATTGACAATGGTCATACGGATATCGCTTGTCTAAGCGGTCATTTTGAAAAGCTTGCTTGCCAAGAGCGCATTGCAGGTTTCCGTCGCGCAATGAGCGAAGCGAACCTAGCTGTAAATGAAGACTGGATCCTTGAAGGTAACTTTGAATGTGATACGGCCGTATTAGTTGCAGATAAAATTACCGCAATGGACAAGCGCCCGACGGCGGTATTCTGTTTTAACGACACAATGGCTCTAGGCCTAATGAGCCGCTTGCAACAAAACGGGATCAAAATTCCTGAAGATATTTCAGTGATCGGCTACGACAACATCGAGCTTGCGGAATACTTCTCTCCACCGCTAACGACTATCCACCAACCTAAACGTCGTGTTGGTAAAAATGCATTCGAAATTCTACTTGAGCGTATCAAAGATAAAGAACACGAAAAACGAATTTTCGAAATGCAACCTGAGCTTGTAATTCGAAATACTGTGAAAAAAATGAACTAAATTTCACTGTATTTAACCGTGTTAAATAAGCGCTCTACAGGGGCGCTTATTTTTTTGGAAAAATTAAGCATTCTCTAATACTTCACACCACTCTAATAACAATTGACTAACGTTAACTCCCTGTTTTATATAAATGTAATATATATTAAGAACTCCTTTTCAAAGGCCAATTTGCACCTTTCCATATGCAAAATAGAGCATTCAATCTATCATTTTTATTGAACCGAAATCACACTTTTAACGCTAAACCGTGATGTTAATTCAATATAAGAAGTATGCTCATTGTGTCACGCACAGGGCAAACCATTCGAAAGAGTGGGACGCAAAGCCTCCGGCCTGAACCATATTACGATATGGAAGGTAGCGGGGTTACCGATGGCAAGTGTGTAAGCAATGACTTTACTCTGTAATGACATTGTTTTTACGCATGTTTGCTACTCTCTCGGACCTGACTTTTGGTGGCGTAATATTAATTACACCGAGATAACAAAACATGGATAAACCGATACTCAAAGACTCTATGAAGCTATTTGAGGCACTTGGTAATATCAAGTCGCGCTCAATGTTTGGTGGCTTCGGACTATTCGCTGATGAAACAATGTTTGCACTAGTGGTAAACAATCAGCTTCATATCAGAGCAGACCAAAAAACTTCATCTGACTTCGAGAAACAAGGGCTAAAGCCTTACGTTTATAAAAAACGTGGCTTTCCAGTCGTTACTAAGTACTACGCTATTTCCAGCGATTTATGGGAATCAAGCGAACGCTTAATCGAAGTAGCGAATCAATCATTGAAAAAGGCAAAGCTTGAGAAAGAACAGCAAGCAAGTACAAAGCCTAACCGTTTGAAAGATTTGCCTAACTTACGACTGGCTACCGAGCGCATGCTAAAAAAAGCCGGCATCGAATCCGTAGAGAAGCTTGAAGAGGAAGGTGCGCTTAACGCCTATAAAGCGATAAGAGATACGCACTCTGCAACCGTCAACATTGAGTTGCTATGGGCACTAGAAGGTGCTATCAACGGCACTCATTGGAGTGTGGTACCTCAAGCTCGCCGAGATGAGTTGATGAACGGCCTCCAATAAAAGTCGGCCTAAAAACTATCTTGTAAAACCGCAGTCTAATCTGCGGTTTTTTTGTGAAATTTTTTCGGTTTTCCTACTGTCTTATTACATATATCCCAAATTGGAATCAAAATTATGAATAAGAAACTGATATTAGGTCTCATCCTACTAGCGGCTATCGTCTTTTTAGGTATTAACTTTGGCCAGTATTTAACCTTAGAGAATGCAAAAGCCCAACAAGAAGCACTAACTACATACATCGATCAGAATTTTGTATTCTCGGCTGCGATTTACTTTTTTACCTACATTGCAATTACCGCTTTTTCTATCCCAGGAGCGGCAGTAGTCACCTTACTTGGTGCAGCCTTATTTGGTTTTTGGACAAGCTTGCTACTGGTTTCTTTCGCTAGCACTATGGGGGCAACACTGGCCTTCTTGAGCAGCCGATACTTATTGCGTGACTGGGTACAAAACAAATTCGGAAATAAACTCAACGCAATTAATCAAGGTGTCGAAAAAGACGGAGCTTTTTATCTATTTTCCTTGCGTCTAATCCCTGTATTCCCTTTCTTTCTAATCAACTTACTGATGGGCTTAACACCGATGTCTGTAGGTCGATTTTATCTCACTAGCCAAATAGGTATGCTGCCAGGCACAGCCGTATATCTGAATGCAGGTACTCAATTAGCAACAATTGAAAGCCTATCGGGCATTGTTTCACCCGCAGTATTAGCGTCTTTTGCGCTATTGGGACTATTTCCAATCATCACTAAATGGGTTATGAATAAAGTAAGGCCGACACCAAGTCAGCAAAACTCGTAATTGGTGAAGTGGGTATTTTGATGAAAATATTTATCGCTAAAAACCCAGCAGAAGCACACATTGTATGTGAGCTGCTTAAAGTGGAACAAATTTACTGTGAAGTTCGCGGAGAAGGTATTTTCGGCTTAAAAGGAGAACTGCCGTTTGGTGATGATACCGATCCTTATGTGTGGCTTTTTGACACGGCACAAAAGATGAAAGCTGAAGAAATAGTAAAAGCATATCGAAAACAATCCGATAGGCATGAGTATCAAGATTGGCAATGCCCAAAATGTCATGAAATAAACGAAGGGCAATTTGGTGCATGTTGGCAATGTGGATATCAACTAGGAGAGCTATAGCGGCTCTCCTATTCAGTGGATGCACTCAGTTTTAAGCACATACAGCTTGCTGTTTAATAAACTCGATGGAGTGTTGATTGAAGTCTTCTGGACGCTCTACATTGCATACATGACCACAATTCGGGATTTCTCGTAGAATGCTGAGCTTATGTGCTGCAACCATTTCTTTGACAGGTTTAATAAACATGTAATCCCTGTCGCCCATTAAGTAAAGAGTCGGAATGGGTAACTCTCGATCTTTAAAATATTTCATTAACGGATTTACATCAGCGGCAAGAATAAACCAACGTTTAAATTCTTTTTGGCAAAGCTTCTTGGCTTCGCGAATAAAAAGGTGGCGAGATTCTCGTTGGCTTCTTTGAGGCATAACAATATAAGCGAACAGTTTGTAGAGCCACATGTACGGTAGGATATGCTTACAAAAATTACCTAATTTCACCAATATCTGAGAACGAGTGTTAAGCCTTGTGACAGCACCACCGAGCACCATCGAACGTACGCGCTCTGATGACAATTCAGCAAGGTTTCGAACAATAATAGTACCAAGCGACATACCGACAAAATGAGCGGATTGGATCTTTAAATGGTCCAATACTTTCAAAATATCTTGGGTAACTTCCGTAAAGGTATAACGGCTAGCAATGAGCTCTTTAAGTAACTGATTTGACTTTCCATGACCTCTTAAATCGATCAGCAATAAGTTAAAGTGTTGCTTGTAAGCTTTAATTTGCTTGAACCAGATAGAAGAGCTACCACCAGCACCGTGCACAAATACAACCCACTCATTACTAGTAGGGTGCAAATAGGTTTTATGAAAAAGTAGCGGCTGGGTCATATTGAGTATCAAAAAGATCGTGCTATTGAGTAAAAAGCCATCCTACCACACTCCCCTTACTCAAGATAATAAAGGCACCTCATTCGGTGCCTTTCGTTACAATTTTAAGTCAAACTAACGCTGAGTGGTAAAGCTGCAAATAAGATTCTGCGGCCTTTTGCCAACAAAAGTCTTGTTGCATCGCGTGCAACTGTACTTTATTCACTTCAGGCTCGTTTTGAGCGTAGAGCAACAGTGCCCTTAGCATCGTTAACAACAATGCCTGCGGTGTCGGTTCGAAAAAAACAAACCCCGTTGCTTCAGATGGGTTTACATCATAATCGCTAACGCTGTCCTTTAAGCCACCAACACCGCGTACTATCGGTAATGTCCCATAAGCCATACTATAGATTTGGTTTAAGCCACATGGTTCAAACTCAGAAGGCATCAAGAAGAAATCAGAACCAGCTTCAACGATATGCGCAAGTTCATTGTCATACGCTTCTACAAAGGCAAATTTGCTAGAAAACCGCGCGGCAACCTCTCGTAACTGAGCGGCAAGAACAGGGTCTCCGGTCCCAACGACAACTAGCTGAACATCGTGCTTCAAAAAATCGGCCAAAGCAGGCAACAAGTAATGAACGCCTTTCTGCTGGGTCAACCGACAAACCATACCGAACATAGCTACATTTTTTTCGGGCAAATTTAGTCGTTGTTGTAATGCTTTTTTACAAGCTTTCTTCCCTTGCGACATACTTTGCTGGTCGGCGCAGTAATTAACCGGCAAGTAGGTATCAGTTTCCGGATTCCAAGCGCTGTAATCACAACCGTTCAAAATACCAACTAAGTCCTGCGCGCGTTGCTGAAACTCCCAAGCCATTCCATGACTGCCAAGCTCTGTTTTTAGTTCCTCTGCGTACGTAGGGCTAACCGCGTTTATCTTATCTGCATTCATTACACCAGCTTTAAGCATCGTAATATGCGTTGCACTCACCGCAGCATCGGGAACGTTTCTATAATGAAACTCTGGCAAACACTGCACGTCTTCATAACTAAATACGCCTTTAAAGACCGCATTGTGAATTGAAATGACGCTTTTAGTATGAGCAAAAAACGGATCATTGCCATACCTGTGCTTGAGCAAAAATGGAACAAGACCTGTGTGCCAATCGTTCGCGTGTATGATATTAGGTTGAAAGGCGAGCTTGGGTAACATATCGAGACATGCTGCACTAAAAAACGCAAAGCGCTCGCCGTTATCAGTATACGCTTGGTTGTTCTCCGCATACATTGATGGTCGATTGAAATACGGCGGACAATCAATCAGGTAAACAGGATTTTGACCTAACATGAGCCGCAAAACTCGATACTCCGTATGCGGCCATGATGTTAATTCTGTTTCTAATACAACTTCTGCGTCTGCGAGTTTATCAATACTGCTGTACGCAGGGATGGTAATTCTTACGTCTTGCTGTAGGTTTTGAAGGGCTTCCGGTAGTGCCTTGGCAACATCTGCCAAGCCACCACTTTTAATGAGGCCTTCAACCTCAGAAGCTACAAACAGAATAGATAAGTTGTTAGTAGCCAACTCGAGCTCCTTTCGGAATAACAACAATGCCCTCCTCAGACACGTGGAAGTGTTTTTTATCTTCTTGAAGATTCACACCAATCTGAGTACCAGGAGCAATATCGGCATCCTTGTCGACAATCACACGACGTAAAACACATCCTTCGCCAATTTTTACGTCACCAAGAAGTATACATTCGCTGATATCGCAAGCAGAAGCAATATTACTGCGAAAACCAAGCACCGACTTTTCGATTCTTGAGCCTCTAACATAGCTGCCATTACACACTAAACTATCGATTATCTGCACACGACCATTATCAGAGTCGGTAAATGTCGCAGGTGGCAATGGTGGGTAGTAGGTATGCAATGGCCATTTACGGTTGTACAGCGAAAATGGTGCATCTTTTTCTAGCAGATCCATATGCGCTTGCCAGTACGCATCAATAGTTCCGACATCACGCCAGTACACCTCTTCTTTTTCGCCACTGATTTTGTTTGTACTGAAGTCATACACGAACACATCACCTCTAGGGAACATCTTTGGAATGATGTCCTTTCCAAAATCATGTGATGAAGCTTCATTATCCGCATCTTCGACCAACTCTGAGAACAGTACCTGAGCTTCAAAAACATAGTTACCCATTGAAACTAAAGCGTAATCAGGGTCACCAGGAATCGACTTCGGATTTGCTGGTTTTTCTTCAAAGCCAATCATACGGCCTTCACTATCCACTTCGATAACCCCAAATTGCGACGCCTCTTTTAGTGGCATGCGCAATGCAGATACCGTCAGAGAAGCCTGCTTTTCTGAGTGGAAGTTCAGCATTTGTTTGATATCCATCTTATAGATATGGTCAGAGCCAAAAATACAAACTTGCTCTGGTTCCTCTAACTCCATAAAACGCAGGTTTTGATAGATCGCGTCCGCCGTCCCTTCGTACCAACGTTTACCAGTACGCATTTGAGCGGGAATAGGATCGATAAAGCGGTCTGTAATGCCGTTGATGTTCCACCCCTTTTTTAAGTGATGGAATAAAGATTGAGATTTAAATTGGGTTAGGACGTAAATGCGCATCAGGTCCGCATTAACAAAATTGTTTAGAGCAAAATCGATCAATCGATAACTACCACCAAACGGTACCGAAGGTTTACTGCGAGATTCCGTTAAAGGTCTCAAACGAGAGCCTTCACCGCCAGCAAGAATCATTCCCAAAACACCAGCCATTTGTTGTTCTCCATATCGTTATAGCTTGGATTTGGTACTCGCTTGAATGAGTCATACTCGGGGAGTCAAGCGAATACATTTAGCAACCGTCTCTGAGTTTCTGTGAACTCTTACAACACGGATAAAAAAGCTACGGCACTTCCAGTATGCAACGTCCACTCTTTCCTTATTTTTTGACGCAAACAGTGCACACAGTTGCACTAATTTTTGTAATAAATTATCTAAGCGGGTTCTAAATTACAATTTTTAATACGCCATTCTGTGTACCATACAGCTCTTGCGTACTCAAGACGATATCTAGATCACACATGGAAAAGCAAACGATTACATTGTGAAAACAATTTACGAACGGATTCACTACACCGCCGATTTTTTAGCCCAATGTATAACAAATATGTGAATGCAAAATGAAAGTTACAACGAATATTTTTTACATAAAAAATACATCAGCGACTACGAAATATTGATACTGGGATCTTCTCGCGTCAGCAAAACTCAGTCAAAGCAGCAAAGATCTATACGAACAATACAGTGGCCTTTACGCAAAAACAAAACGCAAAAAAGGCAGCGATATCGCTGCCTTTTTACATTACTTAGATCGTACGTTTTTATGCTTTCGCTTTTTTACGCTTATCAGTGACTTCCCACTTACCGTCAACAAAGAGCGCTGTCCAACCACTTGGCTTACCGTTCTCTTCCGAACGAACGTAGTTCTCTTTTGTTTTACGGCTAAAGCGTACAACAGCAGGACGACCATCAGGATCTTCTTGCGGCGCAGTTGCTAGGTATTTGAACTTCTCAGGTAAACGCTCTTCAAAACGTGCCAGTTCAGCAACCAAAGGAGCACGTGTCTCGCGCGATTTCGGGAAATTGCTTGCCGCCATAAATAGACCCGAAGCACCATCACGAAGTACGAAATACGCATCTGAGTTTTCACATGGCAACTCGGGGAAATGAACAGGATCTTCTTTCGGGGGCGCGACTTCGCCATTCTTCAAGATCTTACGAGTGTTCTTACACGTTTCGCTCGTACAATCCATGTATTTACCAAAGCGACCGTTCTTAAGCACCATATCAGAGCCACATTTGTCACATTCAACAACTGGACCATCGTAGCCTTTTACTTTGAACTCGCCGTATTCAACAAGGTAGCCTTCACAGTTCGGGTTATTACCACAAACATGCATCTTACGCTTGTCATCAATCAGGTATGCGTCCATCGCTGTTTCACAGATCGGACAACGCTTTTTAGCACGAAGAGCTGCGGTTTCAACGTCTTCTTCTAGAACGTTAATAATACCTTCTTCGTCACCCAAGTTGATGGTTGTCTTACAACGCTCTTTTGGTGGTAACGCGTAACCTGAACAGCCTAAGAACACACCTGTTGAAGCAGTACGGATGCCCATTGGACGGCTACACGTCGGACACTCGATATCCGTCATGACGATGTGGTTTAACTTCATACCGCCTTCTGACTCATCCAGCTCCGCTTTTTCAAGATCGCCAGTAAAATCAGCAAAGAAGTTGTCTAACACAGCTTTCCAGTTCACTTCACCTTCAGCGATTTGGTCCAATTTCTGTTCCATACGCGCAGTAAAGTCGTAGTTCATCAAATCGTTAAAGCTGTCATCAAGGCGGTCAGTAACAATTTCACCCATTTTTTCAGCGTAGAAACGGCGCTGATCAACTTTCACGTAGCCACGATCTTGAATCGTAGAAATGATCGATGCGTAAGTCGACGGACGACCAATGCCTCGTTTCTCCAGCTCTTTAACCAGTGCTGCTTCAGTGTAGCGCGCAGGTGGCTTTGTAAAGTGCTGTTTAGGGTCAAGTGACTCTAAGCTTAGCTTATCGCCAAGTTGTACCGCTGGAAGGATTGTATCCTCGTTTTTGCCCATTGGACGCTGTACACGAGTCCAGCCGTCAAATTTAAGGATACGGCCTTTCGCTTTAAGCGTGTATTCTGCCGCTTTTACGCTGATGGTTGTTGAATCGTATTCTGCTGGCGTCATTTGACACGCTACAAACTGATTCCAAATCAAAGCGTAAAGTTTGTGCGCATCAGCATCGACACCTTGCAGGTCTTCCGCCTTAACACCCACATTTGAAGGACGGATCGCTTCGTGCGCTTCCTGTGCCCCTTCTTTGCTACCGTACGTCAATGGTTTCGCTGGCAGGTACTTATCACCAAACTCAGAACCAATAAAGTCACGTACAGCGTCCACAGCCTCGGCACTTAGGTTAGTCGAGTCAGTACGCATGTAAGTGATGTAACCGGCCTCATAGAGGCGCTGAGCTAGCATCATGGTCTTTTTCACGCCGTAGCCCAGACGTGTACTTGCTGCCTGTTGAAGCGTAGAGGTGATGTAAGGTGCTGAAGGCTTGCTCTTTGTAGGACGGTCTTCACGCTTACATACTTCGTAACTTGCATTCTCAAGTACAGACATCGCTGCTTTGGTTTCTGCCTCATTAACTGGCTTAAACGCAGAACCGTCTTTCTGCGCAACAAGCAGTTTAAAGTCCGCTTTGTCTTTCGTTTTCGTATTCGCATGAATGTCCCAGAATTCTTCTGGTACAAACGCGTTAATCTCACGCTCACGCTCAACTAACAATTTCACCGCAACAGACTGCACTCGACCAGCAGATAAGCCACGAGCCACTTTTTTCCAAAGTAAAGGTGAAACCATAAAACCAACGACACGGTCCATGAAGCGACGTGCTTGTTGGGCATTTACACCATCCATGTTCAGCTCACCAGGTGTCTGGAAAGCTTGTTGGATCGCGTTTTTCGTAATTTCATTAAAAACTACACGTTTGTATCGCTCTTCATCGCCACCGATGATCTCACGAAGGTGCCATGCGATTGCTTCCCCTTCGCGGTCCAAATCGGTTGCGAGATAAACGCAATCTGCGTCTTTGGCGAGTTTTTGTAGTTCGTTGACAACTTTTTCTTTGCCTGGAAGGATTTGGTAATTCGCTTCCCAGTCATGATATGGGTTAATCCCCATCTTTTTGATCAACGCTTTGCGGTCTTTCTCTTTTTTAACGCGCGCTTTCTCTTCCGGACTCATCCCTTTAGTTGAGATGGCTGCGGCTTTTTTCTCACCAGTGCTTTGACCGGCCGTAGGCAGATCACGCACATGACCAACACTAGACTTAACAATAAAGTCTTTACCAAGGTACTTATTTATCGTCTTTGCCTTGGCTGGTGACTCCACTATAACGAGTGATTTACCCATAACTGACTCTAACGTCCTTCATAATAATGCGGGTAGAAACCTTGTTTAAAGGCCACCCGCATAATGTTCTATTTCATTGCTTCTTTTTTTACTATTGTGCGAGATGAAAAGAAGATCAACTGCTTTTTTGAAATTCAGATCCGATTGGTTGACAATTCATCGTCTTTATACTTCAAAGAGACAGGGTTCTGAAAGGTATTGAGCGGCATATCTAAACAGGCAAACTTAGCATCCGCTAATCCAATGCAATAAATTTTGTTACCCATCACAAAATAGTTTCGTTCAATACTCTGCCATCTTCCTCCGCATCATATTTACACTCTAAAAATTGATCTGTTTAGTCTTACTGAACGATTGACTGAATTAATCATGCAAACCCATTTTAGTTGTAGGTATACTCAGCGTTCTTAACTGAATAGAATGGTAGAAAGAATATGTCTGATAGAACGCTTATCGAAGAGTTCGACCTTCTTTTGATCGCTAACCAAATCATCCAAGAGCACGATGATTACATCGAGGGAATGCGAGCAACAAGTGTAGAAGAAAAAGAAGGTGTTTTAGTTTTTAAAGGTGAATACTTCCTTGATGACAAAGGTTTACCAACTTCAAATACGACTGCAGTATTCAATATGTTCAAATACTTAGCGCATCACCTTTCTAAGGAATTTACGCTGGTTAAATAGTATTGGGAAACAAAAAAGCCAGAGTGTTATTCACTCTGGCTTTCCTATTTTAGGTCAGAATATTTAGCAGCTTAAAGCCTTAAGTTTGTCGAAGTAGTCAGGGAACGTTTTCGACGTACACTTTGGATCATTAATCGTCACAGGTGTATCACTAAGTGCCACCAGCGAAAAACACATCGCCATACGATGATCATCGTAAGTATCAATCGCAGCATGCTTTAACTGAGAGACAGGTTTGACGATGATGTAGTCTTCCCCTTCTTCCACTTCCGCACCAACTTTACGTAACTCAGTCGCCATAGCTGACAAACGGTCTGTTTCTTTTACACGCCAGTTATAAACGTTACGAATAGCGGTAGTGCCTTCGGCAAATAGCGCTGTTGTCGCGATGGTCATTGCTGCATCAGGGATATGGTTGTAATCCATATCAATGCCTTTTAATTGACCAACACGAGAAATTACGTAGTCATCACCCCATTCAATTTCTGCACCCATTTTTTCAAGCGCATCAGCAAATTGAATATCACCTTGAATGCTGTTTTTACCGATACCCGTGACTTTAACTTCTCCACCTTTGATGGCTGCCGCCGCCAAGAAGTAAGAAGCAGAAGACGCGTCACCTTCAACCAAGAAATCACCTGGAGCGATGTATTGCTGACCGGCTGGGATCACAAACTCTTGATAGTCATTGTTGATCACATCGACTCCAAACTGCTTCATGATATGCAGGGTGATATCGATATAAGGCTTAGAAACCAAATCGCCTTCGATGTTGATGCGAATTTCACCTTCAGCCAATGGCGCAGACATTAAGAAAGCGGTCAAGAACTGACTTGAAATGGACCCATCGATAGAAACTGTACCTGCTTTTAGGCCAGTACCAATTATTTTGAGAGGCGGAAAGTTCTCGTTTTCCATGTACTCAACGTTCGCACCAGCATCTTTCAGTGCCGTGACAAGGTGACCAATTGGACGCTCTTTCATACGAGGTTCGCCCGTCAGTACATACTCCCCTTCTCCAAGACAAAGAGCCGCAGCTAATGGTCGCATCGCAGTGCCAGCATTGCCGAGAAATAACTCTACCGGCTCTGAGACAGAAAACGGACGCCCAAGGCCGTCAACGAGACATTCTGTTTTATCTTCGGAAAGTTGGTATTGAACGCCTAGTTTAGTCAGCGCATTCAGCATATGACGAATATCATCACTGTCGAGGAGATTAGTAAGGCGAGTTCTGCCTTTAGCAAGAGCAGCAAGTAAAAGAGCTCGATTAGAAACACTTTTAGAGCCAGGAAGGTTCACTTCCCCTTGAATTTTATTGATAGGTTGTAACGTTAGGCTTTCCATTAAAAGTTGATAATCCTTTGTGCCCTCAACATACGATTTTTTATGAGGGCTAAACAATTCTTCGTGAATTCAGACTACCCAAAAAAACACGACAAAACCAGAGTAAATCGGCGCTAATTTATGAATATCCTCAAGCAGCCTAAAGATACAGAATTAAAGGCATTGCCAGCGATGTAAATCAGAGCGAAAGAAGCACGGCGAAACAGCAAACTATTTCGACTTTATTTGACGATAAGCCAGCCCGACTGTACATGCCTGATTAGGCTTCGTTAGACTAAAACAACCTAGGGTTAATAAGTGATATCAACCCTGACTCCATCATCAAAATATAAAATACGAACTTCATCCCCTCGACTAAATAACATATTTTTATCAACATCTTGGATGACATTAATTAGCTTATCACCCTTCACTTTGATGAGTAGCTCAACTAACTTATATTCAACCGTGTATTGGTAATTACTTTGGTTTTGAGCAACTGCGGCACCTGCAAGCGCACCCACTGCCGTCGCGACTTCTCTTCCCGTACCGCCACCAAATTGATTACCGACTAAACCACCGATAGTGGCACCAAGTAGTGTCTTCCAACCGTTACTTTTCGATTGAACAACCTCTTGTTGAGTAATATAACGGACAGAGTCAATCTTCCCGTAAACTACTTCATTAACTGGCTTGGCAACATTTCTTTCATAGGCTGCGTTGGCGACAAGTGGTAAAAACAGTATGATCCCAAGCCATACTTTTACGATATTTCTTAACCAGGTCATCATAAACTCCTCTGACTCCAATGTTGGTAACGACTTCTTATGGCTATTTATTTAACTGAACTCGATGAAACGTTCAACTTTCCCTCACCCTATAAAGCACTCAGCGACCCCAATGGTTTGCTGGCTTTTGGTGGTGACTTAAACCCCATGAGAATCCTCAATGGTTACTATCAAGGCATTTTCCCTTGGTATGGTCCTGGTGAACCTATTTTATGGTGGAGCCCTTCTCCGCGCGCTGTGTTTGACCCATTGCAGTTTAAGCCATCTAAAAGTCTCAAAAAATTTCAGCGTAAACATAACTATAAAGTAACACTCAATTTCGCGACAGAAGAAGTGATTAGACTATGTTCTTCAACACGCCCTGCAGAGGAAACATGGCTCAACGAGGAAATGCAAACTTCCTACATTGAGTTAGCCAAACTTGGTCACTGTCACTCTGTAGAAGTATGGCATGACAACAACCTGATTGGCGGACTATATGGCATCTGCGTGGGCCAACTTTTTTGCGGGGAGTCGATGTTTAGCCTAAAAGATAACGCATCCAAAATTGCATTGTGGTACTTATGCAACCATTTGGCGTCAAAGCAAGGTCAATTAATCGATTGCCAAGTTATGAATTCTCACTTGGCATCACTTGGCGCATTTGAACTTGAGCGTGACGAATTTATGCAAAAACTACTATCTTTAAGAGAAAAGCAAACACTATTTGATGCCTATCAGCCCCAAGTTTTGCAGGATTCAGTATGAGTACGGATATACAACATATTCGAATAGGGTTGACGAATAATCACCCTTGTAGTTATTTGCCTGAACGGCAAGAGCGGGTTGCGGTGGCGCTTGATGAAAGGCTGCATACTGAAGAAAATTACCAGTTGCTCATGGCTAACGGTTTTCGTCGTAGCGGAGATACCATATATAAACCGCATTGCGAGCATTGCACCGCTTGCCAGCCAATTCGAGTCTCGATTCCAGACGTTAGACTATCAAAAAGTCAGAAGAGGCTGCTTAATAAAGCACAGTCTTTACGCTGGGAAATGAAACCTGAAATGGATGAGGAATGGTTTGAGCTTTACAGTCGGTACATCTGCAAACGGCATAAAAACGGCACTATGTACCCACCAAAGCGTGATGAGTTTGCTCGATTTGCTCAAACCAGCTGGCTGACAACGTCGTTTTTACACATTTACGATGAATCAGATCAATTGCTCGCCATTGCAGTGACAGATTTGATGCCACAATGCTCGAGTGCTTTTTATACTTTCTTTGACCCTGACTACGAGTTATCTCTTGGGACATTAGCGGTGCTTTATCAAATTAAATACTGCCAAGAAAACAAACAACAGTGGCTATATTTGGGATATCAGATTGATGAGTGCCCAGCAATGAGCTACAAAACACGCTTTCAACGCCACCAAAGGCTAGTAAATCAGCGTTGGCGAGGGTAGAATACGCCTCAACTTTACATAATTACTATTTAGCGGCAGAATATAGCCCGCTAATATTGCCTAATTTCTAAAGAGGATTAAATGGCTAAAGAAGACGTAATCGAGATGCAAGGCACAGTCCTTGACACTCTACCAAACACTATGTTCCGTGTTGAACTTGAAAACGGTCACGTTGTGACTGCTCACATCTCTGGCAAGATGCGTAAGAACTACATCCGTATCCTAACGGGTGACAAAGTAACTGTAGAGATGACTCCATACGACCTGTCAAAAGGCCGCATCGTCTTCCGCGCTCGTTAATCTCTGATTTTCGGATGCAATAAAAAACGGAGCAAGCTGCTCCGTTTTTTATTGCACAATTTTTTCCGATTTAGTTCAGATAACAAAGCGCACGATCTTCTCGTGCGCTTTTGCGTTTGTTACCGACTAACGATTAATGCATCGCTGTCTCTTTCTCACTTAAGTATTCAAACTCAAGCGTATCGTTGACCAGCGTTACTTTCACTGTACCGCCGTCAACTAAAGATCCAAACAACAGTTCGTTAGCCAAAGGCTTCTTAAGCTGTTCTTGGATAACACGCCCCATTGGGCGAGCCCCCATAGCTTTGTCATAACCTTTATGTGCTAACCAATGGCGAGCGTCTTGAGATACTTCCATTGAAACGCCTCTCGCATCAAGTTGCACTTGCAGTTCAACAATGAACTTATCAACCACTTGATGGATAACGCTTTCATCAAGGCTGTTAAACCAGATGATGTTATCAAGACGGTTACGGAACTCAGGAGTAAACACCTTCTTAATTTCCGCCATTGCATCGTGACTGTTGTCTTGTTGAATCAAACCAATTGATTTCTTCTCGGTTTCCGCCACACCTGCGTTAGTTGTCATAACAAGAATGACATTACGGAAGTCTGCTTTGCGACCATTGTTGTCCGTTAGCGTACCGTTATCCATGACTTGCAACAACAGGTTAAAGATATCAGGGTGCGCTTTTTCAATCTCATCAAGTAATACGACTGAATGTGGGTGCTTAATAACAGCATCGGTTAGCAAACCACCTTGGTCATAACCGACATAACCAGGAGGCGCACCAATTAAGCGACTTACGGAGTGACGCTCACCATACTCAGACATATCAAAACGAAGTAGTTCGATACCTAGAAGCTTAGATAACTGCACCGTCACCTCTGTTTTACCAACCCCTGTTGGGCCTGCAAACAAGAATGAACCAACAGGTTTGTTGTCTACACCTAAACCTGCACGTGTCAGCTTGATCGCCTCGGATAATGCATCAATCGCATTATCTTGACCGAATACCAACATCTTCATTTTGCTATCTAAGTTTTTCAAAATGTCTTTATCTGAAGAAGAAACCGACTTCTCTGGAATTCGCGCCATTTTGGCAACCATTGATTCGATATCAGCCACTCCGACCGTTTTTTTACGACGGCTTGCAGGAGCAAGACGACTACGAGCACCAGCTTCATCAATGACATCAATGGCCTTATCTGGTAGATGGCGTTCATTAATGTATTTAGCCGACAGTTCTACCGCGGCACGCAGTGCTTTATTGGTATAACGTACTTCATGGTGAGCTTCGTACTTCGGCTTCAAGCCCATCAAGATTTTAGTTGTATCATCCAATGAGGGCTCTACAACGTCTATCTTTTGGAAGCGGCGAGACAACGCACGCTCTTTCTCGAAAATGTTGCTGTATTCTTGGTATGTCGTCGAACCAATACAACGCAACTTACCGCTACTTAAAAGAGGCTTAATAAGATTTGCTGCATCGACTTGACCACCAGATGCCGCGCCTGCACCGATGATGGTATGTATTTCATCGATGAACAAAATGGCATCTTCTTCTTTTTCAAGTTGTTTCAAAATCGCCTTGAAGCGCTTTTCAAAATCACCGCGATATTTGGTACCAGCGAGCAAAGAACCAATATCTAGTGAATAAATCACGCTGTTTTGAATAACCTCAGGGACCTGCCCTTCGACAATTCGCCATGCAAGACCTTCCGCAATGGCTGTTTTACCAACCCCTGCCTCACCCACTAGTAGTGGATTATTCTTGCGGCGTCGACAAAGTACCTGAATAGTGCGCTCTAACTCTTTATCACGTCCAATGAGTGGGTCGATGTTTCCATCTTTAGCGACTTGATTAAGATTCGTCGCAAAGCTTTCTAGGCGTTCTTCAGAATTAGGCTCTTCAACACTTTCTGAGCTAAACGAGTCTGATGATGAATCCTCACCTGCACCTGATGCTTTAGTAATACCGTGGGAGATGAAGTTAACAATATCTAATCGGGAGATGTCATTTTTCTTCAGTAAGTAAGCGGCATGCGACTCTTGTTCACTGAAGATAGCAACAAGCACGTTGGCGCCTGTTACTTCATTACGACCAGACGACTGTACATGAAAGACGGCGCGTTGTAGTACACGTTGAAAACTCAAAGTCGGCTGCGTTTCACGCGTCTCATCACTATCTGGGATAAGAGGCGTAGTTTGATCGATGAAAATATCGAGTTCGTTGCGTAAAGCGTCAAGATCCGCCTTACAAGCTAGAAGGGCTTCCTTAGCTGCATCATTTTCCAACAATGCAAGTAGGAGGTGTTCGACAGTCATAAACTCGTGGCGTTTATCTCGCGCCCGAGCAAATGCACCGTTAAGGCTTGACTCTAGTTCTTTATTTAGCATAAGTACCTCCCGAAAAAACAACTGGGGTTGTTCGAGCAAGTCTTCTTTGTTTACGCTTGCTCCATAGTGCAAAGTAGCGGATGTTCATTTTCCCTTGCGTACATCGTAACTTGCGCTACTTTTGTTTCGGCAATTTCTGCGCTGTATGTGCCGCAGATTGCCTTTCCTTCATAGTGGACCTGAAGCATGATTTGAGTTGCTTTATCAATATCATGTGAGAAAAATCGCTCAAGCACCTCTATGACGAAATCCATAGGTGTATAGTCATCATTATTGAGTACGACATTGTACAGCTTAGGTGGCTGGACTTTCGTACTTTCTCGCTCCAGAAGATCAGAGTCCGGAGTGACCCATTCAAAATTTTTACTCATGGCAATCTAAAGATATCGTATCAAAGGGTTGATGTTTTCGACCTATAAAAACAATCTACCACAAGCGTGCAGCGCGGTGTAGTGAGTTATGGCACCGAATTCGATCTTTGATCGATAAAAGTTGCTACCTAATATAGAGACTAATGCACGTCTTGATACGGCGCAAATAAAAGATGCTTGTCGATAAGTTACACATTTTTTCTTATAAAAGAACTTTCTATTTATTGCTTTCGGACTATTGCAAACCACCCCATCATCTTCTATCTGGATCACACTTCCTCATTGAGAATACGGTAATTATCACGAAAACTTCATTTTTTATTCAGTCAGAGGATTCTTCTCCCATAAGCAACACGGACAGTATGGCTTTTTCAGTATGAGCCACTTCATAGGCAAATTGACTAAACTTCTGCGTATATACGAAAAACTGTTTGCAAATTTGTTAATCTCAAAAGTGATTTGTTTTCAATTATGTTTCTGTTTGTTGCTCACTGCTATTGACTGTCGAAATTCATTGACTACAGTGGAAAGTGTCGATGCATAAATCATCATTTTGAAACCTCCCTTCTTTAAGTGGTTTGATGAATGTGACTTATCATTGATTTGACGTTTGTTGGCATTCGCTGACAATGGTAGTACCAAGTTAAAGGTATAACTTGGTTGCAGTAACAACATCAGTAAAAAATGCATGAGGGATGTAAAGCATGGCTACAGGTACAGTAAAGTGGTTTAACAATGCCAAAGGATTTGGGTTTATTTGTTCAGATGAAGAAGAGGGAGATATCTTTGCCCACTACTCAACTATCCAGATGGACGGTTATCGTACACTGAAAGCAGGCCAACAAGTCTCTTACGAGATTGAAAAAGGTCCCAAAGGCTGTCACGCGAGTAGCGTCGTGCCTCTTGAAGGCCAAACCAAATAATTAGAGCGCTGTCGAAATATAAAAATATTGCTCTCGAAACGCCACGTTGATGTTTTGAAGAGAAAAATAAACCCGCCAAGATAGCGGGTTTCTTACTATTTAGAGCACGTGTTACAAAAGGAACACTTACAACGCACTTACAGGATAGGAAACGCGCCGAAAACGACGTGTTTTTACACTAACTTACTTGTTAATGATTGCGTTAAAGGTTTCGCTTGGACGCATCAATTTAGAAACCAATGCATCGTCTAGTAAGTAGTAACCTCCTAGCTCACCTTTCACGCCTTGCGCATTATTTAGCTCAGCAACGATCGTTTCTTCCTGCTCTGACAGCGCTTTTGCAATTGGTGCAAATTCAGCAGCAAGATCCGCATCATCCGTTTGCTCTGAAAGCGCTTTCGCCCAGTAAAGTGCAAGATAGAAGTGGCTTCCACGGTTATCTAGCTCACCCACTTTGCGTGACGGAGATTTGTTGGTGTCTAAAAACTCACCGGTCGCTTTATCTAGTGTATCTGCGAGAACCTGAGCCTTAGGATTGTTTGTCGCTACACTTAAATGCTCTAACGAAGCTGCAAGCGCTAGGAACTCGCCCAAAGAATCCCAACGAAGGTGATTCTCTTTTTCTACTTGTTGAACGTGCTTAGGAGCAGAACCACCAGCGCCTGTTTCAAATAGACCACCACCATTCATCAATGGAACAATAGATAGCATCTTAGCAGACGTACCTAACTCTAGAATTGGGAACAAGTCTGTTAGGTAGTCACGAAGAACATTACCTGTAACAGAGATAGTATCTAGGCCCGCTTTCATACGCTCTAGTGAGTACTTACAAGCTTCAACAGGAGATAGGATCTTAATCTCTAGACCGTCAGTATCGTGTTCTGGTAGGTAGGCGTTTACTTTCTTGATGAGCTCAGCATCGTGCGCGCGGTTTTCATCTAGCCAGAATACAGCTGGAACACCTGTTGCACGTGCGCGAGTCACTGCTAGTTTAACCCAATCTTGGATTGGTGCGTCTTTAACCTGACACATACGGAAGATATCACCTTCTTCAACCGCTTGCTCTAACAGTACGTTACCTGAAGCATCAACAACGCGAACAGTACCCGCAGCGTCTAGAATGAATGTCTTGTCGTGAGAACCATACTCTTCAGCTTTCTGAGCCATTAGACCAACGTTAGGTACGCTACCCATAGTGGTTGGATCAAATGCGCCGTGCTCTTTACAGAAATCAATAACCGCTTGGTAAATACCTGCGTAGCTACGATCTGGAATCATCGCTTTGGTGTCTTTTTGTTTACCATCTGGTCCCCACATTTGACCCGAAGAGCGAAGCATTGCTGGCATAGAAGCATCTACAATAATGTCACTTGGTACATGTAAGTTTGTGATACCACGATCAGAATCAACCATCGCAAGTTCTGGTTGAGTTTGGTAAACCGCTTGAATGGCCGCTTCAATTTCTGCTTTTTGCGCTTCAGGTAGAGACTCAATTTTTGAGTAAACATCACCGATGCCATTGTTTACATCAACACCTAGCTCTTCAAACAGCTTACCGTACTTATCGAAAACGTCTTTGTAGTAAACTTTTACGGCATGGCCGAAAATGACAGGGTCAGAAACTTTCATCATCGTCGCTTTCATATGAAGAGACAGCAGCACGTCTTGTGCTTTCGCTTCAGCAATCTCTTTCTCGAAAAATTCAACCAACGCCTTCTTCTTCATTACTGAAGTATCAATGACTTCTTTATCTAGTAATGGGAACGCAGACTTAAGCTCTTTAACTGTACCATCATTACCGACAAACTCGATTTTGACCTCTGTTGCACCAGAGATAGTTGTAGACTTTTCGCTACCAAAGAAGTCATTGTCTGACATGCTCGCAACATGGGACTTAGATTCTGCTGACCATGCACCCATTGAGTGTGGGTTTTTCTTCGCGTAGTTCTTAACCGAAGTCGGAGCACGACGGTCTGAGTTACCTTCACGAAGTACTGGGTTAACCGCACTACCTTTGATTTTGTCGTAAGCCGCTTTAATCGCTTTCTCTTCATACGTGCTCGGCTCTTCTGGGTAGTTTGGTAAATCGTAACCTTTCGCCTGAAGCTCTTTAATCGCCGCTTTAAGCTGAGGAACTGAAGCTGAAATGTTAGGTAGCTTGATGATATTTGCTTCTGGAGTTTGAGCTAGTTCACCAAGCTCAGTCAACGCATCGCCAATGCGCTGTTCTTCTTTTAGATGCTCTGGGAAGTTAGCGATAATTCGACCTGCTAGTGAAATATCACGAGTATCTACATTGATGCCAGACGATGCTGTGAATGATTGAATGATTGGTAGTAATGAATAAGTTGCTAGCGCCGGCGCTTCATCAGTGATGGTGTAGATAATTGTAGGTTTTTCTGTAGGCATGAAATTTCCCTATTTTTTAATCAACTTGTTGGCTGATCAACTCAGCGTCTGAGTTGGTTTAATTGACGCATTGCTGCGCGTTAGCAGTACATGTCTCCTCACTAACGCCACATGCGGTTCGCACTCTTTGTTGTAGTTTGAAGCTCTAAGCTCTGAATCCATGAGTGCACTGATATAATTAAACAAATAACACGAATTAGTCTATCATTCTGTGCGCGTTTGTTAGTTTTAGGCGCGCAAATCATATCCGATCATGAGAAAACTTAAAACTTTCAAACACAGTTCATTTACATTTTTGCAGGGTAGTTAACATGTCATCTCGTACAGGTCAGGAAAAAGGTCGCAGTCGTAACCAGTCTAAAACGGGCCATTTTAAACACTCAGGAGCTCGCAATGGCTCGAAGACTCGTACTCAGCAAGACCGCCGCCCTAATCGCCCAACAAAAAGCCAAAAGCCAAAAGTGGCCCTTAAAGATCGTAAAGTCATTATTTTCAATAAGCCTTACGATACGCTCAGTCAATTTACCGATGGCGATGGTCGCAAAACGTTAGCGGACTATATCCCAATCAAAAATGTCTATGCGGCTGGCCGATTGGACCGAGACAGCGAAGGTTTGATGGTACTCACTAACGATGGCATCTTGCAGGCGAAGTTAACGCAGCCAAAGTCAAAATCGCCGAAGACTTATTGGGTTCAAGTCGATGGCGCTCCTCAGGAGCAAGATCTTGAAAAATTGAGAAAGGGAGTAGAGCTAAAAGATGGTATGACTCTACCGGCCGAAGTTGAAGTTATTCCAGAACCACAAGTCTGGGACAGAACGCCTCCGGTTCGTTTTCGCGCAAATATCCCTACCACTTGGTTAGCCATTACCATTATCGAAGGAAGAAATCGTCAGGTGCGTCGCATGACTGCGCACATTGGCTTCCCTACTTTGCGCCTCATTCGTCATTCGATGGGTGATATCGTCCTTAACGACCTAATGCCTGGTGAATGGAGAGAAATCTCTCTCTAATAAGCAGAAAAGATAAAAGCAGGCTTAAAGCCTGCTTTTTAGATTCGTACTTTTTCAGTTAAGCCCTATCTAATGAACTAAGGGATTACTGCTCAGCAAGCCAGTTTTTAAAGGCCTCTTTTTCCGCCGGAGACGCTTTCTGGTACATCGTCTTTAATACATCAACCATTGGGCTGTCGTTCGATGCGGCTGTTGAACGGGTATCACTAGTCTCAACTCGAGGCTCGATATCACTTACTGATTGTTGATGCTGATTCACAGTTACATAACTAACGGCAACATTCGCGATACCGCCAGCAATATTGTAGTTGCGAGATTCTTGAGGGTAATTACGACCAATTTGAACACCATCTGACTCTAATACATCTTCGACCAAAGCAATAGGTTGGCCTTTGGTATCCAGTAATTGCCAATCTAGAGGCGAGATGTTGTTTTGCGCTTGGCGAAGAGTTTTAAACTCTGGCAGTTCAAACGTTAGCTTTTCGTTTTCAGCATCAAATTTAGCAACGATTACATCACTGTAAACCGTCTTAAGGTTTTCGTTAATTTCGAATGTAGGTTGATATTTGAAGACAATTTGATTCGTTCCGTCAGGTAGTTCGATTGTCTTCTCACTAGAAAAAAGACCACCTTCTAGATCTGGCTTCTCCATGTTGACGGCCAATAACTTCACGTCTTCTGGAACCACTAAAGTCGTTGCAGCGTAGAGGTTTGTACTGGCAAAAATAGACAGTGCCATTGCCACTTTTAATGATAACTGCATAGAATTTTTCATCCTTATCTTCATAGTAAAAGACCCAGCATATAGCTGGGTCTTACAATATCAAACTGGGTATTGATTACCAGTAGAAACGAGCACCAACACCGAAGTTAGTTGCGTCGTCTGTGTCTTTGTTGTCGAAGTCAGTACCTTCGAAAGTGTAACCCGCTTCTGCGAATACACGTGCCCATTTAGAGAACTTGTATTCAACACCAGCGTAGAACCAAGAAGAGTCTGCGTCTACTTTACCTGCTTCGTCAGTAGACTGAGCTAGGTACTCGTAACCAGAGTATAGAGTTGTTTTAGGAGCAACAGCGAACATACCAGCTACAACGATGTAGTGTGAATCAACTGTTGATTTACCTAGCTTATCTTCGTTTTCGTTGTAGTAGTACGTAGCACCTAGAGTGTGCTCGTTTAGTGCGTACTCAGCAGTTACTTCAAAAGATAGGTTTTCGTTATCAGTACGCTCTGTGTGAGAAACTGTTTGCTCTACACCATTAAGAACTAGTTTTTTCTCTTTAGTTACGTTGATGTCGTTGTTCGCAGTAAGTACACCAGCGTGTAGAGATAGGTCGTTGAAAGATTTACCAACGAATACTTCTAGTACTTCTTCGTTAGAATCTTTTTCGCCTAGCGCGTAACCAGCTTTTAGCCAGAATGCGTCATTTTCGTAAGCGTATTTGATTTGAGAATCGTTGTTCCAAGCGTGACCGTATGCAGTTTCCGCTGCGTTACCACCGAAGAAGTAAGAGTAATCTGCGAAGTATACGTCATCAGCCCAAGTACCTTCTTTACCGAAGCGAAGAGTACCCATATCACCCATATCAAAACCGATGATGTGGCGACGTACGTATACAGAGTCATCTGTACGCTCGCTTGAATCAGCACCTGCGTCGTAGTTGTCACCTAGAGCAACACCGATTTCAACTTCACCCAGAACTTTTAGGCTTTCGTCAACAACGTAAACCGCGTTCACACCAGTACGAGAAGAGCTAGTGTTTAGCTCTGCTGTGTGATCAGTTTTTTCTGTGAATAGAAGAGTTGGACGTAGCTGACCGTAGAAATCTACAGAACCTTCTTCAGATTTGAATACTTCAGCTGCGTTCACTGAAGTTGCAGACGCAACTACAGCTAGTGCTAATAGAGTTTTTTTCATAATTAATCCACTGCCTTTTCTTAGTTCGGGATATCCTTGTCCGGTTCCCTTTTTTTATATGTTTGAGGTAGAGCGTTAACAAAACGTTATACAGCACCTCCTCAAAATCTGGAGCTAAGAGTGCAAAAGATTATTCTGGCTGTCAAATTTTCTAAATACCAATGTAAAAAAAACAAAATACCATTATAAAACAATAACTTGATAAGTTTACCTTTATTTATTCGACGAACATCTAACCAATCTCCATTATTATTTGTAATTTACAAAATTATTAACAAATGGTTTTTTAATCCAATAAGTAAATTTAAAAAAACAAAAAAAAGAATAAAAACCCACAAATCAGACCAATTTGGAGTTTTATGTTTTTCATATAATGAAATTAATTTCATTAAGATAAGGTTCAATATTTTTTTGTGAAGGAGATCTACATTCCTTATAAAAGCATTCCGTTTTGTGAACTACTGTACAACTAGTGATGTGTGCTACTATTCGCCTCCAACGCATTTGAGGCCCGTATGCTGACCAGTAACATTCAAAAATCGATTCGTAATAGCTATCAAAACCTTCAAGATCAACTTGATAACTTTGTGCCTAGAAGAGCACAAAACTACCTTGTTGCAGAGATTGCAAAAACGCTGTGCGGTCAGTATCACAAATCTAACCGAATACTCGTTGCAGAAGCAGGGACTGGAATTGGTAAATCGCTCTCCTATCTAATGGCGACCATTCCCGTGGCTGTACATAACAATAGAAAAGTGGTTATCTCAACGGCGACCGTCGCTCTGCAAGAGCAGCTCATAAATAAAGACCTCCCTCTTTTTCGTCGGATTACCGACCGAGAGTTTTCTTTTATTTTGGCAAAAGGCCGTCAACGCTATTGTTGCGCTGAAAAGCTCGCCACTGCTAGCGGTGCTGATGGTGGCCAGTTAGCCATGTTTGAAACCAAACCTAAGCAAAAAGATATAGAGCTGTTGGAAACAATGCATCGCTCTCTTGCGCAAGGGAAATGGGACGGTGACCGTGATTCTTGGCCTAAAACCATCGATGATAAGCTTTGGCAACTGATTGTCAGTGATAAACACAGTTGCAATAACAGTTTACCAGGCCACCGCGGCTGCCCATTCCAAAAAGCGCGCTCAGAGTTGGATAAAAACGATGTCATCATTGCTAACCACTCTCTCGTCATGGCAGACGCAGATTTAGGTGGCGGCGTGATTTTACCTGAGCCAGAAAACACGATATACGTCTTCGACGAGGCACATCACTTACCTCACGTCGCTCGTGACCATGCTTCAGCATCTGCGAGTTTAAAAGGTGCGGCAGCATGGCTTGAGAAGTTAAATCAGTCGATTAGTAAGTTTTCATCACTCGCAGACGAGAAACGCGTAGCTCGATTTCGCAATGACCTTCAAGACGCGGTTCAGAACTTGATACCGGCACTGACTCAATTGCCCAAACAGTTCGACCCAGCTCAATTTGAAGAGGGTATCTACCGCTTCGAACACGGTGAACTACCGGAGTGGCTAGAGAACCAATCCAAAGAACTAAAACAGTTCAGTAAAAAAGCAAATCAGAGTGTGGCAAAAATTGCCGATCTTATTGCGGAAAGAGTAAAAGACGGGGAGCTTGCGACAAGGTTGGCTGAACCAGCGCTTGCAGAGCTCGGTTTCTACATTCAAAGGTTAGAAAACCTAGCGCAAGTATGGCATTTAATGGCTGAACCAGCTCGTGAAAAAGGTGCGCCTTTAGCTCGCTGGTTAGAAACCCAACCCGATCGCGAGGGTGATTTCATTGTGAGTGTTTCGCCACTTGAAATTGGATGGCAACTCGACCAACAGATTTGGAGCAGATGTATTGGCGCCATTTTGGTTTCCGCAACGATGCGTGCATTAAACTCTTTCCATTACTTTTGCCATCAGGTTGGTATCGATGGAAAACCAGAATCAGGCACTCAGTTTTTAGCGCTTGCGTCACCATTCGATTACCAAAACCAGGCAGAATTGCTCATCCCTGCGATGAAATATGAACCACCAGCGCCTCAATTTACTGAATATCTTATCGAGATATTGCCTAAGTACTTGGAAGACAAGAAAGCCAACTTAGTATTATTCTCATCCTATTGGCAGATGAACCAAGTCGCGAAGGCACTCTCTTCGGAGTTCATAAAAAAAGGCTGGGCGTTGCAAGTTCAAGGTGAAAGCTCACGTCAAGAAATTCTAAAAAAACATAAAAAGTTAATAGAATCAAATAAAACCAGCATCTTATTTGGTACTGGCAGTTTCTCTGAGGGGCTAGACTTACCTGGCGAATTACTTGAAAACTTGGTGATTACAAAAATTCCATTTGGCGTTCCAACCTCCCCTGTTGAGCAGGCTCATTCCGAATACATTGAGAAAAAAGGAGGAAACCCGTTTATGCAAATAACTGTACCTGACGCAAGCAAAAAGCTGATCCAGAGCGTAGGTCGCTTACTGCGTAAAGAGAGAGATTCTGGTAGAGTAACGATTCTTGATCGACGCCTAGTCACTAAGCGATACGGACAAGCCTTAATCGACTCACTACCTCCATTTAAACGTAAAATAGAATATTAGAAGAATCACCATTTATGGAAATGATTGAGCCAACCATGCTGTTGGTGTTGGCGCTTGTCGCTTTTGTCGCAGGATTTATTGATGCAGTTGCCGGTGGTGGTGGCATGCTTACCGTACCTGCTCTACTGTCGCTAGGCTTGCCGCCTCATATTGCACTAGGCACCAATAAACTTGCCGCTACCTTTGCTTCTTCTACTGCGGCATTTACGTACTACAAAAAACGTCTATTCAAGCCGCAATGCTGGAGGCGAGCATTCGTGGCGACACTCGTCGGAGCGACATTAGGTACGCTATTTGTAGATGCGATTAGTACGGATTGGCTGGAAAAAGGATTGCCGCTTGTTATTTTGGCGGCAGCGTTGTATACCGTTTTTCATAAAACGCCCCACTCTGCTCATCAAAGTCCAATACCCGAGCCTTGCCCAAAACTTCATAAAAAACAGTACATACAAGGCTTATCAATCGGATTCTACGACGGACTAGCAGGGCCTGGAACTGGGGCTTTTTGGACAGTAAGTTCAATGGCGCTGTACCGGCTGAATATCTTGCTCGCCTCTGGCTTAGCAAAAGCAATGAACTTTACCAGTAACTTTACCTCTTTGATCACTTTTGCATTCCTCGGACATATCAACTGGGTGCTAGGCTTAACAATGGGAGTATGTTTAATGGCTGGTGCTTTTGTTGGCGCGCACTCCGCTATTAGATTTGGTTCTAAATTCATTCGTCCTGTATTTGTTACTGTCGTCAGCATACTAGCCATTAAATTGGCTTATGACGCATGGTTTGTAGGTTTGTCATGAACATTTCTCAACTCCAGGAAAATCTAGAACAAATGGCGAAGCAAGCCGCTGTTCTTGACCGTCAAAGAGGCGAACATCATGTTCCGCTTTTTGATGAGCGTTTATTTGGTTGCCGCTCTCGCTTACTTACTCCTTGCGTAAAAGAAGCAAAAGCCACGCTGGATGCGATTGTGCGTGAGCAAAATGAAGGTAAGCTCACCGCTTTGCGTGCTGAGTACCTCACTGAACGGTTAGTGGCGCAAATCGGTGCGATTCAACGCGAGATTTCTACCACTAAAATTCGTAAGAATGAAATCAAACATAGCAGCCATTTCCGTAAGCCTATCAACGTGCTTTATCAGGAGCTCGCTCAACATCAAGAGTGGGCAAGACGCTTGCGCGAGATGTTGTTAGAAAAAGAACGTGCTGTCGAAAGCGCTCCTAGTTTTATGCGTGCCGACGCTCAAAAAGTATTACTAGCAACCGAGCAACGTTTAGCGCGTTGTGAAGCAGCACTTCTTAAGCTAGAGAACCAAATTACACATAGGGAAAAACATCAATAATGGCTGATCAACCAACCTCGCCTTTAGATGACGCACCTGAAGAGATCAAACTGGCTGTCGATTTAATCTATTTGCTTGAGAGCAATGAGATACATCCAGAAGTTGCGCTTAACGCTTTAAAGATCGTGCAAAACGACTTAGAAAACAAATTAAAAGCAAAGTAGCTCAGAGCGTTTCACTCCTTTCACCGAGACTCGTTTTCAGTGCTCTTACACAATGATACTATTCATACAAAAGTACGCCCCAAAAAGGATAAATAATGAAAGTAATCAGCTTTAACATCAATGGACTACGTGCCCGACTGCACCAACTCCAAGCGCTAATCGACAAACACCAACCTGATGTGATTGGTCTTCAGGAAATTAAAGTTCACGATGAAGCATTCCCGATTGAAGCTGTCGAAGCCATGGGCTACAAAGTGTATTTCCATGGTCAAAAAGCACATTACGGCGTAGCAATGCTTTGTAAGCAAGAGCCTCTACACGTACAAAAAGGGTTCCCGACGGATAACGAGGAACATCAAAAGCGCATGATCATGGCAACGTTTTTAAATGAAAACGGCGAAAAGGTCACTGTGCTAAACGGCTATTTCCCTCAAGGGGATAACATCAGCCACGAAACCAAATTCCCATACAAGCGCCAATTCTATAAAGATCTGATGACCTACCTAAACGATCATCACAATAACGACGAGCAATTGATTGTTATGGGTGACATCAACATCAGCCCTATTGATGCAGATATCGGTATCGGCGAGCCAAACCGTAAACGTTGGCTAAAAACAGGTAAATGTTCATTCCAACCTGAAGAGCGCGAATGGTTGAAAACCTTACTAGACTGGGGCTTTGTGGACACCTTCCGTAAGCTATACCCAGAGGTGAACGATCAATTTTCGTGGTTTGACTACCGTTCTCGCGGTTTTGATGATAACCGTGGCCTACGAATTGATGTCATTTTGGCAACCCCTTCTCTAGCGGAAAAGTGTATTGAATCTGGTATCGACTATGAGCTTCGTGGTATCGAGAAGCCTTCAGATCACGCACCAATCTGGTCAACATTTAAGTAATATATTGCAAAGCTATAAGCGAGACTCAACGCTAAGCTTAATCCAATAAAAAGGGAGACTCAGTCTCCCTTTTTCATACAAATTACCATTTAATCACTGATTCAGCGGCCAAACCGTTTGACCATCAACAGTTATCGGTGTTTGTGCAAATTCGTTCAGACAGTAGCCTGTATTACTACTTGCAAAGTAAGTGAGCGGCATCGGCGGTAGATTCAGCGCCACAACCTGCTGTTTCGCTTTTTCTGTGAACGAGAACCCCCACATATCGAGATAGCTAGTCATATCTCGCTGAGAGATGTAGCTCAGAGCAATAAGCAACCAGTCGTTGTTCGAGATGCTATTTGCTTCTTCCCGAGAGTAGTTGGCAAAACCAATGCTCAATCGTCTCTCATCCCAAAGCGCGTCGTCCGATTTTAAGCGGTTAAACTCACGTTCAATCAGGTGCAAGCGCGCCAATAAATGCCAACCATTTTTAAGCACACCTTCATGCTGCGCCGCCATCATCATTTGAATGTAAACACGAGCGCCCCAACTCCAACTGGTTTGATTTTGCGCAGCCATGTATGCGTTTGGATCCGCTTGAGTTCGGCTAGCTTGCAATAATTCAAACTGGCCTTTGAAATCCAAGCTTTGGCAAGTTGAAACTTTTCCCGTATTCTGGAAGAAACGAGACTTACTGTAATACGAGTAGTAATTGGTCGTTGAATGCCCTTCCCAGCCTGAAAATCGGAATCGACCTTTTTCTAAACCATGACCAAGCTCATGTAAATCACCGTGACCGAGTGGGCTGAATGACCAGTAAGCATCGTAAGGGTTACCCGAACAACCATAACCACACGTCGCTTGGTCAGCGTTCATGTGCTTCACTATATCAATATTGGCGATTTCCCAACCTTGGTTTTGGGCGTATTGAATAATTTCAGGCACTTCATCTATGCCCGGCCCTTGGAAACCTGCCAGCACATGCGGGTAGTTGTGAACATATTCTTCTGTTGCAAGCGCCATTTCCGAAGGGGTAGACCACATTTCATCGTTGACCGACTCCAACATTTTGTCGCGCTTTGAGTGTACTTCAAACCCAGGAGTGATCAGCTCAGCCCAATCGAATAAATTGGCTTCTAACTGTTGAATAAAAGCGTCGTTGTCCTTCTCACTTCTCCAAACTGGATGCTGTGCCACATGATTAAATTTCAGTTCAACCGGAACATCATTTTTGTCAAAGTGAACCTGTACTGGACCACCATAAGGAGAAGTCAGCGTGATGGTTTCACCCGGCTTCACTTCATAGCCGAATGAAGTCAGCAGTTTTGGTCGCGTGTATCCATCTTTGCTGAACTCATGAGTTGCACCACTTCTTAAAGTGTTGATGACAATCTTAGTCGCCACATCATTGCTGTCATTACGTTTAACCGTAAATGTTTCCCCAGGAAGCGCATACACACCAGCCGAACGGAAGTTACGCTTTGATTCCATATTAATCGTTGCACTGATTCTCTTTATTTCAGGGCTAAACTCACTACGGCTGAAGTTCCCCATATTTGGTTGTTTTGGGTTCACGCTTCGGCTGTTGTATTGCACGTAATCGGCAAAGTACGACTTTAGGAATTCGGTCGTTTGGGTTGACTGTTTGTCCATCGGGAAGACAACCGTTTGACGATAATGATCAGCCAGCAATACCATGAGTTTTTCGTATTGGTAGCCGTTTTGATTAAACAAATCTACTTTTTGTTCATCAAGCTTTTGCAACCAATGGCGAATGCTGTTTGCCCCTGCATAAAATTGACTGTCCATATTCGCAGTGTCAGGGCAGGTTTTGTCATCACACTGTGACAAGTCAACGTTGAAATTTTGAGATTCAAAACGAGACAACAGCGCTTGTTGTGTGATGACAGAGTCCGGCACAACGTTCATCAACGATGAAGGTTCCCAGTCGACCAAGCCTAACTTACGCCAATAGTTATCTCCCACATAATCAACATGGAATTTTTCCAAAATGTCTTGGCCAAGATCAGTTAGTCCTCCATCCCAATGCAGGTATAGAACAGGAATTTGGGCTTGCTCAGCGTATTCCAAAGCTTCGAGTACTGGTTTGTTGGTATCTCCAGATTGCAGATGCTGTGACAAGATCAATAAGTTTGGAGTATTGGTTTGCAAGCAGCTAAGTAGCTTCGAACCATCGCATAGGTTGGCCTCGTTAAACGCCAACTCTTGTGAAACATTGTCTTTCAGCCAATTCCGAGTCGCTTGCTCATCCGGAAAGTAATAAGACTGATCCATTTGCGCGATGACGACGTTTGAAGTAACTCCGCCCGACAACCAAGTGACCAGGTTACTTAACCATTTCGTCATCGCTGCGTTGGAAGAGTCGGGAAAACGTTGTGCCGTTCTAAATGGGTTACTACCTAATAGTGCGTAACGTTGACCATTAGACTTTTCCCCGGCAACGCCAATTGACAGAGCTTGATCTTTGTAACCGCTTGCCATGGCCTTATTGGTCATCAAGATGGTGTCGTTGAAGCCATACTGAGGTGCCAAGATCGCGGCATCATGGGTTGGATCCCAATAAAGACCTGAAAGGTTTTTCGCAATTGCAGATTTGATCGTATTCGACTGCATCTTGTGAGCTTCTACAACCTGACGACTTTTACGAATGAATTCGCTCGGGTCAGAAACGAGCAGTGCATTACCAGTTTCAAGAGCTTGTTGAACTGGAGCTGGCGTTGGTTTTACTTGAGCATTAGGTTGTGATTCTCCCTCTCCCCCACCACATCCTGTGGCTAAGGCGGCAATGCCCAACGATAGAATTGTTTTTTTCATTTTTACTTACTAAACAATGAGTTTATCGAATGTTAATGTAAGTTAATGAATAATAAGAAAGAGTCTTTTACATCGACTGGAAAAATAGGAATGAAGATAACAAAATTATCAAAAGCAATAGCACCCACTCCGGTGCTATTGCCTCTATTGATAATTAGCTTAAAGGACGCAAATAAGCTAAGAAACGCTTCTCTGCCACTTTGAAACACCACAAGATCAAAAACGTCAGTGCCATGTAGAACAGCCCCGCCGTCAGGAAAGACTCAAATGGTGCATAGTAGCGCGAGTTTACTAGACGCGCAGCACCAGTTAAATCCATGATGGTAACGATGCCCGCGACTGCACTTCCGTGCAGCATAAATATGACCTCGTTGGAATAAGCTGGTAATGCTCGACGCAATGCACTCGGCAAGATAATACGTCTGTATGTCATAAACTTACTCATGCCATACGCTTTCGCAGCTTCCACCTCACCTTTCGGCAAACCATTAATCGCACCACGAATAATTTCTGCGGTGTAAGCCGATGTATTCAGAATAAAAGCGACCAAAGCACAGAACCAAGCGTTCTCCCATAAGGTATCTTTCACAGGGAAAAACTGATCCATGCCGTAGTAAATCAAATACAGCTGAACCAATAGCGGCGTTCCACGGAAAAAGTAAATGAATCCCCAAGAAGGTAAGCTTAGAGCGTAATTGGTACTATTGCGTGCCACGGCTAATGGGATAGAGACACACAAGCCAATAACCAACGCTAATCCCACTAACCAAACTGTTGTCCAAAGCCCCTGAAGATAAGTTGGAAAGCTTTCAATAATCAAAGAAAAGTCCATAACTTACCTCGCGTGAATACTGAACTTACGCTCAACAAGCTTGAGTAGCCCGGTCGAAACGCTGGTAAAAAATAGAAAGATGAGCGCGACAGCCATGTAAAAGGTGAACGGCATTTTCGTTGTACCTGCTGCCAATGAGCTCATTCTCACCATGTCATCCAGACCAATAATGGAAACTAACGCAGTGGTCTTAAGTAACACTAACCAGTTATTACCAAATCCAGGTAATGCATGACGAATCATCTGAGGCAGTAAGATTCTTCTAAACGATAAAGCAGAACTCATCCCATAAGCTTTCGCCGCTTCTAGCTCACCTTTGTCCACCGCCATGATCGCTCCACGAAAAGTCTCCGCCATGTAGGCGCCAAAGATAAAACCAATCGTGAGTACACCAGCAATAAATGGGCTGACATCAATATAATCAGGTAAGTAAGACGTCCATTCATGGTTTGGATCACTCGAGGCAAACCACTCGTTGAGCGTTTCGTTGATGGAGTAAAGGCTGTTATTTAAAAGTATTTGTCCACCAAAGAAAATTAGCATCATCAGAACCAAATCTGGAATGCCGCGAATGACGGTGGTGTAAAGAGTGGCAATCGCCCTTGCCCATTTGTAAGGCGCTAACTTAGCTAATGCGCCAAGCATGCCTAAGACCATGGCGAGAATGAGTGAAAGCACTGCAACTTCTATTGTTACTAAAGCTCCTTTCAAAATCGAAGCTTCGTATCCTTGTAAATCTAGCATAGGTGAGTTCCTAATCCCTAAACTCAAAAAATCGACCGTTGACTACTTCTAGGAACAAGCCAACGGTCGCTTAATTACGGTTTATTCACCGTACACATCGTAGTTAAAGTATTTACCAGCAATTTCTTGGTAAACACCTTTCTCACGTAGTGAAATAATTGCTGCGTCGAGTTTCTTCGTCAGATCTTTGTCTTGTTTACGAACAGCGATCCCCATACCTTCACCAAACCATTTTGGATCGGTTAACGACGGTCCAACAAACTCATAAGCTTCTCCACCTGCTTTGTTGATCACACCCTCTTCTAGAGCCGACGCATCACCTAAAACGGCAGCAATTCGACCATTTTCTAGATCAAGATACGCTTCATCAAAAGAGCCATAACGCACAATTTCAACATCATCGCCGTAGTTGTCAGTTAAGTACTTGTCATGTGTCGTCGCACGTTGCACGCCAATTTTGACATCTTTAAGATTATCAAAATCTAGACCAGCACCTTTCTTAGCGATAAATTTATTTGGAATTTGTGCGTACTTGCCAGTGAAATCGACTTTTTTCTTGCGCTCTTCAGTGATAGACATTGCTGCGATGATGGCATCGTACTTACGTGCAAGCAGAGAAGGAATAATACCATCCCAATCTTGAGCGACGATTTTGCACTTCACTTGCATCTCTTCACAGAGTGCATTTGCCATGTCTACGTCAAAGCCTTTTATTGAGCCATCAGTTTCTGTCCAGCTAAACGGAGGGTAAGCGCCTTCGATACCAAAGCGAACTGTTTTCCATTCTTTCGCTTGGGCAACACCTGATACTGCCGTTGCAGCAATCGTTGCTGCTAATAACCACTTTTTCATTTCCATACTCCTGTGATTGCTATTTTATTTCGTTTTGTTTGTTGTGTTGGCTTAGGAGGCAATAGTCTGCCGCCTAACAAATATTAGTAAATGGATGAGATAAACTGCTGTAATCGTTCTGAATCCGGGTTTGTAAATAGCTTAGCTGGATTTCCCTGTTCTTCCACTAAGCCTTGATGTAAAAACATCACATGGTTTGATACGTCACGCGCAAACGCCATTTCGTGCGTGACCACCAGCATAGTTCGCCCTTCATCTGCCAAATCTCTCATTACTCCCAGAACTTCTCCTACAAGTTCTGGGTCAAGCGCAGAAGTTGGCTCGTCAAACAACATCACCTCTGGGTCAACTGCTAGCGCACGGGCAATAGCTGCACGTTGCTGCTGGCCGCCAGATAAGTGCCCAGGGTAATAATCCTTACGCTCATACAAGCCTACCTTCTTAAGCAAGACTTCTGCGTTTTCAATCGCTTGAGATTTTGGAACGCCTAAGACATGAACAGGCGCCTCAATCACGTTTTCTAGTACGGTTAGGTGAGACCAGAGGTTGAAACCTTGGAAAACCATTGCCAGGCGTGAGCGAATACGTTGGACTTGCTTTTCATTAGCAGGAACAGATTCACCTGCTCTGCTGTTCTTCATTTGGATTAATTCACCATTTACCCAAATTTCGCCCGCGGTAGGCGTTTCTAGCAAGTTGATACATCTGAGAAAGGTACTCTTACCTGAGCCGGAAGAGCCAATAATGGAGATAACATCTCCTTTGTGCGCGGCAAGTGAAATGCCTTTTAAAACTTCATTTTGTCCAAATGTTTTGTGCAGGTCTTTTATATCTAGCGCTGGTACATCATTCATGCGCCCTACTCCCTGTGTTTTTGTCACTGCAATTAAGGGACTCCGCCCTCTCTAATTCGGAACAAATTAGCACCGCCCTTTGAAACTTGCAACAAATTATTAACCTAAATAATTCGAATAGAAAGATACGATAGACAAATTAATATGCAATATATAGCAACATATTCTTCAAAAGTTGAATATTAAATATAAAAAAGCCCCTTTCAAAGGGGCTTAATAAATTTACAAAAGTGTTAATTGAAACCTATTCGAGGTCGCAATGAATTAATTAAAACGACTGACTACCAACGAGTTTGAAGTACGTAATGTCACTTCATTTTCTAAGCCTTCTTTTTCAGAAGTAATGATGCCATCTAGGTCTTCATCTAGTTCAGGCTCTGACGCTTCACCATTGGAGAAGAAGCTCATGAAAACTTTAGAATCAATATTACTATCTTCATTCACTACCAAAGCAGTGCGATTAAAATCGTCCGAAGCTGAAACTTTCAAACCGTTAACGGCCGATGTTGGGAAGTTGTAGTAATGCAATTCTGGAACAACAACAGAATCACTATTACTTGTTGTGAAAATGCGATGTGTGACTCTGTAGTCGCCTGAAGTTGCAAAGTAAGCGACACGAGTAAAGCCTTCAGTAGACGATGTTAAGCCCATGTCCAGATCAATCACGGACTCTGCACTTCCTTGCGCTGATACACTTGGTTTTGTGTTCGGCAGGTTATCAATATTTAAGTAAGCACTCGGATCAACGTCAATATCCCATCCGTCAGAGATCGTTTCGTTAAGTAGAGACTCCCAACCATTAACTTGATTCTCTGAGAACGCCATGTATACCCAAGTTTCTTTATTCGTTGCACTAGGGCGATTATATTCAACGGCCGTTTTATCCAGCTTCAACGCGTCATATGCAAAGCCGTTAGTAACAAAGCCAATGTTGAGCGAGTCGTAAGTATAGTCAGAAGACGAATAAATGTTTGACGTATTATCCGCTCTAACTAAGGCTATCTCACCAGTTCCCCACGAACCAATACCATACTGGTAAAGCGCTTTGTCGCTTGAACCTGATTCATACTGAAACAATGCCGTTGGTTCACCTTTAAGCCCCATCAGTTCATCAGTAGGCAACATATCAGGGTTCGGAGACGTGAAAATATCGGTTTGCGAGACAAAGTTGTAATCTCCGCCACCTGATTCAGCGTTTCGGTAATCTAAGTTAGTAAACTTATTGCTTGCTAAGTTACCGCCAGTAAAGCATTTGTTCAAAGAGTCTCGGTTTAGTGCAAAAGTAGCATTACGTAGTTTCTTATCTTGCAAGAACTCTTTTGAAAACGTGTTTACGCGAGCTTCTTTGCCGTTAAATTCTATTGCTTGAAACGTTACAAAGCCGTCGTCAGGGATATCTTCAAGATAAAACTTAAAGTTATCAGTGGTAGGTTTGATAATGTCTCCGGATCTTTTGCCATCGGCATCAGAGTAGTAACCGATAACATAGTTGGTCACTTGCTCTTTTGACGCTGCACTATAGGTTAAAACCGTTTTATCGCCGTTCAGCTCAGTTTTGTGGTCATATACAGTACAACCTTTCGTAGTTGCTTCACTTTCAGTCATTGTTGCTGGTATAGCAAAATCAAAAGTAAACGCAGTTTTCGGCGCTGCACCA
Organism: Vibrio sp. Vb1026; assembly: GCF_033338745.1. Lineage (NCBI taxonomy): Bacteria > Pseudomonadati > Pseudomonadota > Gammaproteobacteria > Vibrionales > Vibrionaceae > Vibrio > Vibrio sp. Vb1026. Next base: position 104,464 of record NZ_JAWOTH010000010.1, read on the forward strand.
CCGCCACCGCCGCCACCGCCGCCGCAACCGACCATTAACCCTGAGATGATTGCCACTAGTGGCAGTACTTTAAGCTGTTTCATGTCTTTTTCCTAAACTGAGCGGCAATGATTAGCCAAAAAATTGTCTTTGCTCTGTCCAAAGCAAGAATAAAGCCAGCTTTATATAATCATCGTGAATATTGACATTTAATCTGCATCTCGTGCAAAAGGACAAAAAGTTCTAATTTTATGCAACTTGTGTAATGAAATTACACAAGATCTCCGCATCTCATTCGCATGCCAGAAACTTTCTGTAGTTTTATTTCACAACCATTCTTAAAGTGATCTAAATCAATCACCCTAAATGGCTATCTTGCTAGACTCCTGCCAAAAGATGAGGCTTTTTTTGTGCCTCAACACAATAAGTTATTAGCTATGCTTAGGCACAGTGTCGACGTGTAACAAATCTAACAATAGCTAGCATAAGCGTGCCGCAGGATGCGGACCAACACAATTGAATGAAGAATTCATAACTTTTAAATATATGAGGAATCTATGTCAGACGCAGTTAACAAAACGCACTCTGATTCAGATATCGAGACCAAGAGCTACCGTGAGCTTCATCGTCCAGCATCTGAGTTCGCAAGCCGTTCAGACTACCTAGACCACGAACTACAAATCATGAAGCCACGTCGTTTTGGCTTGAACTTGCCAGGTCGTGACTTCCGCTTTGAGCTTGAAGACCTTGTTCCAGCGCTTGCTGGTACTATCGGTATTATCGCAATGTACTCTGCGGTAATGATGTCTTGGGCTGAAGGTCTTACTGCAGCATGGGACCACGTAAACTTAGGCAAGGACTTTGCTATCGAAGTTGCGCGTGTAGAAATGCTCATCCCTGCACTTCTTTTCTGTGTGCTTGCCTCTGGTTTTATTAACCCTAAAGCCAACCTAGCAGGCAACCACGGCCCAATGATCCCTCTTATTGGTACCATCGCTCTTGCTGGTGCTCACCCTCTTGCATTAGCAATTCTCATTGGTGTGTTTGGTTTGATTTTGAGCCTCTTAAAAGGTGGGTCAAAACTGGTTAACCTCACCTCTGAAGGTACGGCTGGTGGCCTTCTTATTTTCTTAGGTTTAACCGGAACCATGAGCCAAATTAACTCTATTCAAGCTTGGGCTGTTGGTTTGCAATCCGATACGGTTGCCGCTGGTAGCATGGGTTACATCGGTCTAATTGTTCTTGCGGTTACCATTGGCTTATACGCGTTCCTTGCTAAAGTGAACAAACGCTGGCTAGCGATCCCTGTTTGTGCCTTCACTGGGCTTGCAATCGCACTTGCTCTTGGCGCAGGCTTCGATATTAAATTCGTAACCGAGACAGGCCTTCCAAACCTAAATCCAATCTACTGGTGGGGTTCAACAGAAGAAGGTTGGATGCTTGGTCTTCCTAATATGGAACACTTCATCGCTTCACTACCATTCGCCATTCTTGCGGTAGCAATGTGGTCACCTGACTTCTTGGGTCACCGTATCTTCCAAGAGATGAACTACCCACGTAAGAGTGAGAAAGTGCTGATGGACGTTGATGACACAATGACAATGTGTTCCGTTCGCCAAATGGTCGGTACTGCAGTGGGTGGTGGTAACATCACATCATCTTGGGGGACTTACATGATCCCTGCTGCAATCGCGAAACGCCCTATTCCTGCTGGTGCCATCTTACTAGGCTCTCTATGTATTATTGTTGCAATCCTTGGTTTTCCTATGGACGTTGCAGTATGGCCTCCAGTTATGCGCGTTGCTCTTCTCGTTGGTGTATCTCTACCACTGCTTGAAGCTGGCATGCAGATGGTGAAGGACTCAAAAGACTCACAAGCAGCAGGTATCTGTATCTTTGGTTCTGCCGTTGTTAACCCAGTTCTAGCTTGGGCACTAACTATGCTTTTAGATAACAACGGTTTAATTGGAGATAAAGAGCGCGCGTCTCGCCTATCATTTGTAGACAAGATTGTGATCCCAGTAAGCGTACTCGTTATCTGTTTAGTTGCTATGCTTGCAGTTGGTATGCTTGAAGGCCAGTATGGCATCCAAGCTTGGCTATAAGCTAGCAGTCCAGAAATTTGTGGGTAGCGCTCGTCGCTACCCCATTTTTATCGAGATTTTTGAGGATTTATTGATTTAGTTTAAGGTTTGCAAAAAAATTTTAGTTTAACCTCTAACTGTTGCTTAAAAAGAGAAACGTTAAAACTAGTGACAATATTTATAGTTTTGTAAATCGAATACGTAAATTTAAGACTATAAATATTGTTATTCATAAGAGTGTACTGTTCCCCTCTTTTATCTGGGGATAGCTGGCTCAACGGCGAAGCAGTACGTATTTTTTTCTACTAAAAAGGTAGGTATGTCATGGCAGAGCAATTTGCTAAAGCTTGGGAAGGTTTTGCTGCAGGCGACTGGCAAAACGAAGTAAACGTTCGTGATTTCATTCAGAAGAACTACACTCCGTACGAAGGCGACGAATCTTTCCTAGTTTCTGAAGGTACTGAAGCGACTAACAAGCTTTGGGCTAAGGTAATGGAAGGCATCAAACAAGAGAACTCGACTCACGCTCCTGTTGATTTTGATACTTCAGTTATCTCTACCATCACTGCTCACGATGCAGGCTACATCGAAAAAGACCTAGAAACTATCGTAGGTCTTCAAACTGACGCTCCTCTAAAACGTGCGATCATCCCTAACGGTGGTATCCGCATGGTTGAAGGTTCATGCAAAGCCTACGACCGCGAGCTAGACCCACAAGTTAAAAAAATCTATACAGAATACCGTAAAACTCACAACCAAGGCGTTTTCGATATCTACACTCCTCAAATCATGGCGTGTCGTAAATCTGGCGTACTGACTGGTCTTCCAGATGCATACGGTCGTGGTCGTATCATCGGTGACTACCGTCGTGTTGCTCTATACGGTATTGACTTCCTAATGAAGGATAAATTCGCGCAGTTCTCTTCTCTACAAGAGCGTTTTGAGAACGGCGAAGACCTACAAATGACAATGCAGCTTCGTGAAGAGATCGCAGAGCAACACCGTGCTCTAGGTCAAATCAAAGAAATGGCTGCAAAATACGGTTGTGATATTTCTCGTCCTGCTGAAACTGCGCAAGAAGCTATTCAGTGGACTTACTTCGGTTACCTAGCTGCTGTTAAATCTCAAAACGGTGCGGCTATGTCTCTAGGTCGTACTTCTACATTCCTAGACATCTTCATCGAACGTGATATCGCGGCTGGTAAGCTAACTGAAGAACAAGCTCAGGAAATGATCGACCACTTCGTAATGAAACTACGTATGGTTCGTTTCCTACGTACTCCTGAGTACGATGATCTATTCTCTGGCGACCCTATCTGGGCAACTGAGTCTATGGGTGGTATGGGTCTTGACGGTCGTACGCTAGTTACTCGTACAAACTTCCGTTTCCTAAACTCACTATACACTATGGGTCCTTCTCCAGAGCCAAACATCACTGTTCTTTGGTCTGAGCAACTACCTGAAGGCTTCAAGAAGTTCTGTGCGAAAGTATCTATCGATACTTCTTCTATTCAGTACGAAAATGACGACTTAATGCGTCCAGACATGAACTCCGACGACTACGCGATCGCATGTTGTGTATCTCCAATGGTTGTTGGTAAGCAAATGCAGTTCTTCGGTGCTCGTGCGAACCTTGCGAAAACAATGCTTTACACCATCAACGGTGGTGTGGATGAGAAGCTAAAAATCCAAGTTGGCCCGCAAATGCCTAAGATCGAAGGCGATGTTCTTAACTACGATGAACTGTGGGAGAAAATGGACCACTTCATGGATTGGCTAGCGAAACAATATGTGACTGCACTAAACGCTATCCACTTCATGCACGATAAGTACAGCTACGAAGCGGCGCTAATGGCTCTACACGACCGTGACGTTAAGCGTACTATGGCTTGTGGTATTGCTGGTCTATCTGTTGCAGCTGACTCACTATCTGCAATTAAATATGCAAAAGTTAAGCCAATTCGTGACGAAGACGGTCTAGCAATCGACTTCGAAATCGAAGGCGATTACCCTAAATTCGGTAACAACGACCCACGCGTTGATGACATTGCATGTGAACTTGTTTCTGTATTTATGGGCAAAATCCGTAAGCTTAAGACTTACCGTGATGCAATCCCTACTCAGTCAATTCTTACTATCACTTCAAACGTGGTTTACGGTAAGAAAACTGGTAACACGCCTGACGGTCGTCGTGCTGGTGCTCCATTTGCTCCAGGTGCAAACCCAATGCACGGTCGTGACGAGAAAGGTGCTGTAGCATCACTAACTTCAGTTGCTAAACTGCCGTTTGCTGACGCACAAGATGGTATCTCTTACACATTCTCTATCGTACCTAACGCACTAGGTAAAGATGAGGGTTCACAACGCGCTAACCTTGCTGGTCTTATGGATGGTTACTTCCACCACGAAGCGGGTATCGAAGGTGGTCAACACCTAAACGTGAACGTTCTTAACCGTGAAACTCTAGAAGACGCAGTTAAGCACCCAGAGAAATACCCTCAGCTAACAATCCGTGTATCTGGTTACGCTGTTCGCTTCAACTCTCTAACTGCAGAGCAACAAGCTGACGTAATCGCGCGTACATTCACTGAGTCTCTATAAGACTATAGCGAAATAACGTTCTAGTAATACAACAAAGGCTGATGCTAAGTAGCATCAGCCTTTTTTTATTTCTTGAATGAAAGTTGTGATATCGCGAAAGACTTTTGCCCGCATTCTTACGTATGATGCGAAAAAAGTTAGCAAATAAAGTCTATGAGATTTAGTAAATTAATTATTCTTACCCTTCTTTCTCCAGTTGCAATAGCATCCACTAAGTCTACGGTTTCTTTTACCATCGACAACGATGGTATTTTTGGCGTCGATCAAGACTATACGAATGGTGTTTTCCTTTCTTACGCGACAGACCAACTGACACAAGAAAGCCAATGGAAATGGCTGAGTCTAGCTAACTCAGAGCACGCCAATATCGATAAAATAGAGTTGGTTCTTGGCCACAAGATGTGGACTCCAAGCGACATTGAAGCCGATTATCCACTAATCAATGATCGCCCATATGCCGGTTACCTACACACCGAAATCAACTACCTTTCCCTAACGAGTGACAAAGCTGTACGGTACAATTTCACCATAGGAACTACGGGTGAAAGTTCGCTATCAGAAAAGGCGCAAGAAATCGTTCACGGCATAACAGGATCGACGGACCCTCAAGGTTGGGATTACCAGATTGAAGATAAAGTGGCGTTCAGCCTTGGTTACCGCGTATTTAACAAATTGATGCGCAGCGAAGAACAAAAAACACAATGGGAGATCACCAACATTAACGACATCAATGCGGGTAACTTCCGTAGTGATGTCTCTCAAGGCGTCATGTTTCGTTGGGGTACAAACCTAGCGAATAGCATCGGAGCCGCCAATATCAGTGTCGAAAGCCCTTTCTCAGCAAGTATGATCGCTCAGAACACGTCGAGTTGGTTCTTGTTCACCGGGTTTGAAGGTCGTTACCGCTTTAATGACATGACTATCGAAGGAGATCGTCCTCGCATTCCTGAACCGTCAGCGCCATACGACGTCACACTGCAAAATTGGCAAGCAAGTGCCGTCGCGGGGGTATCTTGGTACAACCAAAATTACGGTGCAAGCATCACCTTTACAATTAAAACACCGGATTATGAAGAAGCCCAAACCGATGTTTATGGGACAGGCTCGTTCTCCGTGTTCGCCTTTTTCTAAAAACTGGATTATCCCAGCATCGAAGTCAATCTAGATACACGGCAAGTTCTCGGGGTAGGTATTAACCACCTCGTGTTCAAGCGTTTATGTAGATTGGCTCCATCTATTTTCTTTCTTCAAATAACCTTGCCTTTAGTACCGACAAAGCTGTTTTAACCCTGCTTTTTGTAATAAAATAACAGCTAGAATTTACTAGTAATGAGAGCAAAAGATGTCAACAGCTGGTCGTATTCACTCATTTGAGTCATGTGGTACCGTAGACGGACCTGGTATTCGATTTATCGTCTTCTTGCAAGGTTGTTTAATGCGCTGTAAGTATTGCCATAACCGCGATACTTGGGACACGCATGATGGCAAAGAAGTCACGGTTGAAGAAATCATTTCCGAAGCGAAAAGTTACCGCCACTTCATGAATGCATCAGGTGGTGGCGTTACTTGTTCTGGCGGCGAAGCGATGCTTCAACCGGAATTCGTACGTGATTTTTTCCGCGCAGCTAAAACCGAAGGCATTCATACATGTCTAGATACTAACGGTTATGTTCGTAAACACACTGATGTTATCGATGAAGTACTGGATGCAACAGACTTAGTCATGCTTGACATCAAACACATGAAAGACGAAGTGCACCAAGATCTCATCGGTGTATCCAACCGACGCACATTGGACTTTGCTCGTTACTTGCAAAAAATCGGAAAGAAAACATGGATTCGCTATGTCGTCGTGCCTGGTTACACAGATGACCCAGAAGCAGCACACATGCTTGGTGAATTTATTAAAGACATGGATAACATCGAAAAGGTCGAGTTACTTCCTTACCACAAATTAGGGGCTCATAAGTGGGAAGCGTTAGGCTTAGAATACCCACTCGAAGGCGTAAACCCGCCACCGAAAGAAACCATGGATGAAATTCAATCCATTCTTGCTCAATACAACGATAACGTAAAATACTAAGTGAACCGCAAGACTAACCTCTTTAAAATACCAGCTTATTGCTGGTATTTTTTTGATTATATCTAAGCCTTATCAGTGAGTTTCTCTGCGGTCATTTAGGTATAAAAAGAACGATAGAAATGATTGCGTCATGTTCGCATAGGAAGGAAGTAACATGGATTTGTTTAACTTAGGCTCTCTTGTTGTCTCAATTTGGATAGTAGTAGTCTACTGCCTACCAGATTGGAAAAAAGTCGTTTGGCCAAAACTGGAAAAAGAGAAAGGATTTCAGCACCTCGTTTTTGCAACGCTCTTCTTTTTCAGTATTTTATGGGCCGCTCAAGCAGGTGTAAAAGAAGGATTACAGATTCATTTTCTTGCACTAACAACGCTGACGATGATGTATGGTTGGCGCATGGCATTTCTACTCAGCATTCCCGCTATGTTGGTCAACCACCTACTACATGATGTGTCCTTGCTACTCTTACCCACGTCGTTAGTTCTATCTGCCCTAATTCCGATTTTCATTAGTTACTTAGTGTTTCTTCTGAGTTACCACTACTTGCCACGAAACATTTTTGTTTTCATCTTCGTTGCTGGATTTTTCAATGGCGCGATAACAGGAAGTCTGCACCTCATCATTAACTCTTTTTATCACCTATCAGTTGGTCACTACGATTGGGAAACCATTCAACATAACTACTTTGTTTTTGTGCCGTTGCTCGCCTTTCCAGAAGGTCTATTAAATGGTATGGCACTGGCGGTTTTAACCGTATTCAAGCCAGAGTGGCTGAGAGTATTTTCAGACCGAGACTACATATACAATCATTACCATAAATAAGTGTTTTCAAACTGGTCAAAAGTGACAGTTCTTGCCATTTTTTAGTATTAAATATGTGTTGAGATCATGTTTCACTCATGTCTTAAGCGTTAACCTAAGCACATTAAAAATGTATTAGATATCTAGTGAGGTCACCATGGAAATGTCAAACGCTCAACGTTTGATTCTATCAAACCAATACAACCTTATGTCTCAACTTGATCCAAGTAATGCGGCCAAATACAAACGCTTACAAACGATCGTTGAACGTGGTTATGAACTACAAATGCGAGAGTTGAACAAAGATTTCGGCTGCCTCTCAGAAGCAGAGTGTCGTGAGATCATCGACGTTATGGAGATGTATCATGCGATGCAAGAATCTTACAACATGCTAGAAGATGAAGATCGCAGCAACGTGGATCAACGTCGCTTGAAGTTCTTGGGATTTGATATCGCTTCAGAAGCGCAACAAGTACATTACGTACGTTTTCTCATCGATTCTGAAGGTTTGTACCCTCAGTTTGACAAGGCAGATCATCACTTTAACAGCCAAATGCCGATGCTAGATAAATACCGCCGTATGCTGCAAACTTGGCGTAACTGCCCTCGTCAGTATCATTTATGTGAAAACGAACTAGCGCAAATCTTCAGCGCATAAAATGGTCATCTAAGAATGAGGAGAGCGCCCGCTCTCCTTGTTATTTACCCTGTCACAAACTTATCTAAGACTTTGCTCTCTTCCTACCTCTTTCACTTGCCTTGCTCAATGTAGAACAACGAATCACTGAGACTCTTCCGTCTTTGCCAAATATTTGATTTCTATTGCACCTATTCACGACATAAATTCGTCCTAAATAAAAGAGTGATTCAAATGTCACTTTTACAATAAATTCATAATTGTTAAGCAAAATTGCAAATCCCCGACTAGGCTTAAGTAGAGAAAGGCTGTGATTGAAAAATTCATATCCACCGCTCACCGTTGTAACGAAAAAACCGTCCATAAAGCAAAGTCTTTGGTGTCGCCAATCTTACATTCTGTACGAACCAAATGTGATAACAGGACGTATATTCAAACAACAACGAGCATAACTGTTGGTGGAAAGCCTGAATCAACGTTCGTCGGTAGACTGACTATTAAAGGGGAAAGCGACATGAGTATTTTCGACCACTATCAATCAAGATATGAAGCTGCAAAAGATGAAGAGATGTCGTTACAGGAGTTTTTAGCCCTGTGTAAAGATGACAAAAGCGCTTATGCTAATGCAGCAGAACGCCTACTGATGGCGATTGGTGAACCAGAGATAATCGATACGGCAAAAGATCCGAGACTAAGCCGAATCTTCTCGAATCGTGTTATCTCTCGTTATGAAACCTTTAAAGACTTTTATGGCATGGAAGATGCCATAGAACAAATTGTGTCTTACCTAAAACATGCGGCGCAAGGCCTAGAAGAGCGTAAGCAGATTCTTTACCTACTCGGCCCTGTCGGCGGTGGTAAGTCTTCGCTTGCAGAAAAGCTTAAGGCTCTGATGGAACAGATGCCTATTTATGTTCTTACTGCTAACGGCGAACGCAGCCCAGTGAATGACCATCCATTCTGCCTATTCAAAGCCACAGAAGATGGCGATATTTTGAAAAAAGAGTATGGCATCGAGCACCGTTATCTTCGCTCGATCATGTCTCCTTGGGCCGCTAAACGTCTTCACGAGTTTGGTGGTGATATCACCAAATTTAAAGTAGTGAAAGTACGCCCTTCTATCCTTGACCAAATCGGTATTGCCAAAACTGAACCAGGCGATGAAAACAACCAAGATATCTCATCATTGGTTGGTAAAGTCGATATTCGTAAGCTTGAACACTATTCGCAAGACGATCCAGACGCTTACAGCTACTCCGGTGCGCTGTGTAAAGCAAACCAAGGTTTAATGGAATTCGTTGAGATGTTCAAAGCACCAATCAAAGTGCTTCACCCGCTGCTAACAGCAACGCAAGAAGGCAACTTCAACGGTACAGAAGGCCTTTCTGCGATTCCATTCGACGGTATGATTCTGGCTCACTCAAACGAATCTGAGTGGCAGACCTTCCGTAACAACAAGAACAATGAAGCGTTCTTGGACCGTGTTTATATTGTGAAAGTACCTTACTGTCTACGTGTTTCAGAAGAAGTCAAAATCTACCAAAAACTTCTCGAAAACAGTGAGTTATCTCAAGCCCCTTGTTCACCAAGCACACTCGAGACTCTGGCACAATTCAGTATTCTTTCTCGACTTAAAGAGCCTGAGAACTCGTCCATCTTCTCTAAGATGCGCGTATACGACGGTGAAACGCTGAAAGATACGGATCCAAAGGCAAAAAGCTATCAAGAGTATCGTGATTATGCTGGTGTCGATGAAGGCATGAACGGTCTCTCAACACGTTTTGCCTTTAAGATTTTGTCACGCGTATTTAACTTCGACCAAACCGAAGTGGCAGCCAACCCTGTACATCTATTCTATGTGATTGAACAACAGGTTGAGCGCGAACAGTTCCCTGCTGAAACAGCAGAGAAATATCTCGAGTTCTTGAAAGGCTACCTAGTACCTCGATACGTTGAATTTATCGGTAAAGAGATTCAGACCGCTTATCTTGAGTCTTACTCTGAATACGGCCAAAACATCTTCGACCGATATGTCACCTATGCAGACTTCTGGATTCAAGACCAAGAGTACCGAGATCCAGAAACTGGTCAGCTATTTGATCGCTCTTCACTGAATGCTGAGCTAGAGAAGATCGAAAAAACAGCTGGTATTTCTAACCCGAAAGATTTCCGAAACGAAATCGTTAACTTTGTGCTTCGTGCGAAAGCGAATAATAATGGTCAAAACCCGGTTTGGACCAGCTACGAAAAACTGCGCACAGTAATCGAGAAGAAAATGTTCTCCAATACCGAAGAGCTACTTCCGGTTATCTCATTTAATGCGAAAACCTCTTCTGAAGATCAGAAGAAGCATGACGACTTTGTCGCTCGCATGATGGAAAAAGGCTATACCGAGAAACAGGTTCGCCTACTTTCTGAGTGGTACCTACGAGTACGTAAGTCATCCTAACCCAGTATTGAGTTAGGTCGCTTGTGAAACATGAAGAGGGCTATTTCATGGCGCAATTTATAGACCGAAGGCTCAATGGCAAGAACAAGAGCGCTGTTAATCGACAGCGCTTCTTGAAGCGCCACAAAGAGCAAATAAAAGAGTCGGTAGCAGACGCAGTGAATCGACGCTCGATTACGAATACGGAAACGGGCGAAGACGTCTCTATCCCTCACAAAGACATCAATGAGCCTATATTTCATCAAGGCAAAGGTGGTGTTCGCGAACGAGTTCATCCCGGTAACGATCAATTTATTACTGGTGATAAAATTGAGCGTCCCAAAGGTGGCGGTCAGGGTAGCGGCTCAGGAGAAGGGAACGCCAGTCCAGATGGAGAAGGCCAAGACGAATTTGTATTCCAAATATCAAAAGATGAGTACCTCGATATTTTGTTCGAAGATCTCGAGCTGCCTAATCTAGAAAAAAACCAAATTGCCAAAATCACTGAATGGAAAACACACCGTGCAGGCTTTCAAACTGCCGGTATCCCTTCCAATATCGCCGTAGTACGTTCTCTGCAACAATCTCTTGCGCGCCGTACTGCAATGACTGCTGGTAAGAAACGACTTCTTAAAGAGTTAGAAGACGAACTTGCTCGCATCAAAAATATTGAACCTGCTCAGCAGTTTGAAGAGAACCGCTTGAAGGCTGAAATTGAAGAACTGCGCAAGAAAATCGAAAGCGTGCCGTTCATCGATACCTTCGACTTACGCTTCAAGAACTATGAGAAACGCCCGGTACCATCGAGCCAAGCGGTCATGTTCTGTCTAATGGACGTATCCGGTTCGATGGATCAGGCAACGAAAGACATCGCAAAACGCTTCTATGTTCTTTTGTACTTGTTCTTAACTCGTACCTACGAGAATGTCGAAGTCGTCTTTATCCGCCACCATACCCAAGCGAAGGAAGTGGACGAGCACGAATTTTTCTACTCACAAGAAACCGGGGGCACCATTGTATCTAGCGCACTCAAGTTAATGGATGAAATAGTAAAAGAGCGATACCCGATTGGTCAGTGGAACATATATGCAGCTCAAGCATCCGACGGTGACAACTGGGCAGATGATTCGCCAAGGTGCCGGGATCTATTAGTGAACAAATTACTTCCAAACTGTCAGTACTACTCTTACATAGAGATCACACGGCGCTCGCACCAAACTCTATGGCATGAGTACGAAAAACTCACTGAAGAGTTTCCTAATTTCGCAATGAAAAACATTCGCTCTGTGGAGGATATTTTCCCAGTCTTTCGTGAACTATTCCAAAAAGAAACGGCGTAAGGAGGCTAGCGATGAATACCGCAACGAGAAACCTCTCAGGAGAGGCGCCTAAGAAGCGTAACAGTAAAGTGTTGCCAGATGGACCAGATTGGACATTTGAGCTGTTAGAGCGATACCACAAAGAAATTAAGCGTGTCGCGGAGCATTATCGCCTAGACACTTACCCTAACCAAATAGAAGTGATTACTTCAGAACAGATGATGGATGCCTACTCAAGTATCGGCATGCCAATCAATTACAATCACTGGTCATTTGGTAAAAAATTCATCCAAACAGAGCAGAACTATAAACATGGTCAAATGGGGCTAGCCTACGAGATTGTGATTAACTCCGACCCTTGTATTGCTTATTTGATGGAAGAAAATACGGTAACAATGCAAGCACTCGTTATAGCGCACGCGTGTTACGGCCATAACTCTTTTTTCAAAGGTAATTACCTATTCCAAACGTGGACTGACGCCAGTTCTATTATCGACTATCTGCTGTTCGCCAAAAAGTACTTAGCCGAATGTGAAGAACGATATGGCGTAAAAGAAGTGGAAAAGCTGCTCGACTCTTGTCACGCGTTAATGAACTTTGGTGTAGACCGCTACAAGCGTCCAGAGAAAATCTCAATTACAGAGGAAAAAGCAAGACAAGAAGAACGCGAAGCATACCTACAATCTCAAGTTAATGAGCTTTGGCGCACGGTACCAACAGCCAAGACGAAAGAGGAAGACATTAAAGAGCGATTCCCAAGCGAGCCTCAGGAAAATTTGCTCTACTTCTTCGAAAAACATGCTCCGTTGTTAGAGCCATGGCAACGTGAAGTTGTTCGGATCGTCCGTAAGATCAGTCAGTATTTTTATCCGCAAAAACAAACGCAAGTCATGAATGAGGGCTGGGCAACGTTCTGGCACTACACCATACTCAACCATCTTTATGATGAGGGCTTGGTGTCTGAAAAGTTCATTCTAGAGTTCTTACATAGCCACACCAGTGTCGTGGCTCAGCCGCCTTATAACAGTCCTTACTTTAATGGCATTAACCCCTACGCGTTAGGCTTTGCCATGTTCCGAGATATTAAGCGTATCTGTGAAGAACCAACTGATGAGGACAAGGAGTGGTTTCCAGACTTGGCAGGAACCGACTGGTTAGATGCAGTGCATTTCGCGATGCATAATTTCAAAGATGAAAGCTTTATTAGCCAATACCTTTCTCCGAAATTAATGCGTGATTTCAAGTTGTTTGCGATCAACGATGATGATCATAAGAACTTTATTGAAGTCGCTGCGATACACGATGAGATGGGTTATAAACGCATTAGAGAAACCCTAGCCGCTCAGTATAACTTATCTAATCTTGAGCCAAACATTCAGGTGTTTAATGTCGATGTCCGTGGTGATCGCTCGCTTACGTTGCAGTACGTTCCTCACAACCGCATCCCACTTGATGATAGTTACGAAGAAGTTCTAAAGCACGTGTATCGATTATGGGGCTTTGATGTCATTCTCCAAGAAGTGAAAGACACCGGTCACCGAGAGGTGTTAGCGACCTGCCCTAAACGGAACCAATACGACACTAACATTTAACTAATACCGCGATACAAGTAAAACAAAAAGGCTCCTAATTCAGGAGCCTTGTTTATTCTTAAATCTATATGAGCATTTGTTACGCTTGCTTCTCAACAATCGCGCGCACGGCTTCTAGGTCTTCGGGCGTATCAACCCCTGCCGCTGGTGCTTCTTTCGCTACCGCCACATGAATTTTTTCACCGTACCAAAGCACTCGCAGTTGCTCAAGACACTCAATCTGCTCTAATGCACTTGGTGCCCAGTTGACATACGTATTAATGAAACCAGCTCGATAAGCATAAATACCAATATGACGCATTAATGGGTTGGCAATGGTTTTGTCTTGTTTAGCAAAGTTATCGCGATCCCAAGGGATGCTTGCTCGACTAAAGTACAACGCATAGCCTTGCTCATCTGCGACAACTTTAACAGCGTTCGGGTTGAACACTTCCTCTTCCGAGTCTATTTCTACAGCTAACGTCGCCATCGGGGCTTCACACCCTGATAAGTTATCAGCAACCTGACGAATGATGGACGGCGGAATCAAAGGCTCATCCCCTTGCACATTAACAATAATGTGGTCTGACGGAATAGCCATCTTTTCAACAACTTCTGCAAGACGCTCCGTACCTGATTCGTGCTGGGGAGAGGTCATACAAACTTTACCACCAAATGACGAAACCGCTTTCGCAACACGCTCGTCATCAGTTGCAACGATGACATCTTCCGCACCCGCTTGTAGCGCTTGTTCATAAACCCACTGAACCATAGGCTTACCACCAATATCCGCTAGCGGTTTACCAGGCAAACGGCTCGATGCGTAGCGCGAAGGGATGACAACCGTAAAAGACATTAGCGTCCCTCATCCATGCTCATAGTGCGAGCTTCAGGCTCTAGCAGAACTGGAATACCCTCTTTGATCGGGTAAGCAAGGCGATCCAATTTGCAGATCAACTCTTGATTATCTTTATCGTACGTCAGCTTACCTTTGCAAACAGGGCAAGCTACAATCTCAAGTAGACGGTGATCCATAAGCCGCTTTAACCTCTTTTATTCTATTTAAAATTTGCTCTGCATCGTTTGATTCAAACTGGGCAGATACAGGCAGATACCACCAATTATCTTGCGCATAATGGCTGCACTTGACGGCATCTTTCTCGGTCATAATCACATTGGTCCCTTGTTGAGCCAATGCTTCTAATTCTTGTTGATCAAAGTCTTGATGGTCAGCAAAACCTTTTGTGACTTTAACATCTGCGTTCATCGAGTTTAGTGTATGAAAAAAACGCGGAGGATGCCCAATGCCCGCAAATGCGACGAGATCTTTCAACTCCGAAACATCCACATGTTGCTTAGTCTTAAGATTAATAGCTTTAGAGGGTGCTAAAGCCATTGCGATTTCGCCCGTATGCGCTTGACCGCCATTGGTGATGATAAAGTCGACTTCTTTAAGTCGCTCAATACCTTCACGTAAAGGACCTAATGGAATCAGGCTTTCATTCCCAAACCGGCGATTCCCATCCACAATCACTAACTCAATATCACGGCCTAACGCATAATGTTGTAATCCATCATCCGTAATTATGATATCCACATCCAAATCTAGCAGTGCTTTCACTGCATTTGAACGCACAGGATCTACCGCAACAGGTGCTCCTGTACGGCGATGAATCAACTTAGGTTCATCGCCACAATGCTTCGCTGGCGTATCTTCTTTTAGCACTAACGGATAGGCAGGAGCCTTTGCCCCATAACCACGAGAAACAACCCCCGGCTTAAAGCCCATTTGCTGTAGTTGCTCAACAAGCCACACAACAACTGGTGTTTTACCATTGCCACCAGCAGTGATATTGCCAACCACAACAACAGGTATAGGCGCATTATAAGCTTGCTTGCGGCCAGTTTGGTATTGCTTTCGCTTTGACTTGCTTATCGCTCCAAATAATAAACTCAGTGGCCACAAAAGCGGCCACAAGAGATATTTTATTGGATGGCTTTCAAACCAGATTTTTTCAATCACCGCGCTTATTCACCAAACTGAATACGGTGCAATTGTGCATACGCACCATTTTTCTCAATAAGCTCAGCGTGGTTGCCACGTTCAATGATGGCACCATCATCAACCACAAGAATTTCATCGGCTTTCTCGATTGTGGATAAGCGGTGCGCTATTACAAGTACCGTTTTGTCTTTTTGCAGCTCATCAAGTGCAGCTTGAATAGCTCGCTCGGATTCGGTATCCAAAGCCGAAGTTGCCTCATCAAGAATTAGCACTGGAGCATCACGCAATAGAGCTCGCGCAATCGCAACACGTTGGCGTTGACCACCAGACAAGCTAGCACCATTTTCACCAATCATCGCATCTAGTCCGCCATCCATCTTACTGATGAACTCCATCGCATGCGCGAGTGTTGCCGCTTTCTCGATATCACTGCGCTCGTATTGGCCATCCGTTGCGTACGCAATATTGTTTGCTATCGTGTCATTAAACAAATGAACATTTTGCGATACTAGTGCAAATTGCTGACGTAAATTCTTTAGCTCGTAATCACGAATATCATGCCCATCTAATGTGATAGATCCACTGCCAACATCATAGAAGCGGTTGAACAAGTTCGCGATGGTACTTTTACCTGAGCCAGAACGGCCAACTAGCGCCACCGTTTTTCCTCTTGGAATATCGAAGCTGACATTTTCCAATGCTGGTTTTTCTGCGCCAGTGTAAGTAAAGCTTACGTTTTTAACCGAAACATCGCCATTTGCGCGTTCAACTGTCAACTTACCTTCGTTTTTCTCAGGCTCGAGGTCAATTAACGCGAAGAGCGTTTGGCTCGCGGCCATACCACGTTGGAACTGAGAAGTAACGTTAGTCAGCGCTTTAAGTGGGCGCATCAGACCAAACATTGCAGAGAAGACAACAGTAAATGTCCCTGGAGTCAACTGCTCTTTAATCGAATCAATACTTGCTAAATAAAGAACGGCAACAATTGCAAGTGATGCAATCATTTGGATGATAGGGTTAGCCGCCGCTTGAGCCGTCACCAACTTCATGCTTTGTTGACGCATTTGGTTGCTGACTTTTTCAAATCGTTTACGTTCGATGTCTTGGCCGCCATAGCTCAGCACAACTTTATGGCCTTTCAGCATCTGCTCTGCTGATGCAGTTACGTTACCCATCATGGTCTGCATATTTTTGGATATTTTTCTAAAACGTTTAGAAACAACACCAATACCCCATGCTACAACGGGAGCAACAGCAAACAGCACTAGCGACAATTGCCAGCTGTTGTAAAACATCAAGACTAACAGACCAATGATACTTGCGCCTTCACGGACAATGCTCACCAACGCTTGGCTAGTTGCCGCTGACACTTGCTCTGAGTCGTAGGTTATACGCGACAATAAATTGCCCGTCTTTTCCTTATCAAAGTAAGACACCGGCATATGCATAAAGTGATTGAACACCATGCGACGGACTTGCATAACTACGTTGCCAGATACCCAACTCAAACAGTAGGTGGAGACAAATCCACTTATGCCACGAATGAACATCATAGCAAAAATAATCAATGGAAGCGTGCGTAAAAAATCAGACTCAGCGTTCCCAAAACCTTCATCGAGTAGCGGTTTTAGCAAGGAAATCATATAAGTATCTGATATTGCATTAATAACTAATGCTAAAACAGCAACGATTAGGCCAGATTTATAAAGGCGTATAAATTGCCAGAGACGCTTAAACGTCTGCCAAGTCGTTTCATCAGTATTTGTTGACATAGAAGTGCTTTGTTTTCTTACATTAAGGCATTCATTCTACTCTGTTAGCGCTCATATGCCTATCCCTAGAACGTACACTAAGTTTGCTAACGTATAAGACTGCCACTTTTACCCAGTAGATCTCCAATGTGTCATTGGCTAACCTACTCTGACTCAACTGATATTCAATCTTAAATATGAAAATTGGGGGATCAAGCCTCATCGTGAAGCAAACTTGACCATCGTACCTGTTCATCTACTGATAAACATTAATAAATGTGTTATGTCCACTTAGAGAAAGTCTTTTAGTCTTTTATATTTCGCTCTATACTCTTGATATGTTCATTCTTATTTACAATAAAAAATATGCAAGTCATTCCCATTGTTCATTGCTTTGATAACAACTATGTTATTCCAGCTGCAGTAGCATTCTATTCTTTGCTTGAGAAATCAGATAAAAACTACAAATACCAGATATATGTCTTACATGAAGATATTACGCTGCTAAATCAAGAAAAATTAAAAAAAACCATACAAAAATTCAAAAACTCAGAGCTTATTTTCATTAATTTCGATGAAAATGTCGACTTTGAAAATGATTGGAAAAACATAAAGACAAAAGGTCATTACTCTAAAGCTATGTTTTACAAACTTAGTATTTCAAGTTTAATTAAAGAACATAAAAAAATGATCGTATCTGATGTCGATGTTATTTACTTAAATGACATTTCAAAAGATTTTATAGAATATAATAACAACGATGATAATAATTATATATCAGGGGTATTCTCTGTAGATAAGATCCTAAGCTATAATGATGTTTATAAAAAGAGTTTTTCTAATGAAGAGATTAGCCAACTGAAAATAGGTGCTGGATACTTTTTTATGAATGCCGATCTCATTAGAAAAGATAATTTAGAGAAAAGGTTTAAAGACTACCTCGAAAAAAACTCTCACAGATTAATACAGCCAGAACAAGACGTTCTAAACTTCTGTTGTCACCCTAGAGTTGGAAAATTACCCTTAAGAAACATGGTTTGTAACTATGTGTATAGTATGTATGACAGAAAAGAGTTTGTGGATGAGGTTAACTATACTAAAGAAGAATTATTGGATGCATATGATAATCCGATTCAACTCCATTACGCATCAAGAGTAAAACCATGGAACAAATTAGATTCTATAAAAGCTAACTTGTGGTTAGAATGTATACTTAAGACCGAGTTTTTCGAAGACTACTTTTCTAGCTTAGAGCAACTAGCCAGACCAAATGGTGAAAAGAAACTATTTAGTTTTACACTACCATTAAAAAAGAATAAAAAATTCAGGTTGGATATATTAAAAATAAAAAGCTAAAACTTACAGACCTAATTCGACATTAGGTCTTTTTATATTAGTTCCGCTACGCAGCATCTGCCTATACCAAGGCTCAAATGTATCGCTACGTTTGGTTTCTGAGCGCCAATTATCACGGTGAATAAAGAAGCTTACCTGACCACCCTCACCAGTATCAAGCCAAGTGACGCCAAGTTTTCGGTATGAAGCAACGACACTTTCCGCTGGCATTCCCCATCGATTGTTTTTTGCTAAAGAAGCAACCGCCACACTCGGGCTCACCGCCTCAATAAATCGAGGATTCGATGAACTTTTACTCCCGTGGTGAGGGACTAGCATCACATCGCTTTGTAACTTTCCGGGTTCTCTAAGCAAAATCCACTCGCTAATGGCCTCAATATCACCAGTAAAAAGCATACTAAAGTTAGAAATAGGGTCAGTAAGTCGTAATACACAGGAGTGCGGATTATACGCACGTTGAACAAGTGCAGGAGGCCAGAGCACTTCCATCTTTAATCCTTGCCATTTCCATTGGTCGCCTCTAGTGCAAGGCTCATATCCGATAAAGAATTGACTACTAAGTTTACGCTGTGGAGAAAAGGCATCTTCAATGAAAAAGCGGCCGCCTGCGTGATCATTATCGGAATGGCTTAGAATCAGTGTATCTATGCTTTCATAACCTCGTTGATGCAAAACCGGAGTGACGACCTGCTCTGCGATACTGCCGCTTTGCCATGCTTTACCAGTGTCATACAGCAACACCTTGTCGTCTTTTTCTACAACCACTGCAAGGCCATGACCTACATCTAATACATCGATACGCCAATGCGGTTCATACTCCGCTGCAAACTTGATACTAATAACGATGCCGAGTAACAAATACCACGCGTAATGAGACATGAACCGTTGAAATATTAAGCAAGCCACTATCACCATAACCAGCATTGTCATTTCCATGCTAATGGGTTGCCAAGAACCTACTGCGTACTGTATTGACGTGCTCAATGGCTGTAATGACCAGTCCACCAAATGCCACAGAGGCTTCGCTATCATTTCAAGAAACAAAGATGAGAACAGGGCTAGAAACATCAAAGGTACAACGATAAATCCGAACCAAGGAATAAATACCAAGTTGTAGGCTATTGAGGACAAACTAAAACCGGAGAAGAAATGGCCACTAACAGGTACGATTAAAGCGCTCAACATCAATTGAGTAAGCAATAACGCTTTTAATCGCGCTTTCCAACCTCCCCTTTGATGTCGAATCAAATTAATTGCGAACAATACCGCACAAACGGAGAGGTACGATAACCAAAAGCTCATACTGTAGGATGCAAAAGGTTGGACAAGCAGTTGTAGAGATACTGCAAGCAAAAGAACTCGCCAAGAAGTCCAGTGCACTAGAGTATACTTCAGGAGAACGTAAACAACGCATACCGACACTGCTCGCGTAGTAGGCAGAGAGAAATCCGCTAACCAAGCGTAGGCAACAGCGAAGATTAGCCCATATAAGCTAGGTAACAACTGGTATTGGGGTAATAGATAACGAACGGTACCGCCCACGACTAGCCCAAAAGTAAACGCCATACCAATATGTAAACCAGAAATGGAGACCAAATGCAGTAAACCACTGTCCCTGAGCGCTTGCCAATCTTCCTTAGACAACCAAGAACGGTCAGCAAAAACTAACGCACTTATTAACGAGAAATGATGAAGGGAAGACACATCATCAGCGACATCGGCAATAATGGATTGACGCAGAGATACATTAGAACGAACAATCCACTTAGCGTCTTTGTTAACAACCGCTCGGGCGATAGTATTTTTACCCATCGCGTGCTTTTCAGCATCAAAGCCAGCTTCGTTGCGTAGACCTGTAATCGGCTTTAACGAGATGGATGTCGTAAACTCACTGTTAACATCGAGTGGAAAAGGCGTAATAAGACGGATTTTAGGTTTAAGAAAAGGTAACAGAGTTTGAGAATTTACCGCTTCTATCGCGACAATACCTTCATAACCGTGACTTATTTGCGTAAAAGGGCTGTCAACTTTACCAATTATGGTAATATTCTCCCCTGCTTGAAAAAGGGCTTGTCTCTGAGACTCCAATACATTGCCGTGGACGATGACAACCATAAAGCCCGCAATTGCGCCTATGCTAATTAAGCCACGACGTAATTTGATTATTGAGCCAGTGGTTATTATTCCCAGCAGCAACCAACGCCAATCTGGTATTGTCGGCCACCAAGCCGACGAGATTACGCTCGCTACAAATAACGCCAAGGTCCAACTTTTTTCTGAGAGAGTCATGCTGTCCTATGCCTAGAAAGCTGATAAAACGCTTCATGCCAGATCATGAATTGATCAAACGCCAAAAAGCATTGAAGGTCTTCGGCAATGTGTTGTACAACCCGAACTTGTGGTGCTTAAACCGCCGCTCGGCATCAGGGGCTTTTGCTGTCGGGTTATTTATGGCTTTTGTTCCACTGCCGAGCCAAATGATCATGGCCGCTGGCTTGGCCATTATGTTGGGTGTCAATCTGCCCCTCTCCGTCGCTTTGGTATGGATCAGCAACCCTATCACTATGCCTGTGCTATTTTACTTTGCGTACAAGCTAGGTGCTCTAGTGATGCGTCTTCCCCCGCAACCTTTTCACTTTGAACTATCGTGGGAATTCATCATGCAGCAAATGAGCACCATTGGACCTCCATTTCTATTGGGCTGCGCAATTTGTGGGGTTGTATCCGCGATTATTGGCTACTTCGGAATTCGAGGGCTTTGGCGCTACTCCGTGGTACGGAGCTGGCAAAAACGCAAAATAAGATAAGACCTTACTGCGTAAAAATCAGCATTTGAGCTATCAGTTGAGGGGCATCTAACAGTTAGAATGAAACGCGATGTTACTCAAGTCGGATAAATACAAAAAAGGACCGAATTCGGTCCTTTTTGTTTTTCGCATATTGTAAAACAATCCGCTATTTAGAACTCAGTACAGCCGCCGGATTCAACCTTGCGGCACGAGAAGCAGGATACCACGTCGCAAGTAAACTAAGCACTATCGCCGTCACTGACACCAATGCCACATCTGGCCAGTGTAGTTGTGATGGTAAGAAGTCGACGAAGTAAATATCACCCGATAAAAACTGATGACCAATTAAGCTCTCTAACCCTTTAATTAACGGAGTCAGATTTAACGCTACTAAGACACCGATAACACTGCCGACGAGACTACCAAATACACCAGAGAATACACCTTGCCAAACAAAGATCCGTTTGATTAGGCTATCTTTTGCTCCCATTGTTCGCAAAATTGCAATTTCCGCCGCTCGGTCTTTCACTGCCATCATCAACGTAGACACAATATTAAAACATGCCACGCCAATCACCAGTACCATCACCAAGTACATAATGGTGCGCACGAGCTGAATATCGCGATACAAAAAACCAAACTTTTGCTGCCAGCTTTTCAAATACACGTAAACATCAACCATGCTACCAACCTCGCGAACAATAGAAGGCGCATTGAGAACATCGTCCATTTTTAGTGAAATGCCAGTGACCCCTTCCCCTAACCTCGCGTATTGCTGAGCATCCGCTAATGGTACTAACGCTAGAGAGTGGTCGATTTGGCCATTAAGCGTTAAGAACCCTGACACCTTCACGCGCACACGCTTAGGAGCCTGCACTTTATTTGCGCCGCCTGTTTGCGGAATCATCAACGTAATGTAATCCCCCACGGCGACATTTAGCTCGTTTGCTACACCTCGGCCTAAGATCACTTGCTGCTGACCGGCATAAAAGTTTTGCCAAGCTGCTTGGTCAATAAAATTCGATAAGCTCGACACCGCTTGCTCGAAAGTAGGCTCTACACCACGAACTTCTATCGCTTTTAGCTTACTGCCTTTTTCTGCCAAGCCCGTAAAACGAACGTACGGTGCTGCCGCAACAACATGTTCATGTTTTAGAGCTTGATTCATCGTTTTGGTGTAGTCCTGAAGTGGTCCATTAACACCTTCTAACTCGCCGTGTGGAATCACAGACAACACACGCGATTGCAGCTCGCGCTCAAAGCCATTCATTGCAGACAAACCGATAATGATCACAGCAACGCCAACCGCAATACCAATGGTCGAAGAAAGCGATATGAAAGACACCATCTTGTTGCGCTTTTTCGCTCGACTGAAGCGACCACCAATCATCAAAGCTAAAGAGGTAAACAAAACTAGCCCTCCGCAGATGCTGTATCAGTCACAAAACGATCTACGAGCAAACCATCTTGCATGTGCATTTGACGATCCATTTTTGCTGCCAGCTCTTTGTCATGCGTGACAACCAAAAATGCAATGTTTGACTCTTTATTGAGCTCGCGCATCAAATCATAGATAGACAGTGCCGTATTGTGATCTAAGTTCCCCGTAGGTTCATCAGCCAAGACCAGATCAGGTTTATTCACCAATGCACGCGCAATCGCAACACGCTGACGCTCACCGCCCGATAACTCGGAGGGTCTATGTTGCATCCGATGATTCAAACCAACTTTATCTAACAGCGCTTTAGCCGCCTGTTTTGCATCCGCTACTTTAGCACCGCCAATCATCAGTGGCATCGCCACATTTTCAAGCGCAGTAAAGTCAGCCAATAAGTGATGAAACTGGTATACAAAACCAAGGTGCTTGTTGCGTAATGCCGCCTGTTTGTTCGAGCTCAAAGCTGATAAGTTTTGCCCTAGAAAATCAACTTCACCATGAGTTGCGTCATCTAACGCACCTAAAATATGCAATAAGGTACTTTTTCCCGAACCAGAAGAGCCAACAATAGAAACCAACTCCCCTTTGTCGATATCGAAACTTACGCCTTTCAACACTTCCGTATCTAACGAACCCTCTCGGTAGACTTTACGAATATCACGACATTCTAATAGCTTATTCATAGCGAAGTGCCTCAGCAGGTTTAACAGAAGATGCTCGATAAGAAGGATAAAGCGTAGCAGCAAGGCTAAGAGCAATCGCCAACACCACCACTAAAAGAATTTGCATTGAATCAATCAAGATGGGTAGATGACCACCAAAGCTGAATAGCGCCACACCAGCAGATTCAAGAATCGCATTTAGATTAAGTGACAAGATCACGCCCGCAGCGCCACCAACAATCGCGCCAATTACACCACTGCTTGCACCTTGCACCATGAAAATGGTCATCACTTGAGATTGAGTCATGCCTTGAGTTTTCAATATTGCGACTTCTGATTGCTTCTCCATTACCACCATGATTAAAGCGGAGATAATATTGAATGCAGCGACACCCACAATTAGACCTAGCATAAGTCCCATCATGTTCTTTTCCATTTTCACCGCTTGGAAAAGCTCACCACGCTGTTCGCGCCAATCACTCCATTCCCATCCATCAGGCATGGGTTGTTCAGCAAAATCCGTCACCATAAATGGGTCAGAGAAAAAGACACGCCAACCAGAAACCGTGTCTTTAGGGAAACGCATCAGCTTAGATGCATCCGTCATGTTCACAATCATTAATTGACCATCAACGTCCGATCCCGTATTGAAAATGCCTGAGACAGTGAAGTTTCGCTGGCTAGGAATACGACCAAGTGGGGTAAACTGCGTCGCGTTGGTCACCATCAAGCGTACTTTATCCCCGATTGAGACCTTTAGTGAACGTGCCAAACTGTGACCCAAAAATACATTGTAGTCACCTGCTTGAAGTGACGATAATCGTCCGGTAATCAAATGGTTGCTAATCGGATCGCCTTTCTTAGGTTCAATACCGATGAGGTAACCAGCCGTCAGCTGTGCAGAACTCTGAATAACAGCCTCTCCTCTAACGATAGGCTCCGGCTCGGATTCACTCGACATCGCTTGAACAAATGGAGGAGCAGACTCGGTCATAGGCGTTTTTCCATCGTGTTGCGAAACAACGGCATGAGGTAGCACACCTAAAATGCGTTCTTTTAACTGCGATTCAAACCCGTTCATCACAGAAAGAACCGTCACCAACGCCATTACACCGATCGTAATACCCGCCGTCGACATATAAGAAACAAATCGGCTAAACCTATCTCCAGAGCGTCCCCGAAGATACCTTAAGCCAATAAACAATGAGATAGGATGATACATATAAGACAAACCAACTGGTTGTTTTGATATAAAGCTTTAGCGGATTATCTTACCTTACTCTTCTCATTAAGAAGACAAGAGAATCGCTAAATTTGTCAACGACATGCAATAAGTCTGTATTTAAGGCAAAAAGTTCAAGGACAAATCGGCTAAACTTGATAACTTCATTCAGTTAGCGATAATCAGTGCCCTATTTCTCTTTGTTTGTTGAGTGAACAGGGAGCGCTCACTGGCAAAAGGATCGACTATATGACAGAGCAAGAATACTTTACCGTCCATCATAACCTCACCATCAACGTCGAAACGTTGAGTGCGGACTTTGCTTTGCCAGATGAAGAAACATTTGTCTCCGAAATTCCAGCACCATTTATTGTCGCCAGTGAATTTAGTCACTTAGATATGTTGGCAGACAACGCGCGTCTAGAGCTGAAAAACAAAGAGTTAAAGCATGTGATCAACTTGCTTGATACGCAAAACGCGAAACTTAACCTCTTGTTGAGCTTTATGCTTTCACAACAAGATGACGCCTCCATTCGATATCAAACGACGCAGTTTGGTGCTAGTCAACTCAGTTTCCGCTCAGATACAGCGTTAACTACTCAACAACTCGTTCGTGTTAAACTGTTCCTCGATCACCCTGCTGCGGCGATTTACTGTTACGCTCAAGTAGAAGAATGTGATGCTTCAGAGCAAGATTTCATTATCACGCTTAGATACAAGATGCTCCGAGAATCTGATCAAGATTTACTGATAAAGGCGGCACTGTATCAACAACAAAAACTTTTACGTCAGCGCTCGATGGAGCGAGATAAAAAATAATTCCTATGACAAAAGCAACGATTCTTTCCGTCACCAACCCTTCAGAGCGTGGCGACAAAAAACAGCTAGGTAATTTGCCGGGCGCAGCTCTACCTCTAGCCATTGCAGAGCTAGCCAAACAGCATTCGAGTCACTCGCTACTCGTTGTGCCTGACCCGCAAATTGCTTTAAAGCTTCAGGCAGAGATTGAGCAATTCACCGACCAAACGGTAAGCCTGTTCCCCGACTGGGAAACGCTGCCTTACGATAACTTTTCTCCGCATCAAGAAATCATCTCTGAACGTATCGCACGCCTATACCAACTGCCAAGTCAACGTGATGGCATAACCATCGTCCCGGTCAGTACAGTATTGCAACGCCAATCGCCACGTGATTTTCTGTTGCAACACACTTTAATGGTGAAAACTGGTGATCGAATCTCGCTAGAGAAGTTACGTGTACAACTTGAAAATTCAGGCTACCGCCATGTAGATCAAGTATTTGGACCAGGTGAATATGCAAGTCGTGGGTCTATTCTGGATCTCTTTCCTATGGGCAGCAATGACCCGTACCGCATCGACTTCTTTGATGATGAAATAGATACCATTCGCACGTTTGATCCAGAGAACCAACGCTCTATCGACGATATTCAGCAAATCCAATTGCTGCCTGCACATGAGTTCCCAACCACTAAAGAAGCGATTGAAGATTTCCGTACACGTTGGCGCACCCAGTTCGACGCACGCCGCGAGCCTGAATCAATCTACATGCAAGTGACCAAAGGCACGTGGCCCGCTGGTATTGAGTATTGGCAGCCGCTGTTTTTTGACCATACCGAGACTTTATTTGAATATTTGCCAGAAGACTCTCAAGTCATCACATATGGTGATATCGAATCTGCGGTCGATACTTTCTTAACCGATGTCGAATATCGATACGACCAGAAAAAAGTTGATCCGTTGCGTCCTCTTTTGACTCCTGAACAGCTTTGGTTGAAAAAAGACGAACTTTTCAGTCAACTAAAACAGCTCCCTATCGCTCAATTGAGCCTAGATAAAGTGGTTAAGCGTGCCGGTCGTCAAAACCTACCAGTACAATCGTTAGCCGAGCTTGGCGTTCAGCAACATAATAAAGAGCCGCTCTCGCGCCTTCGTCAGTTCAGTGAGCAATTCAGCGGCAAAATCGTTTTCTCGGTAGAGTCAGAAGGTCGTCGTGAAGCACTAACGGAGCTGTTGCAAGGCATCAAAGTTCGGCCAGTCGTACATGGCTCACTTTACCAAGCTCTAGACTCGGGTGATCGATTCAGCTTGATCTTAGGCGCAGCAGAGCATGGTTTCATTCACGAAGAGCTGAACTTCGCTCTGATCTGTGAAAGTGATCTACTCGGTGACCGTGTTATCCAGCGACGCCGCAAAGATAAAAAAGCCGTCAACAGTGACACCGTTATTCGCCACCTTGCCGAACTAAAACCCGGCCAACCTGTGGTTCATATTGATCACGGTATTGGCCGCTACATCGGTTTACAAACACTTGAAGCCGGTGGTATGAAAACGGAATACGTCACCCTTGAGTATCAAAACGATGCCAAGCTCTACGTGCCAGTTTCATCACTGAATCTTATCAGCCGTTATTCTGGCGGCGCTGAAGAGAGTGCGCCACTGCATAAATTAGGTGGTGAAGCGTGGGCAAAAGCACGTCGTAAAGCGGCAGAAAAAGTGCGTGATGTCGCGGCAGAATTGCTGGATGTGTATGCAAAACGAGAATTAAAACCTGGCTTCAAATTTGAGCTAGATCGTGGGCAATACGCAACATTTAAAGCAACATTCCCGTTTGAAGAAACAGATGACCAAGCGATGGCCATCAATGCCGTCTTGTCAGACATGTGCCAGGCAAAAGCAATGGATCGCTTAGTATGTGGTGACGTGGGCTTTGGTAAAACGGAAGTCGCTATGCGCGCAGCATTTGTCGCAACGGATAACAGTAAACAGGTCGCTGTACTCGTACCAACAACCTTGCTTGCTCAGCAGCATTTCGAAAACTTCCGTGACCGTTTTGCCAACTTACCAATCCGAGTTGAAGTACTGTCTCGTTTTAAATCTGCCAAAGAACAAAAAGTCATTCTGCAAGACGTTGCCGATGGTAAAGTAGACATTGTCGTTGGTACGCATAAGCTGCTTTCGAGCGACATTAAATTCAAAGATTTAGGTTTGTTGATCGTTGATGAGGAACACCGCTTCGGGGTTCGTCAAAAAGAAAAAGTCAAAGCAATGCGTGCGGATGTGGACATTCTTACCCTCACCGCAACACCAATTCCACGCACACTGAATATGGCAATGAGTGGCATGCGAGACCTGTCGATCATCGCGACACCTCCTGCACGCCGTTTAGCCATTAAAACCTTTGTTCGACAAAAAGAAGAGCCAGTGGTCCGTGAAGCGGTACTGCGTGAAATTATGCGTGGTGGTCAGGTTTACTTCCTGCACAATCAGGTTGAAACCATTGAAAAAACGGCAGAAGACTTACAGAAACTCATCCCAGAGGCACGCATTACCGTGGCTCATGGTCAAATGCGCGAGCGCGAACTTGAGCGAATCATGAATGACTTCTACCATCAGCGCTTTAATGTGTTGGTGTGTACAACCATCATCGAAACCGGTATCGACGTACCAACGGCGAATACCATAATCATGGATCGTGCGGACAATCTTGGCTTGGCGCAGTTGCATCAATTACGTGGCCGTGTTGGACGTTCGCACCATCAAGCCTATGCTTACTTATTAACGCCACATCCAAAAGCCATGACCAAAGATGCCATCAAGCGTCTTGATGCGATTGCTTCACTGGAAGACTTAGGTGCTGGCTTTACGTTAGCAACCCACGATTTAGAAATCCGTGGTGCTGGTGAGCTGCTTGGTGATGAGCAAAGTGGGCAAATTCAATCCGTTGGTTTTACACTTTATATGGAAATGCTGGAACAAGCAGTGCAAGCATTAAAAGAAGGCAAGGAGCCATCTTTGGATGAGCTGCTTCGTGAGCAAACTGAAGTGGAAATGCGAATCCCAGCGCTCTTACCAGATGATTACATTCCGGATGTAAACACACGACTGTCGATGTACAAACGCATTGCGAGTGTCACAAGCAGTGATGAACTATCAGAGCTAAAAGTGGAACTGATTGATCGCTTTGGTCTGCTTCCAGACGCAACAAAGAACTTACTTGCCGTCTCAGAATTGAAAATTTCGGCTGGTAGTTTAAAAGCGAAAAAGATAGAAGCCCATGATAAAGGTGGATTTATCGAGTTTTACCCTGATGCTGACATAAATCCAGCGTATTTAGTTAAACTGCTGCAATCACAGCCGCAAAAATTTGCAATGGAAGGTCCAACTAAGTTCAAGTTTAGCGTACCATTGGTGGACCGACGTAAACGCATTCAGTTTGTTCAAGACTTACTGAATGATTTTAAACAGAATTTATTACCAACGAGCTAATAGTCGAATGAGAATACTGATCCCGTTATTGCTTCTATGTGTCTCAATGCCCTCTTGGGCACAGCGCCAATTTGATATTGAAGTGATCATTTTCAAGCGAGCAGTCGACGCTGAAAGCACAACAGAATCTTGGCCGAATCAACTGCCAAAAATCGATATGGAAAATGTCGGTAGCCTAGAGAGTGAATCCTACCGCCGCTCTAAAGGCGTGACGCTTTTGCCAAGTTCTTCTTTCCGTCTCAACGCGCAAGAAGCGGCACTAAATAATCATGCCGGCTTTAAAGTGCTTAAACACGTAGCCTGGCGTCAAGGTGACCGAGGTAAATCTAGCGCCCCAATTTTCCGCATCGTTGGCGGGCGAGATTTCTCTGATTCTTATCAAGCAGATGGCCGCCCAATCAATGGCAATAGTAATCAAACATTTTCCAGCGACGGTTACAGTGAAGAGACGGTCAATGGTCCTTTATATGAACTAGATGGTCGATTCCAAATATACGTACAGCATTACCTCTTCGCTGAAACAACACTAGATCTGCGCGAACCAAGTGTTAGAGAGGTGCGTTTTGAACCAACCTCAACTGAGCAATTGGCGGATGACTTAGGTGAAGTAGATGGTAACGTCCAAGTTGGTAACTTGGCAGAAATATCGCCGACAGTAACCGAAGAGAAATTCCTGAAGAGTTATCGAATGGATCAAAAACGTCGTATGCGTAGCAGCGAGACTCATTACCTAGATAACCCGTTGATGGGTATGATCATTCAAGTTCGTCGGGTTCGATAAGCACGAGCGGTTCGACAAAGCGCAGCAAAGCTGCGCTTTGTTTTTATCTGCTATACCTCAGTTATTCCTAACCAACGCAGAGCAAGGAAAATAGCTGCGTTCAAGTATAAATAGACAGCTTTCAATTTACTTACACTCAACATGGAAGTCGTATTAGTTCATGAGTCCAGACTTTGAAATCATTGCGCCCCGCTTAGCGCTCAAGCTCATCCCTGCTGAAGAAGCACATTCACTACAACGACTACTTGCAGAATCCCCTTCGCTGCACCAATGGCTTGACTGGTGTGATAAAAACGTCACATTGAAAACCGCGCAGGACTTTCTGTTGGCAACCCGTCTTAACTGGGTCAAAACTGAGGCTTTTGGTTTCGGTATCTATGAGCGGCAAAGTAACACTTTGGTTGGAATGGCAGCGGTTAATGAGTTATATCATACGTTTAATATGGCGAGTATTGGTTACTGGGTTGCCGACCGCTATCAACGGCAAGGTTATGCCCAAGAAGCCGTTAAAGCCTTAGCAGAATTCTGCTTCGCAAAGCTAAGTTTAACTCGACTAGAGATTGTTTGTGACCCCGACAACGAAGCTAGCCAAGCCTTAATTGAGTCCGTCGGTGCACAAAAAGAAGCCATCGCCAGAAACCGGTTTATTTTTCAGGGTAAGCCTAAAGATGGCGTTGTGTTCTCACTTTTACCGACAGATCTAACATAAACAAAAAGCCACCGACTTGCGGTGGCTTCTGCATTTTTTAAGATACAACACATCCACACAGAGTGGATTTAAAACCTTAGTGCAGCTTAAGGTTTGGACGCAGCACGCGATTAATGCGGCCGACGAGCATCATCAGACCGGTTTTGAATACACCGTGCAACGCCATTAGGTGCATGCGATACAATGAGATGTAAACGACACGAGCAATACGGCCTTCTACCATCATCGACCCTTTAGTTAGGTTCCCCATCAGACTACCAACGGTTGAGAAGCGACTTAGAGACACTAATGAACCGTGATCTTTATATACATAGTCTTTCAACTCGCGCCCGTTGATCTTCGCGACGATGTTACTAAATGCCTGGCTTGCCATTTGGTGTGCAGCTTGAGCGCGTGGCGGCACGAACGAACCGTCAGACTGGGTGCATTGTGCTAAGTCACCAATAACAAAGATGTCATCATCTCGTGTTGTCTGTAGTGTGTTTTTCACTACAAGCTGATTGATACGGTTCGTTTCTAAGCCAGCGATATCTTTAATAAAGTCTGGAGCTTTGATACCCGCAGCCCAAACCATGATTTGAGCTGGGATCTTCTCACCATCTTTTGTAGTAAGGCCATCTTTTTCAGCTTTAGTCACCATAGTGGCGGTGCGCACGTTTACGCCCAACTTCACCAACTCTTGATGAGCAGCAGAAGAAATACGTGGAGGTAACGCTGGTAAAATACGCTCACCTGCTTCAATCAGATTGACGTTCAACTTGCTAGAATCAAGATCACCGAAGCCATAAGTGCGCAGCTCTTTAACAGCATTATGTAACTCAGCTGATAGTTCAACGCCAGTTGCACCAGCACCAACAATCGCAATATCGACCGTACCGTTACCGTTTTTCGCGTGCAGCTTTAGGAACTCGTTGTTCATTTCTGTACGGAAACGGTGTGCTTGCTCAGGGCTGTCTAGGAAAATACAGTTTTCACGAACGCCAGGCGTGTTGAAGTCGTTTGATGTCGAGCCAATTGCCATCACTAGAATGTCGTATTCTAGCTCACGGCTTGGCATAAGAAGTTCACCGTGTTCGTCTTTAAGCTCACTTAAGATGATCACTTTACGTTCACGGTCGATGTCTTGAAGACTCCCCATTTGGAAGTCGAAGCTGTGGTTTTTTGCATGAGCTCGATAGCTCAGTGCATCTACTCCTTCGTCCAAAGAACCTGTAGCAACCTCATGCAATAATGGCTTCCACAAGTGGCTCGCTTTTCGATCGACTAGCGTAATTTGCGCACGGTTTTTGCGACCTAGAGTTCGACCAAGCTTAGTTGCCAACTCAAGACCACCTGCACCGCCGCCTACAACGATAATGCGTGTCACAATGATTTTCCTCTACAAAAATGAATATATGGGGTTCAGCTCGATGCATGACTCACAAACATTTGTGGCATCCATCCAACCGATGAATTCTTGGTTCTTAGAGGTGTCTCAATTACTTGGATTAAAAAACTGCCACTCACCTTGATTCTTTATCTATCAATGACTTGTCAGGGTTTGGCATGTTTATCTGGTACGCATACGACGCCAGAATTTTTTGGGCAAGTTTATTACTCGCTCTCAATTTTTTTTGATATTTATCAAATTATTTTAGTCCGGTTCATTATATAGAGACCAACTTTGAAGGCAACCAAAATCCGTGTAACGAGTACGGATTGACTACTTTTCGACTACTCTACAACAAGGTGTTCGTGCTACATAGGAGCGAAGTAAGAAAACGGTAAGGAGAACACAATATTCAAAGCGTTAAACCAAGAAAATGTGCCTTTCAAAGAGACAGTGGCTCGGCATACTCAAGAGAAGGAATCGCAGCAAAGCAGCCGATAAAAACGCCGCTTTACTGTCTACACTCAACATTAGTAAGTATTTTTAAATGCCTTTATCGCTTGTAAATGATGAGAGATTTTTTTGAACTTATGAGACTGAGTTTCATCCCAAATGATTTGATAGTGTTTTTCTAACTCAGCTGCCGTTTTCGAATTGTCATGCACTTCATCATCTTTAGAGAGAATCACTAAGCAGTGCGCTTGATTTTTCGCTCGGAACTGATCAACACATTTTGTTGCGATATCTTCATACTCTTCTGGGCGATCGATTCGACCAGCCATCGTTTTTTCTGGGTGCAAGTTCGGGTTGAACATCACTTGCTTGATACCGCATAGAAAACCAATTCGCTCAGACCAGTAACCACCTAAACCTACCCCACAGATTAACGGGTTTGGGTCATCAGATTGATCGATAACTTTAGACACTTCTTTTAACAAGTGTTGCATGTCGTGCTTTGGGTGAAGGGTGCTGTAATTGATAAAACGAACGTCGTCGTCGATAAATTGCAGTTGAAGAACTTTTTCGTGGTTACCCGGGCTTGTGCTGTCAAAGCCGTGTAAGTAAATAATCATCTGTACCTCTCCCTGTGTGTATCTGGTACTTTTATTAAAACTACCACTATTTCCTTACTGTTAAAGGGGAAAATATCACGAGTTCTCAAAACAGTGATCTTCCATACACAATGAGCCTTTCAACTCATACGCACTGTTTAAGTATTGTTCATTTCCCCACAATTTATAGGCAAGTAGATACCAGAGCATCGCCATCACCAAGGTTCTTGGTTGCCAAGCATGTACACCTCTCAGCCAAAGAGACACATCTTCGATACCTCGAATTTGGCAATACTGCTTTACCGCTTCTTCCACAGGCGAATTCGCGACCTGAATAGTTAAGGTCAAATCAAGCCTAGGGTCAGCAATCCCGGCATACT
Source organism: Vibrio sp. Vb1026 (assembly GCF_033338745.1). Taxonomy (NCBI): domain Bacteria; kingdom Pseudomonadati; phylum Pseudomonadota; class Gammaproteobacteria; order Vibrionales; family Vibrionaceae; genus Vibrio; species Vibrio sp. Vb1026. Next base: position 137,765 of record NZ_JAWOTH010000010.1, read on the forward strand.
CCCAATCAATGACTTTCACCCCATTCTCTCCTCGCACTAGGTTATAACACCCCAGATCGAAGTGACATAGGGCAAGTGGAACAGGTTCAACGTTCGGTTCCGTGCGCCACTTCATGTACAAAGCATCAAACTCCGTACCCACATACTGACCATCAAGCTCAAGCCAATAATGATCGATGCGAGAAATATATGAAAATGGAACCAAAGGAATTGCGCTTATCGGATATTGATGAATCTTCGCCGCAATGGATAATAAATCGCTTAGTGCTAAGCCTGACTCCGTCAGAGCCTCTCCTTCTATCCATTCCACCAGCAACCCTTGCTCATGAATAAAAACTGGCTTGGGGCCAATTTCCAATGAAGAGACTGCATTCAGCACTTGATATTCACTGTGACGAGAAATTGAAAAAGCCTTGCAGACATGACTGGTCGGTCGCCAGATGTATGCAAGGCCTTGAGAAGATTCCAACCGCCAACAGCGGTTGGTTAGCCCCCCGGTAACAGTTTGTACTTTTACCGGAGGCTCCGTAAAGAAGCCATCGAGAGCGTTAAGACTCGGATCTAACTGTTTTGCTTGTTGCCAAGAAAACCATGCCATTGATGACTTCTCCACCCTGTTCGATTAAAGACCGAATAGGCTCTTAGATTGCGCTTTACGAATTTCAGTTTCATCCGCCCACTCAATCAAACCTGTTTCTAGGTCCATTAAGCGCATGGTCATCTTGTAGTATACATCTTTATCGCTACCTGCATTTTTCACAATGCTAGATAGGTTGCCGTAAAGCATGTATTGAGCACCAACCATTTTACCAAATTGGATCGCTGTGCTTTGGTTAACAAGCTCATCCGTGTTTTGGAAGTTAAGTTGTTCACGCACAGACTCAACACGATCCATATCAACAAAGCGGAACTTACCTGAGTTCAACATCTTAGTAGAGATCGTGTCAGTAATGGATTCAGTGTCAATATGTTCACTGGTTTTGTTCTTAATTCGCTCAACAAAAACGATAGGACGTTGGTCACGAGTAATTGCTGCTACAGAGCCCGACATCATCATGCTATCCACCATTTCAGCCGCGATTTTTTGTAAATCTGTTGAGCCAAAATCGATAGTCGTGGTTTCTGTTGCTTGCGCATCGCCGTAAGAGACTTTGTTAGAACAGCCACCTAAAATGACGGCAAGACCTAAAAGAGCAATAATACTTTTTTTCATGAGAGTTCCTTAGTTTTTCAATACCAGCGCATCGTTAGCGCGGCAGCTTCGGCAGAGCCGTTAAGATTAATCGTCTTGTGCTTCTCTAATTTGCACACGGAATTTTGTGCCATTTGGATTCACAGTAACTTCAGATAACGTGACTTGCTCAAATCCTCGCACAATCATTTTTCGCCACGGACCAGGTTTGGTATTCACTTCTAAACCATTGTTGTCATACCAATAAAATCGGTAAAGAATGTGCTGATCACCTTTGTAATTGCTACTCAGCTGCACGACTCCTCGTGGGCGATCATCAACGTAAGTGGTGGTGATGTTGTCAACTAATAAGCGACTACCTAAAACGTTATCATTAAAAAATACTTTTTGCGTTTGGCCATCAATTCGAATACCAGCCGTGTTTTCGGCGCATCCAACTAAACCAATAGCCATTGCTAAACAAACAAGCCATGCTTTCATTACAGTCTCCCTAGCTGTTTATGCCACACGGTTGAGTGTGCTCCCTGACGAGATACCCATACCAATGTAGTCTGCTGTGCAGGCACTTCAAACTGATAGGTTTGATCACCCAAGTTTAAACTTTGTGTTCCCGGTTTCACGATTTTTGAAGCCGTTTTCACTTGCGCTGGCAATGTTTGCCAACTTCTTGTATCTGGCTGTTCGGTCAATGTGTTCCATACATTGAAAAGTATGTTGCCCACATCATCGCCTTTTTTCGCCGCCTCTTTTCGGATTCGATCTTTTGCCCAAACACGAAGAGCTTGACGGATCACTATTGTAGTAAGACGTTCATTAAGATCGTTTTGCGCCATCGCATTAACATCAGTCAGCGTACTGGAAGGCAATACCTGACCATTTAAAACAACATCGCTAAAACGTTGAGCACCTCGGTTCTGATAATAAGGAAGCGCCAACGAATAAATCGCGCCATTATCGCGACTGTCGTAAATCGGTAAATCAATACGCCACCCTTTCATCGCCTCAACAACACCCTGCTCATCAATAACGATGACTCGCCCTTGTGACTGAGTTAATCCAGAAGGTGCTTTGCCATACCGCTTCTCTAGCATGCGCAAGTCTTCACGCATGCCCAGCTTCTTAGCAGCGTATAAGGTGCTTTCCACAACTTGCTTGTTGTCTGGCATTACAGCGAGTGCTCGTCGGTAATCAACATAAGCACTGTTTAAGTCTCGCGACGCTTCATATAACAAGCCAGAAAGATAGAACAGATAACCATTTTGTACCGCGCTTAGTTTTTTACCAGCATCAGGGTAGTTCGCTAACACACTGCCTAAATTGGCAGACATGCCTTGCTTGTTAAGGTCTTTCTCTACTGCTTTTAGCTCTTTTTCACGCGCCTTTCTTGCTGCTTCCTGAACTTGATTAGCTCGACGCACTTCAACTAGTGCCCCTTCTAAATCGTTTTTCTGTAAGTAATTTAGTCCTAGATACAGGTGCAAAAAGCCAAGTTCGTAATCGGCGGGATGATAGTCTTGGAGATTGTCGTTCACTGCGAGAGAGCCGACGCTCGTTGCCGTGTCTGACACAGATATCGTCGCACGATCTTGTTGAACACGTACGGCACGATCGCTGCTTTCTAGCGCATTCAAACTTGTCGGGTAATCTTCAGCAAGAAAAGAGATGCGACCTTTTTCAAAATTGCCAAGTATCTCGCCACCCACTTCACTTGATTGAAGTTGTTTTGCTTTGGCATATTCCCCTGCAACAACGGCTTGATAAACTTCTTGATTCTGGTTGCTGTAATGACTAAACAGATTGCCCGCAGATAAATTCGCGCAGCCAGAGGCCATTAAAGCCCAGCTCATCAGCCCTAACAGCTTTACACCTAGTTTCACATTTATCTCCACAAATGTGTCATTCGACAGGAAAAAGAAGTGGGTGAATCACCACCCACTTTTAAAAGCTTAGCTCAATACCATTGGACCTAGAGGGCGGCCGCCTAGTAGGTGCATGTGAATATGGTAAACCTCTTGGCCACCATGTGGATTACAATTAACGATCAGGCGATAGCCGTCTTCAGCAATACCTTCTTCTTTCGCTAACTTTCTAGCAACCGTGAACAAACGCCCCATCATTGCTTCATCTTCAGCTTCTACATCATTCGTTGTTGGGATCAGTTTATTCGGAATAATGAGAATATGGCTTGGTGTGCGAGGGTTAATGTCGCGAAACGCAGTCACCAAATCATCTTGATAAAGGATATCGGCAGGGATTTCCTTGCGAATAATTTTACTAAAGATCGTTTCTTCCGCCATGAGGACTCCATTTTATAAACGTAATTAGACCCCAATTAGTATGCGCCAACCAAAAGCGGAGCTCAATAAAAACAGTGTTCACTTAACATTATTAATCAAATGCTAATTAACGAAGCTTTTTTTGTCGTGTGCGTCATAAAATGCGCGTCACAAACTGAATACAATCCAATGAATTTTGTTACTTTTTTAAGACAATTATTATTTTTATACCCAAGTAAACTCAAAAATGCTTGGGTAGCTTGTCTATTTTTGGGAGAGGAAGCTCACTTATGCGAGGTTCAGTTATTAAAAGGATGTATGCCGGCTTTGCACTGATCATCATCCTATTTGCCGTCACAATTGCCATTATGATGGGAGGAATGAGTGATATTCACGGAAAATTTGGCACGGTTTCTAAATCATCCCTACCGTTGGTATCGTTATCTAATCAAACCAGTGTTGAGCTGCTTTCTGCCGACAAATCATTTAAAGACTTCCTGACGACAGAGAATAAACAACGTATGGATGAAATGCGTCAGGAATTTGCTAGATCTCAACAGCGCTTCGAATCCACATTGGCTCAACTGAAAACCGCAAGCCAAACCTACCCTACTCTTGCCGAACCGTTTTCAGAGTTAAAAACGTTAGAGCAAAGCTATTTTACAGAAGCTCTAGAGGCCATGGACAACTACGAAGCAATGTTCGCGGCTCAAGAAGAAGTGCAAAAATCCTCACGCCGCTTCCAAAAACTGAATACCGAACTGTCGGTTGGTCTTAAAGAATATGTGGCAGATCAAACCAGCATTTCTGTCAAAGTCATGGCAAAGAGCTACTTTATCAAGTTAAAAGATGCCGAAGTAATTACCTCTGATGCCCTCGCCAGTTCCAACCCTGAGTTTGTTACGCAAGCCGTAGCTAAAAACCGCAAAGCAGTAACGCACTTGAATTACGCATTCCGCGGGTTGGTGACTCAACTTCCTGAGCTAGAAAAAGCATTTGGCGAATCTGTAGAGCAATTTACTCGCGACGTTGGTATGCGTGGCGGTGTGTTAGACCAACATAATAATTACCTCAATGCTCGCGCCGCTTTGTATAACAATATCGCCAACCTAGCAAATAAAGTGGATTCAACCATGGCGATTCTTGAGCAATTCACGACAACCGCAACAGATAAGCTCAATGAATCATTGGCAGACGCAGGTGACATATATTCGGCGGGTGTAACGAAAGCCATCATCATTGGCGTTATTGTCGTTTTACTCGCGACAGCGATTGGCTACCACATCGCACAAAGCGTTCGCGAGCCGTTGACTCGTATTCTAAAAGTGTTAGAAAGCCTGACTGAAGGTGATATGACACAGCGTATCGACATTCGCTATAACAACGAATTCAGCCGTGTGAGTGGACACATTAACTCACTCGCCGACAACCTTCACGAGATCTTGGTGAAACTCAACGAAGCGTCAGAAAACCTATCGTCAACCGCGACAACCAACGAACGCACCTCTTCGCAAGCACAAATTAAATTGAGCTCTCAACGCGAACAAACAGCAAACGTCGCTACCGCGATGACAGAAATGTCTCATTCAGTGCAGGAAGTCGCGCAAAGTGCGCAAGGCTCGCTAGAAATGGTGCAACGCGTCGAATCTGCCTCTGAAGAAGGCAGAAATGTTATGAGCAGTAACATCTCAACCATTAATCAACTAGAAACACGTTTGAACGAATCGGTCTCCGCAGTTTCTGAGCTACAAAAGATGAGTGGTCAAATTGGGTCTATCCTTGATGTGATCCGCAACATTGCGGAGCAAACCAACCTACTGGCATTGAACGCGGCAATTGAAGCGGCTCGCGCTGGTGAACAAGGTCGCGGCTTCGCGGTAGTGGCAGATGAAGTACGAGTACTCGCATCAAGAACGACTCAATCAACCACTGAAATTGAATCCATGATCAGTAATCTGCAATCTAGCTCACAATCGGCAAACCAAGTCATACAAAGCTGTATGAGCGATATGGAGATGTCGGTTGAGCAAGCGTCAAAAGCGAACAGCTCAATGGAAGAGATCCAGGCGCTAATCATTGAGATCAGCCAAATGAGTACGCACATTTCACAAGCAGCAGCAGAGCAAAGTGAAACATCAACAGACATTGCTCGCAGCATCGAAGATATCAACAGCATCGCCGATGAAAGTTTCCAAGCCATGTCGAGTATCGCACAAACCAGTGAATCACTGACCCACTTGGCTCATCAGCAAAATGAATTGGTCCACCGCTTTAAGTTATAAATACTTTATAATTAAGAGCATTAATTAGTGCAATCAACTGTATAAGGGCGACTTTTTGTTAAGTCGCCCTTGTTTTTTGTCGGCCATGTCTACATATGATTAATAAGGCCAGCTCATCCCCTTGCACAACTCTTTTCGAGCGGCCTCATAAAAAGGAAAATCTATGGCTGTTCATGTTGGTATTATCGACCAAGACCCAGTGAGATTGGTCACTCCTCTATTAGATAATCGTACGCTAAGCACACATATCGTCTTCATCGGAGACAAGAGCCAGTTAGATATATTTGACCGACTGAGTGCCGTTTTAGCTCAACGAGAAATTACTTCTGAATTTTTTGAAATTCCATCCGCTGTTAATACATCTCTGATCAAACAAGCAATTCAAAAACTGGCAAAAGACCTTCATGAACGCGGCGAAGATGTAAAATTGAACGCGAGCTGTGGTCTTCGTCATCGCTTGTTGTCGGTGTACGAAGTTTTCCGTACCTATCGCTGGCCAATTTTTGTGGTTGAGCCTAGTAGCGATAAGCTTTGTTGGTTATACCCTGATGGCAAAGAAGATACCCAAGTCGAAGATCACATTACGATTGCAGATTACCTCACTATCTTTGGTGCACGCGGCGAGTTTCACCACGTTGATTTACCACCTCTTCTTGATAAAAAATTGTATGAACTTGGTGAACGATGGGCCTCAAATGCGCTTGAGCTTGGGCCAGGTCTAGCAACACTTAACTACCTTGCAACCACATGCCGCAAAGAACAAAAGCTTGATGTCGAGCTCTCCGAAAAACAGCAGGGCTACCGTGAGCTCAACATGTTGCTTTCAGATTTAGTAGAAGCAGAAATCGCCACCTATGAGAATGGCGTTTTAACGTTTGCAGATGAAGATGCTCGACGCTTTTCAAACGGTGAGTGGTTAGAAACTTTGGTTCACAGCACCGTGAAGCAAATCCAAGACACCATGCCGACGATCCAAGATCGATCGTTAAATGTTCAGGTTTATCGTAAACTTGGTGAAAGTGAAGTACGCAATGAGTTAGATGTCGCAACAGTTGTAAACAACAAGCTGCACATCATCGAGTGCAAAACCAAAGGCATGAGAGATGACGGCGACGATACTTTATATAAGTTAGAATCGCTTCGCGATCTATTAGGTGGCTTACAAGCGCGCGCAATGTTGGTGAGCTTCCGTCCTCTTCGTCACAATGACATTACTCGTGCTGAAGACTTAGGGCTAGCCCTGATTGGCCCTGATGAGCTTAAAGATTTAAGAACGCACTTAACTGCTTGGTTTAAAGACGCGGGCGGTTCAGACGAGATATAGTGCCATTAAGAAAAGCTAAAATTCACAACGATAAAAAGCAGCATTAATGCTGCTTTTTTTATACCTAAATTTTAGCTGTACGCATTTCTATAACTAGAAAAAAACCAGAGGTTAGCCTCTGGTTTTTTCTGTTTGTTTAAATGCCAACTATAGGGGCTTAAAGCATTTTACGCGCTGCTTCTACAACCACTTTAATTGAACGCGCTTCCGTTTCTTTCAGAGTTGAATGATCTGGAATCTCTTTTTGTGTACGGTTGATGATAACACCTGCCACACAACCCGCTTTTAAACCAGAGCTCGCACACATTGTTAGCAGTGTTGCAGACTCCATCTCGAAGTTAAGTACGCCCATGTCTTGCCATTCTTGCATAGAGCCTTGGAAACGCTTAACAACACGACCAGAGAACGTATCGTAACGTTCTTGACCAGGGTAGAACGTGTCGCTTGATGCAGTCACACCCATGTGAACTGTAGCGCCAGACTCTTCTACCGCTGCTTTCATTGCGGTTGCTACTTCAAAGTCAGCAACTGCTGGGAATTCCATAGGAGCAAAGTGTAGGCTCGCACCGTCAAGACGAACTGACCCCGTCGTTACGATCATGTCACCCACGTTTACATGCGGTTGAATTGCACCCGTTGTACCAACACGTAGGAAAGTACGAACACCAAGCTGTGCCAATTCCTCAACTGCGATAGAGGTAGAAGGACCACCAATACCTGTAGAACAAACCACAACAGGTTTACCGTCTAGCTCTGCACGGTATAGCGTGTATTCACGATGGCTTGCTAGAAATACTGGATTTTCCATTTGTTCTGCGATTTTTTGAACACGCGCTGGGTCACCAGGAATGATCGCTAGAGTCGCACCATTAAGATCAGCTTCAGTAACACCTAAATGGAATACAGCTTGAGACATAAGTCGCTCCTTATTGTGGCTTATTTTATGAACAATAAGCTCATTAATCAGTTATTGGGTACAGATGCACTGTAGCGAACCTTTCACCAACATAGAGTGATCACAATCACAATGACAAAATGTAATGAAAGTGAAATTTCAAACAAAACTGGTATTGATCACACTTTAAGGGGCGTTAAATCATTTTGTTGCATAGCAATGCGTGATTTCAAGGACGAGAAAAACGTCTGATCGCATCAGGTGAATACGGTTAAAAAAAGCCCGATACACGAATGCCTCGGGCTATTAATGAGTGGGATCATTGGTTAGGTCAGTTATTTGATCTGTTTGGACTCAAAACGAAGTAATCTCAACGCATTCAATGTCACCAGTGCTGTTGCACCACTGTCAGCTAATACTGCAACCCACAACCCAGTAACCCCAAGTAAACTTGTCACTAAGAATACACCTTTCAAACCTAGCGCTAACGCGACATTCTGACGAATGTTACTTAGCGTCGCACGCGACAGTTCTATCATGGCAGGTAGCTCAATCAACCGGTTGTGTGTTAACGCCGCATCAGCAGTCTCGAGCGCAACATCCGTACCGCCTCCCATCGCAATACCAATGCTCGAAGCTTTCATGGCTGGAGCATCATTGATACCGTCTCCCACCATCGCAACGGTATGTTGTTGTGATAGTTTCTCGACGTAATGCACCTTGTCTGCAGGTAACAAACTCGCTTTATAATCCAAGCCTATTCTATTTGCCATTGCTTCTGCACTTCTCGGGTTGTCACCCGTTAGCATCACCGACGTGACCCCAAGTTCCTTCAACATTGCGATGGCTTGCTGGGCATCTGAGCGCAATGTATCTTGCCATGCGATCACGCCAATGACCTCGTCATCGTAACGAACAATGACAACCGTTTTACCTTGTTGTTCCAACGTAACCACTTGCTCTTTGGCTTCTTGAGAAAGTGGAAAGTCTGCCTTTGAAGGCGTGACCACTTGGACCATTTTTCCATCGACGTAACCAGTGACACCAGAGCCTACTTGCGCGGTTTTATCCAACGCTTCAGGAATAGTAAGCCCCTTCTCTTGCACTTTGGTAACTAAAGAAACCGCTAGAGGATGACTTGAACCAACCTCGATTGACGCAGTTAGGCTAAGTAACTTGTCTTCATCCATATCAAAAGCAAAGACGTCGGTCACTTCTGGTTTACCTTGCGTCAGTGTCCCAGTTTTATCAAATGCGACAGACTCAACCTTGCCAAGCAACTCAAGCGCCGCTCCACCTTTGATCAATGCGCCCCGCTTAGCCGCTGCCGCCAAGCCAGAAGTGATCGCCGCAGGCGTTGAAATGACTAATGCACATGGACAAGCAATCAACAGCAGGGCGAGTCCTCGATAGATCCACGTTTCCCACGGTTGGGCAAATAGTAATGGCGGCGTAACGATAACCATCAGAGACACCAACATCATTAGTGGCGTATACCAACGGCTAAATTTATCAAGAAAGCGTTCTAATGGTGCCTTACGGGATTGTGCTTCTTCAATCAAATGAAGAATTCGATCTATCGCATTCTCGCCCTGACGGGAAGTCACCTGTAAACGAACCACTTTATCGACAACCACAGCCCCGGCCATCACTTTGCCACCGGTTTGATGTTCAACGGGAACAGATTCTCCCGTTAACGCACTTTCGTCAAAACTCGCAAGCGCATCTTGCAAAACACCGTCGGCAGGCAAACGACCTCCGGGTGCGACTTCTATGATATCCCCTGGTTTAAGCTGCGCAGCTGGTACTTCTTTGCGTTCACCATCAATAATTAAAATTGAATTTTCTGGGACTAAGTCCATTAACGCCTGGACACCGCTTCGCGCGCGAGATGATGCATATGCTTCTAACTTTTCACCAATAAGGAAAAGCAATAACACCATTGCGGCTTCGGCGGTTTCACCTAAATATAAAGCGCCGAGCGCCGCTACACTCATTAACGTTTCAATCGCAAAAGGCGTACCGCTACGCGCCAACTTAAATGCTTTGAGCGCGATTGGGTATAAACCAAGTAAACACGTCAAAGTGAATAACCAAGCGCTTATTTGAGGGTCGATCTTAGAAATTACTGCCGCAGTAGCCATTGCACCAGCAATCGAGAGAATTTGGATGTTGTCTCTTATGACGCCAAGCCAGCCTTTCTTTGTAGTGCTTGGTTTTGGAGCATCAAGTGAAGAGAGCGGGAAACCCGTTTTTTGGGCTGTCTGCTCTATCGTAGCTATCAGCTCTAGACCATCAAAATCGACGACCAGTTTTTCTGTTGCAAACAAAACCTTGGCTTGGCTGACGCCTTGTAAAGACGTAATGGCTTTCTCAAGCTTTTGCGCACAAGATGGGCAATCCATACCTGACACAAGCCAAGCGTTCCGAACGGAGGAATTACTCTCCCTTGTGGGATCGTCTTCCTCGCCTGTGTCAACGCTGCAGCCTCCTCCACTACAGCAAGAGCTTTCAGAAACATCAACACTGGCCTGAGAGATATTGAGCGAAGATTTTACTGGCGCACAGCATGACTCGCTTGCACCAAGCGGCACCGCAGTTTTGATTTTGCTAGATTGGCAACCTTGATGTTTTGTACACATAATTTTTTCCTTATTGGTATCGGTGATTTACCTATTGCTAAGGATAAACCTTAGAGTAAGCTCCAAGGTCAAGATAAATTTGTACAGTTCGGCGATAGAAAATAAAAAAGACGCCGAAGCGTCTTTCCAAACCAGTTTAAAAGCAATATTCCGTAAAGTTTAAACAGAGAGGTTAAACGGGATGCTTAAAACACTCATTTAATGTCATTCCTATGGCACGCAGCACGTCTCTTCTTGTGATAACACCAACCAACTTACCTTTGCCATCCACCACTGGATACATTTTCGGCTTTCCAACTTTCATCATGTCAGCCAGTTCAATTACTGACATTTCTGGAGAAACAGATAAGACATCATCATGCATACACTCTTGTACCGTATGTGTATCTTGGCAGTGATAACTTGCTTTCACCAACTTATCTAATAAGTCTTGCTCCGATAAAAACCCAACCACTTTTTCATTTTCATCAATGACAGGGCCACCTAGTGTGACACTTTGCATTACTTTGTTTAAAGCTGCCGAAAGTGACATATCTTTCGTGAAAGTCACCGCTTGCAACGTCATGTAATCTTTTACTTTTAATGAATGCATTCTTATCTCCTTAAGGGCATTTTATTGCGGCCTTTAGATAAGTGTCGCCTAATTTCCTGATTTTACTAAATGGAAAGGAGTAATTTTATTTATAGGCACAGCCTATTGAACTAAAACAAAATTAACTCACCGAACAACATTCACTGTATTTCGTTAAACGCAAGATTCAGCCAGGCTGATTTTTCTAGGCAATAAATACAACAAAGCCAGTCAAATTGACTGGCTTTGTTATTAAGTAATGGTTGCGTTAGCTATGTTGGCGGCGCATGTTGTCTAAAATAATGCCAGTCGCCATCGCGACATTCAGTGATTCGGCACCGCCAAACGCCGGAATCGTGATTTTATCTGTCACGAATTTTGCTGCGGCTTCGCGCACACCATGAGATTCGCTGCCCATCAACAAAATACCTTCAGCAGCGAAATCCGTTTTATGAACGCTCTCTCCTTCCAAAAACGCGCCATATACTGGCAATTTGGCGTGTTCCAAGTAACTTGGCAAATCCACCAAACTCACTTGTACGCGGCCAAAGCTGCCCATGGTCGCACTGATCGTTTTAGGATTATAAGGATCAGCACAATCTGTACTCGCAATAATGTGCTTGATGCCATACCAGTCTGCAACACGAATAATCGTACCTAGATTACCAGGGTCGGATACACCATCTAGCGCAATCATCAAGCCTTTCGCTTGAGGCTCTTTTACACTCGGAATTTCAACCACAGCAATGGCCGCATTATTGCTCACAAGCGTGCTCGCTTTGGTCAATTCATCAAGCGATGCTTCAACACAATCAAAACGATTTAGCGTACCAGCATTTTGTTCGAGAAATGCCGCTGTTGCAAAAACCTGCTTCACCTTCAATGAACTACTTGCTAGCTCTAGTACGTTCTTTTCACCCTGAACTAGGAATAAGCCATGCGCTTTACGCTGTTTCTTTTGACCTAAAGCACGAAGCAGTTTTAATTGGTTTTTTGAAATCATTAAAGTATCCCAGGTGAAAATGGTTATTCGGCGAGCGTACCCTAAACAATCTTCACGACAGTTCGGTATCAAGCGGATGAGATTATAAATTATACCTAAATAACCTCAAGAAGCTTGATCATCAGAAGACGTTGAACACCAAGCGTAGCCAAAATAAAAGAAGGCTCAAAAACGAAAAAAGCCCTGCGATAACGCAGGGCTTTCAAAGGGTGGGACCCCAGCCACATCCCGGCACACAAGTCACACGCTGCGGCTGCTTCCTTCCGGACCTGACCGAGTTCACGAGCTATTGTTGCGAGAGGACCAGAGCCCCATAATTCTTTTCGAGAGGTCTTGCCTCAATCGATGGGGCGATTATTCAGTATCAGCTCTCATAATGCAAGAGCAAAAACCTTGAATTTCATCATTTCATTACCGTTTGGACAAAACTCGATCAATTCATTCCTTTATGATGAAACCGTACAGTCACGATAAGAGGAGTCGTGCCGTGAGGACTGCTTACTCATGTACATGTCTTCATCAGCCAAATGCATCGCTTGCTCTAAGCTCATGTGCCGTTCCCTTTTTGCAGAGAAACCAATAGAGATACTTATAGACTCCAAATCACTACATAATTTGCCTTTCACATCGATTCTACTGAGCTCTCTCATTGCTCTAGTTAACTCAGCTTGCGTAGGATAACCCAGTAATATGAACTCATCCCCTCCAATTCGATAACATCTTCCCGACCAGACATAATGAATTTTTAGTGCCAGTAGTTGTAAAACTTCGTCCCCAGCGCGATGCCCATAAGTGTCATTGATTCGTTTGAAATGATTAATGTCTAAGTAAAGTATGGATAGATCTTTGTTTACTCCTTTTCGATACTTTACTTGCAACGCACGACGATTCCTTAACCCTGTTAAGTTGTCAGTGTTAGATTGACGGTAAAGATAAAGCGAAACACAAATAGCAAACAATAACACAAAGATAAACACAGCTTGTGTTTGCGTCGCTAATCGAATCTCATATTCAAGTGCGGTACGCCAATCTGGGCGTACATCGTACTGAGCAATGATCTTATCAACTTCTAACATCGCTATCGCTCGACTGAAGAAAGGCGCAAGCATGGCTCCTTTTTCATTCGCGACCAATCCAACAGAGAGTTGTGACTCATAAAACTCACCAATAGCGGTATCCTGCTCTATCGGAACCAATTCACTGAGACGTAAAAAATGATTGAGCATCGCCGTATCCATCGGAATGTAATCGACTTCTTCATTTAATAGCCCCTGAATGAGCTCTTGTTGAGTACGATAACGTTTGAGTTCTTTTAGCGGTAACAGTTGCGTCATCATTTGATCGAAAAAGTCATCCTTAACTACGCCAATCTGCTCAGATATCAACTGTGAAACATGAGAGTATGTGCTCGGTTTGTAACCTAAACGCTTGACCATCACCGATGCTGGCGCGTAATGGGACTTTGGAAAGTAGCTAAATGCGCGCCGCTCACGGCTGACCGTTAACGGCGCCAAAATTTCGAAATTACCTTGGATAAACTCATGGTACATAGAACCCCAGCTTTCACCAGGCTCACTAATGATCAAGCAGTTTAAAGCCAAGATCTCACAACTTCTCAGGACTACATCAGCCGTCATCCCTTCGACACTACCATCTGCGTTGTATACAACATATGGAAAGATAGATTCGAGCTTAATCCGTATTGGTTCATTAAAATCAAGGGGTAATAAACGAATAGAATCACGCAACGCTGCTCGCCTTAATTCAAATTGATACTGGGAAATTTCTTCGCGAAGCTGCTTTTGCACCGCTTCCCCGTGAATAAACGTAGCGAACGTGTCCAACTCCTCAAGATGATGATCTTTTTTACTGATGATGGATACGGGCTTTATCGAAATCTGATCATTGAGCATCTTGGCGTCAAACCCCTCCATCAGCATCGGCTTGAGCTGGTTAATGGCATCGACAACGCCGTCCACAGCACCTGAACGTAGCAGTGTTACTGCTTGTTCGTGACCTTGATAAGAGATCTGTTCTAGACCAGGGTAGTGTTGTTTAAGTAATTGGGCATAAACTGTATCTTTGGGGACGCCAACACGCGAAATATCACTCAACGTCGAATCTTTTAAGCCAAAGAGGTAGGTATATTCGATATTTGTTGGGCGGGAATAACTAAAACGTTGAGCACGTTCTTGTGTGTAAGTGATATTCGCAGCAAAGTCCGCTTCCCCATTCGCTACTGAATTTAGAATGGCATCAAAGCTGGAGTAGTTTACGTATTGAACGGTAAAGCCAAACTCCTTTGAAGCAGCATTGAAAAGAACACGAGTGACGACATCATCCGCTTCAGTCGCGACTTTATAATGAGCAATTAAAGGGGCTTCGGCTTTTACATTCAAACTCAAGAGGCAACATGCAAAAAGCAACAGTGTTCGAGCAAAAGTTGTCATGACAAACTTATCTTAAATCAACCACTTATATTGTGGTTATTATTATTGGAAGTGTAGTAAATATGAAATGAAGAACATATACTAATCTCCATTTTGTTCCACAACCAATTCGATACTCTGCCGCACATGTCACTTTTTACCTGACTAAAAATTCATAATTCAGCCTGTTCATCGCTACTACGTAAAATATAGTCAGTCATCCAAGCCGTCCCTAACAAACAGATCCAAACCACGAAAACAGGGTTTGGCACATCCGTGGTCGGGCTGACGACTAAAGCGGCAAAACCCACAGTCGGCAATGTCCAACATAATAATTTGCTCCAACGAATGGTATGTTGAAGCTTCGCAAGTGCTTCCATTGACGCTAACATTCCCGTCAAACTTAACGCCATAAGAACGGCGTACGGTAGGCCTGCAATCCACAATGGGAGCAACAAAAACAACGGCCACCAGCTGTGTTTATTGGATGGCGTCCAATGCGCAGCCGACCACCACATCGCCATAACCGCAATGGTTTGAACCACTGTAACCCAAGCAGACCCATCCAGCTTACCGCCTTGCTGTGTGACCATAAGACCAACTTGCAGTGTAAGTACAATAAGACCAGCGGTGAGCAACACGCCTAAAGAGCTTCTACGAGAAAACACCACCATTAAAAGTGGGAAAAGGATCAAAACACCAACCGACAAAGCAATTGGCTGCATTGAGAGTGTCGCACCAAAAGCCATCATCGCGCCCAGCAATACTAAGCCAGCGAACCCACCTTGTGGCAGAACCCACAGCGCGGGGATCATAAGTGCAAGAACGGGAATGTCACCCTCGCTCAAACTCATCGCCCGAACGCAGACAACAGCGAGTAAGGTCGTAACGAAAAATTGAAGTGTCGATAAAATCATAGCGCCTCCTGGCTTCCCCACCTACTTGGTAACTCAACGGCAAAAACTGGGATTGAAAGTCGTTGAGAGGGTCTAGATTCAAGCTTAGCTTGCGTTTGCTTCATGCTGTTTAAGGCTCATCAACCAACGACACTAAAGAACAGAAAATGTAATTCTTCAAAGTGAGTCGCTGACAACACAAGGGTTAAGAACCGTTAGCAATATACAAGTCCAATGGTTTACCATTCCTTAGTAATCCAAAATAGACACTTTTGAGTATGGACCAATTTTTAGCGCAAATCTTTGCTGTAATTCACCAAATTCCAAAAGGAAAAGTCTCCACCTATGGGGAAATTGCAAAAATGGCCGGTTATCCGGGCTATGCGAGACATGTTGGTAAAGCACTGGGTAACCTACCAGAAGACAGCAAACTCCCCTGGTTTAGAGTGGTAAATAGCCAAGGAAAAATATCTTTAAAAGGCAGAGACTTAGAGCGACAAAAAAAGAAATTAGAAGCAGAAGGGATTGAAGTCTCGGAAGTTGGCAAAACTTCACTTAAAAAATACAAATGGCAGCCTTAAGCTGCCATTTTTTGTTCTCAGTACGTCGTATTAACGTGTTCCAACTAGACGAATATCTAATTGGTGAGTTTGTGCTTCATCTGTAATAACACCGTTATGTGTGTCGCTGATAAAACGCAGCTTTCCATCTACCTCAATGCGAGCACGAACGCTGTAACGATGGTTTGGTTTGATTTCATTGCTGTCGTAACTCAACTCAAAAGAAAGAGGAACTTGCTTACCTTCCGTTTCGAATGTCTGTTTCGCCAACACTTTTGCTGGCGCATCCGCCAAGGACACATCTTCTAACGCAATAGTAACCACTGCGTTTGGTGGCAAGGCAATCCGCTCGCGATAAGCCACTGTACCTGTAATCGTCTTCATTGACGCTTCTGTAGATTCCATTTCTGTATTTTGAGAAGTTTGGCAACCCACTAACGCAGCCCCAAAGAGTAGAGAAGTAACAAGTAGTAGTGTTTTTTTCATATATTCCTCGAAAAGAGCATTAAACCGAAGCAATTATAGGTGTGGAATATAAAACTGTCTGCTTCCTGTCACTTTATTTGACAATAGTTTGACTGAGTTAGAATTTATCAAACAATTGATTTTGTTTCATAATTGGAACAATACTATTTCTAAGTTACTCAATAGTTCTTAACTATGCCACTTCACAAGAGTGAGGCTGTTGAGGTAACTTGGAATGAAAGACAACGGTGAGGAGACACAATGAGTAAACCACTACGAGAATTGCTCAGCCTACTACAACTCGAAAAATTAGAAGAAGGCTTGTTTCGTGGCCAAAGTGAAAACCTAGGTTTGCCTCAAGTTTATGGCGGTCAAGTAATTGGGCAAGCGCTTTCTGCTGCGCGCTACACCGTTGAAGAAACACGCACGGTACACTCCTTCCATAGCTATTTTTTGTACCCTGGCGATCCAGAAAAACCTATTATTTATGATGTAGAAAATCTGAGAGATGGCCGTAGCTTTAGCACTAGACGCGTAAAGGCAATTCAAAATGGACGCCCTATTTTTTACCTAACCGCATCCTACCATGGCGATCAACCTGGGTTTGATCATCAAAAAGAAATGCCAGATATCCCTGGTCCAGAAAACTTTGCCTCAGAGAGTGAGCTCGCAAGCCATATTGCAGAATTTCTACCCAAACGCTTACGCAAAACATTTTGCGGGGAAAAGCCAATCGAAACTCGCCCCGTTACGGTTATCAACCCTTTGAAGCCCAAAAAAGCAGAACCCAAACAGTACCTTTGGATTCGTGCTAATGGTGAAATGCCAGAGAATCAGCTAATTCACCAGTACCTTCTGGCCTACGCATCCGATTGGGGATTCCTTGTAACAGCAATGCATCCACATGAAGTCTCATTAATGACGCCTAACTTTCAAGTGGCCACCATTGACCACTCTATCTGGTTCCATCGCCCGTTTAAGATGGATGAATGGCTTCTATATGCGATAGAGAGCCCAACGGCGAGCAATACTCGTGGGTTGGTCCGTGGCGAAATATACAACCAGCAAGGTCACTTAGTGGCGACCGCCGTGCAAGAAGGGGTGATGCGCTACACGAAATAGCTCGTGTTCGCTAGACGAAAAAAGGAGTGCTGTTCCGCACTCCTTTTTTAATGGGTATCAAACGATGATTAATTTGGTTGATACTTCATGTTAACAACCGACCATTCGTAAAGTGATTTCGGGTAACCATATTCGCCTTTCCCGTAAATGACATTTGGGTCGGCATAGAATCCACCTTTATTCGTTGCTAAAAATTCACGAACCCCACGACGGTAAGTAATCACAGGTGCTACTAACTCATACTCTACCTTTTCCATCTTCGAGTCATCAATTATTAAGAACCGAGTCATACGAATCGTGCTGCCGCTGGTGCAGTACCCTGGGTCATCATAGTCAATTGCTTCAAAAGGCTTGAGATCATCTTCGAACAGCTCTGATGTACATCCATCAAATCGAGCTAAGTGTACCCACGCTCCTTTTATTAGAGTTGGGTCATCGTTACCCACCGGCTTGAATGCAAGTAGTGCAATCTTACCTTTGCCGTATAATTTCAATTCTTCGTCCGTTGGCTCACGCACTGAACGAACGTTCATCAAACCAAACTCACTTTCTTCTAAGTTAGAAAACTCACGTGCATTTAGCGTGCTAAACAATACTGTTTGTTCAGTTTCAAGCAATGTATATTGATCCGCAACACCTTCATCTGCAAAGCTTAGATACAGCTGGACTTTCTTACTTTCCAACGCTTTGTAATCTCGAGATTCTCCTTCCGAAATGTCGAGAGAAATCCAACGTCTTTTTACTGGCGGGAGATCAAGTAACGTCAGCTCTTCCTTATCAACATCTAATGAAGCGACTCCTTTAATTGTTGAGCTGGATATTTGATAGCTGCGGTTTCCTATTGGTGTACCAAAGTCTAGCTTAACCTTTTTAAATGGTTCAAATTCCACCTTCATTGTAGAAGCACTTAAACCAGGGTGATTCGCTTTGTTAATAGTGCCATTTACGACGATTGTTTTAGCTTTGTAGTTGCGCCCAGTAAGGGTAACCTCTAATTGGTACGTGCCTGCATGCAGGATTTTCAAACGCCCTGTATCAGGAGAAACTAGCTCGACCACAGGGTCTTTTTGGTTAATAAGACGGTAACTTGCCTTCGCAATCCCACCACTCATCACTGGTGAGATAACACTACCAGCGGAGAATTCTACCGTTGGGTAAGTAACCGATACCGGGTTTGTGCCTTGTTTAATCGTGACCGAGAAACTACTTTCACCCGGATCCACTTTGTCGTCCCCCGCATCCGAAACAATAATTTTTGTGCTACCCGCGTTAAGAATTTGCATGGCACCCGTTTGGCTGTTTAAGGAAACCACATCTATTGCTGCGTTGTCTGCAAATCGGTACGTAACTTCCCCAACCGTACCAGAGATTTTCGGCGCAACAAATGTTTGGCCAACCTTCCAAATCTCTTCCACATCGGATTGAACTTCAATTCGGCTCGGCGCGCTCAAAATTGTCACGTAGACTTTTTGATCAGGACCAACGGTATAATTCGCGCTCTCTTTTCTGCGCACAGTTAGCGTCGCTTTACCCGCTTTATACACATGGAGACGTCCTTCACTAAAACCACCGACAACATCTGGTGCGGTGTTATCTACAATCTCAATTTGCTCGTCAGCACTCAAACCAAAATCACGGTGAAGATCAAAACTGTATTTGTTGCTGTATACAACGTCATAATCGTGCGTTGCCATCGGTTGGCCTTCAGCCTTTGCAACTTTGATGACGACATTAAATTGAATAGGTTGGTAGAACTCCCCACCATCGTCTTCAAACTTAAGGTCGTACTCACCCGCAGTCACTACCTCCAACTTGCCGTCAGTCATTCGTAAGCCATTAGGTAAGCTGCTAACTAGATTTACGTTACCTTTTTGCCCTTTAAACGTCAGAGGGATTGAAAGATTTGGTTGATAGGTAAGCGGCATTTCAATGTCTTTTATAACGGGATGAGGCGCGCGATTAACTTCAAGATCAAAACGAGTTTTGCTTGCAGGATAATTACGCATGTCATGCTCGTAAATTTCCACTTCAGCAGCACCAACACCTTTGATCAGTAATGCTTCACCATTTTCAGTTTTAGCGACAACGTCTTCACCACGAATGATTCTCAGCTCATAGTCACCGTAGGCGTTCGTCACCTTAGGGAAAATTCGTCCACCTTCCTCATAAGTTGTGACGATATCCGCTGCGCTGATTTCTTGACGCTTGCCTTGTTTTATATCCACAAAAAATTGCGCTGTTTGCTGTTTATCCAGAAACGCGTCGCTGTAAGTTGCAGTCGCTTCAACCGTTAATCGACCAACATTATGAACAAGAAGCAAGCCCGTTTCAGGATCTAGCAACTCGGCCACCTTGCTGTCTGGTACGCTATTTATAATTTTGTAAGAAATACGTTGCGTTTGAGCTTTATCTAGACGCACTGGTTCTAACGTCAACCCTTCTCGATACTCGTCTTCAAGCAAAGCGAACTGTAATTGCCCCGGAGCTACTGCATGCAGTTTAACCGTAGCGCGAACTTGTTTCGGCAAGTAAAAGTCGTTACCTGAATCAGTAATCAGCACCGATGCCTGACCAACTGAACCTAATGAATATACCGAACCGTTCTCATCAACACGAATCAAGTTATGACCACTTTCTACCTCATAACTCAGTTCGCCTTTTTGGCCACGGACGATCAACGCTTTTCCTTCTGACTCAATCGCATTGAAATTCAGATCACTCACTGAAAGTTCAGTATTGATGCCTCGCTCTACAGTGACAGAAAATCTTGCTTCAGAAGATTCATAAGCAGAGCTACTATCTGTAGCAAGAATAGTCGCCGTTCCTGGGCGCAGAATTTGTAGTATTCCTGAGTCATTAATTTTCACGACATTTGGCGGATTAGAATCAATGACTTGGTAAGATACCGACCCATGTACATTGCTCAGTTTTGCTTCAGTAACCGTTCCCACTCCTTCAAACTTCAACACCGTGTCTTCCACTTTTAATTGCGGACGGTTCTGCTTTGTTATCGTAGTTGGTGTCTTCGTATTGTTCGGCTTAGAGTCTCCCCCACCGCCACAGCCAGCGAGTAAAGCTGCGAGAAAAAGCAAATAGTAATTTCTGTTCATTTTTAGTAATACTTTGTTACATACAAGATGGGGCGATAATAATACGATGTTTTATTAATCACTATCCCCATTTTTGAGTACTTTATTACTTAAGTAATTGCTACTGTATTAATCCTAAAAACAAATAATCAAAAATAGCGACCAAATTACATGAAAACACAAAAAGCAAACGTTTAAATCAAACTCTTCCATTAATTTAGTAAAAATTAATATTCAATAAAATAAAACATGAAAAAGAAAGAGAAAAAATTGCGTTATTTTTTCTTTCGTTATGATGTATAGGATTAATGGACTGCAAAAACAAATGGTTAATGAAAAATAGAAGAGAGAATAAATATCGTTTATATTTATAAAAATCTGGTAGGAAATAGTTTTAAAAGCATAATCAAACTACCTTTTAACATTTAAAATACTAAAAGGTAGAATTAACATTAGATAGAATTCTTATAGGGCGAGTTATTTTAGGATTGGTAACTCTGTTGTGTATTTAATGGACTCCATAGCAAATGTTGAAGTCACATTAGATAGCCCTTTTACGCTATTAACTAACCGCTTATAGAATTCGTCAAAACACTTCATATCTTTGACTAGTACTTTCATCATGTAGTCATACTCGCCAGCCATACGATAAAACTCCATTACCTCAGGAAAGTCACTCACAGTTGTAACAAAATGGTGATACCAACCTTCGGAATGATCAATCGTTTTTAACTGAACAAATGCAATGAAAGATAGCTCGAGCTTTTCTGTACTTAACAACGCCACGCGTTTTTCGATGTAGCCCTCTTCTTCCAACCTTTTCAAACGCTTCCAACATGGCGTCGTTGTCAGATTTACCTGCTCTGCTAACTCATTTAATGACAAGGTGCTGTCGGTTTGTAACAACGCAAGCAGCTGTTTATCGACCCGATCCAAACTCATCCTATAAAACCCACGAAGTGTAGAAAACTTTTCTATCAAAATAGTCATTACCGGCAACTATAGCAAAGTTTTTCTCTCGTATTATAGGTAAATTATTCCCATCTAATGCTTATCTATCGATTTCCAAGGAGAGACGCCATGTGTACTGACCACAACTGGATCAACAATGCAGTGCGTAAAATTGAAGCAGACTTTCAACGTTCTGCTGATACTCATTTATTTAAACTTGAACTGCCTTCTCTTGATGGTATCGATATCTACCTAAAAGATGAGAGCACGCATCCAACAGGCTCTCTTAAGCATCGATTGGCGCGCTCATTGTTTCTTTATGCTATTTGTAATGGATGGATTGGTCCTGAAACCACTGTAATCGAGGCGTCCTCAGGCAGCACTGCCGTTTCGGAAGCGTATTTTGCGCGTTTACTTGGCTTACCGTTCATTGCCGTCATGCCGAAAACCACTGCACGTAAAAAGATCGAACAAATTGAATTTTACGGTGGTAAAGCGCACCTTGTTGAACGATCAGATCAGATTTATGACGAGTCTCGACGCTTGGCTCAAGAACTAAATGGTCACTACATGGACCAGTTTACTTATGCTGAACGCGCTACTGACTGGCGCGGTAACAACAACATCGCGAACTCTATCTTTAGCCAAATGGAGTTAGAAGATCACCCGATTCCTAGCTGGGTAGTGATGAGTCCTGGAACAGGCGGCACATCAGCAACCATTGGCCGTTTTATTCGTTACCAAAAATACGACACTAAGCTTTGCGTGGTAGACCCTGAAAACTCAGTGTTTTACGATGCTTTCCAGTCAGGAAATCACTCATTGAAAGGCGATACTGGCAGCAAAATTGAAGGTATCGGGCGACCACGTGTCGAACCAAGTTTTATTGCTGGTGTCATTGATGAAATGCGCAAAATTCCAGACGCAGCCAGTGTGGCAACCGCCCATTGGGTATCTCAGCTGATTGGGCGTAAAGTCGGCGCATCAACAGGCACCAATCTTTACGGTGTGCTGCAATTGGCTTGTGAGATGAAACAACGCGGTGAGAAGGGTTCTATCGTGACGCTTCTATGTGATTCTGGAGAGCGTTACCTAGATACGTATTATGACTTAACATGGGTAAAAGAGAACATCGGCGATATTCAACCTTACTTAGCTCAACTCGAAGTCATTCAAGCAAAAGGTTGCGTTGAGCCAGCTTGTTGCGGCTCAACTAACGCTTAACGTGCAAACTGGACTTTAAAAAAAAACAGCCCAACTTCATGTGGGCTGTTTTTATCGCTGGGTTTTACTTTTTCTGGCGCGCTTCAAACGCAGCCAATTGTTCTGGCGTTGCCGCTGGTTGATGATTTTGTTTCCATTCATCGTAAGTCATGCCGTAAACACGTTCGCGAGCGTCATCAATATCTAAATCCAAACCGAGATTTTCAGCCTCAGATTTATACCATTTGCTAAAGCAGTTGCGACAGAAGCCCGCAAGGATCATCAGGTCGATGTTTTGTACGTCTTTGTTAGCATCTAAATGCGCCAATAAACGGCGAAATGTCGCCGCGTCTAACTTATCTTGTTCTTCTTGAGTCAAGTTTTTGTATTTGAATTCAGCCACTTTCCTTTCCTTCTCTCTTATTTAGCTAGCTTTCGTCACCATATCTAGTTAGTCGGTAGTCATGAGTAAGAAGTATGCTTTAGCGCAACAATTCCCATTCTAAAATCACTACCTTTGATAAAAGCTGATATGATAATTACCATCCATCCTATTGATTAAATTAACATTTAAACAAATCATTACAACGGTCTTTTACCAAGGTTATCGTCTAGTTATGAAAAACGCCATTCTATTATTGTCTGCCTTGACCATTAGCGTGCCAACTTTAGCTGCTCAAGAACAAGCTCATCAATCTTATTTTTATCTGGGTACTGGTAACGTTGGTTTTGATACACCGTATTTCGGCTCGGATAGAGACAATGAGTGGTCAACACCACATATCACAGTTGGCTGGGGTTACCATATAAACCAATACCTCGCGTTTGAAGGGGTTCTGCGCTATTCACAAAATGAACTTAAGAACGATGCTCTAAAAACTGACTTAGATCTTCACTATTACCAAGCAGGTATGTCTGCTGTTGTAACAAGTGATAACTTAGGCGATACGCCGCTGTCACTGTTTGGTCGCGTAACTGCGCTTGGCACTCAAGCTGAAATGTATGTTCCAAACGAACAAAAAGTCACAGATGATTCAGGCGCGCTATTCAACATCGGTGCTGGTGTCCATTGGGATATGAGCAAAGATATCTGGTTACGCGCAGAGTACATTTATAATGTCGCGGATATGGGTTTTGAAGATTTTTACGACAGCTACGAAGGTGTACAAATCAGCCTAGGGAAACGCTTCTAATCGAACGCTTCCGAGCTAACTTTAAACCGATAAAGAGAAGCCGAGGTTATTACCTCGGCTTTTATGTTTTAACGTTTGATTTAAGGGTGCGCTATACGGCCCTTCGTATCATGGCTAATTGCTTTGTTTAACTCTGCTTCTACATGACCTGGTGCTTGTGTTTTCGCCGAAATCAATCGGTACATTGCCGGGATAACAAACAAGGTCACCAATGTCGCAAACCCCATCCCGAAAAAGATTACCGTACCCACGGCAATACGGCTCTCATAACCCGCCCCTGTCGATACGATCAACGGAATTGCGCCAGCAAGTGTGGTAAACGCAGTCATCAAGATTGGACGTAGACGTCGCGCAGCTGCATCAATGATCGCTTTTTCAAACCCAACGCCACGATCACGTAGCTGATTGGCAAATTCTACGATCAAAATACCGTTTTTCGTCACCATACCAATCAACATGATCATGCCGATCTGGCTATAAATGTTCATACCTTGGCCCATAATAACTAAACCAAGGAAGCCACCAAATACACCCATCGGCACCGTAAACATGACCACTAACGGGTTTACGAAGCTTTCAAACTGAGCCGCCAACACGAGATACGCCACTAGCAGTGCCAATGCAAACACAACAGCAACACTCGCTTGGTTCTCTTTAAAGTCTTTCGACTCCCCCGAATAACTCACCGAAATGTCACCCGGTAAGTTGTCGATGGCTTCCTGGTCTAGGTAATCCAGCGCATCTCCTAATGTATAACCTTCCGACAGGTTGGCAGTAATAGTGATGGACTTCTGTTTGTTGTAGTGAGAAAGACGAATAGAGGCCGCCACTTCTTCAATTTTTGTGACCGCATCTAACGTCACTAGCTGACCGCTATTCGTGCGCAGATAAATCTGACTTAAATCTGCAGCATTATTAAAGCTATTTTCATCACCGCGAAGATACACATCGTACTCTTCGCCACGCTCAACATAAGTCGTTTCGCTTTTACCACCGAGCATGATTTCTAGGGTGTCAGAAATGTCTTGAACACTGACTCCTAGCTCTGCGGCACGCTGTCGGTCAACTGTAACCAATAACTCAGGCGTTTTTTCCGAGTAATCTATCTCTGCTCCTTCCATCATTGGTGATTCTTCTGCTTTGTTCTTTAGCATTTCAGCCCAAACAACGAGCTCATCGTAATCAGAGCCGCCTAATACGAACTGAACTGGCTCACTCGAACCACCTTGGAAACCTGGCATAAATGGGAACACTCGAACATCTGGGATACCTGCCAATTCTTTCCGTACTTTGTTAAGGGCTTGCTGAGCCGTGATATCACGTTCGTTCCAATCTTCTAGAATCATGATCACAAAGCCTGTCTGGTCTCCTGCCTGGCCACCAAACGCTGGCGTTTGGATACTGAATGACTTCAGATAACCTTGCCCTAGTAATGGCATCAATCGGTCTTCGACAATATCCATATTGGCTGACATACGATTGTATGACGTAGCATCTGCACCGCGCACAAACGCGAATATCACACCGCGATCTTCTTGTGGGGTCAGCTGGGCCGGTACCTGATTCATCAAGAAATAGCTACCGCCCAAACAAGCTAGAATCACCAGCGGAGCAGCCCAACGTACTTTCAATGCGCCTTTCAATAATGCGCGATAACCACTCTCAAGCTTGCTAAACAAGCGATCAACCGCTTCATTGAATCGATTTGGTTTTACATTCGCTTTCAAAATCTGACTACCTAATACAGGAGTCAGCGTCAGGGCAATCAAAGAGGAGAATATGACCGACATAGCCAGCAATACAGAAAACTCTGTAAATAGTAGACCTACCATGCCATCCATAAAGGAGATCGGTAAGAACACCATCACCAGCACTAATGTTGTTGCTATAACAGCAAAACCAACCTCTCTTGTGCCTTTATATGCGGCGAGTAATGGCGATTCACCGCGTTCAATATGGTGGAAGATATTCTCTACAACCACAATTGCGTCATCCACCACCAAACCAATCGATAATATCAACGCCATCAAGGTGATCAAGTTGATAGAAAACCCAAAGTAGTACGCGGCAATGAACGAAGAAATCAGAGAAACAGGTACCGTAACCGCAGGAATTAAGGTTGCACGAGCTTGGCCGATGAAAATGTACAATACCAAAATCACCAAGCCGCCCGTGATAAATAGCGTGCTGTACACCTCTTCGATTGAACGCTCGATAAATACTGTCGCGTCGTAATCTATCGCAAGACGTGTACCTTCTGGTAAGAACTTCTGGATGTTATCGACTTCAGACCTAACCAGCTTCGCAACCTCTAACGGGTTTGCGTCTGACTGCGGTACCACACCAAGACTGATGTTTACTACACCATCACTTTTGAAGGTTGAATTTTCGTTTTCTGCACCAATGAAGACATCTGCTACATCTTTTAAATAGATAGGTGTATTGTCGCTTGCGCGTTTTATGACAAGATATTGAAAATCTTCAGGCGTGTTATAAGTACGAGCCGTACGCACGGACATTACTGTTGAGTCGTTTCGAACTTCACCACCTGGGCTTTCTAGGTTCTCACTTCGTAAAGCTGATGTAATGTCCGAAGCTGTAACTGAACGTCCAGCCATTAGTTCTGGCTTAAGCTTCACGTACATGACCTTGTACAAACCACCGGAGAGATCAATGGAGCTAACCCCAGAGATCAGGCTAAAGCGGTCCATCAATACACGTTCGGCATAATCGGTTAATTGAGTACGGTCCATCTCTGCAGAACTGAGATTGATGTAGAGCGACGCCTCTCCCGAGCCATTGTTCTTATAAACAATAGGGTCATCCGCTTCATCAGGTAGCGAGCGCTGAGCACGAGCTACGGCATCACGCACGTCGCTCACACCTGTGTTGAGATCGTAACCTAGCTCAAACGTGATCGTGATACGCGACATGCTGTTACGAGTAGTGGAGCTAATTTCATCAACTCCACTGATCCCAGAAAGCTGGTCTTCCAAAACGGAGGTAATTTGGCTTTCAATAATAGTCGCAGATGCACCCTCATAACGCGTACTGATAGAAACGACTGGGCTTTCTATATCAGGCATTTCACGAACGGCTAATTTGGTGAACGACACAAAGCCAAACACACACAACAGCATGCTCAGAACCAACGCCGCGACAGGGCGTTTAACTGAAACGTCGGACAGTAACATTAGTTTTCTTCCTCATCCGATTCACTGTCATTGCGTGTCACATCCGTGGTGTTCGCTTTTAGTGGCGCGACAATTTCTTTCACTTCGACACCATCACGCATGTTAACAATGCCTTGAACCACAATCTTGTCACCAATCTCAACACCAGATTCGATCACCACCTCGTTGCCAACACGAGCACCTAGCGACACTTCTTGACGAGTAGCTTTGTTATTTTCATCAATTACATATACAAAACGTTTAGTTCCGGAGTATTCAAGTGCTTGAACAGGAATGATTGGCGCCTTAATAGCAGGAAATGCTAGTGAAGCGTTCATCAACATGCCCGGCTTCAATTGATTTTCTGGGTTATCAAACTCAATACGCACGCGAAGATTCAGTGTTTCGGCGCTGATCCGCGTATCAATACCTGTGACTTTACCAGTAAAGGTCTGGCTACCCCATGCACTGGTTTTAGCGATGACTTCCATACCAATAGAAAGCATCGATAAATAGCGCTCCGGTACTTGTAAATCCAGTTCCATGACGGAAAGATCATCCAACGTCAAAAGTTCAGTACCCGCACTGACCATTTTGCCGCGGCTAAAATCGATAAAACCAACAGTGCCAGAAAATGGGGCAGTAATATGGAGATCAGCTAAATTGGCTTGAGCAGCATCAAGCCTCGCTTGTGCTATTTCAACACTGGCTTTTTGTGCATCGATTTCAGTTTGAGTAATCGCATTCCGCTTAACCAAACGTTGGAACTCTTTTAACTTACGCTGTTCATCTTTAAGGTACGCCTTTGCCTCAATCAAAGCGGCTTGAGCCTTATCGTCATCTAACTTAATTAATAGCTGGTCTTGCTGGACATTTTGATTCGCTTTAACAGCGATTTGATTCACTTTGCCGGCGACTTCCGATGCGACAACCACAGACTCCGCTGCCTTTAATTTGCCGATAAGAGTTAAGGATTGATTGATCTCGTGCGTTTCTACTTGTTCAGTCACAACGGTAACCGCTGAGCCTCCTCGCATCGCAGCGGAAACCGATGGAGAACTCAGTAATATAGAAAGCGTTAAAACAGATAACGATAACGTGGCTTTCATGCTCATGATATTGACTTCTAAACGAATAAACTTATGTCATTAAACTGCTTACAGTTTATCAGTAGATACGGTGTTTAACGTCAAGTAGTGTAAATTCAAGTAAAAAGCGCGCCTCTCTTCTGTTCAAAGGACAAACAAAACGCTGACTTTCTACCATCTTTGCCCAAAAAGACAGCATTCAACGTAAAAACGTAAGAAAAACGCTTTACAGCCTGAGCGAGTTTGCTATGATTCGCTCCGCACTTGGGAGATGAGTTGGGAAAACATCTTACTAAGTATAAAAATCCTCTGGAGGGGTTCCCGAGTGGCCAAAGGGAGCAGACTGTAAATCTGCCGGCACTGCCTTCGATGGTTCGAATCCGTCC
>NZ_JAWOTH010000011.1:0-152184 GCF_033338745.1 Vibrio sp. Vb1026
GAGTGGCCAAAGGGAGCAGACTGTAAATCTGCCGGCACTGCCTTCGATGGTTCGAATCCGTCCCCCTCCACCATATTGAAGAAGCCAGCTCATTGAGCTGGCTTTTTTCGTTTCAGGATCTTGATAGCATAGCCCTACTACAACGAACCTTTCACTCCTAACCGAAACTCTGCTCGATTGAATACCTATCACAGTAAATAAGTGATCAGAAATAACGTAGGGAAAATGCTTGAGAACAAGGCGCAATTTTTTGATAAGTAGTTATTCTACAATCAAAAATTGCAACGCAGTTATCGAGTATTTTAACAAGCTAGAATGACCAGTTATTTACTACGATTGGTATAACCTATACTCAATCTCACTAAAGCAACCAACCCCATGTGAAACTCCACAAACAAAAGGCTGAGGAGCAGATCTTTACCCTACAAACAATGTACTAGCTATTTTGATTTTGTTAGTTCGTATGGCCTTAATATGAATGTTCAATATAAATAGGAAAACACTTGAGGACTTACTAGAAAAAGTGGGCTCGCAAAATTACCAAACGGACTCAATTAGTGATGTTTGTATAAAAACACGTACAAGAAATATAAATGATAGATACAAAAAATCCCGCAGGGGATGCGGGATTTTTACTAGTGACTAAATTGGTTTAAAGGTGACTAGCCTTGAATACCAACGATTAACCATGGCGCATTAGGCGCAGTCAAGTCACGCTCTAGGTGCCAGATATCTTCGATTTCTTCTTCAACACCTTCTACTGTGTCACGGTAACGACCGCTAAACTGCAGACTAAGCTGTGCTTTATTTGCATCGTAATCAGCACGGACGATCTCCGCATCAACGTACATTACGTCAGTATGCTGCTCACCGTCGAGCTTCGCGCGCTCTGCTTTTAGGTCTTCAAACAAGCTTGGAGAAACATATTCTTCAATAGTTTCTAGCTGGTTGTGATTCCACGCACCTTGCAGGATTCGATAGTGTTCACGAGAACCATTAATGAACGCTGCTTGGTCAAAACCCGGTGGGTAGTTATGTGGTACGTCTGTTTGAGCGCCAAAACCACCAAAGCCACCATTATTTGTGTTTGGTTGTTGCTCAAAGTTTTGCATGTTTGGTTGCTCAAACTTAGATGCGTTGCCACCAAATGCAGGCTGTTGACGATGCTGGTTCATACTGCCCTGCTTCGCACCTAGCATACCGCGCATTAGTTTAAAGATGACAAAGGCAATCAAACCAATAATTAGGATATCCATAAACTGGATACCTTCAAAAGCACCGCCAAAGAATGCAGCAAGTAGACCACCAGCAAGAAGTCCGCCTAGCAGACCACCCATAAGGCCTTTCTTACTTGAAGACTTTGTCGTCTTATCTTTGCCGACCGTATTGGTGTTTTGTTGCTGTTGTTTCGGTGCTGGTGCAGTTTTGTAGCTCTTACCGAAAGACTTACTGCCACCAAACTTCTTCGCTTCCGCGATAGGCGTTACAGCAACAGTAAACATCAATAAAGCAACAATAGAAAATAAACGTTTCATCGTTATCCTTAAAGTTAGCTATCTAAGATAGTGCCCCATTTTCAAGACGAAACAATCGTTGTTTCAAACAGTAGCACGCCAAAGATGATTTTTAAGTCATCATACTCTGTATACCGATTGATGAAAATAGCTTATAGAAGCTGACATGTATCAGAATATTGCCAAAAATGCAGACTGCTCACACTGCTTGCAATTCAGCTGAAGGCGCTTGATCAATGTAAAAAAAGTATGGAATAAGTTCACTAATACTCCAGATTGTTTTACTTGAATTAGAATCAGTGACACAGCTCAGAATCCTACACCTTGAGGGCACTTGGACACATTGCCTTGTTGACGGTTAATAGGTAGCTGACTATCATATTGAACGATGTTCAATAAAGTAGTTTGAGAGTATGGCGCGCAGAAACGATCACACCCGAGAAGAGTTAGTGAATTTGACGTTAACAACGGTCAAAAACTTTTTAGATGAGAATTCTTACCACGAACTCAGTCTTCGTAAAATCGCTAACATGATTGGTTACGTGCCAAGCACATTGGTAAATGTTTTTGGTAATTATAATTTGTTGTTGCTTCATGTTGTCGCTCAAACTTTAGATGAGTTATCTCAAGAAGCACGCAAAGCGACTAATGACAGCAAAGACTCCCATCAAGCGCTTTTTGAACTCGCTTATTGCTACCACGATTTTGCTCAAAAACACCCATACCGTTGGCAGTTAGTGTTCGAACACAACATGAATGGAGCAGAACTTCCGGAATGGCATGCCAAACGTATCGATGGTATGACGGGAATGCTAGAGTCACTATTGGCTCAAATCGCACCACATCGTACTGAATCCGAAGTGATTCAAGCGAGTCGAGTCCTTTGGTCTGGCGTACATGGCATTACTTTACTCAGTGTTGATGATAAGTTTTTCTCTAGTGAACCGATTGATGGCAAAGAATTGATCAGTAATCTTCTTTCTAACTACCTCACGAACTGGTAACAAAGGATTATCCATGTCATCCGACAGACAGCCGTCCTTACTTACGCAGAGAAAGTTCCTGCCCTATTTCATTACTCAGTTTTTTGGCGCTTTCAACGACAATATTTTTAAAAACGTTTTGCTGTTGTTTGTCGCATTCGCTGGCTCCAGTGCACTACCTATTTCGAGCAATTTGTTCATCAACCTTGCGGCAGGCTTGTTCATTCTACCGTTCTTTCTGTTCTCTGCTTCCGCTGGCGTATTAGCCGACAAATATGAAAAGTCATGGTTTATTCGTAAGGTCAAACTATTTGAAATAGCCATCATGCTGTTAGGTGCCATCGGATTCATAACCGAAAGTTATGGTGTGCTTTTATTGCTACTGTTTTTAATGGGCACACAGTCAGCATTTTTTGGCCCAGTTAAATATGCCCTTTTGCCTCAAAAGTTAAATGCTAAAGAGTTAGTGCCCGGCAACGCTCTTGTTGAAGCTGGTACCTTTATCGCCATCCTTATTGGCACCTTAGGCGCTGGGATTATAGCCTCTGCAGACAACGCAAAATACCTCGCCGCATTTTGTGTCGTGATCTTCGCATTGTTAGGCTACTTGTCGAGCCGCTCAATCCCCTTTGCTGCAGCCAGCGCGCCCAATCTCTCTTTTCGTTGGCAACCATACAAGCAAACCAAACACACGCTCTCTATCGCCAAATCCGATCGAGTTGTTTTTCAATGCATAATGGCAATAAGCTGGTTTTGGTTTTTAGGCGCCGCATATCTAACACAATTCCCGAATTTCACTAAGATTTACCTAAATGGCACCGAGAGTGCGGTGTCTTTCTTGCTCGCTCTATTTTCCATTGGTATCGCGCTAGGGTCGCTACTTTGCAATTGGATCTCAAACCATCGTATCGAAGTCGGTATTGTGCCAATTGGTGCCTTTGGCATTACGGTATTTGGGTACCTAATGGCCACTTCCATTCCCAATGATCTACCTACTTTCCATAACTTTGTAGACTTCTTTAGATATGAGCCTTTTTGGCCATTATTTTTCTACCTATTGATGATTGGCGCTTCGGGCGGTTTGTTTATCGTGCCTCTTTACGCATTAATGCAGCATCGAGCAAAGGAAACCGAACGTGCTCAAGTCATCGCAGGGCTCAACATTTTTAACTCTCTGTTTATGGTCGGCAGCGCTGTCTTAGGTATTGTGTGCCTAAGTGTAATCAAGATGACAATTCCTCAGCTGTTTGCATTGTTAGCCATTTTAAATTTCTTAGTCGCCGCTTACATCTTTTTGCAAATTCCTATTTTTGTAGTTCGCTTTGTCATGTGGATGCTTACGCACACCATCTATCGAGTTAAGCATAAGAATCTACACAACCTACCCGAGCATGGTGGGGCATTGATTGTATGTAATCATGTAAGCTACATGGATGCATTGCTACTTAGTGCCGTATGCCCAAGGTTGATTCGTTTTGTGATGGAGGAAGATTACGCCAACCTACCTCCATTAAGGCGCTTTTTACGTCGAACTGGGGTAATTCCAATTTCAGCGAGTAACAGAAGCTCTATCAGACGTGCATTTAACGATGTGGAAGCTGCGCTAAGCGAAGGTCATATCGTCTGTATTTTCCCTGAAGGAAGATTAACTTCAGATGGTGAAATGAATGAATTCATGCGCGGTATTGATATAATCCTACGTCGTAGTCCAGTACCTGTCATACCTGTTGCACTTAAAGGCTTATGGGGAAGCTATTTCAGCCGCGCAAAAGGTCGCGCATGCTGTGGCTTACCGACTCGATTTTGGTCAAAGCTAGAAATTGAAGCAGGACAACCGGTGCCACCAAATGAGGCAACGGCAAAAACAATGTTCGATAAAGTGCATCAACTCAGAGGCGACTGGCGATAAAATACGCTTGAACACATGTTTAGAGTAACTGAACATGTGTTCAAATCATTAAGACAAACTGACCACACCCAGTGCGATATACTCTCCCTTTCATTCACAACAGCGAATAAAAACCTTGAATAGAAACTACCTCCTGTTTGGATTGGCGTTACTTTTTTGTCTAACCCCTCTTGCCTCCTCTCCCATTGCTCTAGTTATCGGTTTTCTACTCGCAAGTTTTGGTTTTGTGCCTTCCGAGCTGCCCATCGCTTCTTTTACTAAAAAGCTGCTGTCTTACTCGATTATTGGCTTAGGCTTTGGCATCAACTTTGAGCAAGCACTTGCAGTCACATCGGATGGTATCGGCCTGATCATCGCCACTATTACAGGCACACTGATCATGGGCACTCTCATTGCCAGGGTAATTAAATTGGAGCGAGTAACCGCTTACTTAATCTCATCAGGTACTGCAATTTGTGGTGGTAGCGCAATTGCTGCTGTGGCACCGGCGATTAAAGCGAAAGACGAGCAGATTGGATTAGCACTGGCAACGGTATTTGTCCTGAACTCCATTGCACTCTTTGTGTTTCCTGTGATTGGACATGCTTTAGGGCTAGATCAACACACGTTTGGCACATGGGCTGCGATTGCCATTCATGACACATCTTCTGTTGTCGGGGCTGCCTCGGCCTATGGGGAAGAAGCACTAACGACGGCAACAACATTGAAACTCGCGCGCGCTTTATGGATCATTCCTGTTGCTTTGATCAGTGCCGTCATCTTTTCAAGAGGCCAAAAAGAGAATGGAAAGAAAAAACTAGCTATCCCTTATTTCATTTTTTGGTACTGTGCAGCTATCGCGTTTAGCGACTTATTTCCTCAATTTGAAATGGTCTATCACGGCATTTTCATTGGAGCAAAGCAAGCGTTGGTTGTATGTCTGTTCTTGATAGGTTGTAGCATTTCAATTTCAAAACTAAAGTCTGCTGGAGCTAAGCCACTGTTGTTTGGTGTGACTCTGTGGGTGTTAATTTCGACCACTTCTCTAAGTTGGTTACTGTTTTAGATATTGGTGGCCTGCTTATCGCGTTGAGGGGACGGTATTTCCCGTTTGCTATTTTTGTATATAACGACCAACGCAATAGCGATCAAAAATGCCGTTAGCTCTGCAAGAGAGCGGGCTAGCCCTTCACTACTTATCGCGATACCAATTTGTAGTGCTACTGCCGCAATTAAAACTAGCTTTGCCATCCTGAACCTTATGCATTTTCTCTCCACGAAGAAGCATAATTATGATTCAGAGTTATAAGGATACGAAATTCTCTTTATGACTAATACATAGCAAAATTGACTAATGCTGAAGTGATGACAGTAGCCACTCTTTCACGGCCTTACGTGAAATTTTGATCCCACCTTCTAGTAGAGTTAGTGGCATTACATGGTATTCCACTGGCCATTTAAACTTCTCTAACTTTGATTGCAAGTGCTGGTCATACTCCGACTTGCTGCGCAATCCATTGGTCTGAATCACAGCTACTGGTCTATGACCAAACTCCGCGTCTTCGACTGGAACCACTATACTCTGCACTACACCATCAATTTGGTTCAAAGCGGCTTCAATCTCTTCACAATGGATATTCTCACCACCAGAGATAAACTGATTGTCGGCACGGCCGATTATCTTTAATTCATCACCTTGCCACTCGCCAAGATCTTTGCTGTCAAACCAGCCTTTCTCATCCAGAAATGGGGTAACATGCCCTTGATGGAAATACCCTGCCGCTAATGTCTTACCGCCAACAAAAATGCGTTGGTCAACTAATTTTATCTTACGGTGCTTCAATACATGTCCAGCATTACTGGTGCTGTCAATTCTCTTTGCGGTAACGGTAGAGGCCGCCTCCGTCATCCCATAACCTAACCACGTCTCAATGCCTTGCCCTGATGCTCGTAGTGCCAACTCATGATCAACGTGACTGCCGCCCAGTAGCACATGTGTCAATGACAAATGTGCATCATCATCCAATAACCGTTTGAGCTGAGTCGCAACCAAAGAAGCGTGTGATACGCCCTGAACATCATCAACAAGTTTCCCTGAACCGACTTTTAGTGTTGCTCCGACATATAGCCAACGATAGACCATCGCTAATCCAGAGACGTGATACAGCGGAAGCGATAACAGCCAAGCATCTTGCTGAGTGAAAATGAACTCCTGCAACAAGCCCTCTGCAGACGCAAGATGCTGTCGATGTGTATGAACCACAGCTTTAGGCTCCCCTGTAGAGCCAGAAGTAAATACTACTGAAGCGAGCCGGTCATGATGATAGCTATCTTCAGTCAACGAATCACTCTCTTGCTGTGATACTACAGGCGATGAAAGCAATGTTGCCTTGAGTTTTTGTATATCATGTTCAGAAAAGGTCGAAGCGCACTCCTGAGAAAACCAGATAAACCGAGTTTGATCAGGCCTGTAAAGTGTAGCAAGCTTACCCTGCAACTTATCTAGTGGTTGTTCCATGGTCAGCGCAGCGAGCGCACCTAACTGTTTGGAGGCAAGATAAAACAACAGTGTTTCTACTTGGTTCTTGCCAACCAAAGTCAGCACATCCCCCCGAGTTACACCCAAGTCATTCAAATAGTGAGTGTATTGGTCAATACGCTTCGAGAGTTGTTGCCAGTTTAATACTTCTGTTGATGTCTTGAGTGCAATAGAAAAAGGGCTCGTTTGAGCCCAATATTTCCATGGTGCCTTCGCAATATTGTCTACGCAGAATGCCACACAATCTCCTGGTCTTTTAGAGGAAGAACGGGAAGTTCACACTTAGGCCAGCCCTGCTCTAGCTGAGCTTTGAGTAAGCCAATCGTATCCAAACCTGGAACTTCATCAGGCAGCTGCCATTGGGCAAAGCGCGCTAATTGAGTTAAACCGAGACTGGATTCAATGCTCGAGCTAATCACTGCTTTCATCCCCAGTGACTTCGCTTTCTCTATCAGTGTAATACAAAAATCCACTGAACCAATGAGTGTGGGTTTGATGATGATCGTTTTCACACCAGTTAGATCTTCAAGACGGAAATCTTCACGACGAACCGCATCTTGCAATGTTTCATCCCAAGCGATAGCAATACCAGTATTAATCGCAAAAGAGAGACTATCGCCAGGAGAGCAGCACGGCTCTTCTAGAAACGTGATTCGTTGACGCAGAGACGGAGCAATGTACTTAGCGAACTGCTGCGCTTTTTCTGGTGTCCAAGCGCGATTGGCATCGAGTCGAAGCGTTAATTGAGGGATTGATTCAAGAAAAAGGTTCACAAGCATGCCATCGCGAATTGGCTCATAAAGTCCAACTTTCACCTTAGCGACTTTCTCACCTTCCATTTCGTTCAGCTTTGGAATGAGCTCATCTGGGTCGCCAGTGCATAGTGGCGCTGTTTGGTATTTACCTTGTTGTGGTAAGCCACCAGCTAATTCAAGCTGTGCCATCGATAAACCAAACGCAACCGACGGGTACATCTTGGCATAATCCACATCCAACTCTGCTACCCAACGCTCCGCCTGTTCTTGTAGCTGAACACCCGCATCTTCGGTGCTCTCTAAGCTAAAACCAGGAAGAGGAGCGACTTCTCCAAGCCCTGTTTTACCATCTTCGGAAAGCGCAACAACATAACCAACACGTTCGGTTAGCTTGTTGTCACGTAGGATGACACCACTATCCATGGGCAAGCTATAACGATAAATTTTCGCTTCACGCATAATTCAAGTCCTATGTAATGCCGTATATTTGAGCGTTCTGACGAGCAATCCCACCAGCCTCCCAGAGGGCGAGGCGCTCAGGAAAAAAGGAACAGAGGAGCTAACACGCTCCTCATTTAGACGGATTATGGGTTGCGAGGGAATTTATCGAAGTCTGGGCGACGCTTCTCGTTAAAGGCATTACGACCTTCTTGGCCTTCATCAGTCATGTAGAACATCATCGTTGCGTTACCCGCTAGCTCTTGCAGACCCGCTTGACCATCACAATCTGCGTTTAATGCAGCTTTCAGGCAGCGCAATGCCATTGGGCTGTGCTGTAGTACTTCACGACACCAACGAACGGTTTCTTTCTCTAGATCCGCTAGTGGTACAACTGTGTTTACTAGGCCCATGTCTACTGCTTCTTGAGCATTGTAGAAACGACATAGGAACCAAATTTCGCGAGCTTTCTTTTGGCCTACGATGCGAGCCATGTAAGATGCGCCCCAACCTCCGTCAAATGAACCCACTTTAGGGCCTGTTTGACCAAATTGAGCGTTGTCAGCTGCAATCGTTAGGTCACACATCATGTGCAGAACGTGACCACCGCCAACAGCCCAACCCGCTACCGATGCGATCACTGGTTTTGGACAAGTACGAATATCGCGTTGGAAGTCCAATACGTTTAGGTGGTGCGTACCTTGGTCGTCTTTATAGCCGCCGTAGTCGCCACGGATCTTCTGGTCGCCGCCAGAACAGAATGCGTCTTCACCTAGACCTGTCAGAATGATCACGCCAACACCAGAGTCGTAACGCGCATCTGCCAACGCATCAATCATCTCTTTTACCGTTTGAGGACGAAACGCGTTACGCACTTGAGGACGCGCAATGGTGATTTTCGCGATACCATCTTCAGACTTATGGTAATGAATGTCCTCGTATTTCTCGCCGCAATCTTTCCATTGAACCGGAGCGTAAAGTTCTTCTTCAGAAATGCCTAC
The DNA here is from genome assembly GCF_033338745.1 of Vibrio sp. Vb1026. Lineage (NCBI taxonomy): Bacteria > Pseudomonadati > Pseudomonadota > Gammaproteobacteria > Vibrionales > Vibrionaceae > Vibrio > Vibrio sp. Vb1026. The sequence continues at coordinate 9,119 of NZ_JAWOTH010000011.1, forward strand.
TGTTTTAGCCATGGTGATTCCCATTGTTCTCGTTACTCTCACCAAAGTGAGACTGAATTATTTGCTTGGTATGTATCGCAAACTGTTTGGGCTGCTCTTGATGGACGTTATGACCAGCGCCTTCAACTTGTCGATACGCCAACCCGCTATGTTGTGCCAGTTGGCTAAATTTTTGGTCTTTCTCACCACACAAGTAATACACTGGTATGTTCTGCTTTTGCAGTGAGGGCAACAAATATGCCTGTTTGGCTAACGATGTCGCCATCAACATATTCGCCACCGCTGAGCCAAGATTATCACTTCGCTTCGCAATGAATGTTTGTCTTTGCTCATGGTTTAGTGAAGAAAACACCGCTTGTTGGTACCAATCGTTCAAAACACGTTCAAGTGGTTCAGTTTTGAAACGCATTGCCCAGCGAGCATCATTCTCTAATCTCACCTGTTTCTCTGACTCAGTTTGAAGCCCGAAGTTTCCCCCTTCAACAATCGCGCCCGCAATATTGAGATCTGGAAAGCATTGATGGGCAATACCATGCATCGCAATGCGGCCGCCCATAGAGTAACCAATCAAAATAAATGGTTGTTGTGAGGGAAATAATAAAGATAGTGTGGAACCAAGAAGTTTGCAGCAATCATTCAGATCGCTGCAAGAAATAGATTGGCTGTGCCCATGACCAGGGAGGTCAACCGTAACACGTTCATACTCGGGTAACGCGTTGATACACGCTTGCCAATCTTCACCGCTACCAAGCAAGCCATGCAAAAACACCAAAGTGGGCAACGTTCTACTTTGGTGTTTTTCTAATACAGGGAAACGTTCAAAGTAAAGCATTCAGACTCTTATTAAATGCCTTGAGTGTCTCAGCAGCTTGATTAGGTGGGGTTTGAACCTCGACCAGCAACGTTCCTTGGCGGTGACATAAATGCTCTTTTACAGATGATTGGAATTGCTCCAGTGTAGAAACATGCAAATACGCCAAACCAAACTGCTTTGCCGCGTGTTCAAACTGATAACCATGAGGCATTTGATAATATGTCGTCCTGCGCTCTGGTGGTACTGGCAACATATCAAAAATCGCACCGCCGTCATTATTAGTAACAACAAGTACCGCCGGCAGTTTATTGTGAGAAAATAGCGCCAGAGAATTGAGATCATAAAGTGCTGCTGTGTCACCGATATACATTAGTAACGGATTACCTCTTGCCCGTTGCACGCCTGATGCCGCAGCAAACAAACCGTCAATCCCTGATGCGCCTCGATTAGTGAAAACCTCTACACCATCCAATTTTCCGTACATATCAACAAGCCGAACAAACAAGCTATTACCCAAGAAAACATCTACGTTCTTTGTGCGCTCGTTGATGTCTGCTGCCAACGCAATTTCGTCAATGGCAGACGCTGAATCAGATAGGAAGGCTTCTTCGATACGTTGATGAACTCGCTTAACGTCATTCGCTAACCTATCAGCCCACCCAGCAAATATTGACTTCTCAAAACTAATGCGAGAAACCCACGTTTTAGGAGGCTCAACCCAGTGCATTTGCGCCAGATGATTTTGGTTATTCCGGTCCATACAAGGTGAGACATACCAATACTGAACGTCTTTACTTTGTTGATTTTTCGATACTTGTTTATCAATCCATTGGTTCAAACGTTTGGAGATGATTCGGCTACCAAATTGGATAATAAGTTCACAAGATTCAAGCTCGTTTACGAACTCGGGAAGTTGAAGCCATACATCGTAATACGCCCAATCCGAACTGAGACCACTTTGCGGGTCTGCAAGTACTGGCCATCCCATCTTTTGTGCAAATGCCTGCGCCGACTTCGCTTGTTCAAGCGGTAAGCTGCCAATCACAACCAAGCCTTTTTTGTCTGAAAAAGGCGGGATGTTCGCCTGTGACAAATGGCTAAAACGCTGAGTATAAGTGCCGCTTCCTTTTCGCCATCCGGCGACCGAATCTAAGTAGGTTTGATAATCCGCTTTTGCGCCGTTGGAATACAAAGGCTCTGGAAATGCACAATTAATATGAACGGCACTACCCTGCAATTGCTGAGTAAACATCACTTCGTCAACAGAGGTCAGCAACCAGTTAAGCGACGTTGCTAAATTTGGGCTTGGTAAATTCAAACTGGCCGAAACATGATGTGAAAAAATACCCAATTGATTTATCGCTTGGTTTGCACCACAGCCGACAAGTTCTACTGGACGATCTGCTGTCAGCAGCACCAGTTTTTCACCAGTAAGTTTGGCTTCGGCAACCGACGGTAATAAGTTCGCCACTGCCGTACCAGAGGTAACGATAATTGCCACGGGTTCCTGAGTAGCTTTCGCTAAACCAAGAGCCATAAAGCCCAATCCACGCTCATCAAAATGAGTATGAATGGAAAAGTCGGACTGTTCTGCCGCTTCTAAAGTCAAAGGCGTAGAACGAGATCCGGGAGCGATACAAACATGCTTAACGCCAAATCGCTGAAGCTCAATCAATATGGTTTCTGACCAAACTCGATTGAGCACCGCTTGGTCATGACTCATGATGCGACTCCCAATGGCGGATGATCAGAAATCAGCGTAAGTAACGTCGACATTTTCTTATCAAGTTCTGCCCACTCATGTTCTGCAATGGAGCCTGGAACAATCCCTGCGCCCGCAAACAGTTGTACTTGCTCACCGAGCACAAGCGCACTTCTGATTGCGACACAAAACTCTGCACGCTCATGGCTAATGTAACCCATAGAGCCTGCGTACCAGCCGCGTGCAAACGGCTCATTATCCAATATAAATTGCATCGACTCTTGTCGGGGTAAGCCAGCAACCGCCGCTGTTGGCTGAAGCGCCGATAACAACTGAACACCATTTATCCCCGCTCTTAGACTAGCGTGAATATTTCGCTTAAGGTGCTGCACTTTTCGTAGTCTGACCAAACTCGGTTCAGCTTCCACTTCAACCATTTCAGAATGCGGTGATAGACGATCAATGATGTCGTCCACCACATACTGGTTTTCGTTGAGGTTCTTTTGGTCTTGGGATAACCAATTCGCCAACTCCATATCTTGAGTGGCATTGTCCCCCCGACCAATCGTACCTGCTAACGCTTCGGTATGTAGCTCATGCCCTACGCGAGAATACAAACGTTCTGGCGTAGACCCCATAAAACTGTGCTTACTGTCTAAGCTCAGCATGAAATGGAAGCTATGATGGTTATTTAAGTAACTTGCTTTAAGTAGCTGTGCAGCACTTAATGTGTTATCAAGCTGCACGGTAGAGCGACGCGCTAAAACCACTTTCTTAAAATCATCATTCTCTATACCAGTCAGAACCTTATGAACTAACTCATTCCATTGAGGCTGACTTGGCGTATGAACAATAGAGCGGATGTGAGACGAAATTGGAGCTAAGGTTGCGACCTCACAAACCAGTTTATTCAACCCAGCTAGAGTTCGCGCTTTGTCTTCTGAAATATTAACTGCGAGAGACCACTGTTGGTCAAAACGAATTAACTCAATTTGAGGCAAAAAGAAAAAAGAAGGCATACAGCGGCGATTCTTCTCATGCTGCCCATCAAAAGAGCGCCCGCCCCAAACTCTTTGCCCTTCACCTAGAATGGTATAAGCAGGACCTGGCTCAACAAAAGCGTGCAATTGCCCTAGTGCAACGACCTCTTCACGTGTATCGCGGGACTGCCAATAAAACTTAGGGAAAAGTGGTTGTGCATCAAGCCAATCAATAAATGAGAAATTGGGTTTCTCGCTAAGGGGCTCGACCAGACGTGTTTGATTGCCTTCCGATTGCTGAACTCGCTCGATAATTCTCTTTACGGCTTGATGGAACTGTGACAAATCAACCTCGTTGTATGTGAGGATAAATGGTAACTGACGGCTACTCTAAGTTTAGACCCAAAGCAAATCAAGGTCGTATGCGATCTTTTGCAAAATCCTGTGATAGCAAGCGAGCAAAACTTAACCAGCAGACAGATTATTTACAGATATATATTCTAATAAAAAACAAATTATTGTATTTTAATAAAGAAATTAACGAATTTTTAGGAATTAAACAATGCAAAATATCGGGATGTCGTCAAAACTCGACAATGTCTGCTACGACATTAGAGGTCCTGTACTCAAACATGCTAAGCGCATGGAGGAAGAAGGGCATAAAATCCTAAAGCTAAACATTGGTAACCCTGCCCCATTTGGTTTTGACGCCCCTGATGAGATTTTAGTCGACGTGATTCGTAATCTGCCGACTTCTCAAGGCTATTGTGATTCCAAAGGTATTTACTCTGCTCGTAAAGCTGTGGTCCAACACTATCAGCGTAAAGGTATACGCTCGCTAGATGTCGAAGATGTGTATGTAGGTAACGGCGTGTCTGAGTTGATCGTAATGGCCATGCAAGCGCTATTAAACAATGGCGACGAAATGCTGATCCCAGCACCAGACTATCCGTTATGGACAGCTTCAGTTGCACTATCTGGTGGTAAGCCGGTTCATTATCTATGTGATGAAGAAGCTGACTGGTACCCAGACCTTGAAGACATCAAAAAGAAAATCACACCAAAGACACGTGGCATTGTTCTGATCAACCCGAACAACCCGACAGGTGCGGTATACAGCCGTGACTTCCTACTTGAAGTGATTGAGATAGCACGCCAGCACAAACTGATCATTTTCGCAGATGAGATCTACGACAAAGTGTTGTACGACGGTGCAACACATACCTCAGTCGCTACACTCACTGAAGACGTGCTAGTCATGACATTCAATGGCCTTTCAAAAGCCTACCGTGTTTGTGGTTTCCGTGGTGGCTGGATGTTCCTAACGGGGCCTAAACATCTAGCTCAAGGATACGTGAATGGCTTGGAGCTGCTTTCATCAATGCGTTTATGTGCAAACGTACCAATGCAACATGCCATTCAAACCGCGTTAGGTGGATACCAGAGTATCAATGAACTGATTTTACCTGGCGGACGCTTATTAGAGCAGCGCAACCGAGCGTATGAATTGATCAATCAGATTCCTGGTGTTTCTTGTGTCAAACCTAAGGGTGCGATGTACCTCTTCCCGAAAATCGACACTAAAATGTACAACATCAAGAACGATCAGCAGATGGTTTTAGATTTCTTAAAACAAGAGAAGGTCTTACTGGTGCAAGGTTCTGGTTTTAACTGGCCAAAACCAGACCACTTCCGCATCGTGACACTACCGCACGTTGAAGATCTAGAAATCGCCATTGGACGTTTTGAAAGATTCCTATCAACCTACAGCCAGTAATGAATCACTGGTAGTAATTAGTGCTGATCTCTCATATGCTTAGAGGAACTCCTAGTGAGTTCCTTTTTTACACCAGAAACGGAGAAAGCCATGAAAGAAAGCCATTTTTTCGCCCACCTGGCTCGAATGAAGCTGATCCAACGCTGGCCTTTAATGCGGTCCGTCTCACCAGAAAACGTTTCAGAGCATAGCTTACAAGTTGCTTTTGTCGCTCATGCCCTTGCCCTAATTAAAAACAAAAAGTTCGGCGGCAACCTTAATCCAGAACGCATCGCGATTCTGGCCATGTACCATGACTCCAGTGAAGTATTAACGGGTGATCTTCCAACTCCAGTGAAGTATTACAACCCTGAAATTGCCAAAGAATATAAGAAGATAGAATCGGCAGCGGAACAAAAATTACTCTCAATGTTACCGGAAGAGTTCCACGATGATTTTGCCCCCTATCTTCTTTCTCACTCTGCACACGAAGAGGACGCAAAAATCGTTAAGCAAGCCGATTCCATCTGTGCCTATTTAAAATGCCTTGAAGAACTAAGCGCCGGCAACCATGAGTTCGCTCTGGCAAAAAAACGCTTAGACGTCACTTTGCAAGAACGCAGAACGCCTGAAATGGATTACTTTCTCAATACCTTTGCCCCAAGTTTCGAATTATCGTTAGATGAAATCAGTTAGCTTACGGAGATAATCGTGTCGTTTGAATTACACCCGCAATGGCAAGAGCGCCATGATGATGAGCATAAAATCCGTCGAGACGACCATCGGAGCCCGTACCAACGAGACCGAGCGCGCATTCTTCACTCGGCTGCATTTCGACGCCTACAAGCAAAAACCCAAGTACACGGCAATAGCTTGGAAGACTTTCACCGCAGTCGGTTAACACACTCCTTAGAAGCGTCGCAACTCGGGACCGGTATCGTCGCCCAACTAAAGAAAAAACAACCAGAGTTCCGTGATCTATTGCCGTCAGACAGCTTAATTGATTCATTATGTTTGGCGCACGACATCGGGCATCCTCCATACGGTCATGGGGGAGAAGTCGCTCTAAACTACGTAATGCGCGAACATGGCGGCTTCGAGGGGAACGCCCAAACCTTTCGTATCGTCACTAAGTTAGAGCCTTATACTGAGCATTTCGGAATGAATTTATCACGCCGCACACTGCTTGGTTTGATTAAGTACCCTGCCCTCATTAGTCAAACACGCTCCGTCAAGTTGCCTCAACCAGCCGAGCATCAACGTAAACTAAAAGCAAAAGATTGGAGCCCAGCTAAAGGCATTTATGATTGTGATAAAGACTTATTTGATTGGGTAATTGCACCGCTTTCTGACAACGACAAGGCATTGCTTAGTCTGATGCGTTCAACGCCAGAATCGGAGTTTGAACACAGTAAAACGCGTTTTAAATCAATCGATTGCTCAATCATGGAGCTAGCAGATGATATCGCCTACGGTGTTCATGATTTAGAAGATGCAATCGTACTTGGTATGGTGACACGTCAGCAATGGCAAGAAGGCGCAGCAAGTCAATTAGCGGACTGTGGCGACCCGTGGTTTGAAGCTCATATCGATTCCATCGGACAGATGCTATTTAGCGGGAAGCACCATGAGCGGAAAGATGCCATCGGTGGTATGGTTAACGCGCTACTGACCAGCATTTCAATCAAAGCGGTGGATGAGCCGTTTAATAACCCGTTACTGTCTTGGAATGCGTGTTTAGAACCACAGATGGCACGTGCACTTGGCGTACTCAAGCACTTTGTCAGCACCTTCGTTATCCAAGTCCCGCAGGTCCAGATCGTTGAGTATAAGGGTCAGCAAATTATTATGGATATTTTTGAAGCGTTAACAGCAGACCCAGAGCGATTACTATCCGTTCATACAAAAGATCTGTGGTGTCAGGCGAAGAGCGAGAGCAATAAGATGAGGGTCATCGCCGATTATATTTCTGCAATGACCGATGGTCACGCGCAAAAGCTACACCGCCAACTTTTCTCTTCCATCGTTCTTTAGTAACACTCAACCTTTCAAGTAATTCTTTTCAAAAACGCCCGGAGGCATCTGGGCGATTTGGAATTCGATCATATTTTCAAAGGCATGCATAAGCGGTGTAAAGTCGCGCTCGGGTTCAAGCAAGCGAAGCGAATGATAACCAGCCTCGACTGTCGATAAGCTATTCTCAGAGGGCGCCTTACGAATGGTGTAGTGCCCTTGTAGTTGCTTAGGCAACTGCACGGTTGGGAGTGGATGTAAGTTGCTTGAGAGTTGCCACATTTTGTACGCTTTTTTCCACGTACCATCGAGCAAAATCAAACGTATTTTCTTAGATACACTATGACTCGCTTGAGTGATTTCAGAAATGCATCGTGACTCTTCTGATGGGTAAAGAACAAAATGTTGATATGACTCATCCGCTAATAAGTGATTTAAGGCATCATCACAAGAAAAGTCCTCTCCTATCAAACAAATACAGTTATCTAAACTCAAATTGAGAATCCGTGCCGTACCAAGCGGACGATGTTCTTCACTCGTGTGCTGAAGAATGATAAGTTCTACCTCGCTTGCCAGCGGTACAATCCATTGGCAAATACACGCTTTTTGCGATTTTCCACAACGAGAACAATAACGAGACATAGAGTGAACCTTTATACCTTGCTGAGTATTATCAGCGTGATCTGTTTGATACTTCAATTTGAACCAATGGCAAGCCTAACCGAGTGGCACAGCTACAATATACGCCATGGTGAATGGTGGCGAATCGTAACAGGAAATCTCACACATACCAACTTTGCGCACTTAGGAATGAACCTCGCCGGATTGTGGATCATTACTTTTATTTTTCGCCCAAGCACTCGTAACTTCCTTATCGTTTTTTCAATCTTATGTGCATGTGTTGGTGCGCTGAATTTGTTTACCAACATGTCGGTATACGTGGGTTTATCCGGCGTATTACACGGATTGTTTGGATTTTGGGCGCTCAGAGAAGTCTTTGAAAGCAGAAGAAGCAGTGTGTTGTTAGTCGGAGGGCTAATCGCCAAAGTAGCATGGGAGCAGGTCTATGGCCCATCCAGCAGTACTGCTGAGCTTATCGGTGCAAACGTTGCTATTGATGCTCATATGTTTGGCGCACTCGGTGGGTTAGTAATGGCTTTACTGGAAAAAGGCCTTCGCCGTCGTTTATTCGGATAAAAAATCCCGAACCACGAAAGAGGGGCTGGTTCGGGAAAGCAGTAATAGGGAAACAGATATTGTTCTGAATTCAGACTCAATATCTGCAATACATCAAGCTACAGTAAAATGCGGTCTTCGTTTTTCTTAACTGTCGCTTCACCTATGCCTTTTACGCTCTTCAAATCTGCTGCCGTTTTAAAAGGGCCATGTTCCTCGCGGTAGTCCACTATACTCTGCGCTTTCTTCTCACCTATACCTTTCAACATGGTCGCAATTTCTTCAGCAGTGGCCGTGTTGATATTTACAGTAATTTCAATTCCTTCATATTTGTCAGTGGCTGAATCCGCAGCCATGCTAAAAGGTGCAAAAACAAATAAGCACAATGTCAAAATCCATTTCATATTGAACATACAATCTCCAAAATAGTAGGCTAAAAACAGTCGTCGAGAGCGAGTCACTATCAAGTTTGCAATGGAAAGCAATATGGTTATGCATTTAACAAACTGAGATGACCCGGAATTCACAACGGCCGCTATCACTTAAACGCGCACTAATTTAAGTAATGCCTATTGATGATTGAAGTTCATAAAGACAAAAATAAAACGGACCGCTTATGCGGTCCGTTTTATTCAACATACAAATTACACTAATTGTGCTTAGTTGCTCACAACAAAGTACTCAATGTCAGTATTTGCACGCAGTACGGCTAGTACAGATGATAAATCTTGCTGAGAAGATGCACGCTGCATTTGCATCGCAACTTGATCTTCTAACTCACTATCTAGCTCTGCGTTTACAGCATCAAGCTCGATGATAATGATGTTACCTTCAAGATCTTTAGACTGACCGTATACTGGTTTACCATCGACTGGTTTTGCCATCGCGAATACCGTTGTTGCCAACGGAGAACGACGATCTACTGTCTCTTGTTCACCAAAGGCAAGATTGTTTTCAGCAAGCACGTTCGTCTTACCTTCTTTCAATGCCGCAACGACTTGTGTTCCAAGTTCCATCGCTTCTTGCTCACCTTTAACACGAGATAGCTCTGCAACAACCTGATCTTTCACTTCTTCTAATGGAAGAACTGTCTCGTCACGCGCATCTTCAACACGAACAACGATAATATGCTCAGGCGCAACTTCGATAGCTTCAGAGTTTAGGCCATCTTCTTTAACTTCAGGACTTAGGATAGCTTGCATTACCGCAGGGCTACGAAGCACTTCAGGTGCATCAACCTGAGAAATAAAGTCCGTTGTCTTCACTTCTTGGTTAACCGCTTGAGAAGCATCATACAATGAGTCTGGGTATTCAAACGCTACGCGCTCAAGCTCATTTTGCAACTCGTAGAATTGATCGATCGCTTGTTGGTCAACCATCTCTTGTTTGATTTCAGCAGCGACTTCTTCAAATGGCTTCGCCACAGAATCTTTTAGCTCTTCAAGCTTGATAATGTGATAGCCAAAGTCCGACTTTACTAGACCCGACGTATCGCCAGGATTCTTCAGTGCGAATGCCGCTTCTTCAAAAGCAGGGTCCATCACATCACGCTCAATCCAACCTAGGTCACCACCGTTTTCAGCGCTGCCAAAATCGTCAGATTTCTCTTGAGCAAGCGTCGCAAAATCTGCACCCGCGTTTAGCTCACCTAGGATAGCTTGCGCTTTTGCTTCATCGTCCCCTTCTACAAGAATGTGAGCGACACGGCGTTGCTCTTCTGAAGAGTATTTGTTTAAGTGCTCGTCGTAGTACTTTTTCACCTCAGCATCAGAAACATTAACTTGTTCCTTTAGCGCTTCAGCTGACAGTTCGATGTAAGAGACTTTAACCTGCTCTGGGCGTGTAAAGTTGTCTGGGTTTGCTTTGTAGTACTCTTGAATTTCTTCGTCGGTCAATTCAATATTTTTCGCAAACTCCGCTAAGTCGATCTGAATCGTGCGAATATCACGAGTTTGAGTGAACAGCTTGCCTTCTGCTTGTACTTCACCCGGCAGAATAAATTCACTGTTTTGTAGCGCATTCAGCAGTTGCTCACGAACCAATTCACGACGCATGTACTCAGCAAAAGAGTCTGGCGAAAAGCCTGCACGACGCAAAGAAGCTTGATAGATCTCTTGATCAAACTGACCATTAGATTGGAACTGAGGCATGTCTAGAATCATGCTACGCACTTGAGTGTCGCTGATTCGCAGACCCAAAGCTTCAGCTTGTTGGTCAAGCAACACGTCATTGATCATTCGATCTAAAACGGATTTGCGGAAAGATTCAACATATGCAGGGTCAGCCAGCATTTGAGAGAAGTAGTCACCCAACTGAGCTTGCATACGGTTACGCTCATTTTGGTATGCCATCTCGAACTCACCACGAGGAATCTCAGTGTTACCGACTTTCGCTGCAGAGTTGTTGCTACCACCAACGATGTAGCTACCTACACCTGCAAATACGAAAGACAGGATGATAAGTCCAAGGATAATTTTGACCGCGATGCTATTCACGCCTTCGCGTAGTCGATCCATCATAATTTAACTGCTCTCCACAATTGAAGCCTACTGCTTCTATCTAATAGAAATAATGGCGCAATAATATCAGAAAAAGAAATGCGCATCAGTATGATGCGCATAATTTAAGAAAGTTCGGCTCGAAGTTTGTAAATTTTTGTTCGAAACTTATTGTTTGAGCAAAAGTTAAGCAAATGGCCGGTTACAGAAATAACGCCGTGATTAGTTACAAGCGTCTTTCAGTGCTTTACCAGCTTTGAAAGCTGGTACTTTTGCTTCTGCGATTTGGATTTCTTCACCAGTTTTTGGGTTACGACCAGTACGTGCAGCACGAGTACGAACGCTGAATGTACCAAAGCCAACTAGAGCGACTTGATCACCAGATTGAAGAGTTCCGCTTACTGCTTCGATGAATGCATCTAGAGCACGACCCGCTGACGCTTTAGAAATATCTGCATTTTCTGCGATTTGTTCTACTAACTGAGTTTTATTCACTGTAATTTCCCCTTTGTGTCATCTGTGATTATTTTTGTGATGACTTTCGTTCCATTGTTAAGAAAATATGCTCCACCCCTTATTCATCAAGGGCTGGCAGCTATCGAAACTAACTTAGCGCCCAAAAAAAACGCTGACAAGCCTTTTTGGGCTTATCAGCGTAAACTTTTACTTATTTTTGCTACACATCACTATTTTTGAGACTCAAACTCAACGCCCGTCGGGTCTCGCTCTAGTGCGACTTTCAGTACTTCATCAATCCACTGTACAGGGATAACTTCCAGATCAGCGATAACATTATCAGGAATCTCTTCCAAATCACGCTCGTTATCTTTTGGAATTAGCACTGTCTTAATGCCACCACGGTGTGCCGCAAGTAACTTCTCTTTTAAGCCGCCGATAGGTAGAACCTCACCACGCAGTGTGATTTCACCCGTCATCGCTACTTCTGCTTTCACAGGGTTGCCTGTCAGAGAAGAAACCAATGCTGTACACATTGCTGTACCCGCACTTGGACCATCTTTTGGTGTCGCGCCTTCCGGGACGTGTACGTGAATATCTTTCTTCTCGTAGAAGTCAGTATTGATACCTAGCTTTTCTGCACGAGAGCGAACCACTGTCATTGCTGCTTGGATAGACTCTTGCATCACATCACCAAGAGAACCCGTTTGTGTCAGCTTACCTTTACCTGGCATTGATTGAGTTTCAATCGTTAACAGATCGCCACCCACCTCTGTCCAAGCTAGGCCAGTTACTTGACCAATTCGGTTACTTTCATCCGCTTTACCGTAATCGAAACGTTGAACACCTAAGTACTCTTTTAGGTTGTCCATCGTTACCGTTACTGACTTGATGTCCTTATCCAGCAAGATGTTCTTCACCGCTTTACGGCAGATCTTAGAAATCTCACGCTCTAAGTTACGGACACCCGCTTCACGCGTGTAGTAACGAATGATGCCAATAATCGCAGAATCTTCAATGACGATCTCATCCGCTTTCAAGCCATTACGCTTCACTTGTTTATCAACAAGGTGACGTTTTGCAATGTTCAGCTTCTCGTCTTCGGTGTAACCAGATAAACGAATAACTTCCATACGGTCTAACAATGGACCCGGGATGTTCATCGAGTTCGATGTCGCAACAAACATAACGTCAGAGAGATCGTAATCCACTTCTAGGTAGTGATCGTTGAACGAGTTATTCTGTTCAGGATCAAGTACTTCTAGCAGAGCCGATGCTGGATCACCACGCATATCGGAAGACATTTTGTCGATTTCGTCCAATAAGAACAGCGGGTTCTTCACACCAACCTTCGACATCTTCTGGATCAATTTGCCTGGTAATGAGCCGATATAAGTACGACGGTGACCACGAATTTCCGCTTCATCACGCACACCACCCAACGCCATACGAACATACTTACGGCCTGTAGCTGAAGCAATTGAACGACCAAGAGATGTTTTACCGACACCAGGAGGACCAACAAGACAAAGGATAGGACCTTTTAGCTTGTTGATACGGTTTTGAACCGCCAGGTATTCAAGGATACGTTCTTTGACGCGTTCTAGACCGTAGTGATCTTCATTAAGAACCTCTTCTGCTTTCGCTAAGTTTTTCTTAACTTTTGAGCGCTTAGCCCAAGGAACGCTGACCATCCAATCGATGTAGCTACGAACCACTGTTGCTTCAGCAGACATTGGAGACATCATCTTAAGCTTTTGCAGCTCTTGCTCTGTCTTTTCACGTGCCTCTTGAGGCATTTTTGATTCGTCAATCTTCTTCTGTAGCGTTTCGAACTCGTCTGGTGCGTCTTCCATCTCACCAAGTTCTTTCTGAATCGCTTTCATTTGCTCATTCAGATAGTACTCACGCTGAGATTTTTCCATTTGCTTTTTAACGCGACCACGAATTCGTTTTTCAACTTGCAGCAAGTCGATCTCTGATTCCATCTGGCCCATCAGGAATTCCAGACGCTCAGTGACGTCAACAATTTCAAGCACTTGCTGCTTATCCACCAACTTCAACGGCATATGAGCCGCAATGGTATCCGCTAAGCGTGCGGCTTCGTCGATACCATTAAGTGACGTTAGCACTTCTGGTGGAATCTTCTTGTTTAGCTTAATGAACCCTTCAAACTGATTAATCGCGCTGCGAACAATCACTTCTTGCTCACGCTCATCCAATTCTGGCGTAACAACAAATTCAGCTTCCGCTAGGAAGAAGTCACTCTCTTTAAAGTGATTGATTTTTGCTCGCTGCTGGCCTTCGACCAATACTTTTACTGTGCCATCCGGAAGCTTCAAGAGCTGGAGAATGGTGGCTACCGTACCTACGTCAAATAGGTCGTCAACCGTAGGCTCGTCAGTATCCGCTTGCTTTTGTGCCACAAGAAGAACTTGTTTGTTGGTTTCCATCGCCGTTTCTAGACAGCTAATCGATTTCTCACGACCAACAAACAATGGAATAACCATGTGTGGGTAGACCACTACGTCACGTAGAGGTAGTACCGGGATCTCGATACGCTCGGAACGTTCCAAGTTCATATAATTCTCTCTTCCGCTTTCACGTTTAACGTATTACTTAAGGCAGTATATGGGGGCTAATTGTTTGGATTCAATAAGAGAAATAAAAAAAGGAGGTAATTACTTACCTCCTTTTTCATTATGGCTGAATTTACTCTGCTCCAGCTGCCTGATTGTCTGCGTTACTGTAAATAAGCAGTGGCTCTGACTCGCCATTAATGACGGACTCATCAATCACGACTTTACTAACGTCTGTTGCAGATGGTAATTCGTACATGGTTTCAAGTAGCACGCCTTCAAGAATCGAGCGTAAGCCACGAGCACCTGTTTTACGCTCCATTGCTTTTTTCGCGATAGCGCGCAGCGCATCTTCACGGAATTCAAGTTCAGCGTTTTCTAGCTCAAACAATGCTGCATATTGCTTGGTCAGTGCGTTCTTCGGTTCACATAGGATCTGAATCAACGCTTCTTCATCAAGCTCAGTCAGTGTTGTTGTTACAGGTAGACGACCAATGAATTCTGGAATGAGGCCGTACTTCACTAAGTCTTCAGGTTCAACTTGAGTAAATAGCTCACCTACCGTCTTCGATTCATTCTTCGAACGAACTTCAGCACCAAAGCCAATACCTGTACCTGTTGCAACACGCTGCTCAATCACTTTGTCTAAGCCAGCAAAAGCACCACCACAGATGAACAGGATCTTAGATGTGTCCACTTGTAGGAATTCTTGCTGAGGATGCTTACGACCACCTTGAGGTGGAACCGATGCAACCGTACCTTCGATAAGTTTTAGTAGCGCCTGCTGAACACCTTCACCAGATACGTCACGCGTAATAGATGGGTTTTCAGCTTTGCGTGAAATCTTATCAATTTCATCAATGTAAACGATGCCGCGTTCCGCTTTAGCTACATCGTAATCACATTTTTGCAGAAGCTTTTGGATGATGTTTTCAACGTCTTCACCTACGTAACCGGCTTCGGTTAGTGTCGTCGCGTCTGCCATTGTAAATGGCACATCCAAGAATCGAGCTAATGTCTCCGCAAGTAGTGTTTTACCGCTACCTGTAGGACCAATTAGAAGGATGTTACTCTTACCAAGCTCCACACCTTCGCTCGTTGTATCACCATTGCGTAAACGCTTGTAGTGGTTATATACCGCAACTGCGAGCACTTTTTTCGCGTAATCTTGCCCGATCACATAGTCATCAAGGTGTTCACGGATCTGTTTTGGCGTTGGTAACGCTTCAGATTCTTTCTTAGGGAGAACATCCTTGATTTCTTCGCGAATAATATCGTTACATAAGTCGACACATTCGTCGCAAATGTACACTGACGGACCTGCGATTAGCTTGCGAACTTCGTGCTGACTTTTGCCGCAGAAAGAACAGTACAGCAATTTACCGCTGCCACTTTCTTTGCTTTTATCTGTCATTCGCTAACCTCTTAGCCTTTACTCTTCATGAATGAGTGTATATCAATTTTTGCCAAAATGCGCTGGCTAATTACTCGCCACGGTGGCTTAACACTGCATCCACGATACCGTATTCCACAGCCTGCTCTGATGACATGAAGTTATCACGATCAGTGTCGCGCTCAATGACTTCAAGAGGTTGGCCTGTATGTTCTGCTAACAACTTGTTTAGCTTCTGTTTAATCGTCAGGATTTCCTGAGCATGGATTTGGATATCAGAAGCTTGACCCTGGAAACCACCCAATGGTTGGTGGATCATTACACGAGAGTTAGGCAGTACGTAACGCTTACCTGGCGCACCACCTGCAAGCAGGAAGGCACCCATTGAACATGCTTGACCCATACACACAGTGCTGACATTTGGCTTAATGAACTGCATGGTATCGTAAATAGACATACCAGCTGTTACGCTGCCGCCTGGCGAGTTGATGTATAGGAAAATATCTTTATCTGGATTTTCAGATTCTAGGAAAAGTAGCTGAGCCACGACAAGGTTTGCCATGTGGTCTTCCACTTGACCCGTTAAAAAAATCACGCGCTCTTTCAGCAGACGTGAGTAGATGTCGTAAGAGCGTTCGCCTCGGGAAGTTTGTTCAACCACCATTGGTACTAGCGCGTCCATAATTGGCGACATTGCATTTTTTTCTTGGTAGCTCATATTCTTATGTCCCTAAAATAAATGGCCCGGATGATGACTATCATACGGACCATTGTTAGCAGAATAGTTAACGTTAAGTCAACCTTCTACGCAAGATATTGCTTATTAAGCAGCAGGTTGTTGTTGGTTAAGTAGCTCGTTGAAGCCTACTTCTTTCTCAGAAACCTGTGCTTTAGCGATGATCGCGTCGATTGCTTGCTCTTCTAGAGCTACGTTGCGCATGTTGTTCATCATTTCTTCGTTTTGCTCGTAGTAAGCAATAACTTCTGATGGATCTTCGTATGCAGTAGCCATTTCTTCGATTAGCGCTTTAACTTTCTCGTCGTCCGCTTTTAGCTCTTCAGATTTGATTACTTCACCTAGTAGAAGACCAACAACTACGCGACGTTTAGCTTGTTCTTCGAACAGTTCACGTGGAAGCTGAGCAGCAGCTTCTGGGTTACCACCGAAGCGTTGTGCAGCTTGTTGACGTAGAACTTGGATTTCTTGCTCGATAAGCGCTGATGGTACGTTGATGTCGTTTTGCTCAACTAGACCGTCAATCGCTTGCTCTTTGATGCGGTTCTTAACAGCTTGCTTAAGTTCGCGTTCCATGTTCTTACGAACTTCAGCTTTAAGTGCTTCAACACCACCTTCAACAACACCGAACTTAGCAACGAACTCGTCGTTTAGTTCTGGTAGTTCACGAGCTTCAACTTTGTTCACTTTGATTGCGAACTTAGCTGCTTTACCTTTTAGGTTTTCAGCGTGGTAATCTTCTGGGAAAGTCACGTCGATGTCGAATTCCATACCAGCAGTTTTACCTGCGATACCGTCTTCGAAACCAGGGATCATGCGACCAGCACCCATTTCTAGAGGGAAGTTCTCAGCTTTACCGCCTTCGAACTCTTCACCGTCGATAGAACCAACGAAGTCGATGCTTACGCGTTTGCCATCTTCTGCTGCTTCTTCAACTTCAACCCAAGTTGCTTGTTGCTTACGTAGAGTATCGATCATCTCTTCTACGTCTGCATCTTTAACTTCTGTTAATGGTTTTTCAACAGTGATGCTCTCTAGGCCTTTAAGCTCAACTTCTGGGTAAACTTCAAAAGTTGCAGTGAAAACTAGGTCTGAACCTTCTTTGTTCTCTACAGGAGCGAAAGTTGGAGCGCCAGCTGGGTTGATTTTCTCTTTAACGATAGCTTCGATGAAGTGGCGTTGCATTACTTCACCAAGAACGTCTTGACGTACTGCTTTGCCGTACATCTTAGCAACCATTTTTAGAGGCACTTTACCCTTACGGAAACCATCGAAACGACGGTTTTTAGCGATGTTGCGTAGTTCAGCTGTTACAGCGTCTTCGATGTTTGCAGCTGGAACAGTAATGTTTAGACGGCGCTCTAGGCCCTCTAGCGTTTCAACAGTAACTTGCATTATATATAAACCTCTAAAGTGGCTCGGTTTTCCGAGCGTATGAGCGAAACTCAGAGGAGCTTACGCTTCATCCTTGTGTAGTGTTCTGTCCGAACACCTAATTTAAAATCGAGTATCGATACTGGTTGTCAGTACCGGACTAATCAGTGATATCTTCGATAAAATAACCAAAGGTATCTCCTATTAGCCTCAGGACAGAATTTTTAGACGCGACATTCTAGCGATCTGTCGC
Source organism: Vibrio sp. Vb1026 (assembly GCF_033338745.1). Taxonomy (NCBI): domain Bacteria; kingdom Pseudomonadati; phylum Pseudomonadota; class Gammaproteobacteria; order Vibrionales; family Vibrionaceae; genus Vibrio; species Vibrio sp. Vb1026. Next base: position 26,849 of record NZ_JAWOTH010000011.1, read on the forward strand.
AACCCTGTCGAGCCAATAGCCACTATGTGGACATTGTCTGCGCTAAATTCTCGAATGCTGACCCATTTTTTCTTCAAAAATGCGATTCAGACACCGTCTAAGCATCGCCAGCATATCTAGAATGGGGACAATAGCGACTTTTTCAAGAGAATCGACCGGTTTTTTTATCGAAAAGCCTAAAAAGAGATCTTGCTCTTGTTTTACTCCACAGAGTTGAAAACTAAATCCCTAATCCTTCCTACAAACTATTAACATTTTCTTACGTGACCAAAGGAAGTTGTAAGGAGTGTAAGGATGTCGCAAAAAAAACGGATTCTGCTGACATTTTTTGCTTTCTATTTCCTGTGCGCAATTATCGGTGGCCATTGGGTTTGGCAGACCAGTTATCAATCTCTACTTGATAAACACCAATCACAGCTGGAGCAATTTTCTGGCCATATAAAAAATAAACTCGATAAGTACGCCCATATCCCAAATCTTCTCGCTAAAGATGATCCTCTTTATCAAGCGCTTCTGCACCCCAACAACAGTGCGCAACTGGAAATCACTAATCGGTATTTAGAATCCGTTAATAGCGTGATTGAAGCAGCGGATACGTACTTAATCGATCAATGGGGTACAACGATCGCGGCCAGCAACTGGCGTAAAGAGCGCTCCTTTATCGGTCGAAATTTTGCATTTCGACCTTATTTCAAACAAGCCATTGTGGGTAAACGAAGCCAATACTACGCACTGGGCTCAACATCTGGTAAACGTGGCTACTACTATTCTTATCCCATCGTATACGCTGGCGGTGTACTTGGTGTCGTCGTGGTGAAGATGGACCTAAGTAAGATAGAGGACAACTGGCAGCAACCAAACAGTGTTTTTGTCGCGAGCGACCCATACGGAATTGTTTTTATGAGTAGCCGAAGTGAATGGCTACTCAAAAGCTTACAGCCACTGACAAAAAAAGAGAAAAAGCAAGTTTGGGCAAGCCAACAATATCTTGATGCGCCAATTGAAACGCTTGGATTAGTGGGTAGTTTGGACGAGGTGCATTCTGAGCTTAAACAGGGTTACCCATACAATAAAGGAACCTTGGTGGTCTCTTCGCTGCCCCTTCCCGAACTCAAACTGACTATTCGTGTGCTGTCTCCTAAACAGTCGATCGTTTGGTTCACCATGGGTTACATCTTTGTACTCACTCTAGCATTCATGGTTTTGTTTTTAATTGGTCAGCTTATCTATCACCGTCAACAGCGTCACTTGCAACTTGAACGAATTCAACAAGAAGCCAATCAAAAGTTGGAATATCAAGTCATGGCACGGACTGCCGAGTTGCAAGCGGAGATCGCACAGCGTATCGATACCGAGCAAACTTTACGCGTTACTCAAGACGAATTGGTGCAAGCAGCGAAACTCGCGGTGTTAGGACAAATGTCGGCCAGTATCAGCCACGAACTGAATAATCCACTTGCGGCAATTCGTAGCTTTGCGGAGAACGGCAAGCTGTTTCTAAAAAAAGAAAAATATGAGCGAGTGGAAGATAATCTCACTCGCATTTCTGCTCTCACTGACCGTATGGCAAATATCAGTCAGCAACTTCGCTCTTTCGCCAAAAAAACCAGTGGTGACGAGTTGGCTCAATCTCGATTGTTCCCTGTGATAGCCTCTGTAAAAGAACTGATGAAGCCCGCATTTAAATCAGGGCGCGTCACGTTAGAAACAAATTTGCCAAAGCATGATGTTGAAGTGCAGATCAATATTATTCAACTGGAGCAAGTGTTGGTCAATTTACTGACTAATGCGATAGAAGCACTCAAAGAACAACAAGACAAACAGGTAGAATTATCTGTAGAACACGATGAGCACACTGATTTAGTTTGGATTCATGTTGATGATAATGGCCCAGGACTTGGCTCTTTCTCACTTTCTGATTTATGTGAGCCGTTTCTAACCACTAAACTGAACGGTTTAGGTTTGGGTCTCTCTATCTCGCAACAAATCTTAGCCAGTATGAATGGAAAATTATGTGCCCATAATCGAGAACAAGGCGGCGCTCGATTCTCATTGTGTTTACCTATCACTTCTTACAACACTGAACCATCAAAAGGATAAGATCATGTGTCAGGTGTTTTTTATTGATGATGAGGCCGATCTCAGAATCGCTATAGAACAGACCTTTGAACTGGCGGATATCGACGCCAAGTTTTTTGTGGATGCAGAATCGGCTTTAATAGCGATGCAGCAAGGAGAAGAAGCTGGCGTCGTGGTCACTGATATCTGTTTGCCGGGCATTTCTGGTATGGATATGCTGACAACTTTGACTCAACGCGATGCAAACTTACCCGTCATCATGATCACTGGACACGGTGATATTTCCATGGCTGTGCAAGCCCTTCATCAAGGCGCTTACGACTTTATTGAGAAACCTTTTGCGCCAGAACATTTGGTTGAAACGGTTAAGCGGGCGATTGAGAAGCGCAAACTAACCAATGAAAATGAAAAACTGCGCCTGTCACTTAAAGCCAGTAAAACCCTTGGTCCACGAGTTATTGGTGAAACCTCTAGCATCCAAATATTACGAGAGACCATCACCCAAATCGCCGATACCGACGCCGATATTTTATTGTTTGGTGAAACCGGTACAGGGAAAGAGTTAATCGCTCGTTCTTTACATGAGCAAAGCTCTCGCCGGAACCAAAACTTTGTCGCCGTAAATTGTGGAGCGGTTCCAGAGAACTTAATTGAGAGTGAACTCTACGGCCATGAAAAAGGCGCATTCACTGGCGCCGAAAGCCGTCGTATCGGTAAATTTGAGTTTGCACAAGGCGGCACACTTTTCTTGGATGAGATCGAGTCGATGCCTATCCAAGCCCAAATTCGTTTATTGAGGGTATTACAAGAGCGCGTGATTGAGCGTGTCGGTTCAAATGAATTATTGCCTTTAGATATTCGAGTGATTGCCGCAACAAAGGTCGATTTAAAACACGCAGCTGAAGAAGGTACTTTCCGTCAGGACCTCTATTATCGGCTCAATGTCGTGACCTTGGATCTCCCGCCACTACGCGAACGAAAAGAAGACATTCCCGCCCTCTTTCACCACTTTCTGTTGGTAGCAGCTTCACGTTATGGCAAAAGCTCACCTAGCTTGTCACCCCAAGATCTAGCGCAACTGATGAGCCATGACTGGCCTGGCAATGTTCGAGAACTCAGAAATGCTGCAGAGCGTTTTGTGCTATTGGGTAAGTTAATTCAGTTGGGAGAATCGAACCCAGTTGCTAAGTCTTCCTCAAGCCTTGCAGAGCAAGTGGCGGAGTTTGAGAGAGCAGCCATTGAAGGCGCTTTATTAGAAAACAACGGTAGTATTAAACAGACAATGTGCCAATTGAATGTGCCAAGAAAAACTCTTTACGACAAGATGCAGCGCTACCAAATAAATAAAGACCTTTACAAATAAAACACGTTCAAATAGCTGGCATTATATTCAACTTGAATCATAATTTTTAACAACGGGTTTATCATGGTTGTTATAGATATGAACGAAAAAGTGAGAATACCGATTGTTACAGATACCGTGCTCGTAGACGGTTGCTATCAAGAAGAGAGAAGATTCGGTGAAGAGCGTCGCAAAAATAAAAAGAGGTGGCGACACTATGAACGTCGAATTAATTCAGACCCGCGCAAAACTTGTTACAAGTCAATAGACGAAGAGGTGTGAATTCTCACACCTCTTTCTACTTTCTGGCTTCCATTACTTGGTAATGATCTCCGGCCCCATCAAGGTAGTAGGCAACCAAGTCGAAACCCATGGTACATATGTGACGATAATTAGGAATAAGAACATCACTCCAACCCAGGGTAATGCTGCCTTCACTACATTCATCATCGACATTTTGGCAACACCAGCGGTCACAAATAAGTTAAGACCCACGGGCGGCGTTATCATTCCTATCTCCATATTCACCACCATCATTATGCCCAAATGAATTGGGTCTATGCCTAATGCAATCGCAATTGGGAACACGAGCGGCGCAACAATGATCAACAAGCCTGATGGCTCCATGAACTGACCACCAATCAGCAACAAGACGTTCACCACAATCAAAAAAGTGATTGGTCCGAGACCAGCCGAGAGCATCGACTCGGTGATCATTTGCGGGATGCGTTCTTCCGTTAAAACATGCTTCAAAATTAAGGCATTAGCAATGATGAACAGCAGCATGATGGTGAGTTTGCCCGCTTCATACAGGGTGTGTTTCGTGTCTTTATGAACAAAGGTTTGGAAGATTTTAACGAGCGCAGGTTTAGTGTTTTTCTTGTCTGCAAATGGCCCCATGTCTTTGTATACAAAGTTAGCAATAAAGAATGAGTACACAGCAGCAACCGCAGCGGCTTCTGTCGGCGTAAAGATACCGCCATAGATACCACCAAGAATGATGACGACCAACAACAAGCCCCAGCTTGCATCCTTGGCGGCATCAAAAGTTTCTTTCCAACCGACAAAAGGTTGCTTTGGAAGGTTCTTGATTCTCGCGGCAATGTAAATCGCGATCATCAACATGACACCCGCCAGCAAACCGGGAATCACACCACCAAGGAACATACGTCCAACTGACACATCCGTTGCGGCTGCATACACCACCATCACAATCGAAGGTGGGATCAAAATCCCTAGCGTACCTGCGTTACAAATTACCCCAGAGGCAAACTCTTTTGAGTAACCGTTTTTGATCATACCTGCGATAACAATACTACCTATGGCAACAACCGTTGCAGGTGAAGAACCTGACAACGCGGCAAACATCATACACGCTACAACCGAAGCCATCGCCAAACCGCCGCGGAACCAGCCTACAATGGCAATGGCGAAACGAATGATCCGCTTTGCTACGCCACCCGTCGACATAAAGCTTGAAGCCAATATAAAGAATGGAATAGCCAATAGCGTGTAGTGGCCCGCGAATGCATTAAACAGCGTTTGAGCAACTGACGCTAAAGAGGCATCCGAATGCATTAAAAGGAAAAGAACACTGGAAAGGCCCAGCGAAATAGCAATTGGCACGCCAACCAGCATAAAGCCAATTACCATCAAAAATAGAAATAAGATATCCATGGCTTATTGCTCCTTGTTTTTAGCGTCTTGCGAGGCCTTTGGAGCCATTACGTCTTCAGCGTCACTCATCTCAGCTTTAAGAGATTCGAGCTCTTCCTCCGCTTCATGTCCTGCAATCAAGCGATCGAGCTTACCAGTAGCGATTTGCCACGTGACTTGAACAAATCTAAACGTTAGTAGCGCCATTCCAAGTGGCAAGGCGAAGTAAGGAATAAAACGTGGCAGCTTTTCATAACGCTCTCCCTCATTTAACCAGTCGGCCATGAACTGGAGCATTTCAGGCATCGGAATATCGTCCGTTTCATACCACGCTCGGTCAGTAGCGAACGGATACCAGTAGTTCCAAGCGCCAATTAACAGCAAAATAGAGAAGGCTAAGCAACACATTGCTGCAAAAAGCGCCAGGGCTTTTCGTTTACCTTCCGGAACGATGTTAATAATGACATCGACACCAATATGAAAGTGTTTTTTCACACCATAAGATGCGCCAACCAACACCATCCATGCGAACATGAAAACGGTGAGCTCAAGCGCCCAAAGAATATTGTCGTTAAAGACATAACGAAAGATGACATTGGCAAAAGTCAGCAAGGTCATGGCACCCAAGAAGAAAGCAATCAAAGTCTCTTCAATGGCATCAGTGATTCGTCCAGCCTTGGCAAAAAAAGTCTGTTCCATAATTACATCACGTCGTCTATAGGGGGAAAGAGCCCCCTCAGTTTGAGAGGGCTAAATGTGCTAGGTGTTATTATTTTTGGTTAGACGCCAAAGCGGCTTCGATTAGGTCAGAACCAATGTCTTTTTCGAACTTCTTCCATACTGGTTGAAGTGCAGTGACCCACTCTTGGCGCTGTTCTGGCGTTAGAGTACGAACCACACCACCGGCTTCGATGATATTGTTCTTATTCGCAAGGTTTACTTTGGTTGACTCAGCATTACGCTGCGCAGTTACCTCTTGAATAATGGTATTTAACTGCTCGCGCTGATCATCTGGTAGGTTTTTCCAGAAGTCGTTTGACGTCACAACTAAGTAATCCAGAATTCCGTGGTTCGTTTCCGTAATGCCATCTTGAACTTCGAAGAATTTTTTGCCGTAAATGTTTGACCAAGTATTTTCTTGACCATCAATAACCTTAGTTTGCAAGCCGCCGTAAACTTCTTTGAACGACATTTTTTGTGGGTTAGCACCTAGCTGCTCAAACTGAGCAACGAGTACATCAGAGGCTTGAACACGGAACTTAAGTCCTTCAGCATCAGTTGGAGAAATGAGCGGCTTGTTGGCTGACATTTGCTTCATGCCGTTATGCCAAAACGCAATGCCTTGTAGGCCACGACGTTTCATTGAATTTTTCAGCTTTTCACCCGCTTCCGAGTTTTGGAAACGGTCAACCGCGTCGACATCATCGAACAAGAAAGGAAGATCGAAAAGGCGGTACTTCTTGGTGAATTTCTCAAACTTAGAAAGAGAAGGAGCAGCGAGTTGAACATCACCATTCAGTAGCGCTTCCAACACTTTGTCATCATCATACAGTGTTGAGTTAGGAAACACCTGCATACAGACTTTACCGTTCATCTCTTCGTTGACGCGCTTTTCAAGTAACGAAGCCGCGATGCCTTTAGGGTGTTTGTCCGCGTTCGTTACATGGCTAAACTTGATGACCGTTTCACCCGGGTCACAATTTGCGGCAGCATTAAAACTGGTAACAGCAAGTGCAGAGACAGATAGTAGAGTTAGAGGCTTAAACATTATTATTCTCCTTGTTGAATCACATCCCATCCCGTCCATGAGTAACTAGGTGTTAGGCGATGGGTACGGATGTTCAACAAAGAGCAATTAATGGACCATGTTAAAATTTATATGTATTTCAATAAATTAACATAGACCATTAACATAAATCCGAAGTGTAACGAGTGAATTCCACCCAAGAAAAAGATACAAATGGGTGGGAAATGACCCATTTATGAAGAACAGCTTATCTCCATTTTCTTCCCCCATTCCGGCGGCAATTTCGCGTAATCATCAAACTCAGGTTGCTCATCAAATGGGCGTTTTAACAGTTCGGCCAATCGGTGTAATTCGCTAAAGTCCCCTTCTTCCGCTTTATCAATCGCCAACTGAGCAAAGTAGTTACGCAAGATGTATTTGGGATTGGCTTGACGCATCTGTTTGCAACGCTGTTCGGTTGAAATCAGGCCCCCTAGTTCATCAACCTCTAGCTCACACCGAGCTAAGTACAGATCAAGCCAAGCTTGCGCAGCTTCTCGGTCGAGAAATAAATCGATTACGGCTTGGGAAGGCGCATTATCAAGGTTTGAAAGTGTTCTGAAGAAGCGAGTGTAGTCCGTTTTGTTCTGGTGAAGAAGCTCAAACATAGCTTCAAACAAACGCCCGTCTTCCGCTATCTTGGTTTTTAAGCCCAACTTCTCACGCATGAGGCAGCTGAACTGCTGGCTTAAATGAACTTCAAATTGACTCAACGACGATTCTAAATCTTCTCGTTCAACGAGTGGCGATAGCGCATGCGCCAGTGCTGACAGGTTCCAAAGCGCAATTCTAGGCTGTTGATCAAATGCGTAACGACCCTGGTAGTCTGAATGATTACAAATGTATCCCGGCTCATAATCATCAAGAAAGCCAAACGGACCATAATCAAAAGTTTGCCCAAGAATTGACATGTTATCGGTATTCATCACACCATGCGCAAAACCAAAAGCTTGCCAATATGCGATCATCTCGGCTGTTTTAGTCACGATGGCGTCAAACATCGCGGCATATGGTTTCTCCGCCGATGCACAATCAGCAAAGTGCCACTCAATCACCTTATCCGCCAACAGCTTCTGCTCTGCTAACTGGTTGGTGTAAAAGAAATGCTCAAAGTGACCGAATCGAACATGGGTTTCAGCCATTCGAAGTAACAAAGCGCCCGATTCCGTTTTTTCTCGATAAACAGGTGTATCACTGACCATCATACCGAGAGCACGTGTCGTCGGAACCCCAAGGCCCGCCATGGCTTCACTGCACAGGTACTCACGGATAGTTGAGCGTAATACCGCTCGCCCATCTCCCATTCGCGAGTAAGGCGTTAGCCCTGCACCTTTGAGGTGAAGATCAAACCAAGTACCATTCTGATGCTCAATTTCTGCCAACAGTAATCCACGTCCATCGCCCAAATCTGGGTTGTAAACGCCAAACTGATGGCCTGCATATTTCATCGCAAGAGGACGAAATTGTTCGAATTCACTTAGCCCAGAAAAAACCGCCAATAACTCATCGTTTTGCTCTGCTGGTAAACCAAACTGCTGTGCAAACTCACCATTCCAAGCGACCCAGCGAGTGTTGTCCAAGGGTTGTGGCTCGACCAACGTATAGAACGCTGACGGTAATTGACTAAAGCGATGGGTGAAATTGACCCGTTGCCAAATGGACATGTAGGGTTCCTTAACAAAAAGAAGTACTGTTGTGAGTATACGTGTGAATGTCCCTGTCATTCAGCCATGAAATGGGCATGGGTATTTTGCGTGAATAACGTGAAGGCGGCAGGAAGGTATCAACCTGCCTCAGACCGTCTCCTAAACGGAGGTAGCATGTAAAAACGATCAAAGGGTTAAGCGGAAAATTCTTCACCCGTTTTTGGTGGCTGTGATGGCGTATCAAAACGAGCGCGTTCGATATCCACTACCGTTTTATAGCTCAACGATAACAATGCCAGCTGGTACGCGCCAAAAATACCATAGGCCACACCGACGAGGCTCAACATAAAGAGATTCGTAAAGTGGCTAAAGATCAGCTGACTGAGCAAGCCCGCCCCCAATGGAATTAGTCCCATCAAAATGAATACTTGTTTGTTGTATGGTCTGCTCTGATTCCACGAACGACGCAAACTGCGCGGCTGATGACCATTGCAGTCGCTGGCAACACAAATGACCATCGCGCCATTACCCAATAGCCGGGAATGCTTGCAATCGTTGTGATAATAGCCATAGCAACAAAGTCGGCTTCACCACTTTCTGCAATGTAGATAAACGACAACACAAAGATCGGGATACCAATAACGAGCATCATCATCAGTCCAAACAGTATCCACCAGCCTATGAAACGGAATTCTCGCGCTGACAAACGAAATACATCCAACGCAGAGTGCATGTAATCGCCGGCTAAATAAATTCGATGCACACGCACAGCCGCCATAGCGGCAACAAGTGAGTACAAAATAATTGTGACGAAATAAAATCCTGCGACATTGCCTTCTTGAACGTTCGCTTGATCTTGCCCCGTCATTTCAGGATACATAAAAGCAAAAATTGAGTGCACGATAATCAACGGAATACAAGCAATAACAATTGCGAGTAGATTCCTTCTCACCATCACTGCCGCTTCTCGGCATATTTCCGAAACAGAAAAGCCCTCGGTAGACATATAACATCCTTAGTTCATAAAAATCGGCCCCTAGGGTAACCGCAGAGTAGAAAAATCGCTTTAAAAATAATGAGAAACACATCTCATAAGACAATGAGAACGAAACCAAAATAGATCAGGTAAAAAATAAGCCACTCAATGTGAGTGGCTTATACCGCAATTAATACCGTTTTAGACGCGACGTCGCCAGCCTAATGTTGCAAGCAACATCAAAGCCCAATAAGAAACACTGCCGCTACCTTCAGAGTTCTTGAATGTCGTTGTCTTCAAAGAAGCAACAACCGTCACGATAACTTCCCCCGTAGCAGTGGCACCATGACCATCTGAAACCGTATATTGCAGCTTGATGCCGTCAGTAGGGCTATCCGGTGCTTGAAAACGGATTTTGCCATTCTCTACACTCGCACTTCCCACACCCGTTACGTTCTGTACGCTTTCTACAACCAGTTTATCGCCGTTCACATCCGAATCGTTGCTCGCTGCATCAATCAGAATACTTTCACCAACGGCAACGGTCGCCGTATCTGGAAGCGTAAGTGGCGCTGCGTTTTTCATGGTTAAATCGACGGTAGCACTGGACGTTTCATTACTAGGATCAGTCACGGTTAAACGGAATGTCAGAACCTCACCCGCTTTTGCACCTTGAGGCACCGTAAAGCTTGTGCTAACACTGGTTGCATTGCCAAGAGAAACTGAAGTGCCAGCCAACTGCTCCCATTTATAACTCAACACATCACCATCAGCATCCATACTATTTAACGCAGACAACGTGACTCGCTGCCCAACCGTCATGTCTTTATTATCAACATCAATCACGGCCACTGGCGCTTCGTTGCTGCCAAGCACTTCCACCTGCACATTCACGATTGAAGATGAGTACGCACCATCAACCGACAACAAACGATATTGGAAAGTGTCCAGACCAACGAAGTTAGCTTCAGGTTGGTACTGGTTGCCAGAGATGGTGCCGTGCTCAGGCTTCTGCACAATGTCCACATTGAACTGATACCCTACCGCCATGAAATCATTGTCCATCAGGTTCAGTTTGATTGGCGTATTTTTATTGGTTTGTAACGAATCAGATTTCGCTTCAACCAAGTTGCTCGCATCCACATTTAATAATGCTGCAAACGGAATATAAGAGAACCCGGCTTTTTCTAGACCAAACGTGCCAATCTCACTGTAATCACCAGTCCACATTACAGGTAGGGAGGCTTTTTCAGTTTTTAGCAAGCGGCCGAAGTCAAAGTTTGCATCAAATTGACCGCCTTCCAATTCAACGACCAATAAGTGCTGACCCGCACTCAATTGGCTTGATTGGGGGAATAAAATTCGAGATGACTTTTGGAAGTTACCTTGCTGTAAAAGCTCAGCGTTGTTTTGATTCAATATTAATCGATAGCCAATGTTTCCAGAAAATGGGAATCGCCAAACTCGATAAGTCATGTCACTTTGAGCGCTATCTCTTTGCGCATAAAGTTGAAGGCCATCAAGCTCTGTATCACTATTCAAGTCCAGTGACACCGCCAGAGTGTTACTCCCACTCGCGTACACATAACCTTGATGAAGAGAGTTCAGCCATGCTGATTTATTTGGTTCGTTTGTATGCTCAAGAGAAAAGCTACCACCGTTGGTGTTGCTGGCAATGTTGGAAATACGAACCCCAGTATCAAACCCTGTGATCGTTCTCAGACCCGGGGTCGATGTATCTGAAATGACATTGCCACCATTAGGGTATAAATCGTCAGCGTCACTCCTACCATCATTTTCTAACTCATTCAGACCATCAGCCTGCATGATTTGAACCTGCATCGCGCCAACATCATTAAAGCGGTTCTGGACATTGACCGACGTCGCCAGGATACCTTCAGCCGCCAATGCTCGGTCGTAACCGCTAAAGGTGCGATTTTCCAAGTAAACACGTGGGCCAAACTCTTTCAAGTACGGGTCGAGATACACCAGCTTGACATCGTCGTTGTTCACAGAAATAGGCGCTGGACTTTCATGAGTTACCGTTGGTACAACAAAACCAGCAGCGTGTTTGCTCCATGCACTCATGTTCACCGGAGTGTCACCAGCGTATGAATCTCCCGGTTTCTGCGCCCATGAACCGCCACCCATCACGCCCCAAGAGCCGATCGAGGCATCACTGTTCCTTGCGTACAAATCCGGTAAGCCAAGCATTAAGTGGCCAAGCTCGTGTACGATCACGCCCAACGTCGCTTGATGATCAACTTGATAGTCAGCGAACACACAATAGTCTGTGATCTTTTTACCATCTAGTGTGACATCATCGTGAGAGAATTTGTGCGGCCAAATCGCAGGACGGTTGAGAACCCCTGTTGAACGATCTCCCCCCGCAAAAATAAACATGACAGAGAGTTCTGACGGTTCTACGGTACCATTTTGATTGCTGTCGTAGGCCGAAAGATTAAAGTATGGATCCAGTTTTTGATAAGCCTCGGTGAAAACCGCATTCAACTTGGCGGTGCATGTCTTATCAGTCGAACTAGAGTGACAGTTAGGGTGGCTTTGTGCCACAGTCACATCTATCACACCGTCATTGGCGGTGCCGTAACTCTCAAGTGCAGGAACAACTTTGAATTTACCTTGAGAGTTTTTATCAAAGTAATCCACAACGCTTTGACCATTGGTATTAAATACGCGTTGCTCAAAATCATGCACCATTGCTTGGTCATCAAACGAAACTTGCACAACCAATAGGGGCTGCTGCTTCACCGTTGAACTGCTCATCGCCTGGTAACCTTGCGCCGAACGCAGTAGGTTTTTTCGTGCCATCGGCTCAATGGTTTTTAGAGAAGATAATTGCGGTTTAACTTGTAAATCCGGGCGAAACTTCGCCGACTCAGGTGGCTCACTCGACTGCGTTTTCACCACACCTGTCGAGATCAATATTGGCGTGTCTGACTCGCGCTGAATCTGCGCGAAAAACCAAACGCCGTCTTCCTGAAGTAAGGCATTGCCCTGCTTATCTTCAAACCAGTGGAAATCTGCCGTTCCACGTAGAATTGCCTCACTGGAGCTACCATCGCTCAACGCAATAGTATGCCAAACCGGCGATGGCGGAGTAGTTGCCATGCTCTTCCCTGCAAGAAGCGCAGTTAGCATAGCCATGGCGAGTGTGTTGAATTTCAAAGTACGACTCCATCTTTTCGATTCGTTCATTCATACCAAGCACAACAAACACAAAGTAACCCTATGGGCATAGAGTAAGACTGAGTGACTATTGACGAAGGCTGGTATCAATTCGCTCAGATAACACGACGTAGTTTGGTGTCACACTACAAAAGCGTCGGATTCCAAAACGCTGTTATGAGCGTAGCTTCTGAGAATATAAATTGAGTGAATGAATAGTATCGAAACGAAAGGAAGAAGAAATGAACTTCTACGAATTTATAGGTAAAACTGGGCAACATTCCACATATTCTATAAATGTACGAGCACTGCTATTAATCAATGCTCGTAGTGGTCGCGCGGCCATTGTTTAACGCTATATTAACCTGTAAGAACGGCGTCTTCTGGGTATTTGACCAAGGTAGGTTCAGGACGTGCCAACATGTAGGCAAGCGTGAGCGGCCCAATACGACCAATGATCATCACCACGATCATAATGTATTTACCAGGTTCAGAAAGTTCCGCAGTCAAACCTGCGGTGAGCCCCACTGTGGCAAATGCGGAAATGGTTTCAAACATAACTTTATCAAAGCTGGCCTTCTCGGTAAGCATCAATAAAAACATTGCGCTTGTCAGGATGGCTCCGCTCACAACGATAATTGCCAATGACTTAGTCACAGTTTGCCAATTTATGGTTCGCTTAAACATAACCACATGTTTCTTTTGGCGTAAAAAGGTCCACGTAGCCATAAACGCAACAGCAAATGTGGAAACTTTAATACCGCCCCCCGTTGAGGTGGAACCCGCTCCAATTAACATCAGAACAATCATGACCAGTAAGGCTGGCTGAGTAAACAGCGCCAAGTCAACACTATTAAACCCTGCCGTTCGAGCACTCGCAGATTGAAAGAATGCCGCCAACCATTGCCCTGTTGCAGGTAAAGACGCCATTGTGTTTGGGTTGCTTCGCTCAAGTAACCAAAACAGCATCGTTCCGACTAAGAGCAATATCGGTGTCGCAATCAGCATGATTTTGGTGTGAAGATGCAAAAAGTGGAAACCTTTGCGCCAGTTTAGCCAGATGTCACCCACAACAGTAAAACCAAGCCCGCCAAAAATGAATAGCCCCGCCAGTGTAAAGATAACCAACGGATCATTCACAAAGCTCATCATACTGTCAGAAAACAGCGCGAACCCAGCGTTGTTAAATGCAGAAATTGCATGAAACAAGGCGTAAAACATACCAGTCTGCCAGCCCATTTCAGGGACCCAGCGGATAGAGAGAAAAATAAACCCGACCGTTTCTGCAACAAGCGCGAAAACAACAATCCGCTTTACTAGTCGGTTTAGATTGACTTGCCGATCTTGCCCTAATGCTTCTTTCGCCAGCGCTTGTTGACGCAAACTCAAACGCACGCCGAACATATAGAGTAAGACCGCCGACAACGTCATCTGCCCCAACCCACCGATTTGCATTAAAAACATCAGCAAGATTTTACCCGCAAGCGTAAAGTGTTGCCCAGTATCGACAACACCAAGCCCTGTCACACTAATAGCGGACGTTGCGGTAAACAAAGCATCCGTTATCGACAGGCCCGTAACAGAAAATACTGGCAAGGTTAGCAATACCGCAGAAGGCAGTAAAACACCGAGAAAACTGAGCAATATAATTCGCGGTTCATTGCCTTTCGCTTTCTCTTGTTTACCATCTGGTGCGTAAAAAACACCTTTCTGATGAAAATACGTCATAGCGATTTTAATTTATTTGCGAGCGCATCTTGAGGGCCGACCACAATAATTAGGTCACCAATTTCTAGTGTGGTATTAAGGTCAGGTGCCTTGGTAATTTCTGGGCCCCGTTTAAACCCTAGCACTTGCACGCCATCGACTTTGCACAGAGCCAAATCACTTAGTGTCTTACCCATCCAACGAGAGCCAATCACAAACTCCGTCATAGCTAAGCCACTGCCTAATGGGTGGAACTCAAGAACCCGTTTATCGAGCATTTTACGCGCGACACGTATCCCCATGTCACGCTCAGGCATGATAATGTGGTCTGCGCCAATTTTTTGCAGAACACGAGCTTGGAAGCGGTCGTTGGCTTTAACCCATACTGACTTTACTCCCGCCTCTTTAGCAATCAATGTCGCAAGAATACTGGCATTGACATCCGCTCCGATGGCAATCATCACCATGTCGTAATCATCAAGTTTGAGCTCAGCAACCGTCTCTTCGTGAGTACAGTTAGCCACAACCGCCTGACTAACAAAACTGGCGGCTTCTTTAACTCTGTCTTCGTTGATGTCAACGGCTAAAACTTGAGCGCCTGAATCTTGTAACTCTTTACACACTGCCAAACCAAATCGGCCAAGACCAATAACGGCGAATTGCTTATCACCTGTTTTCATTTGTGCCCCATCTTATTATGCATTCATTAGCAAGCAAAAAAGTTTGCGCCCATTCCTTACCTTGTGCAAACCTGCGGACAGATAATTGACAAAAGCTTAACGCACCTTGATTCACTTTACGTGTTAAGCGTATGACACTGATTAACTTTTTTCCTCATTACCGAATAGAAACCGTCGCGATGGCTACATAATTGGATGCCTTAAAACGCAAAAAGCCGCAAGAATGCGGCTTTTAGATCATGGGATAAACTGGCTATTTTGATTCGCGCTTATCGTGCGGTTTACGTTTATTCTTAGGCACGTAATTTAAAATTGAAATTGGTACTGGCTTTCTTGGCGCAAAACCTTCAATTTCCACTCGCTCTAGCAAGTGCCCTAAACGACTTTCAATCATGCAGAGGTTCTTAAAGTCGTCTTTTGAAACCAGTGATATCGCCTCACCTTTCGCGCCAGCACGACCTGTACGACCAATACGATGTACATACTCATCCGCTGGGTAAGGTAAATCGTAGTTGATGACAACTGGCAGATTATCAATATCAATACCGCGCGCAGCAACGCCGGTTGCGACTAAGTACTGGATTTCACCCGCTTTAAACTTTTCTATTAATTCCTGGCGAACACGCTGATTACGGCCACTGTGGAATGCTTCTGCCACAATGCCACGTTTCTCAAGTTGGCTTACCAGTTTGGCTGCGCCGTGTTTAGTTTCAATAAATACCAGTACTTGCGACCAGTCATTTTCTTTAAGCAAGTGACTTAACAGCGACGACTTCATGTCTTTATCGACGGTCGTGATCCACTGTTTAATATTTGATTTTGAGGCACTGTGCTTTGCAATCGTGATCTCTTCAGGATCAATAATCGCATTTTTCGCCAAGTCACGAACAGGGTTAGATAACGTCGCTGAGAACAGCAAACTTTGCACATGTTCTGGCATACAGTCGACGATTTTGTCGATCGCATCGATGAATCCCATATCCAACATTTTGTCGGCTTCATCAAGCACTAGCATTTCCACTTCATCAAAGTGAATCGCGCGTTGACCGTACAGATCAATCAAGCGCCCAGGCGTGCTTACCACAATATCGACCCCCTCGATCAAGGCTTGTTTTTGTGGTGCATAATCCACACCACCAAACATCGCCATTGAGCGTAATGGTAAGTTTTTACCATAAGCTTCAATACTTTGATGAACCTGAAGCGCAAGTTCGCGTGTTGGCGTTAGGATAATCGCACGAGCGCGTTTTTTACGTTGCGTTTCGCCTCGACTAAGCTTTTCTAAGATTGGCAGAACAAAACTGGCCGTTTTACCTGTGCCCGTTTGCGCTGCTGCAATTAAATTGCGGCCACGCAATACGATTGGAATGGCTTTTTGTTGGATAGAAGTGGGTTTTTCATAACCTAGCGCTTTTACTGCATCAGCAATCGATGCGCTTAAACCAAGCTTAGAAAATGGCATAGAAAGGTCTCAACAGAGGAAATGGGCGCGTAGTGTATCAGAATCCCCGTGAAGTAACAGAAGGATTCATGCGCGAAAAACTAGGAACATGACACAATCTTAGCCCATGAAATTGGGCTGCAAACCTTTTTCTAATTTTTTCCTCACTTTGTAGGAAACATCATTAAGCGTGATTTTTCCCGTGTTGTGGCGGTCGATACCTGCATTCTGTCGATAGGCAATTGAGCCTTGTCTGAACAAAACGAAAGACGGCGGTTTACCAATCGCAGCAGGGTAGAGAATGGCCATGTAAGCATCTTCTAAGCTATTAATTTTATTTCGATAGGGCCAATAGTACGCTTTCACATAGTCAAGTTGTTCAAGCGCGCTCATTCTCGCAAGAGTCTTTGTGTTCACTCCTAATGACTCTGCGGTAGAGGGCATAAATTGAATTAACCCTGTAGCCCCGCTTCCGGAACCATTTTTGATGCTTGGACTGAAAGTTTCAGCAGTTTCAAATGCCATGCACGCCATAAGATGATTAGGATTGATCTTTAGCTCTTTACTAATACGGATGACTTTAGATTTGAACTCTGGAGAAACTTTACCTCCCCACGCTACCGCGTTCTCGGGATCTGCAATCGAAGAGACCGTTGATGCGTCATGTTCTTCGACAATTTTAGAAAGTAGAGGAAGCGTTTGGCGTAGTCGATGGCTCGAACTCACCAAGCGAATTGATTTGGTAAGAAACTTGTCTTTTTTTTGGTGTAGTTTTTGGAACTTTACTAACTTATACAGTTGCTTATAAACCGTTTTCACAACGAAGCCAGATGTAGGGAACACTCCCAGAATGTAATCCATTTCCTACAAATTTAATATAAATATCAGCAACAGGAATTCTAGATGTGATCAATGTCACCATAAAAATTCTCAAATTCGATACACACCGATGTAAGTGGTCAATGTGTCTCCAACACGCTAGAAGTAAAATTAAAGAGGCATTAAAAAGGCCTTACCAATTTTTTGGTAAGACCTAGGTTTACTGATTCTCGGATAAGCGAATGTATATTCTTACAGTTCAGCTTCCCGAACCAGTTCTGCAAGCGTCGACAAACGCTGCTCACTTTGTTTTACGTAAGGATTATTCGTATCCCAAGCATATCCAGCCAAAATCGCACTAATCATCTGTTTAATACGTGGGTTCGGGTTTTGATAGAAAATCACATCTTGCAACGTGCCGTTGTACCAGCCTTCCACATAAGTGCGGAATGTGTTCACTCCCACCATTAAGCGTTGCGAGTACTCTTCTTGCCAATCAACCTTTTCACCATTCAGCTGACGAACCACGCAGTCCGCTGCAAACTCTGCCGATTTCATGGCGATAGTGACACCCGATGAAAATACAGGATCAAGAAACTCACCTGCATTACCAAGCAACGCGTAGTGCTCTGTCGCTAAACGTTTGACGTTAGCAGAATAGCCACCCAACTCGCCTGCTGGATTCGGGTAATTCGCGTTTCGCAATAAAGCAGCCAAACCCAGCTCTTCATTGGCTAACTGCTGCAACGCTGCAATCTTATCTTCTGGGTATTTTTCGAAAAATTCTGGCTCACCCACCACACCAAACGAACAGGTACCATTAGAGAATGGGATTAGCCAGTACCATACGTCGTGATTTTCAGGATGAACTGAAATTAAAATTTTGTTGCGATCGTATTCCGGCTCTTGGGGAGAGATATGATCTTCGATATGGGTAAAGATCGCTTTTCTAGGCGGAAGACAAGAAGGTTCTTCTAGCTCCAACAAGCGTGGTAAAACACGCCCAAAGCCACTTGCATCCAGCACAAAATCTGCTTCGATTTGATAAGCCTTCTTATTTGAGTCGAGCACTTCTAATCGAGACTTTTTCCCTTCAAACACTAGGTTGAGCAGCTCATGCTGATAACGAATCTCTACGCCTTGCTCTTCAGCGCTATCTGCCAATACTTTATCAAAGTTGGCACGTTGAACCTGAAACGTCGTGCCCGGTCCTGGTGTGTATTTGTTTGTAAAGTCGAACTGGGTGTATACGCCATTACGACGAAATGCAGCACCATCTTTATACTGGAAACCAAACTGCTTTACTGCATGAGTCATTCCTGCTTGTTCAACAACTTCCATACATGCAGGGAGTAGGCTTTCTCCTATGGAAAAACGTGGAAAAGTCGCTTTTTCTAAGACAACAACATCTATGCCACGCGATTTTAATAACGCAGAAACGGTTGAACCTGATGGCCCCGCTCCTACGACAACAACTTGCTTGAGCTCTGTTTTCATTCTGAATTTAGTTTGCTTGTAGTTTTAATAAGGTATGACCAAGGCCAATATTGTCGGTTCTTTCAACGACAGATAAACCTGCCGCTTCGACAATTTCTAAGAAATCATCACTGCGATAAAAGCGACTATTACCGTTAGCTAAACAGGTAAAATAAAGAGAAGTGGCATTAAGGCTATAGGAAGCTCCCGCGTATTTTTGAGCATCCCAAAACAGCTCCAATACGTAAATAGTATCTCCCTTCGTTAACTGGGCTTTAACTTTTTTAAGGATATTGAGGATCTCAATTGGGGAAAAGCAATCCAAGAACTGGCTCATCCACCATACGTCAGCGTGTCCAGGCAATGTTTGTGCTTTATCCAGCATGTTTGCAGGGTATGGACGTACACGCTCGACGAACTGGTTTTCTGAAACATTCTTCATCGCTACTTCTAATTGCTGTGGTAAATCAACAATCGTCACTTGAACGTCAGGGTCATGTTTACAACACTGAATCGCCCATTTTCCCGTATTTCCGCCAATATCCACAAGATGCTTTGGCTTGCTTGCAAATACTTCTTTAAGCAGAAGTGGGAACGAGCGATCCGAATAGAAATGATCGAACTTAAACCAGCTCTGTTTGGCTTGTTCTGGTAACGTCGATAGACCTTGATAAATGGTCTCCCAATTGCCCAACTCTTTCAAACCTGACGGTTTACCTTCTTGAATTGCTTCCGTCAAATGCATCATCGCGGCGTAACAAACATCTGCCGTAAAATCCATGTTTGCATTCGTCATACCATCATGAAGAAGGTAAAAACCAAGGTTTGCAAGCGAATAGTTAGGTCGTTCCCATAAAACAATATGCGCACTAATCGCCATATCCAACAGTACTTTAACACCATATTCTGATACTCCCGTTTTCTCGGCAATATCTGTGGCACTCATGCCTTGAGCGCCAGCGCTGTCTAAAGCGGCTAAAATACCTAAATCTCGAAGCGTTTTGGCGGTCTGGAACACGATTGGTGCAAAAGATAACTTCTGAGCTTCTGTCTTCGCTTCAAAAGCATTAAAAGGGTCATTATTTTGATTTAACACGGAAAAACCTAACTGCAATTAATAGTTTTATTGTTGAGATTGATTGCCCAACAATGCAATAGCTCGCTGAATATCAACATTCAAGTTGTTTACCCAACGATTGTAATTGCGGTGGATTTTGCCATCACTTGCTTTGAGATTTACTGAGTTGAGATAAATAATTGAGTAATATTTATTATTGTATGGGATTTTTACTTCTGCAGAGTGTTTACGAACGTGGATTTTTGCAATAAGAACACCAGGGCTTACTTCTTCGATCGTCCAGCCTCGGTTAGTTGCTGATTGCACTATGGCCATTTTTACTTGTTTATTTTGAAGATCATAAGCAACTGGAGTATCCTCCACATTCATTACAGGTTGTACTCGTCCACAACCAACAAGAAGCAAAGTTAATAATAACGAGACATACAGCTTAAAACGCGACATGATAATTTCCTTTTTATTGTGAATTTGGGTCAACCCCAATTTGTATCGAGCTGTAAAATAAACAATTTAACCCAATATGCCAAACTCGAAGATCAACATTTCGTTCAATATTGATGCGTGGACAGCGAATTCATTCGGTTTATCCGAATCCAATGAATGGAAACAATGGGCAACAGAGATAAAATGGCCAGAAGATGGCAAAATCAATGTTGCAAATATTCCTGCGATGATGCGCAGAAGAATGAGCCCACTCAGTAAACTGGCGGTACAAACTGCAATCGAAATGCTTAATCAACATCAAGTTGATTACCTTGTATTTTCAAGCCGTCATGGTGAACTGCATCGCAGCGTCGCACTAGTTGAAGATATAATTAATGGAGAAGAGGCGTCTCCGATGGCTTTTTCTCAATCGGTGCACAATACCGCCGCAGGGCTTGCCACTATCGCAACTAAACAACCCATTCCCCTAACTTCTATCGCTGCGGCAGAAAACACATTCCAAAGCGCAATATTAGAAGCATGGCTGTTTTTGTCCGACAATCCTGACAAAAAAGTACTGCTTGTTGATTTTGATGAGCCTATGCCTGACTCTTACTTAGAATATGAAAACCAACAATACAAAGGGTTTGGACTTGGCTTGATACTTTCTCATGGAGATGGCTTCACGGTGCAAAGCGGCATCAGTGCAAAATGCTCAAACCACCCGTTGCCACAAGGCTTAGCGTTTTTGCAACACTACTTGTCAGATGAAAATCAGTGGACTATTCACGCTCCGAAACAAATTTGGGAATGGCACAAAAAATGACTCGCTTAAATCAGTATTGGCGTGTGCTAGCAACAGGCTTTTGTTTTTCAGTATTTGGGTTAGGTGGTTTAGTACTGAGTTTCATTGTTATTCCGACCATTCGTATTTTTGTTTCAGACCAAACGGAACGCGAATATAAAGTTCAAGGTGCGATTCGATATTCATTCAACACATTTTGTAAATTGATGAAGTTGAGTGGCGCAATCGATTATCAAATTATTGGTGCCGATATTCTTCAACAAGATCGTAATTGTTTAATTGTTGCCAACCACCCTAGTTTAATCGATTACGTTCTCATTGCTTCACAATTAAATCGCTGCGACTGTTTAGTAAAATCGGCAATATGGTCGAATCCTTTTATGAAGCACATCGTAAAAGCAGCCGGATATATTCCCAATGAAGCACCGGATGATTTATTAGCACTTTGTGATGAACGATTTAACAAAGGCAACGTGTTGCTTATATTTCCTGAAGGAACAAGAACAACGCCAGGTGTAGAACCGAAATTACAACGTGGTGCAGCACAAATTGCGGTAAGAACAGAACGAGATTTAAGAGTTGTCCATATTACGGTAACACCAAGTTTCCTCACAAAAGAGAAAAAATGGTATCAAGTACCGGCAACAAAGCCCTTTTTCAGGGTTGAAGTTAAGGATAAAGTTGAGATTACCCCCTTTATAAAGCAAACTACGTCGCCGACAATAGCGGCGCGACGCTTACAACAGCACCTAGCTGAAAACATTTTTCCAGAAAACTTTTATTAATAAGCAGGTCCCAGTGGAACAGTTACACAACGACATTAAGCAACTTATTATTGATGCTTTAAACCTTGAAGATTTAACCGTAGATGATATTGAAACGGATGCACCACTTTTTGGTGATGGACTTGGCTTAGATTCTATCGACGCGCTTGAGCTTGGACTCGCAATAAAAAAACAATACAACATCGTTATTGATGCCGACGACTCAAATACGCGCGAACACTTTGCGTCTGTAGCAAATCTAGCGAAATACGTTTCTTCTCAAACTAATGAATAAGTTGTAGGTATATTCATGACTGATGTAAATAAAGATCAAGTATTTGAACAAGTTAAAGATGCGCTTGTTGAGCTGTTCGAAATTGACGCAGCCGACATTCAATCAGATGCGCACTTATACCAAGATCTCGATCTTGATAGCATTGACGCCGTTGATTTGGTCGTACACCTACAGAATGTCACTGGCAAAAAAATCAAGCCAGCAGAGTTTAGTGCAGTAAGAACCGTTGACGATGTGGTTAACGCTGTCACTGAGTTATTGAAGGAAAGTTAATGCGCCAATTGCTGACTGGTCTGTCTGCAATTGTACTGTTTGCCTACCCCTTCGCCGTCTATTTCGGTATAGATAAATTTGGCTTGAACTTAGTTGGGGGCTTGTTAATTGCTGCGTTACTTTTGCGTGTTTTCGTCGCAAATAAGACCCCACTAAAAGAGTTTAAGTTCTTGGCGCTCGTTACGGGCGCTGTTGGCATTGTCCTAATTACGCTTGGCATGGTGTTTAAACAACATGGGTGGCTTCAGTTTTACCCTGTCGTTGTCAATGTATGTATGCTGTGTGTATTTGGACTGAGCTTAAAACAGCCGCAATCGATCATAGAGAGGCTTGCTCGCTTGCAAGAGCCCGACCTTCCGGCTATTGGCGTGGCTTACACTCGCAAAGTGACGATGGTTTGGTGCGCCTTTTTTACGCTCAACGCTGCCGTTGCACTCTATACCTGTTTCCTACCAGTAAAAATATGGACGCTTTATAACGGCCTCATCAGCTACTTACTTGCTGGTGGCTTGTTCGCTGGAGAATGGATCGTGCGTCAATTTGTTCGAAAGGAACACTAATCGTATGAATACAACGTATTCGAGCTTTACCTCCCTTGCGACCTTGTTCATCGCAGAGAGGTCTGAGCAATCCCCAGTCTCTTACGATCGCGACACGGTTATCACGTGGGGTGATTTCCAGCAGCACGTCGCAACACTTACTCAGCAGCTAGAGACCCAACCAACGCAAAACATTGCGTTGTGTTTTGGCAACAGCTACCTATTTGCCGTTGGCTTTTTTGCTTGTTGTTATGCAGGAAAATCCATTGTATTACCTGGTAATTACCAACCAGAAGCACTCAAAGAGCTCAGTGAGTACTACGATTTGTTGCTGCATGATGCCGATGTCTCGGTTCCAGAATTGGTGAGCTCGCTTTTGATCGAAGCTCAATCATTGCTAGAAACCACCATGATTAACGAGCCAGAGGCCAAACAACCTTATTTTTGGCGTGAATTAAACCTGGCAGAAATACCAGTAACGCTATTCACTTCGGGTTCAAGCGGCACACCAAAAGCCATTGCAAAAACGCTGAAACAGCTCGATATCGAAGTTGCTATTCTAGATAACCTGTGGGGCGACACGGTTGCCAGCACACACGTTGAAAGCACCGTTTCTCATCAACACATTTACGGCTTGCTGTTCCGCGTATTGTGGCCTTTGTGCTCCGCACGTCCATTTTCAGCACACAACCTTGAGTTCCCAGAGCAAATTGTCCATCACGCTGATGCTGACACCACGCTAGTAAGCAGCCCTGCGTTACTAAAACGACTCAGTGAAGAGCACAATCCGGTTGCGATTCGGTGCGTATTTTCTTCTGGTGGTCCCTTGCCAAACCAAGCCGCGCAGCACAGCCAGTTGTTGTTTGGGTCACTTCCTATTGAAGTTTTTGGCAGCACAGAAACCGGCGGCATCGCTTACCGTCAGCAGCACGAAGCCAGTACTCCCTGGACGTTATTCCCTGGTATTGAAGCCGAGCTTAACCATGAAAATTGTTTAAAGCTCCGCTCGCCACACATTGATGAAAACACTTGGTACCAAACTGCGGATGAATGCTATTTCCATGATAGTATTTCTTTTGAATTGCGTGGACGCACTGACCGAATCGTCAAAGTCGAAGAAAAGCGTATTTCCCTTGTCGAAGTGGAAAAACGTTTAGAGCAATTGCCGTGGGTTCAAGAAAGCGTGGTGATCCCAATGGAAAAATCTGGTCGCCTCACGTTAGTCTCGATCATCGTACTTAACGATCAAGGCAGCGATGTGCTTAATGAACTTGGTAAAGGCAAATTTTGGCTTGAGCTTCGCAAGGCACTGCGCAATTGGCTAGAACCGATCGCTATCCCGAGAAAATTCCGAGTGGTCGATGAAATTCCATTGAACAGCCAAGGCAAACGCCAAGTTGCTGAAATTGAAAAACTATTCCAATAAAGCTAGTAACATGGATAAAAGAAAACCAACTATTCAGAATATTGAAGTGAGTGACCATACCGCGGAGCTGTCGCTGCGAGTGGATGCTGACATCTTAGATTTCCAAGGTCATTTCAATCACTTCCCTCTTTTACCCGGCGTCACTCAAATTGATTGGGCGCTGTTCTACGCCGTTCAACATTTGAATACTCCCAAGGTATTTAAAGGAATGGAAGTCATCAAATTTCAAGAGCCGATTCTGCCAAACGCAGCCGTTTGCCTCTCACTCTCTTGGGACAATGAGCGCGAGAAATTGACCTTTAAGTACACATCGAAAAACGGTGAAACCTTGGTGACTCACTCGTCAGGAAAAATGAAACTGGGTGAGTCACGTGAGTGATTATCGTCCCTGCTTTTTAATTCCTTGCTACAACCACGGCAGCACAATTGCAGACGTGGTTGCGTCGTTATCCTCTTTCGCTTTGCCAGTGCTGGTCGTGGACGACGGCAGCAATGAAGACACCAAACAAGCGCTTTCTGCTTTGAGTGAGCAAGGGCTGATAAAACTGATTAGTTTGAGAGAAAACCAAGGCAAAGGTGGCGCGGTGATGGCAGGCCTACATCAAGCTCACCAACTTGGTTTTACGCACGCCATTCAAATCGACGCAGATGGTCAGCACGACCTAGAAGCATTGCCGAAATTGCTCAGCGCCAGCGAAACAAAACCAGATAACCTGCTTTCGGGCCAACCGATATACGACGAGAGCGTACCTAAATCCCGTTTGTATGGTCGCTACGCTACGCACGTTTGGGTGTGGATAGAAACCTTGTCACTGTCTATCAAAGACAGCATGTGTGGTTTTCGCGCCTACCCATTGGCGAAAACGGTCGCCGTGTTGAACAAGTACAACATCGGCAAACGCATGGATTTTGATATCGAAATTCTGGTGCGAATGTACTGGGAAGGCGTCGATATTGATTTTGTTCCAACGCGCGTGATCTACCCTGAAGGTGGCATTTCCCACTTCGACGCATTGTGGGATAACGTCAAGATAAGCTGGATGCACACTCGCCTATTTTTTGGCATGTTGCCGCGCATTCCTTCGCTACTCGCCAGAAAGCACAGTCACACAGACGACAGCAATACCCACTGGTCGAAACGAAAAGAACAAGGCACGATTTTAGGCATCAAAACCTTACTCGCGGTTTACCGCTTGTTCGGCAGAAAAGCGTTTGACCTGATTTTAAAATTAGTCATGCGCTACTACCACTTCACGGGTAAATCTGCCCGTGAAGCGTCTGAGGTTTACCTGCAAAACTTGCAGTACTACGCAACGCAGCAGAGCATCGCACTACCAAAACAGTTGGACAGCTATCATCATCTGCTTTCTTTTGGGCGAACCATGCTCGACAAACTGGCTGCCTGGCAAGGTGACTTTAACGTCGATAACCTAACCATTCACGGCCAGCATCATTTCGAAGAGATGGCGCAGAAAAAACAAGGCGTGCTCATTTTAGGCTCGCACCTTGGCAATATCGAACTCTGCCGCGCGCTTGGTCGTCGACACTCTCATGTCAAAATCAACGCCTTGGTATTTACCCAACACGCTGAACAATTTAATGCGGTAATGAAGGCGGTAAACCCAAACTCGGAACTGAATTTGATTCAAGTCAGCTCAATGGGACCAGACACCGCGATTCTGCTTCAACAAAAAATCGAGCAAGGCGAATGGGTGGTGATCGTTGGCGATCGCACTTCTACCAGCAAAGAAAATCGTGTCGTTTGGGCAGATTTTCTTGGTAAACCAGCGCCATTCCCGCAAGGCCCATTCATGCTGGCCTCGGTATTAAAAGCGCCGGTTTATCTACTCTTCGGCCTACGCGACGATGAAGCAAACACTCCGCATTTTAATGTGTACTTTGAACACTTTAGTGACCAAATCACGCTACCGCGCAAGGAGCGTCAGCAGGCACTAGAACACGTTGTTCAACAGTACGCCCACAGATTAGAACACCACACACTGCAAGCGCCGTTACAGTGGTACAACTTTTTTAACTTCTGGACTTTAAGTAATCAGCCACATGACAAACAACAATAATCACAACATCACTTTTGGTGCCCAATCTTTAACCATCGAAGATGTCGTTGCCATTGCTCAAGGTGCAAAGGCAAACATGAACACCTCGCCAGAATTTACCGCGAAAATTGATCGTGGCGTGGCGTTTCTGGAACGATTACTGAAAGAAGAAGGCGTTATTTACGGCGTGACTACCGGTTACGGCGATTCATGTACTGTGGCGATTCCACCCGCTCTTGTGGATGAACTTCCGTTGCACCTTACACGCTTCCATGGTTGTGGCTTAGGTCAAATCCTTTCTCATGAGCAAGCTCGCGCGGTGCTGGCAACCCGTTTGTGTTCATTGTCGCAAGGCGTATCTGGCGTGTCTCACGATCTGTTGAACCAAATCGTTACGCTTATCAACCACGACATTGCGCCGCGTATTCCACAAGAAGGCTCGGTGGGCGCAAGTGGCGATTTAACGCCTCTGTCTTACCTAGCGGCGACCTTAATTGGCGAGCGTGAAGTGCTTTACAAAGGCGATGTGCGACCAACACAAGAAGTGTTTGCAGAGCTGGGCATTGAGCCAATTCGCCTAAAACCAAAAGAAGGTTTGGCGTTAATGAACGGTACATCCGTGATGACTGCCCTCGCCTGTCTTGCCTACAAACGCGCAGAATACCTAGCTCAGCTTTGCACCAAGATTACCGCGATGGTCTCTGTGGGTATGCAAGGTAATGACTTCCACTTTGATGAAGCGTTGTTTGCGGTAAAGCCTCACCCTGGTCAACAGCAAGTTGCAGCTTGGCTGCGTGATGATCTCAATGCTGAGCGTCCGCCACGCAATAGCGACCGACTGCAAGATCGTTACTCGCTGCGTTGTGCGCCACACGTAATTGGCATGGTGCAAGACTCACTGCCTTGGCTACGTCAATTGATTGAGAATGAACTAAATAGTGCCAACGACAATCCAATTATCGATGGCGACAACGAGCGCGTTCTGCACGGCGGTCACTTCTACGGTGGTCATATCGCAATGGCGATGGATACGTTGAAAGTGAACATTGCCAACTTAGCTGATTTGCTGGACCGTCAGATGGCGCAACTGATGGATTACAAGTTCAATAACGGCCTGCCGTTTAACTTAACCGGTGCAGAAGGCGAGCGTAAACCGATCAACCACGGCTTTAAAGCGGTTCAGATTGGTATCTCAGCTTGGACGGCAGAAGCGTTGAAAAACACCATGCCAGCGAGCGTTTTTTCTCGCTCAACCGAATGTCACAACCAAGACAAAGTGAGCATGGGCACCATTGCGGCTCGTGATTGCTTACGCGTACTTGAGTTAACAGAGCAAGTTGCTGCGGCTTCACTCCTAGCAAGCGTTCAAGCGGTTGAGATTCGTCGCCGTCATAACGAATTGGACGAACACCACATGAGTCAGAGTTTGCGAGTAATTCGTGACGCAGTACTGAACGAGTTTGAATTTGTGATTGAAGATCGCCCATTGGAACAAGATTTGCGCCATTTCATTGAACGCATTCAGCAACGTCATTGGCCACTCTACGCGGAGGTATAATGCAAGAGCAGGTTCTCTACCCATTAAAAGCGGAGGTGACTATGGTCACCTCATTCCAAGATGCTGACCCGATGGGCGTGATTTATCACGGCAACTTCTTTCGATATTTTGAAGAAGCGCGTCGTGTGCTGATGGAAAAGATCCAATACAGCTATCGCGATATGCAAGACTCTGGGTACATGTGGCCGATCATCGACACGCGCGTTAAATACGTGAAGGCGATTCCGTTTAATCACACCATTCGCATTACCGCGCAACTCACTGAGTGGGAAAACCGCTTACGTGTGGATTACGTGATTTACGACGCCGAAACGAATCAACGTATGTGCAAAGCGCATACAACGCAAGTCGCCGTATCCATTGAAAAGCAAGAGATGTGCTTTGTTTCTCCAGCAATCTTTTTAGATAAAGTAGAGCAATGGCACAACCATGGGAGTCTGGACTAATGCAAAAGTGGTTACTCTCTTTTTTGCTGATATTTTCTGTTCCAGCACTGGCCACACCGACAGTAAATGTAACGGATTTGGCATCGCTTCAACAGCAGTTGTCTCAGCATGAAATCGTACGCGGAGATTTTACGCAGCAGCGTCATCTGGAAATGTTTAGTCAACCTTTAACCTCTAAAGGTCAGTTCACACTGAGCAAAACACATGGCTTGTTGTGGCAACAAACAGAACCTTTCGCAGTCAATTTGGTATTGACGGAAAACAAACTTCGTCAGACTTTTGCCGACCAAGCACCGAAAACGATCTCTGCACAAGAAAACCCAATGGCGTTCTACTTTAGTCATGTGTTTTTATCCGTGTTCCACGGGGATACTTCTGCACTGCAAGAACAATTCACACTCGATTTTTCAGTTGAGAACAATCAATGGCAGCTCGTTTTAGTGCCAAAACAGTCGCCATTAAATGCGGTGTTTCAATCCATCACTCTTTCCGGTAAAACGCACATTGATCGCCTAACCCTACAAGAGCTGCGTGGCGATAAGACCGAAATCACGTTTACAAACCAGACCTCTCTACCTCAGGAACTCACGGATGCCGAAGACGCTCAATTCCGTTTCTAAACTCAGTCTCGGCACTCATACCTTTGCTCTGGTTTGGCTCAATCTCGTTGTTTTAGCGGGCGCGTTGCTACTCAAACAATGGGTTTGGAGTGCAGAATCTCCGATTGAGACCAACATTTTAAAACTGCTGCCGAAGAACCAACAAAACCCGGTGGCTGAGCAAGCCTTTGAGTCGGTCTCGGCAAGTATGAGCGACAAAGTCATTTTCGTGATCACAGCGCCGGACAAAAATGCCCTTTTTGCAGCGGCCGCTGAATTTGATAAGGGGTTACGCCAAAGTAATCATTTTCGCGATGTGGTAGGAAAAATCTCACCTCAAGAACAGCAAGCTTGGGCGAGTTACTACTTTAAGCACCGCTTCCAATTGCTGACGCCTGAACAACGAGAGCGTTTAAGCCAAAATCCAGAACAGCAAGTGCAGCATGTGATTCAGTCTCTGTACAACCCGTTTTCTGGGGTGACTGGGCAAGAGTTACAAAATGATCCTTTCTTGCTATTTCGTGATTATTTAAGCCAAGTTACCCAGCAATCGTCCTCTTTCCGATTGGATAACGGCTATCTGTCCGTCGAAAAAGACGATGCTCAATACTTGCTTATTACTGCCGAACTAAAAGACTCGCCTTATAGCCTAACTGGGCAGCTTGCCGTCCCTGATATTCAAGCGCTAGAACAAAGCGTCGCGCAGAAATATGGCGCTGAAGTCTCACATACAGGCGTTCTATTTTACGCCGACTTTGGTACGCAAAGTGCAAAATCGGAGATCAGTACCATCGGTGTGTTCTCTCTGCTCGGTATCATTGCATTGTTCGTGTTGGTCTTTCGTAGTGTGATGCCACTGTCTCTCGCACTGCTTTCCATCACCATTGGTTTGCTCGTTGCGTTGTCCGTTACGACGTGGATTTTTGGAAAAGTCCATCTGTTCAGCTTAGTGTTTGGCGCAAGTTTAATCGGCGTGTCTATCGACTACGCATTCCACTACCTAACCGAACGCCTTGCGGCGGGAAATGAATGGGATAGCGAGCAAGGGTTAAAGCATATTTTCATAGCGATCACACTTGGCTTAATCACCAGTTTGATCGGCTATTTGGGCATGTTAGTGGCACCCTTTCCTGGTTTGCAGCAGCTTGCGCTGTTTTCATCCATTGGTCTGACTGCCGCTTACATCACCGTGGTGGCTTGGTATCCGATACTGGCTCGTAACCCATCGCGCTCCATTTCGACTTTACCGGGACAATCACTGTTGGCGAAATGGTTAACGCTTTGGAATCAACCTCGAATTAAAGTCGGATTACCGATGTTATGTGTGGTTGCGAGTGGCTTTTTCTTGCTGCAATTGAACTACGATGACGACATTCGTCTGCTGCAAACGATGCCGAACGATCTCAAGCAGCAAGAAACCTTGATTACGACGCTCAGTGGCATGCAATCTTCGCAGCAAATGTTGGTCGTTACCGCCGACGATGACGAAAACCTAATGAAAAAGCTGGAGTCTTTGACACCAACTTTAGAAGCGTGGAAAGCGGACAGCACCATCGAAAGCTACCAGAGCCTGAGCCGCTACTTGAGCTCAGTGGAACGTCAGCAACAAGACTATCAATTGATTCGCGATCTTTACGCGACACAATCCAGCCCACTTACTTCCGGGCTGGGCTTAAGTAAAAAGCCCAAAATGGACGCCGACTTTATCCCTGTTACGGTTGAACAGTACTTGCAAAACCCGGTATCAGCGCCTGTACGTTTTCTTCATTTGGGTAAGATCAAAGGAAAATCGGCAACGGTAGTGGTGTTAAACCAATTGCAAGACTCCGTTGTTGTTAAGGCATTTGCCAAATCACAGTCTGATGTTGTCTACCTAAACAAAGCTGAAGAAATATCCACCCTATTTGGTGAATACCGAATCAAAATCATGGAGCTATTGGCAGCCGCCAGTGCTGTGATCTTTCTGGTATTAATCAAGCGGTACGGTCTGCAACACAGTTGCCGAGTTTTACTGCCATCATTGATTGCTTGCGCCTGCGGTCTGGCAACTGCTGTCGCGATGGGAACAACATTAAACCTGTTCAACTTGCTTGGCTTGGTGCTCATTCTTGGTATAGGGATCGATTACACTCTGTTCTTTGCCGAGAAAGCCCGCAGTGTGAGCACACTATTGGCGATCACCCTTTCGGCAATGACCACTGTGTTGTCATTTGGATTGCTGTCACTCAGCCAAACTCACGCGATTCACAGTTTTGGCATTACGGTGTTAAGTGGTATTTTTGTCGCTTGGCTGCTCTCTCCGATTGCAATTAAAACAGAGGAAACGACGTCATGATTTTCAATCACGCCTTTCGCTGCGCGACGTTATTCGCACTGAGCCTGTTTTTAAGTGCATGCAGCTTGGTCCCTCACCAATCGACGCCTCAGGTCGACATTGCCGAGCACACCCAAGTTAGCTTGCCCACTCCCGCAAGCTTGGGCTATCAGTTGTCTGCCAGTCAGTTAATTACGGCTTCTTGGGCAATAGATGGTAAAACCACATCTGAGCAACTTCCGGTACAACTGCAAGTGACCAACAACGAAGTGGTGCTGGCAGGCTTCTCATCCTGGGGGACAAGAGTACTCTCACTGTCTTACGATGGAGAACAAATTCAAACCGAAGTGCTCAACGGTTTACAAGGTTCGCTACCGCAGCCAGAACAGGTATTATTTAACCTGATGATCACGCTCTGGCCGAGTTCCGCTTGGGAAGGGTCGTTAAATGAGGTAAGGTGGCGAATTATTGATAAAAATAATTCTCGCGCCATCTTTGATAGCGACGGTGAAAAGATCATTGAGATTCAATACAGCTCGTCTAACAAGTTAGAGGGTAAGATTGATTTTCATCACCTCAAACATCAGTTTTCAATTTCTATTCAAACACTGCAACATCAGATTAATTAAGAAAAATTTAGAATAACAATATGCCTATTCGCTCTTCTCAACCTTTGTATATTCAGGCCTGTGGCTTTCACTCTGCCATGGGGCAAGATGACGCGCTCATCCACCAGTGTTTATCGGGAGCGAAGCCATCCAACATGGTGGTTGACCGAGATATTTTAAATTCAGGCCGCCAAACAGTAATCGGTCGAATCGCACAGACGTTACCGCAATTACCACCCGCACTCAGCCAGTTTGATACGAGAAACAACCGCCTCGCACTTTCGGCTTTGCAGCAAATCGAAGGCAACGTGCGTGACGCCATTGCTAAATATGGCCGTGACCGTATCGCAGTCGTGATCGGCACCAGCACATCTGGCATTTCAGATGGCGAAATCGCATTTGGTGAAAAGCTGGCAAAGGGTAATTTTCCTGCCGACTACCATTACATCAAACAAGAGCTTGGCAACTGCAGCGATTTTATTGCCGCCTACTTTGATTTGAGCGGCCCACATTACTCAGTTTCAACCGCCTGTTCTTCTAGTGGTCGTGTCTTTTTAACCGCGCAACGCCTGATTCGCTCTGGCATTGTTGATGCGGTTATTGTGGGTGGTGTAGATACCATTTGTCGGCTAACACTAAACGGCTTTAACGGTCTAGAAGCTCTATCCGATAGCCTTTGTAAGCCGTTTGATCAACATCGCAACGGCATCAATATCGGCGAAGCCGCAGCATTAATGTTGCTAAGCAAAACACCTGCGCCCGTTGCTCTTCTCGGAGCTGGCGACAGCTCAGACGCACACCATATTTCCGCACCACATCCAGAAGGGTTAGGCGCAGAAGAAGCGATGAAAAAAGCGTTGGCCAATGCAGGACTTACAGCGCAAGACATTGGTTACATCAACGCGCATGGCACAGCAACGCCGTTAAACGATGCGATGGAAAGCAAAGCCATTCATCGCTGCTTTGGAGACTCCGTTCCCGTAAGCTCGACAAAGCCACTTACCGGACACACATTAGGCGCAGCAAGTGCAACGGAAGCCGCGATCACTTGGCATATTCTCAAGTACAACCTTGATTTGCCAATACAACACTGCGAAACCAAAGCAGACGATATCCATATATCGTTAGTTGAGACGCCAACCAAACTGGGTAACAAAGCGATTCTCAGCAACTCTTTTGCTTTTGGTGGCAATAATATTAGTCTTATTTTTGGTTACGCTCATGACTAAACTTCCTCCCATCGAACAACTTTTGCCACACGACAAACCAATGATCTTGGTCGATCGTGCTTTGGATGTTCAACAAGATACGATTCACTGCCAGGTTGATATCGCAGAACACAACCCGTTCTTCGACTCGGCCTCTCAAACTGTGCCAGCTTACGTTGGCATTGAGTTTATGGCGCAATCTGTCGCGGCGTGGTCTGGTTACCACGCATTAATGAAAGAACAAGCGCCACCGATTGGCTTTTTGCTTGGTAGCCGTCGATACACGTCTGAATGCGATACGTTTTCTCGCGGACAGGTGCTCGATGTGTATGCTGAAAAAGTTATGGAAGATAACGGTATGGCGGTTTTTTCAGCCCGTATTGAGCTACAAGGAACTGTTGTAGCGACTTGCCAATTGAACGTTTACGTTCCATCAGAAGAAAAATTACAAGAAATGAAAATCAGGAGTCAACAATGACCCGACAAGTCCTCGTTACAGGTGCCAGCAAAGGCATCGGTAAAGCCATTGCCGTTCAATTAGCCAAAGATGGTTTCCAAGTCATTGTCCATTACATGGGCGATCAACAAGGCGCGCAAGACACCCTAAACACCATCGAACAGCATGGTGGTAGCGGTCGTCTTATCCAATTCGACATCAGTGACCGTGCAGATTGTCGTGAGAAGCTAGAAGCCGATATCGCCGAACACGGCGCTTACTATGGCGTCGTGAACAACGCTGGTATCACAAAAGATACCGCTTTCCCTGCGATGACCGAAGAAGAATGGGATGGTGTGATTCATACCAACTTAGATAGCTTCTACAACGTTCTTCACCCTTGTGTTATGCCAATGGTGCAAAAGCGCAAAGGCGGCCGAATTGTTACGCTTGCATCAGTCTCTGGCCTAACGGGGAATCGTGGTCAAACTAACTACAGCGCAGCGAAAGCGGGCGTAATTGGTGCAACAAAATCACTCGCGCTTGAACTGGCAAAACGCAAAATCACCGTCAACTGCGTTGCTCCAGGGCTTATCGACACAGGCATGGTAGACGAACACGTGAAAGAACATGCGATGCCGCAAATTCCTTTGCGCCGCATGGGAGAGCCAGAAGAAGTTGCTGGTTTAGTCAGTTACCTTATGTCTGACATCGCAGGCTATGTAACTCGCCAAGTCATTTCGGTAAACGGAGGCCTAGTATGAGCCGTCGAGTTGTTGTAACCGGAATGTCAGGCGTGACTGCGTTTGGTAACGATTGGCAATCTGTCGAACCAAAACTGCGTGACTGCCAGAACGCGACGCAATACATGCCTTCTTACGAACAGTATGATGGTTTGAACACCAAGCTCGCGGCACCAATTTTAGATTTTGAACTGCCAAAGCACTACAAGCGCAAGCAAGTACGCGGCATGGGGCGTGTTTCCAAATTGGCGACCGTCGCAACAGAAAACGCACTAAGCCAAGCAGGTTTGATTGGTAACGACGTACTCACCAATGGTCAAACGGGTATCGCATACGGCTCATCAACAGGCAGTACTGACGCAATCGGCGCATTTGGTGTCATGCTGAATGAGAAAACCACTAAAGCGATCACCGCAACGACTTACGTGCAAATGATGCCGCATACCACGGCAGTGAACGTTGGTCTATTTTTCGGTTTGAAAGGCCGAGTGATCCCAACCAGCAGTGCATGTACCTCTGGCAGCCAAGCAATCGGCTACGCCTACGAAGCGATCAAGCACGGCTACCAAACGGTCATGGTTGCTGGTGGCGCTGAAGAATTGTGCCCAACGGAATCCGCGGTCTTCGATACCCTTTTTGCCACCAGTCTGAAGAATGAAGACCCGAAAAGCACACCAAGACCTTATGACTCCGATCGCGATGGTTTGGTGATTGGTGAAGGTGCGGGAACGCTAGTTCTGGAAGAGTACGAACACGCCGTCGCTCGTGGCGCGAAAATCTATGCAGAAATCATCGGTTTTGCCAGCAACTGTGATGCCGCACACGTCACTCAACCACAGATGGAAACCATGCAAATCTGTATGGAAATGGCTTTGCAAAACGCGGGCATTCCTTCTGAGAAGATCGACTATGTATCTGCTCACGGCACTGCCACCGACCGCGGCGATATTGCGGAAAGCAACGCAACAGCGAATGCTCTGGGCAAAGTGCCAATCAGTTCACTCAAGAGCTACTTTGGCCACACACTAGGCGCCTGTGGCGCGATTGAAGCGTGGCTAGGTTTAGAAATGATGCACACAGGTTGGTTTAACCCAACGCTCAACCTAGAAAACCTCGACGAGCAATGTGGCGATTTAGACTACATCGCCGGACAAGGCCGAGAGCTGGACGTGAAATATTTGATGAGTAACAACTTCGCCTTTGGCGGCATCAACACCTCCATCATCTTTAAAAAGATGTAATGCCCTTAATAAATGCAAAAGCGCTGGTTAACCAGCGCTTTTTTGTTGGTGGCTATCAGGTTCATATATCACGCTGTAACGGCAAACAAGACATTACCATTCCGCGATACAAAGGCGACTTTTAACACCACGAATTTGTAATCCCATCGCTTCAAAGACATGCTCAAAATCTTGACAAGATGCAGGCACATTAGGTAGCGACAATGAAGCCTCGGTAAAAAACGTCCGACTCAAATTATCCGTCTCTCCCCAAGCTAACTGCCACCAATCCAAAATTCGCGGCTTGGATGCGTTTAATCGATAGCTAGCAGGAATACGATCACGCTTGTTTAGGTTTTCAACCTTAGATGTTGGTAGTAAGTTCCACTTATCATTGTTGGGCCAATAAGCAAATGGCAAACAGTGATCAACGTGATACTCATTTCGTAATTTGCTTCCACTCCATACACTGACAATGTCGCAATGGCTGAGCTTCAACTGTTCAATTCTCTTTCGCACGACTCGCGTATCATGGTCTTTATCAATCCAGACCAAACAATCATGATACGTTTGCAGTGGAATACCCCGCTCTTGATTAGACCGAAATCGTTGCATTTCCATAATCCATTGGTTGACCACCAGCGGCTCAATCCAAGAGTTATACAATCGAAAACAATCCCAAAGGCTTTCATCCAACACAAACAGCCCATAACCTTCGAGGAACTCGCTATCCACAACAATTGAACGTTTTGGCTTCTTAGCTGAACGAATCATTTCAAAGTAAGGGTTTGATTTATCACCTTGATAGGTAAAAGTGACGGGACCATCTTTTATGGTTTTTAAGCTGTCTTTTATCGCTTTATCAAGCGCCACTGCATCTTCACCAAAAAATGTCGTGCCTATAGCAAGATCATCAGGACTTAAATGGGAAAGTCTGCCCCAGCCATCGGGCTTTATAAAACCTAGCCCTTTAGACGAGTTCGAGCTTTGCTGGATGTTCTCTTTATCGATTAAACGCTTAAATTGACGAATCCAATATAAGCCAACTAATCCTAATGGGATTGCAACTTTACCTTCGCTGCGATCAACCACTGCACCAGAATGAGCGTCTGCAATACGTAGTAAAGTACGTAGTAGTGCGAGCTTATAGGTAGCCGATTTGGAATCATTGACGATAATGTGGCGAACCTTATTCAGATCACCGGAACCATCATCAGGCAAAGACATCACTACAGTTTGCCAAGATACACCCGTTCGCTTTAACTGATCGTCATCGAGAGATACGTTTCTCACCATTAAAGCGCTATTCTTTGCAAACTTTTCGAGCTCTTCAACCGATACGGGATAAGCTTTACGACCGTCAGAAAAGTCACCGTGACGAAGGCTAATCACCAATCGACCATTAGGCGCTAACAAATTTGCAAGTTTGCGAAATGCACGTTCACGGTGCGTAGGCGCAAGATGCATCCATACCGCACTGACAAGAATTAAATCGAAGCGAAAGCCAAGATTAATGGTTTTCTCAAGCTTAGGTAATGCATCTTCAAGCCAAGTAACGGAATCGCCACAGTAAGACTTACCAAGCCTTAGAAGTGCTTGAGCAGGCTCAATCGCAACAACTTCACACCCATGCTCAGCCATCCATTTCGCGTCTCGACCAGAGCCCGCGCCAACATCTAACACACGATCTCCAGCCTGGGGCCAGAAGACTCTCCAACTCGCGTGGACATCCTCAAACTGGATCGATGTGTATTGCTTCGCGAAAGAGTCGGCGTGTCGGTCATAAAAGTTAGAAGTGGCAGGCATAAAGGTTAACGAAAGGTAATTAATATGCGTCCATATTAATTGCTAGAAATTGCAATGGCTAGAATGCCATTCAAAAGTTGTAGATAGAGTGGCAATTACAGCCAAAAACCTAAAAACGACAAAGCCCCGACAACTCAAAGAGTTATCGAGGCTTTTGAATAAATGGCACGCCCTATTGGATTCGAACCAATGACCACATCCTTAGAAGGGACGTGCTCTATCCAGCTGAGCTAAGGGCGCGCTACAGGGACAGGATTATACGAGTTCAAACGGGTAAATCAACGGGTTTTCATAACATTCTGATCTGAATGCCTAAAAAAAGTCCATTAAAACGCTTAATGTTCAAAAACACCACAAAGCAAACGTTTGCGTATGGATGTTGATAAGAAATTCTGCGACAATGCGCCGCAGATAATCTGCCTTCTTAATTTATAAGGAAAGTCATGACTGCTCAAAATATAGACGGAACTCTCATTTCCCAAACTGTTCGATCCGAAGTGGCTGCACGTGTTAAAGCACGTGTTGAAGCTGGGCTACGTGCTCCTGGTTTAGCAGTGGTTCTAGTTGGTGAAGATCCTGCTTCTCAAGTTTATGTCGGTAGCAAACGCCGCGCATGTGAAGAAGTTGGGTTTGTTTCTAAGTCTTTTGACCTTCCTGCGTCTAGCTCAGAAGAAGAGTTACTAGCGCTGATTGATGAATTAAACAACGATGATGAAATTGACGGCATTCTAGTGCAATTACCCCTTCCTGCGGGCATAGACACAACACATGTTTTAGAGCGCATTCACCCAGAGAAGGACGTGGATGGCTTCCACCCTTACAACGTTGGCCGTCTTGCACAACGTATTCCAAAGCTTCGCTCTTGCACGCCAAAGGGCATCATTACCCTACTCGACCGTTACAACATTGAGCTACGTGGTAAACATGCGGTTGTGGTTGGCGCGTCAAACATTGTTGGTCGTCCAATGACACTTGAGCTGCTGCTTGCGGGCTGCACAACAACAACATGTCACCGTTTTACCAAAGACCTAGAGAGTCATGTGCGTCAAGCTGACGTTGTCGTGGTTGCGGTTGGTAAGCCTAACTTTATCCCTGGTGAGTGGATTAAAAAAGGCGCAGTGGTGGTCGATGTCGGTATTAACCGTCTTGACTCAGGCAAACTAGTTGGCGACGTGGAATACGACAAAGCACGTGAAAGTGCGAGCTTTATTACTCCTGTTCCTGGTGGAGTTGGCCCAATGACCGTCGCAAGTTTAATTGAGAACACTATGCTCGCTTGCGAACAGTTCCACACAGACAAATAACGTAAAGCTTCAGATACGAAAAAGGCTCCGCAAGGAGCCTTTTTGCTAATTGTTGATATCTATTTCAATTACAGACTTAAAATCACACCCGCAATCGAAGCGCTCATTAAGTTCGCCATGACACCAGCGATAATCGCACGGAAACCATGCTTAGAAACAAATGCACGCTTTTCTGGTACCAATGAGCCCAACCCACCAATCAGCATCGCCATGCTTGAGATGTTTGCAAAGCCACACAAAGCAAACGTCACGATTGCTTGTGAGTGTTCACTAAGTTGAGACTTCACTTCTGCAAGCTGGATGAAAGCGACGAACTCATTCACCACAATCTTGTTACCAATCAGCGAGCCTGCTGTGGTTGCTTCTTGCCATGGTATACCCAACAACCAAGCGACTGGCGCAAACACAAAACCTAGGATGAGCTCAAAACTTAATGGTGTCCCAATAAGATCACCTATCCAGCCTAACATGCCGTTTAGCATTGCAATGACACTAATAAACGCCAGTAACGTACCACCGACCGATACAGCAATGCGTACACCCGCCATGGCACCATCGGCTAATGCTTCTACTACGTTGGTTGCACGTGGAATTTCAACTTGGCTAATGTCGATATCTGCTGCTTTATCCGTATCTTCTGGCATTAAAATTTTTGCCATCAACAAGCCGGCAGGTGCTGACATAAATGCAGCAGCAATAAGATAGTTGAGGTCGACACCCAGTGATGCGTAACCAACCAACGTTCCGCCAGCAACTGACGCTAAACCACCTGTCATAACTGCAAAGAACTGCGAGTCAGTCATGTGTTTTAGGTAAGGCTTTACCATTAATGGTGCTTCAATGGTGCCAACAAAGATATTCGCCGTAGCAGACAAAGACTCAGCACGACCGATACCCAGCAGCTTTTGAATACCACCACCGATAAAGTTAATGATTTTTGGCATCACACCAATGTGATAAAGACCTGAGATAAGAGAGGAGAAGAAAACGATGATACCCAGAACATTGATCGCAAAGGTGAAGCCCCCTGTCGCCAAATTACCGAATAAAAACGCAATGCCCTCTTGGCCATAGTTGATCAAATTCGACACAACACTGCTCACTGAATTCAGCGCATCTCGTCCTGCTGGTACATATAAAACCAACAACGCAAACAGTACCTGCAAAGCAAACGCAAACGACACCGTTCTCAGCTTTATATTTTTTCTATTTGTAGAAAGTAGCCATGCTAGGAATAGTATGGCTACGATACCAATAATTGAGTTCATAAAATGAATCCGACAGAAGGGGGATATGGAAGGCACCGGATTGTATAGCGGACTCAAAATGCTGCAAGTTGAGGATGTTAACAGTGTGAAAAGTTTAAGCGACCAATAACTGACCAACAAAATAACCAATTGAATTTATTGAAGATAAACGTTTGCTTATCTTAATTATTTCCATATGGAAAATATGTTTCTGATTCAGGAAAAATTTTTGTGAAGTGAATCACCTTATGTGTCGTTCTACAACGTCATTGATCCTGTTATTTAGGAATAGAGATGTAAGGCGCCAAACGTTGGTCCCAATGACAAGGGTTGCCGATCTTCTGTTTGATAAAGTTAATCACTGCGGATATTTTTTTTGGCATATGCTGGCGGCTTGGGTATACCGCATAAAACGGCATCGACTGGCTGGCTTTCCAATCAGGTAACAGCTGTATTAACTTACCCGTTCTGAACTCATCACCCAGCAAGTAAGTGGCAAGGTAGGCAATACCCCAACCTGCAATAGCCGCATCCCGAACGGCTTCTGCCAGATCCACTGAATAGTTACCCGAGACTTTTACGTTCAATTCTTGCTGATCTTTGGTAAACGCCCACCCCGTATAGTCACGCTCCCAGCTTCTGTATATGAGGCAGTTGTGAGCAGATAGGTCATCCGGTTCTGTTGGCGTGTCATGTTTCAATAAGTAATCTGGCGATGCCGCAACAACAAACTGGCAATCCGTCAAACGCTGCGCAATGTAACCTTCAGGCAAATGCTCGTTGTTGGTTACCCATAAATCGAGCCCTTCGGCTAACATATCGACCTTATAGTCAAACAGATGTACTTCCACTTGAAGTTGAGGATACAGTTCGCGTAACTCTTGAATCGCTGGAATAATGTGTAAGGTACCAAATGATTGCGACAACCCAAGACGTACCAAACCTGCCACTTCATCCCGCTGGGTTTCCATCTCTAATGTGGCGCTGCTCACCGCTTGTACCACTTGCTCACAGTGATGAAAAAAGGTTTTCCCTGCCTCAGTCGGCGTAAAGCTTCGCGTAGTGCGTTGAACAAGCTTGATACCAAGAGACGCTTCTAACTGACTTAACTGTTTACTCACATGAGACACCGACACGCCTAAGCTCTTTGCAGCAGCTGTGAAGCTTTTGTGTTTAAGAAGAGCGGAGAAAATCACCATTTGTGCGGCACGTTCAGATAACACGCTTTACCTCGATTTGGTTATAGAAAAAACAAAGGGCTCCGAAGAGCCCTTGTATTGAAGACTGGATGCCAAATTGTTTGATGGCAGATCAGTATTTAATGCGGTCAGCCAAGTGACTCACAGCAAGTGCGAAGTAGTAAGAGCGGTTCCACTTCATCAATACGTTGTAGTTATTGTAAACCAGATACGTACGACCATTCTCGTCGTCCGGCATGATCAACCATGCTTTGATGTCTTCATCCAGTTTTGGCAACGGGCTACCGTCATATTTTGTGATACCTAATTGGCTCCACTCTTGAAGGTATTTGCCTTTTTCAGCCGTGCGCCCTTCTAGACTGCGATCAATATTTTTAGGAACCTTAACTTGGCGACCCCAAGTATATTTATCATCCCAACCAGACTTGCTCAAATAGTTAGCGGTTGATGCAAACACGTCCGCTTCAGATTGCCATATGTCTTTTTTACCATCCCCGTTGCCGTCAGCAGCAAAACGAAGGAAAGAGCTTGGCATAAACTGGCATTGACCCATCGCACCAGCCCATGAGCCTTTAAAGTTCTCTAGCTCAATATGGCCTTGATCGAGGATCTGCAGTGCCGACATAGTCTCTTTACGGAAAAACTCTTCACGACGGCCTTCAAATGCCATTGTGGATAGTGCATCAATCACTTTAAAGTTGCCGGTAAACTTACCAAAGTTACTTTCAACTCCCCAAAGTGCCACAATAAAGCGCGGGTGGACACCGTACTCATCGCCTATACGCTTTAGCTCGGTGTAATGCTCTTTGTAGAGTTGTCTGGCTTGCTTCACCTTCCATTCAGGCACCGCGCGAGGAATGTACTCATCCAATGTCAGTTTCTTTTCTGGTTGGTTTCGGTCCGCTTTTACTGCTCGGGGCTTGTACTCAACATTAGCAAAAGCAGCACTAATGACCTGCTCTGAGATACCTTTATCACGAGCTTCAGCACGCAGCTTATTCAAGTATTCATCAAAACCCTCGCTACTTGCAAAAGCCGAGGTACACATACCAACGCTAAGCATGGTAGCCAGTATCTTTTTCATATTGCCCTCCTTGAGCAAGGCAGAAATCCCAGATGAAAAACGATGATGTTATTCGCCTTTCTGCTGGGCTTTTTGTTCTTTGTACTTTTCTAATAGGTTCTCCGGCGGCGGTGGAACCTGAAGAAAGAAGCCATCATTTTGTAATGAAGCCTTCACTTTTTCGATATCAACTTGTGCCAATTTACGGCCATCAAGTTTAATCGTCATGACAGCGATAGGCTTACCGAACATCTGCATTAAGGTGTCAGGAACCTGTGAAAAATCATCCTTTTTCGGAATATAGAGATAAGTACCTTCTTTTTTCGAGCTTTTATAAATAGAACAAAGCATGACACGCCTTTTATGCTGATTTAGCCGCGTTG
The DNA here is from genome assembly GCF_033338745.1 of Vibrio sp. Vb1026. Taxonomy (NCBI): domain Bacteria; kingdom Pseudomonadati; phylum Pseudomonadota; class Gammaproteobacteria; order Vibrionales; family Vibrionaceae; genus Vibrio; species Vibrio sp. Vb1026. The sequence goes on from NZ_JAWOTH010000011.1 coordinate 69,437, forward strand.
AGTGCGGATTAGGTTGAAAACGTCAAATTCTCGCAAACTTAATAGCAAATTTGAGATTAATTCACCTATTTGCCCACGAGAGAACTTGCTGCGTCAAAGGATGAAATATAACATGACATACCTAGTTTAAGGCAACGCTCTTTCAATAAAGGCAAGAAGTCCACGATGACCCATTCACCAGACCTTAAAGGTAGCAGTTTTACATTGTCAGTTTTACACCTTTCTGACAATGAGATCGCAAAGACTGTCGAATTTTTGCAAGAAAAAGTTTCTCAAGCACCTTCTTTTTTTGCATCCGCGCCTTTGGTAATCAATATAGCAAAAGTACAAGGCGACATTGATTTCCCTAAGCTTAAACAAGGCATCTCAGATGCCGGTTTTATTCCGGTCGGTGTAACGGGCTGTAAAGACAAGCGTGTACAAAACCTTGCTTCCGAAGCTGGCTTCGCCATTATGTCGGCGAGCAAATCGCCAAGCCAAGCACCTGCCAAAATGGCACCAACGAAAGTAGTTCGTACGCCTGTCCGCTCAGGACAACAGATCTACGCAAAAGATGGTGATTTGGTGGTGCTAGCGCACGTAAGTGCAGGTGCTGAAGTCATTGCTGACGGCTCTATTCATATCCATGGCACACTTCGAGGTCGTGCGATTGCAGGAGCAAGTGGTCAGCAGGAAGCGCGTATTATTTGCCACGATTTACAAGCAGAACTGGTATCCATTGCGGGTGACTACTGGTTAAGCGATCAAATTGAAAGCGAGTACTGGCAAAAGAAAGTAATGATCAGTAAAGCCGATGAATCATTACATTTAGAAGTTCTCGCGATTTAATCTAAAAAGGAAAAAAAATGGCACGCATTATTGTAGTAACGTCTGGTAAAGGTGGCGTTGGTAAAACCACTTCAAGCGCAGCCATCGCCTCTGGTCTAGCTCTTAAGGGAAAAAAGACAGCGGTGATCGATTTTGACATCGGTTTGCGTAACCTCGATCTAATCATGGGCTGTGAGCGCCGCGTCGTGTATGACTTTGTAAACGTCATTAACGGCGAAGCGACATTAAACCAAGCGCTGATCAAAGATAAGCGCACGGACAACCTATTTATTCTTCCTGCTTCTCAAACTCGTGATAAAGACGCACTGACAAAAGATGGTGTTCAGCGCGTATTCGGTGAACTTGATGAAATGGGCTTTGATTTTATTATTTGTGATTCACCAGCAGGTATCGAGCAAGGCGCGTTAATGGCCTTGTACTATGCCGATGAAGCCATTGTCACAACGAACCCAGAAGTCTCTTCTGTACGTGACTCTGACCGCATTCTCGGTATTTTAGATTCTAAGTCGCTGCGTGCAGAACAAGGGCTAGAGCCAGTAAAACAGCATCTGTTACTGACTCGCTACAACCCATCTCGCGTCACTCAAGGCGAAATGCTAAGCGTTGAAGACGTAGAGGAGATCTTACATATTCCACTACTGGGCGTGATTCCAGAAAGCCAAGCCGTGCTTAACGCGTCAAACAAAGGTGTGCCAGTCACTTTTGACGATAACACCGATGCGGGTATGGCTTATTCTGACACCGTTGATCGCTTATTAGGCAATCAGGTTGAATTTCGTTTCCTTACTGAGGAGAAGAAAGGACTCTTTAAACGACTCTTTGGAGGCTAGACATGTCATTATTAGAATTTTTCCGTCCACAGAAGAAAACTTCTGCGAATCTAGCTAAAGAGCGTTTGCAAATCATTGTCGCAGAGCGCCGCAGCCAAAATGATCCTGCGCCGTCTTACTTGCCTCAATTAAAAGAAGACATCTTGAAGGTGATCAGCAAGTACGTGGCAATTGATCCAAATATGGTTGACTTAACATTTGAGCACAAAGACGACGATATCTCAGTTCTTGAGCTGAATGTGAAGCTACCAGACGAAGAAAAGTAATCAGTTTCTCTCGCAAGACGAATGCTCTAATTAGAACGAAAAAGGTTGGCATCGAGGCCAACCTTTTTCATCTTTCATTACTTTAATGCTTTGTTCATCTTGTCGCCGAGTAAATCCAAACGCCACCCTTGCATCAAATCAGGCAATACTTCTGGGTCACGATCTTTTTTCCAAACCCAACTGATCAACTGATTGATCTGCTTTTTAGAGGCAAGGAACTCCGTGGCTAAACCTGACTTCTGCGAAGCCGATTTCACCAAGTCTTTCATATTTTTGAAGACCTGCTTGTAACCCGGATAGTCCATTAAACGCTCAATTTTCGCAGGATACTCTTCAGAAGGTGTTTGCTTCGCTTGTTTAACAATCGCGGCAATCTTCGCGCCATGGCGGTTAATCGCTCGGATATCAATATCTTCTGCTTCCATCTTCTTAAAGTTCGTTAAACCAAGACGAGCGACCGTTAATAGATCACCTTCTTTGAAGATAAAGTTCAGCGCTAAATCTCGTTTGATTGCTTCACGATAACGCCACGTCGCCAATGGCTTTAAAATCGCCAGCTCAGAAGGTTTTAATTGCCAAGCGCCCTTAATATCAAGGTAGGCATTCTCTTCATTGGTTACGCGAATACGTTTCGAAACGAGTAAATCACTTTCTTGCTGTACAGCTTCCCACCAACCTGCTTGCGTCACCTTATCGAACAGCTTTTCGTATAACGGTAACAAGTAATGAACATCTGCGGCAGCATAATCTAATTGCTTTTGTGTCAGTGGACGAGCCATCCAGTCGGTACGTGATTCACTTTTGTCGAGCTCTACGCTTAAATATTCTTCCACCAGCGATGCGAAGCCTGTCGATAGGCCGTGACCGAGAAAAGCGGCCATCAGCTGCGTATCCACCATAGGGAATGGTGTACAACCAAAAGCGTTTTGGAAAACTTCTAAATCTTCACCACATGCGTGCAGCACTTTTAGCACAGAAGTATCTTTTAATAGCGCTACAAACGGCGTCATATCCGTTAATTCAGTCGGATCAATCAGCGAGAGGCGATTACCATCGAAAAGCTGAATCAGACCTAACTGCGGGTAGAAAGTGCGAATACGAACGAATTCGGTATCCAGCATCACTACGTCTGCCTCTCGGGCATGAGTGCAAACCTCTTCTAGGTCTTTGTTTTTAGTAATAATTTGATAGTTCACATACTTCTCGCTATAAAAATGCCAGCAAAACGCTGGCATTCTATCATTTTTTAAATCTCTCGACTCGACGAAATCGGCTTATGCGCTTTTCTTCGCAAGTTCAGCGTCATTCTCTTCGCGTAAAACACGACGCAAGATCTTACCGACATTGGTTTTAGGTAAGTCTTCGCGGAACTCAACCAACTTCGGAACTTTGTAGCCAGTTAAGTGTTCTCGACAATGCGCGATCACTTCGTCTTTGGTCAAGCTCGGATCGCGTTTCACGACATAAATCTTCACTAATTCACCAGACACTTCATGCGGCTGACCAATAGCAGCAACTTCAAGTACTTTGCCGTGAAGTGCTACAACGTCTTCGATTTCGTTCGGGTAAACATTAAAGCCTGATACTAAGATCATGTCTTTCTTACGGTCAACGATATGCAGGAAGCCTTCGTCATCGAACTTAACGATGTCGCCGGTTGATAGCCAGCCGTCTTCGTTAATCGTATCTTTCGTTGCTTCAGGTCGTTGCCAGTAACCTTGCATAACCTGAGGACCACGAACTTGAAGTTCGCCAGTTTCAGTATTCGCAAGAGCGTTACCTTCTTCGTCCACGATACGAACTTCTGTTGATGGTACCGGCAGACCAATAGAGCCATTGTATTCAACAAGATCATGCGGATATGCCGCCACCAACGGAGAACACTCTGTTAGACCGTAACCTTCGAGCAAGTAGCAACCCGTGGTCTTTTGCCATCTTTCCGCCACTGAGCGCTGCACTGCCATGCCGCCGCCAACAGCTAAACGTAGATTACTGAAATCCAACTCATGGAAATCTTCATTATTGACCAATGCATTAAATAAGGTATTCACGCCCGTAATCGCAGTAAACGGATGCTTTTGTAGCTCTTTCACGAACCCTGGAATATCTCTAGGGTTGGTAATAAGTAAGTTACGACCACCCATTTCAACAAACAGCAGACAGTTTACGGTAAGAGCAAATACGTGATACAGCGGTAACGCTGTCACGACTAATTCACGCCCTGGAGATAAGACCGGTCCGTACGCGCCTTTTGCCTGTAAAACGTTCGCAATCATGTTGCGGTGAGTCAGAATCGCGCCTTTCGCGACACCTGTCGTCCCCCCCGTATATTGCAGGAATGCAATGTCATCCCCAGACATAAACGGTTTAACGTATTGTAGACGACGACCTTTACGTAGAGCCTGACGCATTGAGATAGCACCAGGTAAATCGTACTTAGGCACCATGCCCTTAACGTACTTCACGACAAAATCGACAATCGTACCTTTCGCTCGTGGCAGCATTTGACCAAGACTGGTTAACACTACGTGTTTGACTGGTGTTTTATCGACGATTTGTTCTAGCGTGTTCGCAAAGTTAGACACAATCACAATCGTCGTCGCACCTGAGTCATTCAATTGGTGTTCAAGTTCACGAGGAGTGTAAAGTGGGTTAACGTTTACGGCGATACAACCTGCACGCAAAATACCAAACAACGCCACTGGGTATTGCAGTAGGTTTGGCATCATCAGAGCGACGCGGTCACCCTTTTGCAGTTTTAACTCGTTTTGCAGATACGCTGCGAATGCGCGACTACGCTCTTCCAATTTACGGAAGGTCATAACCGAGCCCATGTTCATGAATGCTGGTTGGTCTGCATATTTTTGTACAGACTGTTCAAACATTTCTACCAAAGACTCATATTGCTCTGGATTAATGGTTTCAGGTACGTCACTTGGATAACGTGAAAGCCATGGTTTATCCACGATGTTACTCCTCGTTTATAACTGGCTAAAAAATAGCGTCCTTTTTATTTTGAAAGCTATTACAGCACAGCGAACGTGCTTGAGCACGCAACTCTCAAACACTTGTTTAAATTTTGTTAACTACACCAAGAATTCGCGTTGCGACCTCGAGTATTTGCTCTAAATGACAGTGATGACCACCCTTGACAGACACCACTTGCGGTGGGTTCTCTCCCCAATCAGCTTGGTTAGATGGTAAATTCTGAAATCCTTGATCGCCTAATACAATCAAATGAGGACAACGTATTTGGCTGGTAATCGAGTTAGCATGCGCTTGCGCCATTCGGTAAAGCGACGCACATTTTAACTTGGCGTCATGCCGCCAATACCATTTATCTCCTCGCTGCTCTGTTCCACGCTCGACTATCGGTAGAAGCTGCTCAGCGGTTAATTGGTTGGCTTGCATGCGTAATTTTAACGCCAGATCGAAGGAGGCAATGGCTCGCTCTGGCTTGTTTTGCTGTCTTATTCGACTTAATACGCCATCGCGAAGACGAGGCAAACTGTTAGTAGGATCCTCATGAAGAGGTCCTGCTCCCTCAATTTGCACAAGAGCTTCGACCTGCTCTGGAAACGCTGCACTATAGCAACTTGCGATTAAAGCACCAAGTGAATGCCCTACTAATATCAGTCTGTTTGGTGATAATTCGTCCAAAAACTGATACAAATCGGCAATATAGTCGTGAAAGGGGTAATAATTATCGTGAGATTTATGACTCGATAAACCGTGACCAAAATGATCGATGGCGAGGAGGTGTAAGTGAGGATTAAGTTGATTCAACTGCTCCATGAGCGCTTTAAAGCTGCCCGCATTATCTAACCACCCATGAAGAAAAACGACTGACAAGTCAGCCGTTTTCTCGTTCCCTATCTCAAGGGCTGCCATTTTGCCGGCAGGAAGCTCGAATTGACGCTCATGCATCGCAGATTATTTGACCTGTTTTATCACTTTACCGTCTTGTGGGAAATCGTTACGCCACATGCGGCAGTTAATCGAGTAACATGGGTAAAAGTAGGTTGGCGAGTCATACATGCGTACACGTTCTTCAATTTTCCATAAACGGTACCCTTCCCCCTTAATTACCGGGAAGATGTAACCGTGCTCACCGATCTTTCCTTCTTCTTCCCCTGTTCCTTTGCCTACAACCGTCACCAAACGGCCTTCACTAAAGGCGACAGGCTCTAAATAGCCATCAAAATAGGCGACAAAACGCCCCGTAGGCTCTTCATCAATATCAGGTTTACCAGACTTACTGATTGGAAGGTTTACAATCTCTAGACGCGTTTTATCTTTAAAGTTATCCACTTTAGCGATGATTCCACCAAGGCGAACATCTTCACTCACTTGCCCCTGAGACTCAGCAAAAGCTTTATAGTCTGTAACGACCAATTCTGTGCTTGCAGTTAGCTCCTCTGGCAACGAGCTACACGCAGACAAACCAACCGTAGCAAATAATGCGAGAAAAAACCGTCCAAAAACCTTCATAAACCACCTTTCAATATTAGTAACCCCAAGCTGGGGAGATCTCACACGTAAATATCGACACCAAGTAATTGAGCCAGTTCCTCTTTTTTAGCTCGATTCATGACATCCATGTACTGCTCCATTGCTTTACGTGCGCCCCCTTCAGGAAGGTCATATTGCACTTGAGCTCGGTGAATTTGGGACTCATCCACGTGTTTTATGGAGTGCGCCACGGCGTTAGCAACCTTTGAAGGCTGACCTACAGGCTGCTTTGTTTGTGATTTATTTACCTGCTTCTTTTGACTGGCTTTATTAGTGCGATTTGCACCGGGAATCAAAGAAGGAGGCAAGCCATTAATCGACGCCATAGCACTCCATAAAAATACAGGGCAAACGCCCTGCTTTTTGTCAGGTTAATGAAAAACGGACTATTCGCGACCAGGAAGTTTTTTCCATGTCACATTATCACGTAAATAAACAGGGCTCGAATCTTCGACCGGCACGGTATTACCCTTTTTAAATTCTTGTTCAGCAAGAATCACGATGTCTTGTGAATCAGGGTACAGAACGTCACCATGCGTCAAATTAAACGGTAGGCCTGCTAATACTTCTTGGTAAGCATCCCAACCAGTACCTGTTGTCGTCCACGTTTTGTCGTCTGCTTGTGCTTCTTCAACTAGACGTGCTGGTGGAATTACGCACTCTGCATCCATCCCTGCCCACTCACCGTTTGCTTGGCGAGTGTAACGTGCCCAGTAAACTTCACCCATACGTGCATCAATGGCCACAGCGACATCGGTCACACCATGTAAGCGATAGCTACCTTGAGCCATTGCAGCCAGCGTTGAAACGCCGATCATAGGTAAGTCAGCACCGAACGCCAAACCTTGTGCGATACCAATACCGATACGAACGCCAGTAAAGCTACCTGGACCACGTCCAAACGCTAACGCATCCAGCTCTTGTAGAGTCAGGCCAGCTTCTTTGAGTACTTCATCAACCATTGGCAGTACTTTTTTGGTGTGATCGCGTGGTGCAACCGCGCTACGTGACATCACTTGATCATTAGCCAACAACGCAACTGAACAGTTTTCAGTCGCTGTATCGATAGCAAGAATTTTTGCGCTCATTTAACTCTCTACAACTCTCATTTATTGGGTTATGCCTCAGCACTTGCGTCTGTGACAGATTGTTCTGCTTTCAGGAATGCTTTGATTCCATCTAAGTCTCGCGTCCTTGGGATAGGTGGTAGGCTTCCGAGGAAAATACCACCATAGTCTCGCGTGACGAGGCGATTATCACAAATGATCAACGCACCGTGATCCTTCTGATCTCGAATTAATCGCCCTACTCCCTGCTTTAACGTAATCACTGCATCCGGGATTTGTACTTCAGCAAATGGTTCACCGCCACGTAATCGACAATCCTCGATACGGGCTTTGAGTAACGGATCGTCAGGGGCGGTAAACGGTAATTTGTCGATAATAACACAGCTCAGCGCATCACCTCTAACATCAATCCCTTCCCAGAAAGCGCCCGTCGCCACGAGTAAAGCGTTACCCAGTTCCATAAACTCCGCCAAGGTTTTCTGCTTACTCATCTCCCCTTGCATTAACACAGGCAGCTCAAGTACTTCTCGGAACTTCTCACCTAGTTCACGCATCATGCTGTGCGAGGTACATAAAAAGAAGCAGCGACCATCATTTTCTTCAATCACCGGAGCAAGCATTCGGACTAACTTATCCGCTAAGCCGTTACTGTTTGGCTCTGGCAAATACCTTGGCACACAAAGGCGCGCTTGTTTTTGATAATCAAAGGGGGACGGCAGAGAAAATTGCTTTGTAGGCTTGAGGCCAAGGCGCTCAGTAAAGTGCTTGAAGTCGCCCGATACAGCTAGGGTTGCTGACGTGAAAATCCACGCGCCTTGTTTAATCTCTATTTGCTCATGGAACTTGTCCGCGACAGAAAGAGGCGTAATGTGCAGAGCGAAATGACGAGGTGAGGTATCGTACCAGTATGAGTAACCGGTAATATCGACATCACAGACGCGGTCGATGCGGCCTTTGATCAAATTGGCTCGTTCAAAAGCGGTATCCAGTAATTGACTGCGCCCTAAAGCTATTTTGAGTACATCAATCGCCAATTCGAGGCTGTCAGTTAAGCGCAATAATTCTCGCTTAATAGAACCTGATTGCAACGCCTCACGCCAGTTGCCACGAAAGCCTGGCTCACCCAATACAATCCGCATGTCCATTGCGCTTTGCATGAGTTTGTCGCCCACTTTTTGCAATTGACGCATATCTTTGGCTTCGGTGCGGTAGGCTATTTCAATGTCTTTGGCAAGATCGTGAATTTGGCGGCTTGAAACTGACTGGCCGAAATATTCGCTCGCAATATCTGGCAACTGATGAGCTTCATCAAAAATAAACACATCGGCTTCTGGAATCAGTTCACCGAATCCTGTTTCTTTGATCGCTAAATCAGCAAGAAACAAGTGATGGTTCACCACAACAATGTCGGAATCCATGGCTCGCTTACGCGCTTTCAATACAAAGCAATCAGTGTAGCTCGGACATTCTTTACCTAAACAGTTATCATTGGTTGAGGTGATGGTCGGAATGATCATGCTGTCTTCTGGCAGATCATCACAATCCCCAAGGTCACCTGTTTTGGTTTCTGATGACCAAGCACGCACTTTAACCAGTTGAGTTAATAACGTTGGGTCAGATTCATTAGTGTGGCTTTCGACCATTTGGCGGCTCAAACGATCCAAACACAGATAATTAGAGCGCCCTTTTAATAACGCCACTTGGCCATAAAAACCAAGCGCATTGACCATGAGCGGTAAGTCACGATGGTACAACTGCTCTTGCAAGTTTTTCGAGCCTGTACTGATAATCACTTTTTTACCACTCAACAGCACAGGGACTAGGTATGCGAAGGTCTTACCGGTTCCGGTTCCTGCCTCCACCACCAACTGGGTTTGATCTTTGATCGCACTGCTGACGGCTTCCGCCATATCGATTTGTGGCTGACGAGCTTGAAAGCCAGGAATGGCCTTACCTAACGCGCCATCAGAGGAAAAAGTTTTTGCGATCATGCTTGGTATTGAGTTTGAAAAATTATCGAGAGTATATCAGAGGAATAGGAGTGACATCAGCCCACAATCTGACCAGCTTGCGGCGACACAAGGATATTTTGTTGAAACCAACGTAAGAATAGATTATTTATGGTGAAACATGGCAGTACAGTTACACCCGCCAGGGAATAATAACAAATTCGTACGCTAAAATATTAATGCATGGAAGTACCTGATTTATGGAAAAGAAAACACTGTTGACTCACTGTTCTGACGCCCCGGGGCTCATCTCGAAAATTACTAATATCTGTTACAAGCACCAACTCAACATCGTTCACAATAACGAATTTGTTGATAATACCAGTGGCCACTTTTTCATGAGAACGGAGTTGGAGGGGTACTTCAACGATCAAACGTTTCTTGCCGACTTGGACCAAGCTCTCCCGCAAGGTGCTAAGCGTAAATTGGTTGGCTCTCGCCGTAAGCGCATCGTCATTCTCGTCACAAAAGAAGCGCATTGTTTAGGCGATATTCTGATGAAAACCTACGATGGAAGCCTAGATGTTGAGATCGCCGCTGTGGTGGGGAATTACGACAAACTGCAAACTCTCACTGAACGCTTCGACATTCCTTACCACCATGTGACCCATGAAAACCTTAGCCGTGAAGAACACGAGCAGAAGATGCTAGAAGTGATCGATCAATACGATGCTGACTTTTTGGTGCTAGCTAAATACATGCGCGTATTAACGCCGACGTTTGTTGAGAAATATCACCACAAAATCATTAATATTCATCACAGCTTCTTACCTGCTTTTATTGGCGCGAAGCCATATCAACAAGCTTACGATCGCGGTGTGAAAATCATCGGTGCAACAGCACACTTCGTGACTAATGATTTAGATGAAGGGCCGATCATCAAGCAAGACGTAATTCCTGTCGACCATACATTCAATGCCCAAGATATGGCGCAAGCGGGACGCGATGTAGAGAAGAACGTATTGAGTAAGGCTTTGAATAAAGTGATCAATGACCACGTCTTTGTTTATGGGAATAAGACAGTGATCCTTTAAGTTCATCGCTTTTGAATGAAAGAAAGGGTTGCTCATTTGCAAACCTTTCTTCTTTCTAGTCGTTCAAAACTTGCTTATTCAGCCTGCTCAGACTCCACAATACGCTTAAGTGAATGCGGGTGCAGTTTGATACAAATGTCTTGGTACTTAAACGCCACCGTTGGGTTATTCAAGCGTTCGCCATCCCCTTTCGGGCTCGACAGTTTGATCTTCACACCCAGCTCTTCCAACTCATTAAAACGCGCCCCAAACGCTGGGTAAGTGTGTTTCAAATCAGCAAGAAACGCGTCTGCGGTTTCAGCATGAGATGGAATCACGAACTCCACATGTTCCCAGCTTTCATTTGGGTAGATTTTGCCTTCCGCAGGGTATGGCAGTTCCAGACACTCAATCTTCCAACCACGGCTTTCCAACGCTTTGTCGAATTCGATAACGATGATTGGACGACCGTTGATTTTCGCTTGTGAAATCACCTTACCGTATTGATTCCATGCTTCATGCGCGGCTTTTGCTGTTTCAGTATCATTAATTCGCAGCGCAATATGGTCAGCTTGAGCAAAGCTCAGATCCAGTTTTAACAGGGATGCAAGCTCTTCAATCTTCGCCATAAATGCATCCAGATCTTGGATCATCAATTTAGGCGCTAGGCGTTTTTCAACTAGTTGAGTCGTCATTGTGGTTCTCTTTTGGGGCGATTTATCTTATTACTCTGAGCGCAATAGTAAACGCAAACCAAACCACATTTCCATTCAATCGAAAAAGTATAAATTTCCCCAATTCCTCTCTGTATGAAAAGCAATAAAGTTGTTATCATTAGCCCCATTTTTGTGAACTCCAACAGAACTCGGCACTTACTTCGCCGAGTTCTTCGTCCTTGAATTGAAGGAAACGCGTGTGAATATCCAAGCACTTATTAATGACAAAGTATCTCAGGCTCTAGAAGCCGCTGGCGCACCTGCAGGCAGTCCTGCGGCGGTACGCCAATCAGCAAAGCCACAATTTGGTGACTACCAAGCAAACGGCGTAATGGGCGTTGCTAAAAAACTGGGTACTAACCCACGAGAATTTGCACAGAAAGTACTGGATGTTCTAGACCTAGACGGTATTGCGAGCAAGACAGAAATCGCAGGTCCTGGTTTCATCAACATTTTCCTAAGCGAAGAGTTCCTAGCAAAACAAGCGGAAGCAGCACTGGCTGACTCACGTCTTGGCGTTGCAGCAGACGAAGCTCAAACTATCGTTGCTGACTACTCTGCACCAAACGTTGCTAAAGAAATGCACGTTGGTCACCTACGTTCAACCATCATCGGTGATGCGGTAGTACGTACTCTTGAGTTCCTAGGTCACAAAGTGATCCGTGCGAACCACATCGGCGACTGGGGTACTCAGTTCGGTATGCTTATCGCAAACCTTGAGCGTGTACAACAAGAGTCTGGCGAAGTTTCTATGGAACTGGCTGACCTTGAAGGCTTCTACCGTGAGTCTAAGAAACTGTACGACGAAGACGAAGAATTCGCAGTGAAAGCGCGAAACTACGTTGTGAAACTGCAAAGCGGTGACGAGTACTGTGCAGAAATGTGGAAAAAACTCGTTGATGTAACCATGATCCAAAACCAGCGCAACTACGACCGTCTAAACGTGTCACTGACTCGTGACGACGTGATGGGCGAGAGCATGTACAACGACATGCTTCCTAAGATCGTTGCAGACCTAAAAGAACAAGGTCTTGCCGTTGAAGATGATGGCGCGCAAGTTGTATTCCTAGATGAATACAAGAACAAAGATGGCGAACCAATGGGCGTTATCGTTCAAAAACGCGATGGCGGTTTCCTATACACAACAACAGACATCGCATGTGCAAAATATCGTTATGAAGAGCTAAGCGCAGACCGTGTGCTTTACTTCATCGACTCACGTCAACACCAGCACCTAATGCAAGCTTGGACAATTGTTCGTAAAGCAGGCTACGTACCAGAGTCAGTATCTCTTGAGCACCACGCGTTCGGCATGATGCTTGGTAAAGATGGTAAGCCATTCAAGACTCGTGCGGGTGGTACCGTTCGTCTTGCCGACCTTCTAGATGAAGCAGAAGTTCGTGCAGCACAACTGATCGAATCTAAAAACCCTGAACTGGATGCGGAAGAAAAAGATAAGATCTCTAAAACAGTTGCAATGGCAGCGGTTAAATACTCTGACTTATCTAAACACCGTACGACTGACTACGTGTTCGATTGGGACAACATGTTAGCGTTTGAAGGTAACACAGCACCATACATGCAATATGCATACACTCGCGTAGCTTCTATTTTCGCTAAAGCTGGTGTTGCTATGGACGCTCTCCAAGGTGACATCAAAATCACTGATGAGAAAGAGAAAGCACTTATTGCTAAGCTTATGCAGTTCGAAGAAGCGGTTCAATCTGTCGCTCGCGAAGGTCAACCACACATCATGTGTAGCTACCTATTCGAACTAGCAGGTCAGTTCTCTAGCTTCTACGAAGCGTGCCCTATCCTAGTTGCTGAAGACGAAGCAGTGAAACAAAGCCGTCTGAAACTAGCAGCGCTAACAGCGAAGACCATCAAGCAAGGTCTGTCTCTACTAGGTATTGATACTCTAGAGCGCATGTAAGCGATTCTAGAATCGAGACGATTTAGAAAGGTTGACGTGAAAGCGTCAACCTTTTGTTTTATCTGGCGTATACTGATGTCATTCAATTCAAATCGGACAACATAATGAGTTTTGAACTGCACCCTCAACTGGCAAAAGACACCACCGTTATCGGCCACTTCCCACTGTGTGTGGCGCTTCTGCATAAAGATAACGCCGTGCCATGGGTTATCTTGGTCCCTAAACGTGCAAACCTAAAAGAGCTTCACCACTTGCCAATGCAAGAACAGCAACAGTTTTTGCTAGAGTCTCAAGCGGTAAGCCAAGCACTGGAAGCAACATTCCGTCCAGACAAGCTAAACCTTGGTGCGCTAGGTAATATGGTGCCACAGCTGCACATTCACCATATTGCTCGCTTCAAAGATGACGTAGCATGGCCGGGACCGGTTTGGGGGAACACCAAAGGTGAATTCCGTACAGAAGAAGAGCAAAACGAATTGCTTGGTCGCATTAAAAATGTGCTGTCACTGAGCTCTATTTTCCAAAAAGCATAAGCACTGCTAGCGAAAATAATTCGCCTTTGAATACGGCTGAAATAGACAGAGAAAGATTAATACGTATTTGTAACAATCTTTCTCATTTTTCTGGGATTATCACTAAAATAAAACTTGTTTAGACTACCAGCTCAGTTAGAGAGGGTCATCATGAAACAAGTCTTCAACACATTCCGATACGTCAGCTGGATCGCCATTATCTGTTCTATGGCTGCTTCATTCTTGCTTTTTCTTATGGGTGCAGCAAAAACCTATTCGGCATTTGCGGTCTTCATTCTAAATCAAACACCTCCAGAAGCACTCGCACATTTAGATAAAGCAGACATCGCGATCGCTTATTTGATCAAGTCACTGGATACGTTTCTTGTCGCACTAGTTTTGTTCATCTTTGCTCACGGCATCTACACACTATTTATTTCCAACAAAGCTAAAGCGAAAACACAAGAGCAGTCGGTTTTGCATTGGATCAGAACCCCAAACATCGGCCATCTAAAAAACATTTTGGCTGAAGTCATCATCGTGATCTTGTTTGTGAAGTTCTTAGAGCTCGTGCTGATTAACTTCGACAGCTTAGATTGGACGATCTTAACATTACCTATTTCGATTTTAGTTTTAAGTCTTGGTTTAAAGTTCCTAGGGTTAGGCGCGACTAAACACTCTGAAGAACATTAATTTCGCTGTATTCACAAACAATAACCAGCAAAATAAAAGCCGCATCATTGCTGATGCGGCTTTGTCGTTTTTACGTGATAATTTTTAGGTGACTAATTTTGATAGTCGCTACATGGTGACTGTCAGAGACAAACCATCTTGTTTAGTCACTGAGTAGCGAACTCGAGTCACGTCATGAGCTTTATTGGTGTCAACTAGGCGGCTAATTTTGCCCTTCTTAATCCACACACTTAACATCGCGTCAGCACCATCTTCACTCATCCCAAACTGCTTAGCCAGATCTGACTGGGAAACGGTTCCTTTGTCTGCAATGTATTGATAAAGCTCTTTTAAAATCATGCTACTTGCGCCTCTAATGCACCGTTTTGTTTCTTACCAACTCGTTTGAACACACGGTATGTGCCAAAGAAGATAGCTACGATCACTGCCATCCAAATGCCACTTGTCACTGGGCTATCTGCGAAATGCGTCAATTGGTTGTAGAACGTCGCACATAGGTAAGCCAAGCCCATTGTCCAAACCGCGATAAAGCGTGCGAACTTATGACCAAACTCACGTACGTAAGCCCCCATCGCCGCCACACAAGGTGTGTACAGTAGGATAAAGATTAGGTAAGCAAATGCGGCATTGCCAGAAGCAAACTGCGATTTAATGTTACCGAAGATAGAAGCATCGACTTCTTGTTCTTCGGCAACGGCATTTGAGTCAGTTAAGTCACCCACTTCAATGCCTAGTGGATCTGAGTAGCTCAAACCGGCTAGGTTTTCAGGGATACTCATTACTGCCTCTTCTAGGCTGCCCATTAGATCAAATTCTGCGTCTTCACCGTCGCTTGGCGTGGTGTATAGGCTGTTAAGCGTACCAACTACCGCCTCTTTTGCGAAGATACCGGTAATGATACCAACCGTCGCTGGCCAGTTATCTTCTTGAACACCGATTGGCGCGAATACTGGAGTAACAACTTGCGCAGCTTTAGAAAGCACCGAGTTTTCGCTGTCTTCGTTACCAAAACTGCCATCAGTACCCAATGAGTTGAAGAAACTCAGAATAGCAACAACGATAACGATGGTTTTACCTGCACCAAGTACAAAGCGCTTTAGCTTTTGCCAAGTTTTGATCACCACGTTTTGTAGCGTCGGAAGCTCGTAATCTGGCATTTCCATCACTAGGCTGTCGCTGCTACCTGGGTAAAGCGTGTGCTTAAGGAAAAGACCTGTGAAGATCGCTGCCACAATACCAAGTAGGTAAAGTGCGAATACAATGTTCTGGCCAGAACCTGGGAAGAATGCCGCAGCGAATAGCGCGTATACAGGCAGACGAGCACCACATGACATAAATGGTGCCATAGAGGCAGCCAGTTTACGCTCACGTTCTTGGTCTAGAGTACGAGTTGCCATGATTGACGGTACGTTACAGCCAAAACCAAGAACCAACGGTACAAATGCTTTGCCCGGTAGGCCGATCTTCTGCATCACTTTATCTAGTACGAATGCTGCACGAGCCATGTAACCTGAGCTCTCAAGTACCGCTAGGAAGAGGTACAAACACGCGATAACCGGAATGAAGGTTGCAACCGTCTGGATACCACCACCGATACCATCAGCAAGAACCGTCACTAACCACACAGGCAAATGACCGTCTAACAAGTGATGCCCACCATCAACCAATAATGCGCCCACACCAATGTCAAAAAAGTCGATAAATGCACTACCGATGTTAATCGAGAACATAAACATCAGGTACATAACAACAAAGAAGAAAGGAATTCCAATCCACTTGTTCAAAATAAACTGGTCGAGTCTTTCAGTCACACTACGACTTAACTTGCCTTCGCTTCGGCGAACTTTTTTACACTGTTCATGCAGATGCGTGTACTTAGTATCCGCGACATGCAAATCGATATCCAAATCTAACGTCGTAATGACTTCCAAGACTTTGCTTCTATCAATATCAGAAAGACTATTGAGCACCATTGTGTCTTTTTCAAGCGCACGAATCGCTAGTGCACGATGAGCGACGTTTTGGTCGTTAAAAAGTGCGGAAACCGTTTGAATTGCCGACTCCATCTTCTCACCGTAATGCAAAGACAATTCTTTAAGTGGCACTCCTTGAACGATGGATTTATGGAGCTTTTCTTTAAACTCTGCCACTTGAGTTTTATTGGTTGCAGATAAACTGACAACCGGACAACCTAACGTTTTCTCAAGCTCTGCAACGTTAATCATCTGACGTTCACGCTTTAGCGCATCCATCTTGTTGAGGACAACAATCATAGGGCGACCAAGTTCGCGAAGTTGCAGCGTCATGTATAAGCTGCGCTCTAAACTTGTAGCATCCACCACGTTAATAATGAGATCAGCAGGATGAGTTAGAACCGCACGCGATGCGATGGATTCATCAATACTATTACTATCATTACCACTGTCTAATGAGTAAATACCCGGAAGGTCAGTGAGCAAAAACTCATCCCCAGCATGCTTGAATTGTCCCGTTTTCTTTTCAACCGTGACGCCTGCCCAGTTACCAACTTGCTGTTTTGCGCCAGTTAAACCATTAAATAGCGTCGTTTTACCACTATTAGGGTTACCTACGGTTAGCACTTGATATTGCATTACACTCGCTCCACTTCAATTTTCTGAGCAATTGTTTCTCGCAATGCGACAGACACACCACGGACTTCGACTTGTAAAGGATCGCCCATTGGCGCACGTCGAATCACTTTGACTTCTGTATTGGGAAGCAGCCCCATTACCATGAGTTTCTTTCTGATATCTGATGAAAGACCATCTAACAACCGAATCGTCACCGTATCGCCAGGATTAATCTCTGATAACTTCATAGTGGCCCTTAAGAGTATTGCTAATGAGAAATATTATTATTTAATAAGTTTAGGTTGCCAATATTACTCCCCTATACCCCTTCAATCCTTGTGTGAAATCAAAGATTCCGTAAATGTTTTCACGCTTTCAAACGTTAACTTCGTAAATTTCCTCCCGTTATTTACGTCAAAATTAACAATTAAAAATGACACCTAACGAAACAAAAATGTCACAAACCAAGATAGAAAACAAAAAATACAAATTAAAACAATTGGTTAAGTAAAAAACCAAACGTTGTCGCTTTTCTCATATAAACATGGCGTTATTTTTATAAGAAAAATAAGTAACCTCTCGTATAGTTACTCCATCGAGAGGGCAACCTCTCTAATAAATTCCAGAGGTGGCATGGCAACATGTCACTCCGGCAGCAAGCGAAGGTGTCCTTGACACCCGTGGTATAGTCCCCCCGGCTATACCACGATATTTTTTTTCACCTCTTTCAAAACTTCTTTACCTTATTCATCTTTTCAACACAGTTTTCGTTTTCACGAATGTCGCACACCATCATTCACCCAAATGAACAACGCTCTTTTGATACAGCAATACAACTGTCATTTATTTGTTGCAACTATCAATAAATCATTCTCTTGAAGCCATTTATGCTTATTGCTATGAACATCGCGACTAACAGATAGAACGTGATCGTGCTTACGTGTTGAGAATGGATTTGTAGGCTAGATGTGATGAAAAAACAATGAAACTCACTGCGTTAGCAACTGCAGCAATAATAGAGCACTGCATGCAGCTCCCCAGCATCTTAACTATTAACTAGGGAGCGTGTAATGAAGGTTTTCTAGTTAATTTCTTGGCTTTCTTGAGTCAAAGCAAACTTGGACGGGGGCAAACCAAAATGTAGCTTAAACTTTTGGCTAAAGTAAGATGGATCATTAAAGCCACAGTTAAAGGCGACTTCACTGATTTTCTCACCCGCCAATAACTGTTCACACGCCGTTTCTAAACGAACCTCTGTGACATAGTCTTTTAACGTTCTTGACGAGGCAGATTTAAAACGTCTCTGCAAAGAGCGTTCAGACATATACAGCATTTTAGCGGCTGACGCAGTGCCAAATTCAGGATCATGGTAATGCTCTGCCACTAATTGATAGACTTTTTGCAACCACTCTTTCTCTGGTGTGACTTGATCTTCTGCAATAGTTACAGGATTGAGTTCTTGCTGCGGTTCATCCAGATAACTCCTTTCCTTCGCAGATGGCCATGTAATCTCGACTTTGTTTTGAGCATCAGAAGAGAAGACAGCCAAATAACCACCACTCGTTGTCACTAATTGGGCAAGGTGGTCAATACTCAACTCAGAGTGATTTAAGTTAGATGGAAACCCAGTCGCGACTTTATTAGGTAATTGCGTCCCGTAATCAAGAAAGCTCAATGACACAATATCATGCCCCTCTTCTAGCATAATTCTAACCGTTTGACCTCGGAAAGAGCGCTTGATGATATTGGCAAAAATGCTATTGAAAATAACATCAAGATTAAAGCTTTCCAGAGCAACCCGGCTCTGCTTGCTCTCATCTTCTAGCTCTACCAAAATACCCGCTTTTGCAAAGTCATCTTGCCATACATCAACCACTGACTGAGTTATCTGACTCAAGTTGTAGTTCTGGCTCCCACCACTTACATCACTTGGAACACTTTTGAGTTCATTTAACTGCCAATTCGTTTTAGCCAAATGATCCTCTGTCGCAGTATCCAGAGGCATAGGTAGTTTCGCCACAATAAAGTCGACGCTTGATTTTATGGATAGAGCTACATGGTCTACGAGTAGGTTTCTAACTTGAATCTGTTTACGTAATTGCTGGTTGCTCGTAAGCAACACTCTACTTTGATGTCTTAACTGATTCGTTTTGAGGGTCACTTGAGCTGCTAGATCACGGTTAGCCTGTACAACGTAGCGCGAGCGCCAGAATACGAGTACTGCAACGACCGCAATACTAGCTACGACAAAGCCTAAAATAGCAAATCGCGATAGATACCAAGGATGAAGGACGATAAAGTGAGATTCTAAACCAACGACTCCAGCGGC
Organism: Vibrio sp. Vb1026; assembly: GCF_033338745.1. Classification (NCBI taxonomy): domain Bacteria; kingdom Pseudomonadati; phylum Pseudomonadota; class Gammaproteobacteria; order Vibrionales; family Vibrionaceae; genus Vibrio; species Vibrio sp. Vb1026. The sequence goes on from NZ_JAWOTH010000011.1 coordinate 88,736, forward strand.
AACTTGAGACTCATTACTGACCTGCAAGTGATATTCACCGGAACTAAGGTGCTCGAGTGTCAGTTGGCCCCCCTCTAACGTTTGCCATGGGTCATCGTTGTTCAATCGATAGTACAAGTTTTGACTGTCTGGTTTTGGCATCACACCGAATAAAAAACTCAGCGAAGAACCATATGGCAGTGTGAGCCCATTCAGATCGGCACTACCAACTTGCAGAACTTCATTTTCAAGCACAACTTGGCTAACAATAAACTTAGACTCTGGGGGATTAGATACAAGCAGCTTGGATGCTTCTGCTTTTACGAGTCCGTACTTCGACCCCAGAACAAGCTCTCGCTCACCAATTTCTGTCTGCTGTATAACGCTACAAATACCAGGGAGGAACTCATTGTTCATTAAGCCTGATGACGATGAGTAATGTTTCACTAACTCACCCGAAAGGTGGTAATAGCTTAAACCGACAGAGGAAGCTAACCATACACCTTGCCTGTCTCTGATCAAGCAAGCAGGTCTGGCGTTGGGCTCACTCATTTCAACAACACGTTTTTCATCGCTTCGTGTATCAGTTTTAAACACACCATAAGATGAAGCAAACCACTGGCTGCCATCAACCGCCGTGGTCATGTCTAATGATTCACCAAACTTTTCTGAAAAACGGATAAACTGGATGTTGTCATTACTGTATTGGTATACGCCATGATCGGTGCCTATTAATAGGGCATCTTCAGTATCATATAGGCGCGTAACCTTAGCAGGCAAATACTGACTTACTAGCCACTCACTTCCAAAGTTTCGTACGCTTTGTGCAGCAGTATCAACATTGTAAAGATGATATCCGCTTGATACCCAAAGACGGTCATCACCATCAACGGTCACATGCTCTACGGCATGTCCGGCCATAACCTGTAAATAAGGAAATGTAATCTTGTTGAGACCATTTAGATCAAATATTTCCAGCCCTTTTGAGGTTGCAAGCCAAAGCATGCCGTTTTGAAACGCAAATTCATTGATCTGCGACTCCAACTCTAAGACTTGGTTAATCCCACTCTTTCCTGAACGATAAATCTTTCGGTCATCAGCAAACCAAAGCGCACCATCAGGACCTTCAATAGTTTGCCGAATTCGTCCTGATAGGGTGTGTGAGTCATAACTACTAAAGGTCACTCGTTCAAATTTTTTACTAAATAGCGAGTAATAACGAATACCTTGGTTAGTCGCAATCCACATCCCTCCCATATTGTCGCTCAACAACGAATAAATCTTCGTGTTATCTAACTCTAACTCAAGAAAACTTGCAGGCGCGACTTCGGTGACCTCACCTGAAAAAAATGAGTACAAATAAAGGCCATGCTCTGTCCCCACCCAATACTCTTTATTTGTCTCTGCGAATGTCAAAACATGTGAGCCGCCAATTCTAATCACTTCTTTATCAGGCTGGTAAATGTTGAAAATTAAAGCGCCACGCAATGTACCTATCAAAATTTCTCTTCGCGTGTGTGAATAATAGACTTTCTCAATGTAGCTTTGACCTGAGGCAGCGACATGGTCAAACTTATCACCTTCAGAAAGATAGAAGCCGGAAGTCGTTGCTAGTGCCCACTTCGTTTCAACTAGCACCGCATCATTAATGTAAACGTAGCTATTATTACTATGTTGATAGAGCTGCAATAGAGAGAAAGAGTTTAACTCGCTAGTGTCGATATTGTAGGTATAGAAATGCGAGCCATCACTCACCCAAATATAGTTCTTTGAAGACCCTATTTTTCTTATTTGTGAGCCTGGATTTAAACTAAAGACTAAACGTCGTTCCTGATTTGGATAAGTTCGATAGACCTCATTTTCAATAAAGGTCCAAAAAGCACCTTTATGATAAGCCAACTGCTTAGCCGACGTTTGTAGGAAGCTACCTGATTTAGGCAATATAGTTTGACCATCGTAAAACAGGACTCGTCCGTGTACGTCATGAATCCACAAACCGCCCTTTTCACCCAAGAACAACTTTTTAGCCGCGATAAAAGTACCCTTTGCCTGAGTTGGCAAAGGGTAAAAGATTGCATTTGCATTATGAAGCGCAAATGCTTGGTAGGATAAGACAAAGCCCAACAGAGCAAGGGCTAATAGGCGTAGCAAGACGAAAACCTTTTGTATCAATTTGTGCTCTGAAAGTGACCGTTCATCGTTTGTAAAACATGGATTGATACGGTTATTTTGAGCTGATAATTATTGGTAATGATATCTCAATTACTTTCTGAGAAAAGGCTCGCCTTACCAAAGGTTGTAATTCTTACTACTGGATCACGTTAAAAAGACTACTCCTACATTACGACAGCACTTAATCTGACTTTTTGTTCAAGCATTGCTCAAAACTATTCGCCATATTGTTGAGAAAAGTAAAGTAACTGCCAGGTTTTGCTTCAATTGTACTCCCTAACGGGTCAAGCTCGCCTTTAGTGACATCACTGCCTCTCATTACGCTCTGAACGACAGCCGGGGTAAACTGAGGTTCAGAAAATACACAAGCCACATCTCCACCACTTAGCTTTTGACGAATTTGAATTAAGGTCTTCGCTCCTGGCTTGCGTTCCGGGCTCACAGTAAAATGCCCCATTTGATTTAGTTCATAACGATCTTCGAAATAACCGTAAGCATCATGGAATACAAAGTAACCTTTGTTTTTTACTGGTGCCAGCTTCTGCTTTATCTGTTGGTCAGTGTCTTTTAGCTCGAGTTCAAACTTTTTGAGGTTCGCTTGATATTGAGCTGCATTTTCCGGATCAAGTGATACAAGTTGATTCACAACAGCCTTGGCCACTTGTTGTGCTTGGCTTACACCTAGCCAAAAGTGCGGATCATGTGAGCCATGATCGTGCCCATCATGGTCATGGTTGTGCTCACTATCAAATTCACGCAATTCTAGATTTGGAATTTGACTAATAGTCAAAGTATTCGATCTATCCGAAACAACTTTCTCTAGAAACGGTTCAAGATCATGTCCGTACCAGATAACCAAATCAGCCGAAGCGACCTTTTTAACATCCGATGGACGCAAAGCGTAGTCATGGGGTGATGTGTTAGACTGCAATAACACGTCTGGTGAAGTTACTCCTTGAGTAAGCTCTGTTACTAACAACTGAATAGGTTTGATACTCGTCAGTACCGTTACCGCCTGTGCTGGCAGTGTTAACATTGCTGAGGCAGCAAGAATTAATGCTCTTTTCATAGTTTTACTTGGGATATGGCGTGGAAAGTGAGATAATGTTACATTATAACATTATTGATTTGCAAATGAGTTTCATTCATGTCTTCCTTAGTCCATCTTGAGCAGTTATGCGTCGAGTTCGATGGCCGCAGAGTTCTCGATAACATTAGTATGGAATTAGAAAAGGGCAAAATAACTACCCTAATTGGTCCCAATGGAGCGGGAAAATCAACGTTAGTCAAAGTTATCTTAGGTCTTCAAAAGCCAACTAGCGGCAAGTTGAACCGACAAAGAAAACTGAAAATTGGTTACGTTCCTCAAAAGTTGAAGCTCAATGACTCCCTTCCATTGAATGTAACCCGCTTTCTAAATTTAGCAGGAAAATACAGTAAGCAGGAGTGCATTGATGCATTACGGCTTGTTGGCGCTGAACATTTACTTAATAGTAATATGCATCGCTTATCCGGTGGTGAAAACCAACGAGTGTTACTGGCTCGCGCTCTGCTTCAACGTCCTCAGCTATTGGTATTAGACGAACCAGCTCAGGGGGTGGATATCCAAGGTCAAATCGATCTCTATGACTTAATTGAGAGCATTCGTCACCGCTTTGATTGTGGCGTATTTATGGTATCGCATGACTTACATTTAGTGATGGCGAAAACGGACGATGTTATTTGTCTGCATCACCATGTTTGCTGCTCAGGTTCACCTGCCACTATTACTCAGCACCCTTCTTACATCGCACTATTTGGCAATGCAGCGAGAGAGTCTCTCGCGTTTTATCATCACGACCATGAGCACCATCATCACGATTTATCCGGAACGCCAGTAAGCGGTGATGCGATATCATGCTCCCACCATAAACACGGACATCACCATCATGATTGAGTTTCTCCTACCTTCTATTCTTGCTGGTATTGGTATCGCGATCATTGCCGGTCCACTTGGGTCATTTGTCGTTTGGCGTAAAATGGCTTACTTCGGAGATACCCTAGCTCATGCATCGTTAATGGGCCTAGCGCTGGGCTTCTTGCTCAACGTAAATCTCTACCTTGCGCTACTCGTCTGCTGTTTAGCTCTGGCCGTTTTGCTTGTCACTCTGCAAAAGCAACAACTTGTGGCTACAGACACGTTGTTAGGTATCTTGGCACACAGTGCACTCTCTATCGGTTTAGTATCGGTTAGCTTTTTGGAAAACGTGCGCGTCGATTTAATGAGCTACCTATTTGGGGACTTACTTGCCGTCTCTCCACAAGATCTGATGTTTATTTACGCAGGTGTTGTTGCGGTAAGCGCGTGTTTGTACGTCTTCTGGCGCCCACTGCTTTCTAGCACTGTCAGTGAAGAACTTGCCGCTGTTGAGGGCGTGAATACAGACTTAGTTAGATTGGTGTTAATGCTAATGGTGGGTGTAGTAATCGCAGTAGGTATGAAGTTCGTTGGCGCGTTGATCATGACTTCGCTCCTAATTATCCCAGCCGCAACAGCACGTAAAGTCTCTTCATCACCAGAGCAAATGGCATTGTTCGCATCCATTATTGGCTCTGTGGCAGTACTGATGGGGCTTAGCCTATCATGGCACTTCGATACACCGGCCGGCCCTTCCGTAGTGATCAGCGCAACATCCTTATTTATGCTGAGCCAGCTGATTAAAAGCAAAGCATAATCGCATTGAGTATTAAACGCGAAAGACCTTGCTAACAACAAACATAAATCCACGGAAACGGAAAAAGAAAAGCCTGCGAAATCGCAGGCTTTTTAATACTTATTAAGTAGTGTGGTCGATTACCAACCCGTCACTTCACGTAGACCTTGGCCAATCTCTGCTAGAGATTTCACAGTTTTAACGCCAGCCGCTTCTAGTGCAGCAAATTTGTCTTCAGCAGTACCTTTACCACCAGAGATAATCGCACCAGCATGGCCCATACGCTTACCAGGAGGCGCAGTTACACCAGCAATGTAAGAAACCACTGGCTTCGTTACATTTTCTTTAATGTATGCTGCTGCTTCTTCTTCTGCAGTACCACCGATCTCACCGATCATAACGATCGCTTCTGTCTCAGGGTCTTCTTGGAACAGTTTTAGGATATCAATGAAGTTTGAACCCGGGATTGGGTCACCACCGATACCAACACAAGTAGACTGGCCGAAACCTTCGTCAGTGGTTTGTTTAACTGCTTCGTAAGTTAGAGTACCGCTACGAGATACAATACCTACTTTGCCTTTCTTGTGGATGTGACCAGGCATGATACCGATCTTACACTCATCAGGAGTGATAACGCCCGGACAGTTAGGACCAATCATGCGAACGCCAGTTTCTTCTAGCTTCACTTTTACGTCGATCATATCTGTAGTAGGGATACCTTCAGTAATCGTTACGATTAGCTCGATACCCGCGTCAATCGCTTCTAGGATTGCATCTTTACAGAAAGGTGCTGGTACGTAGATGACTGTCGCTGTTGCGCCAGTCGCTTCTACTGCTTCACGAACTGTGTTGAATACAGGAAGACCTAGGTGAGTTTGGCCACCTTTACCTGGAGACACACCGCCAACCATTTGCGTACCGTATGCGATAGCTTGCTCTGAGTGGAAAGTACCTTGACCACCAGTGAACCCCTGACAGATTACTTTAGTGTCTTTGTTAATTAATACAGACATTATTTAGCCTCCGCAGCAGCAACAACTTTCTGAGCAGCATCAGTTAGCGACTCAGCAGCAATGATATCAACATCAGAATTAGCAAGAACTTCGCGACCTAGGTCAGCGTTAGTGCCTTCAAGACGAACAACAACAGGTACGCTTACGCCTACCTCTTTAACCGCGCCGATAATACCTTCTGCGATCATGTCACAACGTACAATACCACCGAAGATGTTAACAAGTACCGCTTTCACATTGTCATCAGATAGGATGATCTTGAATGCTTCAGCAACACGCTCTTTCGTCGCGCCGCCACCTACATCTAAGAAGTTAGCTGGTTTGCCGCCGTGTAGGTTTACGATATCCATCGTACCCATTGCTAGGCCTGCACCGTTAACCATACAGCCAACGTTACCGTCTAGTGCTACGTAGTTCAGCTCCCACTGAGCTGCGTGTGCTTCACGCTCATCTTCTTGTGAAGGATCGTGCATTTCACGAAGCTTAGGCTGACGATACAGTGCGTTTGAGTCGATGTTGATCTTACCGTCAAGACATAGCAAGTTGCCTTCGCCAGTAATCACAAGTGGGTTGATCTCTAGCAGAGCAAGATCGTACTGAGAGAACATAGTGCCAAGACCCATAAAGATCTTAACGAATTGTTTGATTTGGTCGCCTTCAAGACCAAGTTTGAACGCTAGCTCACGACCTTGGTAAGCTTGTGGACCTACTAGTGGGTCAATTGCTGCTTTGTGGATGAGTTCCGGCGTTTCTTCCGCAACTTTTTCAATTTCCACACCACCTTCGGTAGAAGCCATGAAAACGATCTTACGGCTAGCACGGTCAACTACCGCACCTAGGTATAGTTCGTTCGCAATATTTGAAGCTTCTTCAACAAGGATTTTTGTTACTGGCTGACCATTTGCGTCTGTTTGGTAAGTCACTAGGTTTTTACCTAACCACTTCTGTGCAAACTCTTTAACGCCTTCTTTTGTATCGTGTAGCTCTACGCCACCCGCTTTACCACGGCCACCAGCGTGAACCTGACATTTAACTACTTTCTTGGCTGTACTAATACGGCCTGCGGCTTCAAAAGCTTCTTGTGGTGTATCACACGCGTAGCCTTCTGGCACAGGCAAACCGAATTCTGCAAACAGCTGTTTGGCTTGGTATTCATGCAAATTCATTTCGATATTCCGTTTGTTTTTCCCTTAAGGGATTTATTATTTCCATAACGCTGCAGTCTTGGCTGCTTGTACGTCTGTAGGGTCTTCTCAAATCAATCCTTCATCATGAGTTCTCATACTGAAGGATTCAAATGAAGGCCAAACGTTGAGCTAGTCTAGCCATTGAAATTTTTAACGTCTAGCTACCTACGATAACTAGACGTTTTAGCGATATTAAACGTCTAATAGGAGACGTGCTGGGTCCTCTAGTAACTCTTTAATCGTTACTAGGAAACCAACTGATTCACGACCGTCAATTAGGCGGTGATCGTAAGATAACGCTAGGTACATCATCGGCAAGATTTCAACTTTGCCATCCACTGCCATCGGACGCTCTTGGATCTTATGCATACCAAGAATCGCTGATTGAGGTGGGTTGATGATTGGTGTAGACATTAGTGAACCGAACACACCACCGTTTGTGATAGTGAAGTTACCGCCCATTAGCTCGTCTACCGTTAGCTTGCCATCACGACCTTTAATAGCCAGCTCTTTGATGCCTTTTTCAACATCAGCGAAACCAAGCTTGTCACAGTCTTTTAGGACAGGTGTAACTAGACCACGTGGCGTTGATACCGCCATGCTAATGTCGAAGTAGTTGTGGTAAACAATGTCATCGCCATCAATCGAAGCATTTACTTCTGGGTAACGCTTAAGCGCTTCTGTTACTGCTTTCACGTAGAAAGACATGAAGCCCAAACGAATACCGTGACGCTCTTCGAACTGATCTTTGTACTGCTTACGAAGGTCCATGATTGGTTTCATGTTCACTTCGTTAAACGTCGTTAGCATTGCCGTGTTGTTCTTCGCTTCTAGCAGACGGTTAGCAACTGTCTTACGAAGGCGAGTCATTGGAACACGCTTCTGACTGCGAGCCGCTGCCGGCACGTCAACCACTGCTGGCGAGTCTTCTTTTGACGCAGATTTAGCGTTCGCAAGATGCGCTTCAATATCTTCGCGCGTAATACGACCACCAACACCAGTGCCTTTCACTTGGCTTGCTTCTAAGCCATGTTCAGCCAATAAACGGCGCACTGCTGGGCTTAATGCGTCATTACTTTCTTCGCTAAGCGCAGCTTTGTGACGCTTATCAGGAGATGCTTCAGTACCTTCTGTTTTGTCTGCAGTTGGTTCACCTGCAACTGCGCCTGGCTTCAATTTAGCAATGATTTGTTTAGAAAGTACTGTCGCACCTTCTGCTTCAACAATAGCTTCTAAAACGCCAGCTTCCGGAGCTGGAACTTCTAGCACAACTTTGTCTGTTTCGATGTCAACCAAAACCTCGTCACGCTCTACTGCGTCGCCTGGTTGTTTGTGCCATGTCGCTACGGTTGCATCAGCAACTGATTCAGGTAAATCTGGAACCAGAATTTCAATTGTCATATCTGTTTCTTCCTTTAACTTCTAGTTCTTAATTCGAAGTTTTTGAGTTCACGTTCAGAGCGTCTTCAACCAACGCTTTTTGTTGTTTCAAGTGCACCGACATGTAGCCAACTGCTGGCGAAGCAGAAGCTGGGCGACCTGCGTATTTAAGATTTGCACCTGCAGGAATAGCGGCACGGAAGTTATGTTGGCTACAGTACCAAGCACCTTGGTTCTGAGGTTCTTCCTGACACCACACGAAGTCTTCAACGTTAGTGTATTGAGCAATTGCTGCTTGTACTTCTTCCATTGGGAATGGGTAAAGCTGTTCAATACGCACGATAGCAACATCGTCTTGCTCGTTGTTACGGCGCTGCTCTAGTAGGTCAAAGTAAACCTTACCAGCACAGAACACGACACGTTTCACTTTGCTTGGTTCTAAATCATCTACTTCTGGAATTGCAGATTGGAATGTACCATCCGCCAAGTCTTCAATCGTTGAAGTACATAGAGGGTGGCGCAGCAAAGATTTCGGCGACATAACAATGAGAGGTCGACGCATTGGGCGTACAACCTGACGACGAATCATGTGGTACACCTGAGCCGGTGTTGAAGGAACCACAACCTGCATATTTTGCTCAGCACAAAGCTGAAGGTAACGCTCTAAACGTGCAGATGAGTGCTCAGGACCTTGACCTTCATAACCATGAGGTAGAAGCATAGTAAGACCGCACAAACGCGCCCACTTTTGCTCGCCTGACGAGATAAACTGGTCGATAACAACTTGTGCACCGTTGGCAAAATCACCAAACTGTGCTTCCCAGATAGTTAAACCACCTGGTTCGGCTGTTGCGTAACCGTATTCAAACGCCAACACAGCTTCTTCTGACAATACTGAGTCAAAGACTTGGAATGGCCCTTGGTTGTCATGAATATTCGCTAATGGAATGTAAGTGCTTGCATCGGTTTGGTTATGAAGAACCGAGTGACGGTGGAAGAAAGTACCACGACCCGAGTCCTGACCAGAAAGACGAATACGCTTGCCATCGTCAACCAATGTAGCATACGCCAATGTTTCAGCCATACCCCAGTCAATAGCTTTTTCACCGGTCATCATTGCTAGACGATCGTTGTATAGCTTATTAACACGGCTTTGCAGTTTATGGCTTTCTGGGTACTGACACAGACGATTGCCTAGCTCAATAAGGCGTGTCTTGTCGTATTTTGAATCCCACTCCATATCCCATTCGTGCCCTAAGTAAGGGGACCAGTCTACAGAGTGCAACGCCATTGGACGCCATTCTTTAACAACCACTTCACCGCGATCTAATGCATCGCGATACTCATTGACTAACTGAGTCGCTGTCTCGATATCTGATTCATTTTTATCGATCAGAACATCTGCATACAATTTGCGTGGTGTAGGATGCTTTTTGATTTTCTGGTACATCAAAGGCTGAGTCGCATTTGGCTCATCCGCCTCATTGTGACCGTGGCGACGGTAACATACAAGATCGATCACGACATCACGCTTGAACTCGTTACGGTAATCCAATGCAATGCGAGTAACAAAAGCAACTGCTTCTGGGTCATCTGCATTTACATGGAAAATTGGCGCCTGCACCATCTTCGCGATATCGGTACAGTACATCGTAGAACGCGTGTCACGAGGATTAGACGTCGTAAAGCCTACTTGGTTGTTGATGACGATGCGTACCGTACCACCAACTTGGAACCCACGAGCAAGAGACATATTGAACGTTTCGGCAACCACACCCTGACCAGCGATTGCTGAATCACCATGGATGGTGATAGGAAGCACTTTGCTACCTTGATTATCACCCAAGCGGTCTTGACGTGCTCGAACTGAGCCCATGACTACCGGGTTTACGATTTCTAGGTGCGACGGGTTAAATGCAAGTGCTAAGTGAACATCACCGCCTGGAGTCGCAAAATCAGCAGAGAAACCTTGGTGATATTTCACATCACCCGTACCCCAAGTTTCGTCGTGTTTACCTGCGAACTCATCAAACAGGTCTTGAGGTTTCTTACCAAGTACGTTCACCAGCATGTTCAAACGACCGCGGTGAGCCATACCGATAACCACTTCACGCATTCCACTTGTACCCGCATGACGGATCAACTCTTTCGTCATCGGAATCAGCGCATCACCACCTTCTAAAGAGAAACGTTTTGCACCTGGGAATTTCGCCCCGAGGTAACGCTCCAAACCTTCAGCGGCTGTTAGCTCTTCTAGGAATGTGCGCTTCTCATCTTTGTTGAATGATGGCTGGCCTACGACAGACTCAAGGCGTTGCTGAATCCAACGCTTTTGCTCTGTGTCAGTCATGTGCATGTATTCAGCACCGATGGAACCGCAATAAGTTTTGTTGAGGGCTTCATAGATATCTTTCAACTTCATGGTTTCTTGCCCAACAGCAAAAGAACCTACGTTGAAAGTTTCTTCGAAGTCATCTTCGGTAAGATTATGAAAAGCAGGGTCTAACTCCGCCACGGTTGGGCGTTGCCATAGACCTAGTGGGTCTAATTCTGCAGCTTCATGCCCGCGGAAACGGTATGCGTTGATTAGCTGTAGAACTTTTACTTGTTTTGCATCGACATCTGGGTCACTAACTTGGACATTGTAATGCTTTGTTTCTCTAGCGAGTCGTCGGAAGTAGTCACGGACACGTGAATGTGGTTGTTCTGCCACTTCTTCTGATGGCTTAGGCAAGCCTTCAAAAACACGTTTCCACTCCTCACTTACCAGATCGGGATCACTTAGATACAGTTCGTAGAGGTCCTCTACATACGTTGCATTGGCGCCAGCCAAGTGTGAAGACTCGAGCCATGCCTTCATCACGCCGTTGTGCATATTTTCCCTTAACCAGTAGTTTTCACGTTTGCTTCGGTCTTTGCCGAGCTATAAGAGCCGACTAAAAATACGGTCGGCAATTTTTGTATTCTTTACTCGAATATTACTGAAGCAGTGAAGCGGTCATATCGGGTGATCCGCAACACTGCGACATTCCTAAGAGCGAGTAAATTAAACCGAACGATTAACCAACATCGACTTAATGTGACCGATGGCTTTCGTCGGATTTAATCCCTTAGGACAAACACTTACACAATTCATGATGCCATGGCAACGAAAAACGCTAAATGCATCATCAAGATCAGACAAACGTTCATCTGTTGCCGTATCGCGGCTATCAATTAGCCAACGGTACGCTGCGAGAAGACCAGCTGGGCCGATGAATTTATCAGGGTTCCACCAGAATGATGGGCAAGACGTTGTACAACATGCACACATGATACATTCGTACAATCCATCTAAATGCGCACGGTCATCAGGCGATTGTAGATTCTCACGTGATGGTGGTAATGCACCATCATCAATCAAGAATGGTTTAACTTTCGCATAGTTATCATAGAACTGCGTCATGTCAACGATAAGATCGCGCACGACAGGTAACCCTGGTAGTGGACGAATAACTATCTTATCGCCTTGTAGAGCAGATAACGGTGTGATACACGCTAGGCCGTTTTTACCATTCATATTCAAACCATCAGAACCACATACCCCTTCACGGCATGAGCGACGGAACGCGATGCTTGGATCTTGCTCTTTTAGCAGAATCAATGCATCAAGCACCATCATGTCTGAGCCTTCGTCTACCTCAAGGGTATACTCTTTCATGTAAGGCTTAGTATCCACATCCGGATTGTAACGGTATAAAGAGAAGTTTAATTTCATAGTCGTATCCTCCCTTTAGTATGTACGTACTTTCGGCGGGAAAGCTTCACGATGCGTTGGCGTCATGTTCACATCACGCTTAGTCATCGCTTCTGTTTCCGGATTGTAGATAGAGTGGCATAGCCAGTTCTCATCATCACGCTCAGGGAAATCGAAACGAGCATGTGCGCCACGACTCTCTGTACGGTAGTTCGCTGCAACGGCAGTTGAAAACGCGGTTTCCATCAGGTTATCAAGTTCTAGACACTCGATACGCTGCGTGTTGAACTCTGAAGACTTGTCCGCTAGATGCGCGTCTTTCAAACGTTCGCGAATCACTTTCAACTCTTCTAGACCGGTTGCCATCGCATCGCCTTCACGGAATACCGAGAAGCTGTTTTGCATGCATGCTTGTAGGTCTTTACGAATCTGAACTGGATCTTCACCACCAGTGCTGTTTTCCCAACGCATAGTACGCGCTAGAGACGCTTCAATATCAGATTCTGTTGCAGGACGAGCTTCCGCTTGCGCTGCTAGCGTTTCGCCAAGGTGCAAGCCAGTAGCACGACCAAAGACGACCAAGTCTAGTAATGAGTTGCCGCCCAGACGGTTAGCACCGTGTACCGATACAGAAGCAATCTCACCACATGCGTAAAGGCCTTGTACTTCCATCTCGCTACCGTCGGCCTTCTGCTTAATTGCTTGGCCAGAGACTTGAGTAGGTACACCACCCATCATGTAGTGACAAGTTGGAATTACTGGAATTGGCTCTTTCACTGGGTCAACGTGTGCAAATGTACGAGACAGTTCACAGATACCTGGTAGACGTGATTCAAGTACTTCTTTACCAAGGTGATCAAGTTTCAACTTGATATGTGGCCCCCAAGGACCATCACAGCCGCGGCCTTCACGAATTTCAATCATCATTGAACGAGCAACCACGTCACGACCAGCAAGGTCTTTCGCGTTTGGTGCGTAGCGCTCCATGAAGCGTTCACCATCTTTATTTAGAAGGTAACCACCTTCACCACGACAACCTTCCGTCACTAGAACACCCGCGCCAGCAATACCTGTTGGGTGGAACTGCCACATTTCCATGTCTTGCATTGGAACGCCTGCGCGAAGTGCCATACCAACGCCATCACCCGTGTTGATGTGCGCGTTAGTGGTCGATGCGTAAATACGACCTGCACCACCTGTAGCTAGAATGGTTGCTTTTGATTTGAAGTAACAGATTTCACCCGTTTCCATACAAATCGCAGTACAACCCATGATTGCGCCGTCTTGGTTTTTCACAAGATCCAAAGCGTACCACTCCGAGAAGATGGTTGTTTTGTGTTTTACGTTTTGCTGGTAAAGCGTGTGAAGAAGTGCGTGACCAGTACGGTCTGCAGCAGCGGCTGTACGAGCAGCCTGCTCACCACCAAACTCTTTAGATTGACCACCGAATGGACGTTGGTAGATGGTACCGTTATCGAAACGAGAGAATGGAAGACCCATTTTTTCAAGCTCGATAACTGACTCAGGACCATTTTTACACATGTATTCAATCGCGTTCTGGTCACCGATGTAGTCGGAACCTTTAACGGTATCGTACATGTGCCATTGCCAATCGTCTTTGTGCGAGTTACCCAGAGCAACGGTAATGCCGCCCTGTGCAGACACAGTATGAGAACGTGTTGGAAATACTTTTGACAACAAAGCACATGATAGGCCTTGCTCTGAAATTTGTAGTGCAGCGCGCATACCTGCACCACCAGCGCCGATTACTACGGCATCAAACTCACGAACTGGAATAGACACTTACGCACCCCACAGAATAAATAGACCAGAGAAGACATAGCCGAATAGCACGGCAATAACACCAAGTTGTAGTGCGCCACGTAGTTTCGCGCACTTAATGTAATCAGTTAATACTTGCCACAAACCAACCCAAGCGTGAATCAGGATCGAGACAAGTGCCAACATGGTGAATACTTTAGTGAAGGTACCACCAAAGAATTGGGTCCAAGATGCGTAAGAGATATCTGAAAATGCACAGAAGCTAATCAGATAAATCGTGTATAGCGTCATAATGATTGCAGTTGCACGAATTAGTAGGAAATCGTGTACACCATTACGACCAAATGAAGATACGTGTTTTACCATACCAAGATCCCCGCCAATAATGATAATACTGCTGTTGCACCAAACGCGACTTTAGCGCTCATCGTGCCTGAATCTAGTTCTTCAAAGTGACCTAGATCCATCAATAAGTGACGGATACCACCTGCGATGTGGTAGGCAAGTGCAGTAAGAATTCCCCACAGGATGAATTTTACGAAGAAGCTATCGACGATGTCAGCGGCTTCCATAAAACCCATTGGGGATGACAGAGAAATGGATAGTAACCACAGTAATATACCCACCGCAACAAACGTAATTACCCCAGACACACGGTGTAGGATGGATGCGATTGCTGTGATAGGAAAGTGGATGGTCTGTAAATCTAAATTAACAGGTCTTGACTTTCTTTCTTTCACGGGCTTGCTCACTCAGCTCCATTGAGCATTTATTGTTATAACCAATTTCAGCTTCCAAACGTACAAAAGTTAACATCTATTTAACAAATATCGCGAGTAACCACCCAGATAATTGTAAACAATTTGTTAACAGACGGAATCCAGCAACAAACCTCACTCTTTGTTTCTAGCCCCGAATTTATAAGGATTTAACTAAAATTTTCTTTGCCAATATACGGCGAGCAACATTCTAATACAATTGGTGTAACAAATTATGCTACATAGAACAGATTTTTAACGATTTTCATGAGAAAAATCATAACAAGTGCACACAAAGATGGAGAAAAATTGACTTTAAGCTTTAACAACAGTACAAAAATGGCACATAAACATCCTGGACGGATTAAATAATAAACAAAGGAGATTGTTATGGCGGATAAGAAAGCGACCCTTCATGTTGAAGGTCAAGCGCCAATCGAACTGCCAATTATGGACGGTACGCTAGGTACACCTGTAATTGACGTTCGTAAGCTGGGAGCCAATGGTTACTTTACTTTTGACCCAGGTTTTCTTGCCACTGCATCTTGTGAATCATCAATCACGTACATCGATGGCGGCAAAGGTATTCTTTTGCACCGCGGTTTCCCGATTGATCAATTAGCCAATAACGCAGATTACTTAGAAGTATGTTACATCCTTCTTTATGGTGAAGCCCCTACCCGAGAACAATACGAGCAATTCAAAACGACCGTTACTCGTCACACAATGGTACACGAGCAAATCGCAAGCTTTTTCCATGGCTTCCGACGCGATGCTCATCCAATGGCGGTAATGTGTGGTGTAGTTGGAGCACTTGCAGCCTTCTATCACGACTCTCTTGACATTAACAACGACGAACACCGCGAAATTGCAGCGTACCGTCTGCTGTCAAAAATGCCAACACTGGCGGCGATGTGTTACAAATACTCTATCGGTCAGCCATTTATTTACCCTCGTAACGACCTTAGCTACGCTGAGAACTTCTTGCATATGATGTTCGCAAACCCTTGCGAAGAATATGAAGTAAATCCTGTGGTTGCCCGTGCGATGGATAAGATTTTCACTCTACACGCGGATCACGAACAGAATGCGTCGACATCAACTGTACGCCTAGCTGGCTCTTCTGGTGCGAACCCATTTGCATGTATTGCCGCTGGTATTGCATCCCTTTGGGGGCCTGCTCACGGTGGTGCAAACGAAGCCTGCTTGAGAATGCTAGAAGAGATTGGCAGCGTCGATAACATCCCTGAATATGTAGACCGCGCGAAAGACAAAGATGACCCATTCCGCTTAATGGGCTTTGGTCACCGCGTTTACAAGAACTACGACCCACGTGCGACAGTAATGCGCGAAACGTGTCATGAAGTTCTCAAAGAGCTAAACATTCAAGACCCTCTGCTAGACGTTGCAATGGAACTTGAGCGCATTGCACTTTCTGATGAGTACTTCGTGTCTAAGAAGCTGTACCCGAACGTAGACTTCTACTCAGGTATCATTCTTAAAGCGATTGGTATTCCAGTTTCTATGTTTACGGTTATCTTCGCGATTTCTCGTACCATCGGCTGGATTGCTCACTGGAACGAAATGCACAGCGATCCACTGAACCGCATCGGTCGTCCTCGTCAGCTATACACTGGCGAAACACAACGTGAGTTTTCTCCACTTCACGAACGTGAATGATCTTTTAGTACGAAGATAGACAAACAAAAGGGTTGAGATTTTCGTCTCAACCCTTTTTTCTTTTTTGCGTTTAACGTTATTAATGGAGAACGCTAAACCGGATTATCAATATCGATAAACTCCACATGTAGGCCATATTCATCCGCTAGCCATTTGCCTAAGGCCTGAACACCATAACGCTCAGTAGCATGATGACCTGCAGCAAAGTAATGAATGTCCATTTCACGAGCAGTATAAGTGGTGCGCTCTGAAATTTCTCCAGAGATAAATGCATCCAGCCCGTGCTGTACAGCAAGTTCAATGAAATCCTGCCCTCCACCAGTACACCAGCCGACTGTCTCAATCATCTTATCAGTATTCTCTGGAGCGATATGCAGAGGCTCTCTTTCAAGAACTTGGTTGATCTTACTCGCAAATTCAACACCAGACATCGGCTTTTTCAAGCGCCCAAACATAGCAACTGACTGAGGGTGCCCTTCAAGCCCACCTTCTACTTCGATTTCAAGTAAGCGAGCTAATTCAGCGTTGTTGCCTAGCTCTGGATGAATATCTAGAGGAAGGTGATAACCATATAAGTTGATATCATTTTTGATCAGGCTACGAATTCGTTTACCTTTCATGCCACGAATTGGCTCAGGCTCACCTTTCCAAAAATAGCCATGATGAACAAGCAATGCGTCTGCATTAAGCTCAATCGCTTTATCGATTAAGGCTTGAGAGGCGGTTACGCCAGTGATAACACGCTTTACCGCTGATTTCCCTTCTACCTGTAACCCATTTGGCGCGTAATCTTTAATTAACTGCGGTGACAGTTTGTCATTAAGAATCTGTTCTAGCTTTAAGTTATTCATTATTACTTCCAATTTCTAGCGCATGTAAACCTAAATAACCTCTCGATGGAATCAGACGAAAGAGTGCAACCTAGTTGATACAACAACGTTTTGACATCTGGCACCTTGATATCATTTAGGTCTTTAAAGTGTATCTCGAACCCTAATATCGATGCTAGCCACCCTACCCTCAAAAGCAAATTTAGTTACAATAACAAAGCTTGTCGCCTCACCATAAATTTAGGGATACGGATGAACCAACTGCAACGCTTTTACCAATGGATCGCCACTTCACCTCCGCTTTTCAAGTTACGCCCTCCGTTTGCAACCTTAGAAGATGTCTCGGTCAAACCTTTGAATAGCTCAGAACAATACAATGGTAATCCGAGACTGGGTTTTTTATATCAGCACCTATGCACTGCGGCTCTTTCTAATTCAGAACGATATCAGATTATTGCCGAAGAAATTCAGTTAAACGACGCGGAAGGTAAGACCATTGGTGCTGTCGATTTGGTATTGAGGAATACAGAATCAAATCAGATAGAACATTGGGAAGTGGCGATTAAGTTTTATCTTCTTTACAACGGCATTTGGTATGGCCCGAATGCTCACGACCAGTTACATGCAAAATTGGATAGAATGCTCACGCATCAGCTGAAAATGAGCGATCGCCCGGAATTTCAAAAAATAATTCCTTTAAACGACTCTCCAGAAGAGCGCCTAATGATGCAAGGACGACTCTATATTAATCCGTTTACTCCAGAGCCAACTCCTAAGGAGTGCTTGGGTTATGAATTAAATCCAAGTCAGATTAGTGGTTACTGGTGCTATCAACGTCAATGGGATTTAATTGGTAAACCCCTTTATCATTTACATAAACCATGCTGGGCGACCGGTACAGATGATTTCTCTCAACCTATTGAAAAGCCTTTAGATCGATTCATACACGCACAAACGGAAGACGGTCAATTCTGGTTTGTGGTACCAGATTCATGGCCCGGAGATAAAGCGGTTCGGGGCACTTAAACATGAAAGGGTTGATGTTTTCACATCAACCCTTTGCTAGATACATTGACCATTGGATGTTTTACAAACCAGCGGCTGCAAACACTTGATTAACGATCTCTTGTGCTTCAGCTTCGATTTGTTTCAGATGTTCTTCACCTTTGAAGCTTTCACAGTAAATCTTGTAGATATCTTCTGTACCTGATGGACGAGCAGCGAACCAACCGTTAGCTGTCGTTACTTTAAGGCCACCAATCGCAGCACCATTGCCTGGTGCATGCGTTAGACGAGCAGTGATCGCATCACCTGCTAGAGTTTCAGCCGCAACCATTTCTGGTGACAACTTCTTCAATACGTCTTTTTGTGGGCCATTTGCTACAGCTTGAATACGGTTGTACTTCGACTCACCGTGCTTCGCCGCTAGCTCTTCATAGTAATCTTGAGGGTTCTTACCCGTTACCGCAGTGATCTCTGCTGCTAGAAGGCATAGCAAGATGCCATCTTTGTCTGTTGACCAAGGCGTGCCATCTTTACGAAGGAAAGACGCACCAGCACTTTCTTCGCCGCCGAAACCAAACTTACCAGTGTACAGACCGTCTACAAACCATTTGAAACCAACAGGCACTTCACATAGCTCACGACCTAGATCCGCAACAACACGGTCAATCAGCGCACTTGAAACTAGTGTTTTACCAACAGCGACGTCTTTACCCCACGCGTCACGATGACGGTACAAGTAGTCAATACAAACGGCTAAGAAGTGGTTCGGGTTCATCAAACCTTTTGGCGTAACGATACCGTGACGGTCGTAGTCAGGATCGTTACCAAATGCTAAATCGTATTCGTCTTTCAGTGCCAATAGACCCGCCATTGCGTAAGGAGAAGAACAGTCCATACGCACAACGCCGTCTTTATCTAGCGACATGAATTGGAAAGAAGGATCGATCGATTCACTTACTAGCGTTAGGTCTAGGTTGTATGCCTGACCAATTTGACGCCAGTAATCGATACCGCTGCCACCCAATGGATCTACACCAATCTTCAGGTTCGCTTTTTGGATTGCTTCCATATCGATAACGTTCACCAGGTCATCAATGTATGGCTTCACCAAGTCCATCTCTACAAACAGATCCGATGCTTTTGCTTCTGCTAGTGGTAGGCGTTTCACACCTTGTAAACCTTCAGCAATCAATTCGTTCGCACGATCTTCGATAGCTTGAGTCAACTCAGCTTCTGCAGGACCACCATGTGTCGGATTGTATTTGATACCGCCGTCTTGTGGTGGGTTATGTGATGGGGTAATAACGATACCGTCTGCTTTTTCATCGTGTTTGATGTTGTAAGTCAGAATCGCGTGTGAAATACCCGGTGTTGGCGTGTAACCGTTGTCTTGCTGGACAATCACTTTCACACCATTTGCAATCAATACTTCAATCACACTTGAAAAAGCAGGCTCAGATAGCGCATGCGTGTCTTTACCCACAAACAACGGGCCAGTTGTGCCTTGCTCAGCACGAACTTCTGCTACCGCTTGAGCGATCGCTAAAATGTGGTTTTCGTTAAAAGTGTGCTTGTCTGCAGTACCGCGGTGGCCAGAAGTACCAAATTGAACTTTGTGTTCTGCGTTTGCCGCGTCTGGTTGAAGTAAGAAGTAGTTAGCAACGAGTGCTGGGATATTGTGAAGATCTTCCTGCTGCGCTTTTTGCCCAGCACGAGGGTGCATAGCCATGTTTGACATCCTTTCTTTCAATACAAATAAAATTAAAAAAGCCTCATAATATCCGCTCACTGCGACGCATTATGAGGCTTCTATCAGGTTTCTTAGATTGAACCTGTTACTTTTTCTATTAAGTCAGGTTGGAACCCCATGTGTGCCATCACTTGTTCAACCATCTGTCTTTTACGACTTGTATTGTTATTCGTGATAACCCAAAACGGTGTGCCAGGAATGGCTTTTGGCTTGGTCGTATTACCGTTTGCTAGCAAGGTTTCTTCATTATCTGCAAAGTACACGCGTTTGCGTCCTTTTACATTCGTAGCCTGGGCGAAACCTTCTGGATTCAATTTATGTAAGGTCGATAATACTAACATAAAGCGATCAATCGCTTTTTTTAGACCGGCAAACTCATCAGAAATAAGCAGCGAACGCATTTCTTTCACTACATCAACAGATTCCGTTTTACCCGCATCTTTACTTACTACAATCCCTTGTGGCTTCTCTACTACAGGCGCGGCTTTAGCTTCCTGCAACTGACCATCAAGGTTTAAAAGGCGTCGCAAAATATCCGAGGCGCTTTCACCGATATGCTTAGTTTGACTAGCTATATAACGGTATAGATCCTCATCAACCTCAATTGTTTTCATTCGCTTTTCACATTCTCAATGTTTAAACTCTGGGGGATTATAACGAGATCCACGCGGATACTCCACGTTAAACCCATCACGAATAAGATAAAATGTCAGCATTACTCAACTATAAGCAGGAAGGCCAAGGCCAAACAGTTGTTTTGATTCACGGATTGTTTGGTAGTTTAAGTAATCTGGGTCTACTCGCCCGCGATCTTATTAAAGATCACACGGTGATCAGTATTGATCTGAGAAATCACGGCCTCTCTTTCCACTCCGAAGTCCATAACTATACCGATATGGCAAAAGATGTGGCTCAGCTCCTTCAGCACTTAAACGTTGAGCCATCTATTGTTATTGGTCACTCCATGGGCGGAAAAGTCGCGATGGCTCTTGTGGACATTGCTCCAAATGTAGTCAAGCAGTTAGTCGTTCTCGACATGGCGCCTGTAGCCTACACTACGAACCGTCACGATAATGTTTTTAACGGCTTACATGCTGTTATTAATGAAAAACCAGCAAATCGACAGCAAGCCATGGATATCCTAGCTCAACATATTGAACTCGATGGTGTAAGACAATTTCTCTCTAAATCACTGTACAAAAATGGCGATAAGATGGATTGGCGGTTTAACGTACCGAGCCTTTTTGAGAATTATGACCAAATTATTGGCTGGCAAGAAATCACACCAACAGATATCCCAACTTTATTTATCAAAGGCGGCGACTCTGACTACTTAATGCCAGAACATCAGCCGGCAGTGAAGCGACAATTTAACCATGCTAAAGCACACATTATCGCTGGCACTGGTCACTGGTTACACGCCGAGAAACCGACAGAAGTAATGAGAGTCATTCGAAAATACATTTCGAGTTAACAAATTCGAAAAGCAACACTAGATTATTGAAATAACCCTTCTTGTAGTGCATTAACTTTACCGTTTAACAGTGGTATAGTGCGCCCAAGATTTTTCGGCATGAAGGGCTAAAATGCTTTACGACTATATGGATATGCTCGAGTCTATTGGGCTCGATCTTCTTTTTGCTGCTATCTTTTTTTTCATCGGGATGGCGATAAAAGATGTGCTAAAGCAAGGCAATGTACCTGTTTTTGGTCGTCGTATTGTGTGGTTAGTCCTTTTCCTAGGCTGTGCTGGCTTTATTGCAAAAGGTGTAATTCAGCTAACTTGGGAAGGCTCAGGGTTAGGTTAAACCCTTAGTAGCATCGCCAATAACAAACAATGTAAAGGTATAGACTCTATGGCAAGTGTAGGTATCTTCTTCGGTAGCGACACAGGTAATACTGAAGCCGTTGCAAAGATGATTCAAAAGCAACTAGGTAAACATCTAGTTCACGTTCAAGACATCGCGAAAAGCAGCAAAGAAGACATTGATAACTTCGATCTTCTTCTTCTAGGTATCCCAACTTGGTACTACGGCGAAGCACAATGTGATTGGGATGACTTCTTCCCTGAACTTGAGCAAATCGACTTCTCTACTAAGCTAGTGGCTATCTTTGGCTGTGGCGACCAAGAAGACTACGCAGAATACTTCTGTGACGCGATGGGCACAGTCCGTGATATCGTTGAATCTAAAGGCGGCACAATTCTTGGCCATACCTCGACAGAAGGCTACGAATTTGAAGCGTCTAAAGCACTTGTTGAAGGTGACGAAAGCCAATTCGTAGGTCTATGTATTGATGAAGACCGCCAACCAGAATTGACTGACGAGCGTGTTGAAAGCTGGGTTAAACAGATCTATGAAGAGATGTGTTTAGCTGAGCTAGAAGGCTAATCAAATTGAATGATGCAAAGACCTCCACTTGGAGGTCTTTTTGTATGTATTGTCACACAGCATCGGTAAGTACTTCCTCTTCGCGATACTGAGGTTTCTTTCTTACATAAAGCTTGCGTTGAACCTCTGAAACCACATTCCCCTGTTTATCTTTTACATGAGTAATAAACTCAGGAAAGCACTTTTCTCCATTCCGTGTCATTTGATAAATGTTTTCCAGCATCCCTTCAGTGACCTCAAATTCTGCAAACAAATCACTTTGCCCCGGCTTAATAAAGTTAATGCTTGCCTCTTTATCCCACACATAATATTCCTCTCGTAGAATCCCCATCAGCATCAACGAGTAAATAGGATCAGTTAAAGAGAAAATACTGCCGCCATATTGGGTGCGATTGGCATTTTTATTCCACCAGCGAAGCTTTAAACGTACCTTTACAGTACGGAAGTCTTGAGAAATATGTAAGATTTTAATACCCGCCCCCCAAAAAGGAGGCCAAATATTGAGTGCGAACTTTACAATTCCTGGTTTGTATATCTTCGCTAGTCGCCTATTCATCGCTATCCCTGCCCTCTCCAAGCTTAATGTTACACAATTGTAACTGGTCAGAGCTGTAATATAATGGACCTGTTTCTAATTTACAAAAAGATTCTATTAACCCTTTGAAGTTCGTGGTTTAATGTTCCGAACGCTTATCCTATAATGGTAGGAAGATTGAATTCTGTTAAATCGCTGCAGATGATCCAACGGGAAAGTATATGTCAGATAATAATCAGGCGCTGAAGGATGCGGGTTTAAAAGTAACCCTTCCGAGGCTAAAAATTCTAGAAGTACTTCAGCAGCCAGACTGCCAGCACATCAGTGCTGAAGATTTGTACAAAAAGTTGATTGATCTAGGTGAAGAAATTGGCCTAGCAACTGTTTACCGAGTTCTAAACCAGTTCGACGATGCTGGTATTGTAACTCGTCACCACTTTGAAGGTGGAAAGTCAGTCTTCGAATTATCGACTCAACATCACCACGACCACCTAGTGTGCCTAGACTGTGGTGAGGTAATTGAATTTTCTGACGATCTTATTGAAGAACGTCAAAAAGAGATTGCAGCTAAGTACAATGTCACACTAACAAACCACAGCTTATACTTGTACGGCAAGTGTAGCGATGGTGGTTGTAAAGACAATCCAGATGCACACAAACCGAAAAAATAAGGGTTTGTTAATTTAAAAAGTAAACGTCAGCACATGCTGGCGTTTTTTGTTTCTAGAAGTCAGTACCTTAGACGTCAGTACTTTGGTTACAGAACAAAAGCTACTAAACACCCATCTTTTTTCTCCACAGTTTTGCACATCTATATAGCACTCTGTGGGATTAGGTATAAAAAATGCCAGCGTTTGCTGGCATTTTTTCATCGTTCTCAGCATTAATTGAGATTATTGATTCTCAATTTTTGCCCAGGTATCACGTAGACCAACCGTGCGATTGAATACTAGATTATCTGCTGAAGAGTCTTTCGAGTCTGCACAGAAGTAACCCATACGTTCAAACTGGTAACCTTTTTCTGCTTCTGCAGAAGCTAGGCTAGGCTCGACGAAGCCATTGATCACAACTAATGATTCAGGGTTGATAGTAGAAGCAAAATCTTCCGCTGCGCCTGGGTTTGGCACCGTAAATAAACGATCGTACAGACGAATTTCCGCTGGAAGAGCTTTATCAGCTGACACCCAATGAATAACGCCTTTCACTTTACGACCATCTGCTGGGTTTTTACCTAGCGTATCTGCATCGTAAGAACAGAAGATCGTTGTGATGTTGCCTTCGGCATCTTTTTCAACGCGCTCAGCTTTGATCACGTAAGCACCACGTAAACGAACTTCTTTACCTAGCACTAAACGCTTGTACTTTTTGTTCGCTTCTTCACGGAAGTCTTCACGCTCAATCCACAATTCACGCGTGAATGGCACTTCACGCACGCCCATTTCAGGTTTATTTGGGTGGTTGGCAACTGTCAAGTTTTCTACTGCGCCTGCTTCAAAGTTTTCGATAACAACTTTAACAGGATCCAGTACAGCCATTGCACGCGGAGCGTTCTCGTTTAGGTCATCACGAATACAAGATTCTAATGAACTAAACTCGATCATATTTTCTTGCTTCGTTACACCAATACGCTTACAAAACTCACGAATAGATGCAGGTGTGAAGCCACGACGACGCAGACCTGAGACAGTCGGCATACGTGGATCATCCCAACCATTAACCAGTTTTTCAGTAACTAGCTGGTTAAGCTTACGCTTAGACATCACTGTGTATTCAAGGTTTAAACGACTGAACTCGTATTGATGTGGACGGCTTTCGATCGTGATGTTGTCTAGAACCCAATCGTACAGACGACGGTTATCCATGAATTCAAGCGTACAAATAGAGTGCGTAATGCCTTCTAATGCATCAGAAATACAGTGCGTAAAGTCGTACATTGGGTAAATGCACCACTTATCACCAGTTTGGTGGTGCGTAGCAAAACG
Organism: Vibrio sp. Vb1026; assembly: GCF_033338745.1. Lineage (NCBI taxonomy): Bacteria > Pseudomonadati > Pseudomonadota > Gammaproteobacteria > Vibrionales > Vibrionaceae > Vibrio > Vibrio sp. Vb1026. Next base: position 113,608 of record NZ_JAWOTH010000011.1, read on the forward strand.
CACACGGTATAAAACTGGATCGCGCATGACCATGAATGAAGAACCCATGTCGATTTTAGCACGAAGACACGCTTTACCTTCTTCAAATTCACCAGCGCGCATTTTTTCAAACAACGCCAAGTTCTCTTCAACAGAACGGTCACGGTATGGACTTGGTTTACCTGGCGCCTTTAGTGTGCCGCGGTATTCACGAATTTGCTCTGGACTTAGCTCATCTACGTACGCTAAGCCTTTGTTAATCAATTCAATTGCATATTCGTAAAGCTTATCGAAGTAGTTTGATGAGTAACATACTTCACCACTCCACTCAAAGCCCAACCAGTTTACATCTTTCTTGATAGACTCAACGTATTCGATGTCTTCTTTTTCAGGGTTTGTATCGTCGAAACGCAGATTACATTGACCCTGGTAGTCCTGAGCAATACCGAAGTTCAAACAGATAGACTTAGCATGACCGATATGCAGGTAGCCATTTGGCTCCGGCGGGAATCGAGTATGCACGCTAGTGTGTTTACCATCCGCTAGATCTTTATCAATGATCTGGCGAATAAAGTTTGATGGACGAGCATCAGCTTCACTCATCTATAGCACCTCAAAAATATTAGTATTGTCAGAGAAAACGGAACCCTGTATCCAAGTATGGTTTCACAGAGTACATTGTTCCTAATGATCCACAATTCTAAGCAATTAGACAACAAGAACTCGCTCTAAAACGACAATATTTATTGAGTTGGCGTGAAAGCAAAGCAGATTCAAAGGGCCTAAACGAAAAAAGGCCTCCTGCGGAGGCCTTTTGCGATGTTGTAGTATCAATTGTTTGCAATACCAATAACAAACAATCGCACCACTATTAAACAGTTAAGCTGGTAACTGAACACCACTTAAGTCTTCATCTTTAGATACATTCTTCATCTCACCAGCAACAATCTCTGCTAGTGGACCAAGGATAACTTGTAGGTTGTTTGTACCTAGCTTCACAACTCCCATAGCTCCAAGATCTTTCAGAGTTTTCTCATTGATAACGCTCATATCTTTCACAGAAAGGCGCAAACGAGTAATACAGGCATCGATAGAACTTAGGTTGTCATGACCGCCAAGTGCTTTCAAGTACTGACGAGCAAGCTCTGAAGAATTGCTTGATCCAGCCACGTTAGATGAAGCTTCTTCATCATCTTCACGTCCCGGTGTTTTAAGGCCAAACTTAACAATCACGGTACGGAACACGAAGTAGTAAACCGCAAAGAAACCAAGACCTTGTACAATGAGCATGTACCAGTTTACCGCTAGCGGGTTACGAGTCGACAATACTAAGTCGACTAAACCAGCAGAGAAACCGAAACCTGCAATCCACTGCATTGATGCCGCGATATAAACTGATAGACCAGTCAGCGCTGCGTGAAGAACGTACAGTCCTGGAGCAAGGAACATGAATGCAAATTCAAGTGGTTCTGTTACACCTGTAAAGAATGAAGCAAACGCAGCCGCAATCATGATAGATGCCACTTTCTCTTTATTCTTTGATTTCGCAGTATGGTACATCGCTAGAGCAGCGCCTGGTAAACCAAACATCATGATTGGGAAGAAGCCCGCTTGGTACATCCCTGTAACACCTACCGTTGCCGTGCCTTCAGCTAATGATTTCGCACCGCCAAGGAAGTTTGGAATGTCATTAATACCAGCAACATCAAACCAGAACACTGAGTTTAGTGCATGGTGCAGACCAACAGGAATTAGAAGACGGTTGAAGAATGCATAAACACCTGCACCTGCTTCACCCATACCTTGAATGCTTTCTCCAAAACTGACCAGACCGCCGTAAACTGATGGCCAAACGTACATCAGGATGAACGCAATAACGATACCAGCAAAAGACGTTAGGATAGGTACAAGACGCTTACCAGAGAAAAACGCCAGTGCTTTGTGCAGCTCTACGTGAGAAAAACGGTTGTACAACTCAGCAGAAACAATACCAACCAAGATACCGACGAACTGGTTATTGATTTTACCAAATGCAGCAGGTACTTCACTTGGGTCAATGCCTTGAATTTGTGATACTGCACCAGGGGCCAAAAGCGTTGTGACAACTAAGAAGCCCACGAAACCTGAAAGTGCAGCGGCGCCATCTTTGTCTTTAGACATTCCGTAAGCAACACCAACAGCGAACAATACTGACATATTGTCAATGATCGCTGCACCAGCTTTAATAAGAAATGCAGCAAGTGCACTGTTTGCGCCCCAGCCATTTGGGTCGATCCAGTAGCCAATACCCATGAGTATTGCTGCTGCAGGAAGTGTGGCAACCGGCACCATAAGCGCCTTACCCACCTTCTGGAAGTATCCGAGAATGTTCACCTTAAGTTCCCCCTATAGGATTAGATGTTATGTTGAATGACTTATTTCAGCCGTCCAATTTAGTCATCCTAAGTTTATGATATTAATTTTGCTCCGCAAATTAAAAGCTCACCGTTTGTGATCATAATCACCACAATTTGCCCTTTCGGAAGGTTTTTGCTAGCGAGATCATAAAACTTATTTTATTATACGAAAAAATGGCGTTTTAAAGATAATATTCTCGCACTTTATGCAAGGCAGAATCAGTGTTATTTTGGTATCTAGGCGGGTAAATCACTGTAACTTTGCTCTGAAAAAGAATCATAAAAAACCATACAATTATTACTTTTCAGTTAGTTACTATGACAATAACATCGATAAAACGCGACTTGCTGTATGTGACTCGTTATCTAATTCAGTGATACAAACTAAGTACCCATATGACTGAAGCAGTCTCTACTTAGATAACGATATAGAAATTGAATTCTCATCTATAAGGACTAGCTGACTATGTACGCGCTAAGTAACTGTAAAATTTATACCGGTAGTGATGTTCTTACCGATCATGCGGTCATCATCGAAAACGATCTTATTCAATCTATTGTGCCGGTTTCTGAGCTACCTCAAAGCATCGAAGTAAAAGACCTTGCAGGCACTAATCTAAGTCCAGGCTTTATCGATCTGCAGTTGAACGGTTGTGGCGGTGTAATGCTAAACGATGCAATTACCCCTGAAACCATGCAAATCATGCACCAGGCAAACCTCAAATCTGGCTGTACTAGCTTCCTGCCAACACTCATTACATCATCTGATGAAGATATGCGAACTGCAATTGCCGCAGCTCGTGAGTACCACAACAAATATCAAAATCAATCGCTTGGTTTACACCTCGAAGGTCCTTACCTTAACGTCGCGAAAAAAGGCATCCATAACGTCGATTTTATTCGCCCATCAGACGAAAGCATGATCGACCTTATCTGCGCAAACGCCGATATCGTAGCGAAAGTAACACTAGCACCTGAGCATAACGACCCAGAGCATATTGCGCGATTAAAGGCTGCTGGCATCGTGGTTTCAATTGGCCACACAAATGCAACCTACGCCGAAGCACGTAAAAGCTTTGAAGCAGGCATTACTTTTGCTACACACCTCTTTAATGCAATGACACCAATGGTTGGTCGTGAACCAGGAGTTGTTGGTGCAATTTACGATACTCCTGACGTTTATGCTGGCATTATTGCTGATGGTTTTCACGTCGACTACGCAAACATCCGAATTGCTCATAAAATCAAAGGTGAAAAGCTTGTTTTGGTGACGGATGCCACAGCTCCAGCAGGTGCTAACATTGATCACTTTATTTTTGTCGGTAAGAAAGTATATTACCGAGATGGTAAGTGTGTTGATGAAAATGGCACGCTAGGCGGCTCAGCTTTGACAATGATTGAAGCAGTTCAGAATTCAGTTGAGCACGCGGGGATCGCTTTAGACGAAGCTCTACGAATGGCCACGTTATACCCAGCAACAGCAATTGGTGTTGAGGATCGCCTTGGCCGAGTTCGAAAAGGGATGGTTGCAAACCTGACTATTTTCGATCGTGACTTTAAAGTAAAAGCGACGGTTGTTAACGGACAATACGAGCAAAATTAAGCATGAATGGCGGACAGATTGGTAATGTAGATTTAGTAAAACAGCTTAACAGCGCTGCGGTATATAGGCTGATTGATCAGCAAGGTCCTATCTCCCGTATTCAAGTCGCGGACGTGAGTCAGCTCGCGCCTGCTAGTGTTACCAAAATAACCCGCCAACTTTTAGAGCGCGGCCTTATTAAGGAGGTCGCCCAACAAGCTTCAACTGGTGGTCGTCGTGCGATCTCTTTGACTACTGAAGTCAAACCTTTTCATTCGATTGCCGTTCGCTTAGGTCGAGATTACGTACAGTTCAGTTTATACGATTTAGGTGGTACCGCGCTGGCAGAAGATCAGCATGAACTGCACTACACTAACCAAGCAGACTTAATCGCAGGACTTATCGATTTATTAAAAGATTTCGTAAGCCGTTGCGAAGACAAAATTGATCAACTCATCGCTATCGGCATCACTTTACCGGGCCTTGTTAACCCAACAACTGGCGTGGTCGAATACATGCCTAATACCGATATCGATAATCTTGCTCTCGGTGAAATTGTTGGAGAGAAGTTTAATACAGCATGCTTTGTTGGCAACGACGTACGTGGCATGGCGTTGGCTGAGCACTACTTTGGAGCAAGCCAAGACTGCCAGGATTCTATTTTGGTTAGCGTCCACCGCGGTACTGGCGCAGGTATTATCGTTAACGGCCAGGTTTTTCTTGGTTTTAACCGCAACGTCGGTGAAATTGGTCATATCCAAATTGACCCGCTTGGTGAGCAATGCCAATGTGGAAACTTTGGCTGTTTAGAAACCGTAGCTGCAAACCCAGCGATTATTCAACGAGTGAAGCAACTGATTACTCAAGGATACGAATCAAGCTTAACCGACCTTGAAAACATCACAATTGAAGCGGTATGTCAGCACGCAATGAATGGTGATGAACTTGCGAAACAGAGTTTAGTGCGAGTGGGCAACCAGCTAGGTAAAGCGATTGCGATTACGGTTAACTTATTTAATCCACAGAAAATTGTAATTGCTGGCGATATTACTGCAGCACAAGATATTGTTTTCCCTGCAATTCAACGCAACGTAGAGAATCAATCTCTTAAAACTTTCCATAACGACCTCCCTATCGTGGCTTCTCACATTGATAAGCAGCCAACGATGGGCGCATTTGCGATGATTAAACGCGCTATGCTAAACGGAGTTTTGTTACAAAAGTTACTGGAAGACTAAGTTTATACAACCAATTGAGTTACAATCTCGGGCTGTGTTTTCACAGCCCGTTTTTGTATATCAGGAATACAGCTCAACAGTATGGAAATTATTCTAATTACAGCCGCTTTTTTAGCTGGTTTTATTGCGCTTAAATGCAGCCTCCCTCCCCTCGTTGGTTTTCTACTAGCTGGATTTGGCTTGCATGCATTTGGTTACCAAAGCAATGACGTTATTGTCACTCTCGCAGATCTTGGTGTTACTCTTCTTCTGTTTACTATTGGACTCAAACTCGATGTAAAAACCCTGCTGTCCAAAGAAATATGGGGAGGGGCAACCGCCCACAACATACTCTCTACCGCTTTTTTTGCCCTAGCGTTATCCGGCTTAAAACTACTGGGCTTGACTTCGCTAGCCAGTATGGACGGCAGCCAAATCCTGCTTTTAGCTTTTGCACTATCGTTCTCTAGTACCGTTTTTGCCGTAAAAGCATTGCAAGAAAAAGGCGAAATGAACGCGACCTACGGCACACTCGCGATCGGTATCTTGGTCATGCAAGATATTTTTGCCGTAGTATTCCTGACTGCTTCAACCGGAAAAGTCCCAGAATGGTATGCCATCGGTTTGTTCGCACTGCCTTTCCTTCGTCCCCTATTCTATAAGCTGCTCGATAAAGTTGGCCACGGCGAAATGCTGGTGCTATTCGGTATTTTCTTCGCGCTTGTTGTCGGTGCTGGGCTATTCGAGTTGGTCGGGATGAAACCAGACTTGGGCGCGCTAATTTTAGGCATGCTACTCGCAGGTCACCCAAAAGCCTCAGAACTATCCAAGTCATTATTCAATATGAAGGAGCTCTTTTTAGTCTGCTTCTTTTTGAACATTGGTTTATCCGCCTCATTGAGCGTGAATGGCGTCGTTCTCGCCCTGCTATTTATCTTACTGCTACCAATCAAAGGACTCTTGTACTTCGTCACTATTAATCATTTTAAGTTTCGAGTACGTACCTCTTTGCTCGCCTCTTTATCACTATTTAACTACAGTGAGTTTGGTCTTATTGTTGCTGGGTTGGCCTATAAAATGGGCTGGATGCCAAGTGATATGCTTGCTGCGATTGCGGTTGCGGTGTCGGTATCCTTTGTAATTTCCGCGCCACTTAACCGCCTTAGCCATAAAATTTATCAACATTCAGGTAAGTGGCTGCAAGAGACAGCGGTAGAAAAGCTCAATCAACGCGACCAACTCATCAACCCAGGTCATGCCCAAGTATTGATCTTAGGTATGGGGCGTATTGGAACGGGCGCTTATGATGAGCTACGTTCACGCTATGGCAAAATTTCATTGGGTATAGAAATTCGTGAAGACGCTGCACATCATCATCGTTCAGAAGGAAGAAATGTGATTTCTGGTGATGCCACCGACCCGGATTTCTGGGAGCGAATTTTAGATACAGGTCATGTAAAACTGGTTCTGCTTGCAATGCCACATCATCAAGGTAACCAAACAGCACTTGAGCAGCTTAAACGCAGAAAATATAAGGGGCAAATTGCCGCTATCGCCGAATACCCAGATCAATTGGAAGGCTTACTTGAAAATGGCGTTGACGCAGCATTCAATATTTATAGTGAAGCTGGTAGCGGTTTTGCTCGACACGTCTGTAAACAACTTCAACCTAAATTCACACCAATTAAATAAGCAACAGCACTGATATTTTTCGGAAGGCTTTCTATTGATAGAAAGCCTTTTTTGTATAGTTTTTATACCAAACCTTGATCTCATTCACCAAAACAACGGTTGAGTTAAATATTTTCCATACAACAAGGCCTTTTATCATTTTTTTAATCACAAAACGTTGCTTTTTTTATTAGTAATGGCAAATTTAAACCATACCGATTAGAAATTGTTTAGTTTAGTAAGGATGTAGTATGTGTTCAGTATTTGGCATTTTAGACATTAAAAGCGATGCAGCCGCATTGCGCCCTATCGCATTAGAGATGTCGAAAAAACTTCGTCACCGTGGCCCAGACTGGTCTGGGATTTACTCTTCAGAGCGTGCTATTTTAGCGCACGAGCGCTTGGCGATTGTTGGTCTAAATAGTGGTGCACAGCCGCTATACAGCCCTGATAAGAAGCTCGTCCTTGCCGTCAATGGTGAAATCTACAACCATAAAGAAATTCGTGCTCGTTACGAAGGAAAGTACGAATTTCAAACCGATTCAGACTGTGAAGTCATTCTTGCACTTTACCAAGATATGGGTGCAGATCTCCTTGAAGAACTAAACGGTATTTTCGCTTTTGTGCTCTACGACGAAGAAAAAGATGAGTATTTAGTCGGACGTGACCATATTGGTATTATCCCTCTTTATCAAGGTCACGATGAGCATGGTAACTACTATGTGGCATCAGAGATGAAGGCTCTTGTTCCAGTATGTAAAACAGTAAGTGAATTCCCTCCTGGTAGCTATTACAGCTCTAAAGATACTGAGCCAACACGTTACTATGTTCGTGACTGGAACGAGTACGCAGCAGTACAAGGTAACAGCACTAGCAAAGAAGAATTGACTGAAGCGCTAGAAGCGGCTGTTAAACGCCAACTAATGACTGACGTGCCTTACGGTGTACTTCTTTCGGGCGGTCTAGATTCTTCTATTACATCTGCGGTAGCAAAACGCTTTGCAGCGATGCGTATTGAAGATGATGAAAAGTCTGAAGCTTGGTGGCCTCAACTGCACTCTTTTGCTGTTGGCCTAGAAGGCGCGCCTGACCTGAAAGCCGCTCGCGAAGTTGCCGACCAAATTGGTACCGTTCACCACGAAATGACGTACACAATTCAAGAAGGTTTGGACGCGATTCGTGACGTGATTTACCACATTGAAACGTATGACGTGACGACTATCCGCGCATCAACACCTATGTTCTTAATGGGTCGTAAGATCAAAGCGATGGGTATCAAGATGGTATTGTCTGGTGAGGGCGCTGACGAAATCTTTGGTGGCTACCTTTACTTCCACAAAGCGCCAAACGCGAAAGAGTTCCACGAGGAGACTGTGCGTAAACTGCTTGCTCTGAACATGTTCGACTGTGCTCGTGCTAACAAGTCGCTGGCAGCATGGGGAGTTGAAGGACGCGTACCTTTCCTAGATAAAGAGTTCATTGATGTAGCAATGCGCTTGAACCCAGCAGACAAGATGTGTGGCAACGGTAAAATGGAGAAACACATCCTTCGTGAGTGCTTCGAGCACTACCTGCCAGAATCGATCGCATGGCGTCAAAAAGAGCAATTCTCTGATGGCGTTGGCTACAGCTGGATCGATACGCTGAAAGAAGTAGCGGAACAGAAAGTGACAGACCAGCAGATGGAAACAGCTCAATATCGATTCCCATACAACACGCCAACGACAAAAGAAGGCTACGTGTACCGTGAAATCTTTGAAGAGTTATTCCCACTTCCATCAGCAGCAGAGTGTGTACCAGGAGGCCCTTCAGTAGCGTGTTCTTCAGCGAAGGCGATTGAATGGGATGAATCGTTCCAAAACTGTGTTGACCCATCAGGTCGTGCAGTACAGACCGTTCACAACGATTCATACTAATTCTCTACGATAAAGATAAGGGTTGGTTCGTCCAACCCTTTTAAAACAGACAAAAAATTAGATACGATCAATTAGATACGATCAAAAAGAGGTGCTTTTGCACCTCTTTTTATGTTTGATGGAATTAGGCTATTTTAAATCTAAATCACTATTGTCTATGCTGACAGGCACACGCTTGGTGATCATCTGAACTAGCATAATTGAGCGTTTCTCACCATCTTGTTCTTGGAAGATGGCATCTATGCCCGCAAATTGACCGCTTTTAACTCTAATTTGATCGCCTGGTTTTGGCATGCATTCAGAAACGGTATTGTCATTACAACACTTTTCTAGCTGCATCAATTCGAAGACCAAGTCACCTTGAACTTCTTTCGGTTGAGCACCAAAACGCACAAAGTCAACAACACCTCGAGTAGAGCGGACTGAGGTGAAGTTTGGCCCTTGCTCATAATCAAAGTAAGCGAATACGTAACAAGGAAACAGCGGTTCCTCGACTTTTTGTCTTTTCCCGCGCAAAATCTTCTCAACTCCTACAGTTGGATAAAAGCACTCTACACCTTGATTTTCAAGGTGTTGTTTCGCCCTAACCTGCTCCCCACGTTTACAATAAAGTAGATACCAACGTTTCATCTTTTTACTAGCCAATTCTATTTTGTTTTTATCCTAGCATTAAGCCAAAGTTGAGTCATTGATATTCAGTTTATCTATAAAAGTATGATTATACATCGCTCGCATTAACGACATTTTTTCAGCAACTTACGATAAAGAAGTCCATAGGCAAAAATGGAAATTAAGTTTGTAACACAACCAATACACCATCATATAATCTGCAAATCCAATCAAAAACAGCTACTTAACAAACAAAAATAGTCGAATGGCAAAATTTTATTATTTGTCACTCATTGAATTGCATTGTATACGTAGAAGTCGTTAAAAAATGTAATAACTATTATTAGAAGAGCTTATGTCAAACCAACATCAATATTTTGGTCATCCACGTGGCCTGTTCTTATTGTTCGGTACTGAACTGTGGGAACGCTTTTCTTACTACGCAATGCGTGCCATTCTCGTGCTTTACCTTACTGATACAACAATGAATGGCGGCCTTGGCTGGTCAACCAAAGACGCATTAGACCTATACGGCATATACACAGGGCTTGTGTATATCACGCCTCTTATCGGTGGATACCTAGCAGATAACTATTTAGGTCAACGTCGCTCAATTTTGCTTGGTGGCGCGTTAATGGCCATCGGCCAGTTTACTCTTGCACTTCCTGCTGATGCTTTAGGTATTGGTTCGCTACACAGTTTCTATTTAGGCCTTGGTTTACTTATCACTGGTAACGGTCTCTTTAAGCCAAATATCTCAACCATGGTTGGCGACCTTTATCAAGAAGGTGACAACCGTCGTGACGGTGCATTCACTATCTTTTATATGGGTATCAACTTAGGTGCATTACTTGCCGGCGTCGTTTCTGGCTCTGTGACAACCTCTTACGGTTGGAAAGCTGGCTTTGTTGCCGCTGGTGTGGGTATGCTGGTTAGCCTAGTGATGCAAATGGTACTGGCTCAATCATGGCTTGGTGATATTGGTCGCGAACCAGCGGCGAAACGAGATCTAAACAACAAAAACGCCACCACGAAGCAGCCACTCACCAAAGAAGAAGTGAATCGACTAAAAGTAATTCTGGTCATGAGCTTATTCACTATTGTCTTCTGGGCAGGCTTTGAACAAGCTGGTGGTCTGATGAACATCTACACTCAACAATATACTGATCGCATGATTGGTGGTTTCGAAGTTCCTGCTGCGTGGTTCCAATCACTAAACCCATTTTTCATTATTACTCTAGCGCCAGTTCTGGCTGTCCTTTGGGTAAAATTGGGTAAACGTGAACCTACTTCGCCAGTGAAATTTGCGATGGCACTATTTTTCTTGGCGATTGGTTTCCTTTGTATGGTTGGCGCAGTGCTAGAACAAGGTGGAGATACAACAGTAAAAACATCGATGTTATGGTTGGTCGGCGCTTTCTTCTTCCACACATTAGGCGAGCTGTGTTTATCACCAATTGGTCTTTCATTGGTGACTAAATTAGCACCGCTTCGCTTAGCTTCACTTATGATGGGTGCATGGTTTGGCTGTAATGCGATTGCTAACTATGTTGCGGGCTATGTGGGCTCTCACGTAGGCGAGTTAGGCGCTATGGCTATCTTTAGTGGTATTGCGGTCAGCGCAACCGTAAGTGGCGTAATTTTGCTCCTATTCTCTAATACACTCGTTCGCTGGATGCATGGCGCTGAAAATACGCACAGCACGGCAGAGCAAGTAGAAGAGCAGCAAGTACAAGTTGCTTGATCGCTCAACTAAACGTAGAAAGGGTCGCTATTGCGACCCTTTTTTGTATCTAAAGTTTAGATTGAACTAACTCAACCATCATCTCGATATGAAGTTCACTATCGTTCAAACAAGGGATGTAGGTAAAGTTTTCGCCACCAGCTTCAAGGAAAATCTCTTTACACTCTTCCGAGATCTCTTCCAACGTCTCTAAACAATCTGACGAAAATGCAGGGGTCACAACATTAATATTTTTCACACCCTTTGCAGGAAGTGCTTCTAGGGTCTTATCGGTATAAGGTTGAAGCCACTCTTCTCTCCCAAATCGGGACTGATACGTCATGCCAATTTGTTGTTCGCTTAAACCTAACGCTTCCCCAAGCAAGCGAGTCGTCTCTTCACAATGCTGTGGGTAAACATCACCATTGTCAGCATAGCGTTTTGGAATACCATGATAAGAACACAGCAGGTAATCTCCCTGGCCATTCTTTTGCCAATGTTCACGAACTGAATGCGCTAACGCTTCAATATATTTCGGGTGATTGTAATAATCACGAATAAAGCTAAAGCCCGGCATCACAGGCAGGTTTTTAAATGCTTTAGTGATTCCGTCAGAAACCGCTGCCGTTGTTGTGCCCGAGTATTGCGGATACAAAGGTAAAACAATGACTTCATCAACGCCTTGCGCCAATAGGGCTTCAAAGCCTGATTGTAAACTTGGGTTACCATACGTCATACCAAGCTCTACAGGTATATCAAGCTTTTGTGCTAACTTTTCAGTTTGGCGTTTAGAGTACACCATCAACGGCGAGCCCTCTTCCATCCATACTGATTGATAGAGTTTGGCAACTTTAGGAGCTCGGATAGGAAGGATAACGCCGTGCAATAGTGGACACCAAAGCCATCGAGTCATGTCTACCACTCGGTGATCATGAAGAAACTGACTTAAAAAGCGCTTTACGGCAGGAGCGGTTGGTGCGTCAGGAGTTCCCAGGTTAACTAGGAGTACACCCTGTTTATTATTCTCTTTCATAACATCCTATTCATGGTAAACGGCTTGGTTCATATATTTAAGTAACCTCGAAGTAACGAATAGCCGAGCTGAAGTTAATTAGATATATGTTTACGAGTAAACTAAAAAAAGCGACCACTTGGGCCGCTTTCAATATATCAAAATATTAAATTTTTGACTTCAGCAAATTAAGATAGTGCTTTCTCGATATCCGCACTAACTTCAGCTACTTGCTTAGTACCATCAAACTTAAGGTACTTAGTCTTGCCTGCTTCAGCTTCTTTGCCGTAGTAGTTGATTAGTGGCGCAGTTTGCTCGTGGTAAACACCTAGACGAGCACGTACTGTTTCTTCTTTGTCGTCATCACGAACAACAAGATCTTCACCAGTTACATCATCTTTACCTTCCACTTTAGGCGGGTTGTAAACCACGTGGTAAGTACGACCAGAAGGAAGGTGAGCACGACGACCAGCCATACGCTCAACAATTACATCGTCTGCAACGTCAAATTCGATAACGTAGTCTACGTCTACGCCCATTTCTTTTAGGCCGTCAGCTTGAGGGATAGTACGTGGGAAACCATCTAGTAGGAAACCGTTTGCACAGTCTTCTTGAGCGATGCGCTCTTTGATAAGACCAAGGATGATTTCATCAGAAACTAGCTGACCAGCGTCAATAACAGCTTTAGCTTGTTTACCAAGCTCTGTACCTGCTTTGATAGCAGCACGAAGCATATCACCAGTAGAGATTTGTGGAATACCGTATTTTTCCATGATGAAGTTTGCTTGTGTGCCTTTACCTGCACCTGGAGCACCTAGAAGAATGATGCGCATGATTTATCCTCTTTAATATTTAAGATTTATACCGAAGCTCACAATAGCTGACCTCTTAGACATCAAACCTGAGAAGCACCTGCAACGATAAGTTTCGGTATAACGTATATAGGCGAGCAAAAATACACGCCTTATTACTCACATTCAAGTCGCAGATTCTATCACAGGTTCTCTGAGCAAAGAGTGTATTAAGACTAAAGAATGTTAACAGTACCCTCTTTCACGCCCTATTGATTATTAACTCAGCACTTGAGATGCAAAATTTTGCGACAACAAACAAAAAGCTCGCGAAATGCGAGCTTTTTGATTTGCAGAGGTTATTACACCTTAGTCAAAAGTTGATTAACGGCTCCTAAGAACTCTGTTGGATCCTCAATAGAGCCTCGCTCCGCTAGCATTGCCTGACCAAGCAGAACTTCAACCCAGCGACCAAACGCTTCTTCATCGGCTTCGTCAGCCATACGCTTAACCAATTTGTGCTCAGGGTTTAGCTCAAAGATGTATTTCACTTCCGGCACAGCTTGACCAGCTGCCGCAAGAAGCTTCGCCATTTGAGTACCCATTTCGTAATCGTCCGTTACCACAACAGCAGGCGTAGATGCGAGTTTGAAGGTGGTACGAACTTCTTTCACACGATCGCCTAGGTAAGACTTCGTGCGCTCTACAACCGACTTAAACTCTTCTTCGGTTTCTTTTTGCTTCTCTTTTTCTGCTTCATCTTCAAACTGACTTAGATCAAGCCCAGCTTTAGTGATTGACTGGAACTGTTTACCATCAAACTCAGTTAAGTAGTTCATCAGCCACTCATCAATGCGGTCGTACATCAAGATAACTTCAATGCCTTTCGCTTTGAACTGTTCTAAGTGAGGGCTGTTTTTCGCAGCTGCATAGCTGTCTGCCGTCAAGTAGTAGATCTTATCTTGACCTTCTTTCATGCGCTCAACGTAAGACGCCAAGCCCACAGTTTGCTCAGAAGAGTCCACTTCAGTTGAGGCAAAGCGCAATAAACCTGCAACTTTCTCTTTGTTTGCAAAGTCCTCCGCAGGGCCCTCTTTCATCACAAGACCAAACTCTTTCCAGAATGATTGGTATTTCTCTTCGTCATTCTTGGCCATACGTTCAAGCATCGTTAGCACGCGCTTAGTACAAGCATTACGTAGAGACTGAGTCACTTTATTGTCTTGTAAGATCTCACGCGATACGTTTAGCGGTAAATCGTTTGAGTCTATTAAACCACGTACGAAGCGTAAGTATGATGGCATAAATTGCTCTGCATCGTCCATAATGAATACGCGCTGTACGTACAGTTTCAAGCCTGATTTGTGGTCGCGGTTCATCATATCCCAAGGTGCTTTCGATGGGATGTATAGTAAGCTCGTGTAGTCGTTTTTACCTTCTACACGGTTATGACTCCAGACCAAGGGATCGGCAAAGTCATGTGATACGTGCTTGTAGAACTCTTGATACTCTTCTTCTGAAATGTCAGATTTGTTACGCGTCCACAGTGCTTGGGCTTTGTTGATTTGCTCCCACTTCTTCTCATCTGTTTCCTTGCCTTCGTCATCACGAACGACAGTTTGGATTGAAACAGGAATGCCGATGTGATCAGAGTACTTACTGATAACGTCACGTAGACGCCACTCATTCAAAAACTCTTTACCCTCTTCACGCATATGAAGAATGATGTCGGTACCACGTGACTCTTTGGTAATGTTTTCGATGGTGTACTCACCTTCACCCGCTGAGTGCCATTGTACCGCTTCATCAGCGGCTAGACCCGCAGCGCGAGTGCGCACGGTAACGGCGTCAGCAACGATAAATGCCGAGTAGAAACCAACACCAAACTGACCAATAAGCTGAGAGTCTTTGCTCTGCTCTTCAGATAGCTTTGAGAAAAACTCGGCTGTTCCAGATTTTGCGATTGTTCCTAAGTGCTCAATCACATCATCACGGCTCATACCGATACCGTTATCAGAAATGGTTAAGGTATTTGCGCTTTCATCAAACGACAGTTTCACGCAAAGGTCTGCATTACCTTCGTATAGATCTGGGTTAGATAACGCCTGAAAGCGCAGTTTGTCTGATGCATCTGATGCGTTAGAGATCAGCTCGCGCAAAAAGATCTCTTTATTTGAATAAAGAGAATGGATCATTAAATGCAGTAGTTGTTTTACTTCTGATTGAAAACCACGAGTTTCTTTATTTTGAGATACGGTTTCGCTCATGTGTGCTCCATAACATCTAAACTAATTGGCTTTTTCATAGGGACAAGTTTGTGACTTTCCCCTTGAAATCACCTTACCGAGATGTCATTTAACATGTGGCTGACAAATGTAAATTCAAGGTCAATATTGCTAAAAACGGTGTTTTTTTAGAAAATTTTAATTATCCTACCCGTCTAAAAGCATCTAAAATGTCGTGCGCACTCCAAGCGCCCCGGTAATTTTGTGACATAAATCACCATAATTACAACATCATCCATCTAAGAAGAACTAAATGACTAACATTGGCACCAAATTTCTACTTGCTCAAAGGTTCACCTTTGATCCAAATAGTAATTCGCTCGCTGACCAACAAAACGGCAACGACGTTGTACGATTAGGAAGCAACGAAAGCCGTATACTTCTGATGTTGGCAGAGAGACCAAACGAAGTTTTAACCCGTAACGAGCTTCACGAGTTTGTTTGGCGTGAGCAAGGTTTTGAGGTGGATGACTCAAGCCTGACTCAAGCGATTTCTACTCTGCGTAAGATGTTGAAGGATTCAACAAAATCTCCAGAGTTTGTTAAAACGGTACCTAAACGTGGCTACCAACTCATTTGTTCAGTGGAACGCTTGAGCCCATTTTCTACTGACTCTAACACTGACGTTGAAGAAACCGCTTCTGAACACGAAGCGCCAGCAGTGGAGTTAGAAGCGAGCGATACACCACCAACAGAGATAGTGACCGATACTACTGCTGATCTTGAGCCTCAAGTAGAGCCGACTAAAACTCAGCCGAAGCCAGCATCTAACACGATTAACTGGCTACCGCGTGTCATTATCTTTTTGTCTCTGCTGCTTCCTGTTTGCGTATTGTTATTCACGAACCCTGCGGAATCCCAATTCCGTCAGATTGGTGAGTATCAAAGTGTACCGGTGATGACACCTGTAAATCACCCTCAAATCAACAACTGGTTGCCTTCAATAGAGCAATGCATTGAGCGCTACGTGAAGCACCATGCAGAAGACTCGTTGCCAGTGGAAGTGATTGCCACTGGTGGACAAAATAACCAGCTGATTCTGAACTACATTCATGACAGTAACCACTCTTACGAGAACGTAACACTGCGTATTTTCGCAGGTCAAAACGATCCAACAGACATCTGCAAATAAAGGAGGCCAATATGAAGATTAAATTAGCATCTGCGGTTTTGGCCGTATCCGTTCTTTTCAGTAGTTGGTTGTATTGGGGAAGTGACCTAAAAGTGGAGCAGCTCCTCACAGCAAACGAATGGCAGTCGACCATGGTGACAGTCATTACAGACAGCTTGCCTGACGATACTGTCGGCCCACTACGCCGAGTTAATGTTGAATCAAACGTGAAATATCTCCCTAATGGTGACTATATTCGCGTAGCAAATATAAAACTATTCGCTCAAGGTTCAACCGCAGAATCAACGATAAATATCTCGGAAAAAGGCCGCTGGGAAGTAAGTGACAACTATTTGTTGGTCTCGCCTTCGGAGTTTAAAGATATTTCATCTTCTCAATCAAAAGACTTTTCCGAAGCACAGCTACGTTTAATTACTCAAATTTTTAAGCTAGATGCGGAGCAAAGTCGTCGTATTGACGTCGTGAACGAAAAAACACTATTGCTCACTAGCTTGAACCACGGTTCTTCGGTACTGTTTAAAAACTAATTTTGATTGGATGATAAGGGGGCAAGACGCCCCCTTTGTTTTGCTTATGGATTGGCTAGATACCACTACTCTCTTTTTCGGTTCACTAATCGCCAACACGCTGGCTTCACTTTCCGGTGGCGGAGCAGGCTTGCTTCAATTCCCTTTACTCATCTTTCTCGGCTTACCGTTCTCCGTTGCGCTAGGCACACATAAAGTGGCTTCGGTCGCTTTAGGCTTAGGCGCAGCAAGCACGCATTTAAGATCAGGCACTATTAAATGGAAAGTCGCGCTCTACCTTATCTTGTCCGGCAGTATTGGCGTGATTTTAGGGGCTAACTTAATTGTACAGATCCCTGATGGTATCGCGGAAAAGATGCTCGGCACGATGATCCTAGCGCTGGGTATCTACTCGCGATTTAAGACATCGCTAGGCCAAGCTGAAGTAATACGCAACCGTCATCCTATTGGTTGGGTTATTGGTGGAATTGGCTTGCTGTTCATCGGCATCATTAACGGATCTCTTACCGCAGGTTCTGGTTTGCTCGTGACACTATTTTTGGTGCGCTGGTTTGGTTACGACTACAAACAAGCCGTTGCTTACACCATGATTTGTGTCGGCCTGTTTTGGAATGGCATTGGAGGCATTGCCGTCGTACAGGCAGGGGCGCCTATTCACTGGGCTTGGTTACCTGTTTTATTGTTAAGCTCTTTTCTAGGCGGCAGTTTAGGCGCATGGGCCGCGACTCGATACAGTAACAGAGTGATTAAAGTTGCATTCGAAATTCTCACGTTTGCGGTGGGCATCAAGTTGCTGGTTTAAAAAGATTAAAAGGAAAGTTTCATGGATAAAGCAATCATTGATATTTATTACTGCCGCCAGTGCAACTGGATGTTGCGTTCAACTTGGCTATCGCAAGAATTACTGCATACTTTTAGTGAAGAAATAGAAACAATCAGCTTACACCCAGACACAGGTGGTCGCTTCGAAATTTTCTGTAATGGCCAGCAAATTTGGGAACGGAAAAAAGACAGCGGCTTTCCTGAAGCCAAGGTGCTAAAACAGCGCGTTAGAGACATTATCGACCCAGAACGCGATTTAGGACATTCAGACACAAAATAGGGAGCAATTCGCTCCCTATTTTTTTACTTAGTAAAACCGTTAAATCATGGTTTGTGCTAATACTTCGCCTTCTGGCGTTTTTACCGTTAGCTTATTGTCTTCTAGAGTACCAAAGCTTCTCGGTAAGCCATTACGTGGGAATGTCATCGAGCCTGGGTTGAATATAATGGCTCCATCTTGCATCTCTGCGACGGGAACATGTGTATGCCCGTGGGCGATGATATCACCTTCGCGCAGTGGCGGCCGTTTTTCAGAGTTGTACAAGTGACCATGAGTCAAAAAGATTCTCTTGCCAGATTCAAGTAGCACCCATGAGTAATCCATCATCATTGGAAACTTCAATAGCATTTGGTCCACTTCACTATCACAGTTGCCACGTACAGAAATAATTTGATCACTGTATTGGTTCAATAAGTCTGCTACCTGTGGAGGGTTGTAGCCTTCCGGAATAGGGTTTCGCGGCCCATGGTTTAGCGTATCTCCTAGCAAAATCAGGTGGTGCGCACCAGAGGCCAGAAATAGCTCAATGGTTTCTTTAGTTGCTGGCAAAGAGCCATGCAGGTCTGAGGCAAAAAATAGTTTCACGACATTGTCTCCTCAAAAAGTATGAGGTCATTCTACGGCATTTTTTTAGCAGCTCAACCTACGACGGTTTGAATACTACTGATAGCGCAATGATTCAATGACCATAGGCAAAACATAGAACCATGCTGCATACGCTGTTCCAACCAACACCAGTATCCAAAACACCATCGACATAAATTTTGATTTGGCTAGATGGTGCAGCGGATCGGGCTCTCCGCATCCTGGACATGCATGAGCGCGTTTTGAGATTTGTTTCTCACACACGGGGCAAGAGACTAAAGGCATGATACAGATTCCTCGACATTAGGCTTAGGGCGCAAAGAATAATGGTGAATTAACACATATGCAACCTAACATATATTAAATATTTTAGTTCTTTGTAACAGTCGCTGACTTGAGAAAAAATTCGTTGATTTTTCATTTATATCAACCGATTACACTTCTTCTCGCACCATACCATTGATGACAATATTGTTATAACTCACCATCCCAATGACCTCGCCACTTTCAATGACCGGCGCTCTGCTTATGCCAAATCGCTCAAACAAACGTGCACAATATTTTACGTTCATATCTGGTTCGACACACAAAGCGGGCTTGGTCATGATTTCATAAATATTTGTGCGCTGAGGAGAACGATTATTCGCCAGCACCTTTTTGGCGATATCATTCATCAACACGATGCCATATTCATCATTATCATCTCGCTTTTTCACCAACAGCGCTTTGACTTGGTATTTTTTCGCTAGCGTTATGCCTTCGTATACGGTCATCAGTCCATCAACCATCACATACGTTGCCGCCATAACATCTCGAACTCTAATTATCGTTTGATCACTCATAATTCATCCTCGACCACTTTGGTCAATGTCTCGACTTGATGCGCGACACCGACTGCATCTTCAATATCGATCTGAATAGCAATCCCCTGTCCCGACTCTCTGTCAAATTCACCAACCTCATTAATGGTTTCTAATATGTGTCGAGCGAGATGTTCCTCGACCACAAACAGCAGCACATCTTTTTGCACTTCTAGCGTTAAACCAAAAAACGTTCGCTTTTGATTTAAACCTTGCCCGCGAGCATTGTTAATCACTGTAGCACCGGTCGCACCAGCATCGCGTGCAGCGTCCAACACCTTGTCTGTTTTGCTGTCTTCAACAAACGCAAGTATCAATTTAAAGCGCATTTTCTTCTTCCTCCGAGACGTTTTTATTCAGCCACTGGGTTATTTGCGCATAGCCCATCACAGAGATCATAGGAAATAGACTGGCAAACGCGATCAAGCCAAAGCCATCAATCATTGGGTTTCTTCCAGGGACGGTCGAAGCAAGCCCTAACCCTAATGCAGTTACAAGTGGGACAGTGACGGTAGAAGTTGTTACGCCTCCAGAATCGTAGGCGAGTGGAACAATAAGCTTAGGAGCGTAAAACGTTTGAATCACAACGACGATGTAACCCGCGATGATGTAATAATGAATGGGATCGCCCACGACAATCCGGTAACTCCCTAATGCAATACCAATTGCCACCCCAAACGCAACGGCTACGCGCAAGCCGTTAATACTGATACTGCCTCCAGAGACTTGGTTTGCTTTTATCGCTACAGCGATTAAAGAAGGCTCTGCAATCGTGGTACTAAAGCCTATAAAAAAGGCGAAGGTGTAAACCCAATAATAGTCGACCCACATTAAGGCTTTCCCTACAGATACTTTGAACTCTTGTAAAAACTCCGGCGCCGTTAATTGCACAGCCATCGTCTCCCCAAGTGGAAACAACGCCATTTCTAATCCAAGTAAAAAAAGAGCTAGCCCGAAAATCACATAAACGAACCCAAGCAAAACTTTCTTAAGGTTGCTAACAGGACGCCTTAACACCGCTAACTGAAAACCAAAAATAATGCTGGCGATGGGAACGACGTCTCGAACGGTCGATAATAAAGTGTCTAGGAAATGATCAATTGAAATCATGTTACGACCATTCCGTAAACCATCACAAACATCATCGGTAACAGCGAGGCAAAAGCGATTAAACCAAAGCCATCCACCATAGGGTTACGCCCTTTAATAGAAGACGCTAAACCGACACCCAGTGCAGTGACCAAAGGTACTGTTATGGTGGACGTGGTTACACCTCCGGAATCGTAAGCGACGCCAATAATGGCTTCCGGTGCAAACCACGTCAGTATTACAACGCCGACGTAGCCGCCGATGATCATGTAATGAATTGGCCACCCTTTTAAGATACGCAAAACGCCGATAACGATGGCTATCCCCACAGAGAGAGCTACTGTTACTCGAAGTCCTTCTCCGTAATCCTGCATGGACTGCTCTGAGTTAGCGATCATTCCGCCCTCTGCCGCAACTTCTGAGGCTTCTTCCGCTACCGCGGTTAATGCAGGTTCAGCTATCGTGGTGCCAAACCCCAAACAAAACGCAAAGACTAATAACCAAAACACGCTGCCTTTTTTTGCAAAGGCTTGAGCCATACTCTCTCCGATAGGAAAAAGACCAAGTTCTAGGCCAAAGATAAAAAAGGTTAATCCTAAAATGACAAGCAACAATCCAAAAAGAATGGAGACCAGGTTGGGCAGCGGCTCTTGCAAAACGACTAATTGAAAAAAAGTGATAACAATGATGATGGGTAATAAGTCACGAGCACTATTGAGGAGCGCTCGAAAAAGCGCAACAAATGCTTCCATGCCTATCCTCCTTGATTATGCAAACTGATTACGCTCGTTCCAATGAGCGATAACTTTTAGTCTGGCATAGATTTCACTCTTCTACCGTGAATGCACTAGCGCCATTTATAACATTTAGTTACATATTTTCTAATATGTGAAGTTAATAGCCTCTCTGTCAGCTTGTCACTATCCTAGAAATAATGGTGTTGAGATGATCAAGCTAAGCACAAAACGACTATAATGTTCTAATACGTGTACATTCAAAGAGATAACATGAAGATATTACTCACAGGTGGCACTGGGTTTATTGGCTCGGAGTTGCTCAAGCTGCTATCAACTCACCAAGTTATGCTACTTACACGCTCTCCAGAGCGAGCAAAACAACGCCTACAGCATGCTGATCTGGGTAATATCGAATACCTTGACTCGCTCGAGTCGTTCGCCGATCTCAATCACGTTGATGCCGTCATTAATCTTGCAGGTGAGCCTATTGCGGATAAAAGGTGGACCAGCGAGCAAAAAGAAAAAATCTGCAAAAGTCGTTGGAAAATTACCGAGCAAATTGTTGAGCTGATCCACGCAAGTACCGAACCTCCCTCTGTTTTTATTAGTGGCTCGGCAGTTGGCTACTATGGTGATCAACAAGACCATCCGTTTGATGAGTGCTTACATGTTAATAGCGAAGACTTTCCTCACGAGGTTTGTGCAAAGTGGGAGCAAATAGCCAAGCGCGCAGAGTCGGAGCAAACTCGGGTTTGTCTAATGAGAACTGGCGTGGTACTCGGCCTTAATGGTGGTGCGTTGGCAAAGATGCTATTACCTTACAAGCTTGGCGTAGGCGGCCCACTTGGGAACGGTAATCAGTACATGCCTTGGATTCACATCCTAGATATGGTCCGCGCCATCATGTACTTGCTTGAAACACCACATGCCCACGGTGCATTCAATATGTGCGCCCCCCATCCTGTGACTAATCGTATATTCAGCGGTACACTAGCCAAAACGCTAAAACGTCCGCATATCTTGTTCACGCCTAAATGGGTGATGGAACTCCTAATGGGAGAATCTTCCTGCTTATTGTTCGATAGCATGAGAGCCAAACCCCAAAAACTCACCGAACTGGGCTTTAAATTTAGCTACTCCAGAATAGAGCCAGCACTCAAGCACTTGCTTCATGACCGGAGCTGATGAATGATGGCTCTAATCAAGGTTTCTGAGTCTTAAATTATGAAAAAGTCGATTCTTATTACGGGTTGTTCAACTGGCATCGGTTACGTGTGCGCTCACGCCCTACAAAACAAGGGATTTAATGTCATTGCATCTTGTAGGAAAGAACAAGATGTCCAGCGCCTAATTAATGAAGGGCTAACCTGCATCAATCTAGACCTAAATAGCCCAGAAAGCATTTCTTCGGGCGTGAAGCAAGCGCTAGAGTTAGCAGAAGGTAAGCTTTACGCAGTGTTCAATAATGGTGCCTATGGTCAGCCCGGAGCACTGGAAGACTTACCCACCGGGGCTCTTCAAGATCAATTTCAGACCAACTTTTTTGGTTGGCACCAGTTGGTCAGAGAAGTGCTTCCTCATATGCGCCAGCAAGGCGAAGGACGCATCATACAAAACAGCTCTGTTCTTGGTTTTGCCGCAATGAAATACCGTGGCGCCTATAATGCATCAAAATTTGCCTTAGAAGGCTGGACAGATACGCTCAGGCTAGAGCTTGCGGATACGAATATCAAAGTAGCATTGATAGAACCAGGACCGATCGAAACTCAATTTAGAAACAATGCATTACGAGCCTTTGAGAAGTGGGTTGATATTGAATCTAGCCCCCATCGTCATGCTTATGAAGGACAAAGAGAGCGACTCAACAACGACAAGTCTAATAATCGATTTGTTTTGCCTGCAGAGTCTTGCATCGCACCAGTTCTTCATGCATTAACTAGCGTTTCACCGAAAATTCGTTATCGAATTACTACACCGACTAAATTATTCGCAGTCTTGAAAAGACTATTACCAACCCGTGTACTTGATAAAATTTTGCGACAGGCTGCATAAAAAAGTTTTGTCGAAATGTAATTTCACCGTAACAATGTGATGTCATTATGAACATGTAGGTTAAAAAAACCTCAACTAAACGAATCAATTTCTACGCAATTCAGCGGGGATTCTTTCGCCCAAAGTGATTGAGTTGCTTAGATTTGGTATCGCCACCCATTACGTTTTGTAGCAATGTTTATACTACTGCGAGGCAACAATGACATTAAATCAGCTTAACTGGCTTAGTGTGGGTGTAGTGTTGACCATGTTCATCCTATTTTGATACCGCACTAACAAATAGCATTAGAATTGCGCTGCTTCGGCAGCGTTTTCTTTTTATCTAACACCTGAGCAGCAATAACCTCACTCTATTACCTCACGTTTTCTCAAAATAGAATGATTCATTATTGATGGTGAATGTCGCTTGAATTTCACCTAAATCAACTCCATATCTAATATCAACGACAGACACAAGGCAAGGATACTCTGATGCAATCCCCATTTATCGTTGAGATAACAGAACAGAACTTTCGCGAAACGCTTGAAGGATCAATGAACACGCCCGTTTTGATCCACTTTTGGGCCAACGCTCAGCCAGAAAGCGCACAGATACTCCCTGAGTTGCAATCTCTTGCTCAACAGTACAACGGTGCATTTACGCTTGCTCTACTAAATTGTGAAGATCAGCCCGCTTTAGCGTCTCAATTTGGCGTGCAAGTATTGCCAACTATCGCGCTGTTTATAAATGGTCAAGCCGTCGATGGTCTGGGAGGGCCCCAGCCAATTGATGCCATTGCTACCATGCTACAAAAGCATTTGCCAAGCCCAGATGAACAACTATTAAAGCAAATCAGTGAACTTCTTCAGCAAGGTGAGCATGCTCAGGCTTTGAGCATCATCCACACTTTGCCGCCAGAGCTGCAAGAGCGTGGTGATGTGAAACTCGCGATGGCTGATTGTTTGCTAGAAACCAAACAATTTGATATTGCCCAAGAACTACTGAACGCTATCCCTCTCGAGTATCAAGATAACTACTACAAGAGCCTAATAGCCAAGCTCGAGCTGCATTTGCAGGCTGCAGATAGCCCTGAGTTACAGCGACTAGAACAAGCATACGCAGCAGACATGGCAAACTTCGAACTCGCTTGTGAATTGGCGGTACAATACAACCAAGTTGGTCGGGATGAAGAAGCGTTGGAACTGCTGTGGAATATTCTTAAAAAAGACTTGGGCGCCCAAGACGGTGAAGTGAAGAAGACTTTTATGGATATTCTCAGTGCGCTAGGTCAAGGTAACGCATTAGCAAGCAAATATCGTCGCCAGCTTTACTCAATTTTGTACTAAGCGCCGCATTCTTCTAAGAATAAGACAACAAAGGCCGGGATTTCCGGCCTTTGTCATATAAAAAACCAATAACCTCTCAAAGGTCTCAGAACTTCAATTGTCTATTGTCTATAAATAGGTAAAAATGGATCGAACATTATGCACTTAAGGGAATAACTCATGCCAATTGATTCACTGATCACCATCGGTATTTTCGTCGTTCTTGCTGTCGTTATCTTATCTTCAGCCATTAAAACGGTTCCGCAAGGAAACAACTGGACAGTTGAACGCTTCGGACGCTACACCCACACATTAAAGCCGGGTTTAAACTTGATCATTCCATTCGTTGATAAAGTTGGTCAAAAAGTAAACATGATGGAGCGCGTTCTCGATATTCCTGCGCAAGAGGTCATTTCAAAAGATAACGCTAACGTGGTTATTGACGCTGTCGGATTTGTTCAAGTGATCGATGCTGCAAAAGCGGCTTATGAAGTCAACGACTTAGAACACGCTATTAGAAACTTGACCCTTACGAACATTCGTACCGTTTTAGGTTCAATGGAACTGGACGAAATGCTGAGCCAACGCGACATGATCAACTCTAAGCTGTTGGCGATTGTTGACCAAGCAACAAACCCTTGGGGCGTAAAAGTCACACGAATTGAGATTAAAGATGTCCAGCCACCAGCCGATCTGACCGCTGCAATGAATGCGCAAATGAAAGCCGAGCGTAATAAGCGTGCGGAAATTCTTGAAGCAGAAGGGGTTCGCCAAGCTGAGATATTAAAGGCCGAAGGTCATAAACAATCAGAGATATTAAAAGCTGAAGGCGAAAAGCAGTCTGCTATTCTCCATGCAGAAGCACGTGAGCGTGCCGCGCAAGCAGAAGCAAAAGCGACTTACATGGTTTCCGAAGCCATTGCAAAAGGTGACATGCAAGCCGTCAATTACTTCATTGCACAGGGTTATACCGAAGCGATCAAGAGCATTGGTCAAGCCGAAAATGGTAAAATCATTATGCTTCCATTAGAAGCAACCGGACTAATGGGCTCGGTTGCAGGGATAGCAGAAATGTTTAAACAGCAAGATAAAGAATAATTTATGGACTTTTTTAGTTTGTTGGAAGGTATCTCTTTCTGGCATTGGCTAGCGTTTGGCTTTGCTCTTTTAGCAGTTGAGCTACTTGGTACCGCAGGGTATTTTCTCTGGCTCGGGATGTCTGCACTTATCGTTGGAGCACTCATGACCGTTTTGCCAATGAGCTGGCAATTGCAATGGCTTTGCTTTGCAAGCTTCAGCTTAATCACCACCTGGCTTTGGTGGCGACGACAATGGTCTAAAGACAAGCAAGAAGACCAAGAAAGAGATCTGAACCAAAAGTACAAGCAGTTAATTGGGCGTACTCTTATCCTTGAAGAAGACTTTTCCGTCGGGCTCAATCGCATCAAGGTAGCCGATACCACATGGTCCGCACAATCGGATCAAGCACTTCCAGCCGGTACCCGCGTAAGAATCACCGATGTTGAAGGTATTATTTTAATCATTGAGCCTGATTCTAATTAATTTATGCCAAAGTAATGGGGCAAATCATGCTCCATTACTTTAATCTAAACAACTGCTTTCATTTCATTACCTTAATTAAAATCGAGAAAAAAATAAGTATTAGTAATATTATTAATACCCTACCTACCATTTCCTATTATTTAATTATTCAACACACGACAATCAATAAGATAGAAATATATCTAGGTAAATTATCGATCTAAATTTATTTTAAAAAATAAAACTTTATTGAATTATTTTTTGATCTTTTTATCCTCGGATACATACTTAACGCATAAGCATTTAAGTTGAGTGCTTTTTATTTGGTAAGTAAGAGGATGTACTATGAATAAGCTTCTCTTTTTAATGTTGTGCGGTATTTTTTCTTTTTCTTCCTTTGCCTACAACAACGGAAACGGCGGTACAACTAATTTGGGACCTATAGTCGAATGTAAGATGCCAAGTGGCGACGTTACGAATATTCCAAGTGAAATGTGTCGATTTAGAGGTGGGGAATGGGAATAGTAAAGAAGTAAGAGCTTAGTTTGATATAATAGCCCTATTCAACCTTGCCTTTCTGCGTAGTCACGGTTTATACAAGCACGTAGATATTTAAAGTTTATATTAAGGTGATTATTATGAGATTTTTATCTGGTCTATTAGTAATATCTTTTGCCATAATTCCGTTAACCACTCATGCTAATGGTGCATCCGGTGGTCGTACGTTAGGCCCAGAGATAAAGTGTGAGTTGCCAAACGGTAATGTACATATGTTGCCACCGTTATATTGCAAAATATACGACGGCCGAGAAGTGAAATAGAAAAGGAGCCTAGCGGCTCCTTTTATTATCTAATTAAGTATTAGTGGAAGCTGTAAGGGATA
The DNA here is from genome assembly GCF_033338745.1 of Vibrio sp. Vb1026. Classification (NCBI taxonomy): domain Bacteria; kingdom Pseudomonadati; phylum Pseudomonadota; class Gammaproteobacteria; order Vibrionales; family Vibrionaceae; genus Vibrio; species Vibrio sp. Vb1026. The sequence goes on from NZ_JAWOTH010000011.1 coordinate 140,603, forward strand.
AGAACTTGTAGACGTAAGTCTGTTTCATCCGCATCGCCAGCACCTGCGTACTCATCACGTTCTAGGATTGTACCGTGTAAACGAATGGTAGAACCTTTAAGCGCGCCACTTTGTAGTGAGTAAGATACTGTTGCGTTAACTGCGTATTCGCTTTCGTAATCCCAGTCACCTGATGCTCCGCTTGCTGCAGAGTCAGCGCCAGTACCGTAACCAAAGCCTAGGTAGTAGTTCCAGCCGTTACCTTGGTTGTAAGATAGACGGTTGTACCATGCTAGCTCACCCGCTTTGTTCCAGTCAGACAGCGCGTCCCACCACTGAGACCAAGTACCATTGTTCATACCATATGTATGAATAGTACGAGGAACGAAGTCCGCACGGTTATCTGTGTCTGTGTAGCGCAACTCAGACATCCAAGCTAGCTTGCCGAAAGATTGATTCAAAGACAGACCAGTGTGGAAACCTAGACCATCGTATTTCACATCGTCATCAACACCGTAGAAATCAAATGCTAGAGTTGTACGATCGCTCACTGTGTACTTCAAATACGCTTTGTAAGATGTGTTATCAGTCTCGTTGTGGTAGCTAGTTACTTGACCTGCACCCCAGTCAACACCATTTGCATATTGAACGCCAGTAGCTTGACCCAAACCAAGTTGCATAAACAAGCTGTCAGTTAGGTTACCGTTTAGGCCTAGAGAGTGTAGGTAGCTCCATGAAGTGTCAGACCAAAGCGCTGGTGCGTAATCATCTTCGTGAAGCAGCCAAGGTGCTGTAAATTGGTCTGCGCCAAAGTAGCTTAGGTTGAAATCACCAAGTTTAGCGTTTAGTTCGAAACCACGGTAAGTACCAGGTACAAAGCTCCAAACGTTACCGATTGTACCGTTACCACCAGCCTGTAACATACCGAAACGAGCATTAAAGTTTTCGTTTGCTTTGAATTTCAGCGCTGCTTTGTAAACTTTAAGCTGCTGACCATCACCTGCACCCCAGTCTAGGTTGTTACAAGTTGAGATTTCGTTACATAGGTAGCCTTCGTTTGAATTGTAAAGACTATCGTTGTAAAGATCGCCAGAGTAGTAAGCCGCAACATCTGCGCCCACCCAACCATCGTGGTAGCCAGAAGTGAAGTCTAAAATTGCGTTGTAAGAAGAGTAGTTTAGACGACTCCAACGGTCACCATTTTCACCGCCGGGCTTACCTGTTGTACGAGTTCGTGAACGAGTATCAACTATGAATAATGCATTCAGACTTGAGTCTTGCATAAATTCGTTCACTTTCTCTACGTACTCGCCACCTGCTGCACTTTCAGTAGACGCTGTAGCTGGAGCGACAGCAACAACACCAAACATTGCTGCGGTTAACGCTGAAACCTTAAAAAATTTGTCCATGGAAAAACTCCTAAAAATGGATATAGCTGTATTTTTCTATCTCACCTTTAGTTGGCCGCCGAAGGAGAGAAGTAAATTCCTGATCAAACCTCATTATTTCTAATTTGGCTTTTTTTAGTTCCTGCATACACACCGTGTATCCACGTGATTAAGACTAACTTCGCAGCTAAAAACATCCAAATGGAACTTATTTTTTTTCTAAAAAAATATGAGCCACTCCAAAGTTCCATATAACTTATTGATCCAGATCTTATTTTTAACAACACCAACACAACTCAACAAAATATCATTTAAAATCAAAAATTTAAATTTAGCCTAAAAGTATCAACTTGAAGTCACTCGCAGACTAAAAAAGCCAAAAAAACCAATAACCCAAGGTTCGATCTTGATCACTGAAAAGAACAAAGGCATCAATTACTCAATAAAAAAACACTTAATTATGAACAAGAAAAAGCCCCGCATGCTTACCATACGGGGCTTTTAGTTATTTTTTAGCTTTTTTGAGAAGACTTAATTCATCAATTCGAGTAAGTCTTGTTCTGTTTTAATTTCGATACCCAGTTCTTGTGCCTTTGCGAGCTTCGAACCTGCATTTTCACCAGCAAACAAAATATCGGTTTTCTTAGAAACACTACCCGTCACTTTAGCCCCCAGTGCTTGGAGGGCTTCTTTGGCTTCTGTACGCCCCAGTTGAGAAAGTGTTCCCGTTAATACTACTGTTTTACCTTCTAATGGTAATTCCCCCACCTGCTCAGTAGTATTAATCTCTGGCCAGTGGATCCCTTGTTCAAGCAAATCTTTAACCACCGCTTGGTTCTGTTCTTCACTAAAGAAAGTCGTAATATGTTGAGCAACCACAGCACCGATGTCTTGCACTTCAATCAACTGCTCTTCGGTAGCATTTTGGATCGCTCCCAACGTTTTAAAGTGCATTGCTAAGTTTGCTGCGGTTGCCTCGCCAACTTCACGGATCCCCAGTGAATACAAAAACCGAGGTAAAGTCGTTTCTTTGGATTTTTCTAACGCATTCACAATATTCTGCGCAGACTTTGGCCCCATGCGATCTAGTACGGTTAAAACCCCCGCAGATAACTTAAATAAGTCAGCAGGAGTTTTCACCATCTCACGGTCAACAAGCTGCTCGATCACTTTATCGCCTAAACCGTCAACGTCTAACGCTTTACGAGAAACAAAGTGTTTTAGCGCTTGTTTGCGTTGGGCTTGGCAAACTAAGCCCCCCATACAACGTGTTACCGCTTCTCCTTCGATCCGCTCAACATGCGAACCACAAACAGGACACTGAGTTGGGAAAACAATATCTCGAGCTGTTTCTGGTCGACGCTCTTTGATGACAGAAACGACTTGCGGAATAACATCGCCAGCACGGCGGATCACAACGTGATCACCAATCTTGACTTGCAGACGTTCTATCTCATCTGCGTTATGAAGCGTCGCATTACTTACCGTTACCCCACCAACAAATACAGGCTCTAGTTTAGCAACAGGTGTAATCGCACCAGTGCGACCGACTTGGAACTCCACTTCATTCAGTGTCGTCATTTCTTCCTGAGCTGGGAATTTGTAGGCAATCGCCCAACGTGGAGCGCGAGCAACAAACCCCAGACGCTCTTGCACGGCAATATCGTCAATTTTAATAACGACACCATCGATCTCATAAGGGAGGGCATCACGACGCTGCAATATATCTTGGTAGTAAGCTTTTACATCCGCCAAGCTTTCAACTCGCTTAGTTTCCGGACACATTGGCAGCCCCCAAGATTTGATTTGCAAAAAGCGTTCGTAATGACTTGCTGCCAATTCTGCGCCTTGCACCACGCCTACACTGTATGCATAGAAGCTAAGCGGACGAGAAGCCGTAATACGTGAATCCAATTGTCGTAAGCTACCTGCCGCAGCGTTACGTGGATTAACAAAGATTTTCTCGCCTTTCTTCCTTGCTAATTCATTGAGCTTTTCAAACCCAGCTTTCGGCATAAAGACTTCACCACGAACTTCAAGACGATTTGGCCAGTCATTACCCCTGAGTTTTAAAGGAATGGCTTTAATCGTACGCACATTCTCTGTGATGTTTTCACCCGTAGTACCATCGCCTCGAGTGGCCGCCTGAACTAAAACGCCATTCTCATATAACAAACTTACGGCGAGTCCATCCAATTTAGGCTCACAACAGTATTCTTTCACACTCAGGCTTCCCACGCGCTCTTGCGCGCGCTTGTGGAAACTATCAAGTTCACTATCATCAAACGCGTTATCAAGCGAAAGCATCGGTACTTCATGTGTCACTTGGCTAAACGCAGAGAGAGGTTGTCCACCGACACGTTGGCTTGGCGAGTCTACGGTTATTAAGTCAGGGTTCTCAGCTTCAATATCCAGTAACTCTCGCATTAAACGGTCGTACTCGGCATCAGGGATCTCTGGGTTATCTTCCACGTAGTAACGCACAGCGTGGTAATGCAACGACTCTTTTAGTTCTTCTAGTCGCTGAAGTACTGATTCAGACATAGTAAAGCCCCGTGTATTTTCAATCGGTGAGGTTGGGAAATTCAAGAAAAAGGGCTCCATCCGGAGCCCTATTATTATTTGCTGTTAAGATTATGCGTTAGCGGCATTAAACTCAACTATTTGACGTCGATAAGATGCTAAACGATCTGGCGTCATTAAGTTGCGCTGGTCATCAAGTACGTTACCACCTAAATCATCAGCAATTTGCTGCGCAGTTCGGAGCATTAAGTTGAAGTTCTGTTCAGCCTCGCCATAACAAGGCAATGTCATGAAGAATGAAATACCCTTCGTTGTAAACTCAGCAGGATCAGCATGCTCAAACGTACCAGGGTGCATCATATTAGCGACGCTAAACAGCACTTTGCCGTTACCGGACAAGTCGACATGACGGTGGAAAATATCCATCTCGCCATAAATTAGACCGTTTTGTTGCATACTTTCAAATAAAGCAGTACCAACAAATGGCTCTTCACCAGCACAGTGCACATTCAATACAATCACTTGCATTTCAGGTTCTGGCTTTGGCTCTTCCTTAGGCTCTGCAACGACAGGCTCACTAACCGTTTCGACTTGCTGTTCTTTCTCCGTAATATCAAACGCGGCGGGAATAGCGTCTTCTTCCACAGCGGGCTGGAATGGCTCTTCAGCTACTGTTGCTTGAACAACAGGCTCAACGTCCTCTTCTTTATCTTTTTCTGCAACAAATGAAGGGATGTCATCCGGCTCCTGCTGCGTCTGTTTGACTTCAGATGGACCACCGAATAACGGGTCAGATTCAAACTTGTTGTCGAAAGAGCTCGCCATCCCAAAATCTGGTTCTTTGCGATCTTTGCGAATGATCTCAAAGTCATCTTCAGGAGCGGGAGCGAAGTCTCGTTCTTTCTCAACAAGATCATTTTTGTCTTCTTGGTTAACATCCAGCTTACCAAGTGGCTTGTTACCAAACTTTGCTTTGCCTTCTTTTTTACTGCTCCATAAACCATGAAACAGTAATGCCGCGATGGCTAATGCGCCAACAACAATGAGTACGAATCGCAATTCCTGCATTATTTACTCTCAATATACTTGTTTTTACTACTCGCAGTTCCTTGAGCAGCAACCCAAGTGCAATAAATCTGAATGATACGTTTACTTTACCAAAACTATATGTAGATTTAGAACAACTTAATGCAAGAAGTTCCGTTTTTTGTTGTGATTCTTGCCACGATTCCACTTAACAAGACGTCATTTGTCAGGGCTTTGAAAGAAAAGTCCTCACAGGTACAATGAGTTTTCATTTACACGAAGCCAAAATAGACATGAAGAAAAACAATCAGCAGAGAACCGGGTTCGGTTATTTTCTATACGGGATACAATTGGCACTAGCCCCTAAAATCAGGCGCTTTGTCATCTTACCTCTACTTGCAAATATCTTGCTTGTAGGTGGTGCCATCTTCTATCTATTTTCAAACCTTAATATATGGATAGAAGGCTGGATTGGGCAGCTGCCTGAGTTTTTATCCTGGTTAACTTACATTCTTTGGCCTTTACTCGCTCTAACGATACTCGCTACCTTCTCCTATTTTTTCAGCACGCTCGCGAACTTTATCGCCGCGCCATTCAATGGCCTCTTGGCTGAAAAAGTGGAAGAGTACTTAACGGGACAAAAAGTAAATGATGATGGTTTCACTGCCGTCCTGAAAGATGTTCCTCGCGTTTTAGCTCGTGAGTGGAGAAAGCTCCTTTACATTTTACCTAAAGCAATAGGCCTATTCCTGTTATTGCTCATCCCTGCCCTTGGACAAACAGTAGGCCCATTTTTATGGTTTATCTTTACCGCCTGGATGCTCGCGATTCAATATTGTGACTACCCGTTTGATAACCACAAAATCCCATTTAACAACATGCGTTACAAATTGAAACAAAAGCAAGGTAAGGCCTATGGCTTTGGGGTATTGGTGTCTGTATTTACGACGATCCCAATTTTGAACCTCATTGTCATGCCTGTAGCAATATGTGGTGCAACCGCTATGTGGGTCGCGGAGTTTAAGCACCAACGATAGTCGATTAGAGATTAAGGAAAGGGATCAGCGCCAGCTTTTCCCTTTTCTTTTATCAAGTTCTGGGCCAACCTAATAAGATATAACTTTTTAATCCTTTTCCCTTTTTTTCATACCGCATATTCTTCTATCCATATTCACACAACGTGTAATGAAGGAACATCACTATGAGCAAAATCTACGAAGATAACTCTCTTACTATTGGTAATACACCTCTCGTTCGTCTAAACAAAGTAAGTAAAGGCAAAGTTCTCGCGAAAATTGAAGCGCGTAACCCTAGCTTCAGTGTTAAGTGCCGTATCGGTGCAAACATGATTTGGGAAGCAGAGAAAGCGGGCCTTCTTAAGCCAGGTGTAGAGCTTGTAGAACCTACCAGTGGTAACACAGGTGTTGCTCTAGCATTCGTAGCGGCTGCTCGCGGTTACAAGCTAACATTGACCATGCCTGAATCAATGAGCCTAGAACGCCGTAAGCTACTAAAAGCACTAGGCGCGAACCTTGAGCTGACTGAAGCGGCGAAAGGCATGAAAGGGGCGATTGCTAAAGCAGAAGAAATCGTAGCAAGCAACCCTGAGAAGTACCTACTTCTTCAACAATTTGACAACCCAGCGAACCCAGAAATCCACGAAAAGACTACGGGCCCTGAGATTTGGGAAGCGACAGACGGTGAAATCGACGTATTCGTTGCTGGTGTTGGTACGGGCGGTACTATCACAGGTACAAGCCGTTACATCAAAGGTGAAAAAGGCAAAGCCATCACTTCTGTTGCAGTTGAGCCAGCAGAGTCTCCGGTTATTGCACAAGCACTTGCTGGCGAAGAAATCCAACCTGCCCCACACAAAATTCAAGGTATCGGTGCTGGTTTCATCCCTGGTAACCTCGATTTAGACATTATTGACCGTGTTGAGCAAGTTACCTCAGAAGAAGCGATTGAGATGGCTCGTCGCCTAATGGAAGAGGAAGGTATCCTAGCTGGTATCTCATCTGGCGCAGCGGTTGTTGCAGCGAACCGACTTGCAGAACTACCTGAATTTGAAGGAAAAACAATTGTAACTGTCTTGCCAAGTTCCGGTGAGCGTTACCTAAGTACAGCACTCTTTGCAGGTATCTTTACCGAAAAAGAGAACCAACAATAATATGTGTTCAAATCAATTTTTAGTTTAAAAAAGCCCCGTTTAGGGGCTTTTTTGTTGATCCCTGCCCTACCTTTGGTAATATCAGGGTGTTTTATTTCTAGCTTCAAAATAAAGAAGCAGAACACAAAAAGGTTTCAAAGTGATTACGCACGCAAACAGTTGCGTAGTTACCAAACTTTTGACTAGTATCAGAACTGACGCGCTTTGAACTCTTCCCGTGCTAGCGCACAAGATGTAAAGCAGTTAAGCTAAAATCTGGTCACAAACTAACAAAAAAATACATTTATTGGGGTATATCACATGTACGAGAAGCAAGTAGAAATCACAGCAGAAAACGGCCTTCACACTCGTCCAGCTGCACAGTTTGTTAAAGAAGCAAAAGCATTCGACGCAGACATCACTGTGACTTCTAACGGTAAAAGCGCTAGCGCTAAGAGCCTGTTCAAACTACAAACACTAGGCCTAGTAAAAGGTACTCAAGTTACTATTTCTGCTGAAGGCCCACAAGCTCAGCAAGCAGTTGACCACCTAGTTGCTCTAATGGACCAACTACACTAATCCGGTCTCCTACTCCAGAAGCCATTTTGTGAAAGCAAAATGGCTTCGTTGGAAATAGGCTCAAAACTAAGCTAAAACTATTCGTTAGCGCACCCATTATTCTCCCGTTTTATAAAGTTGACCAAACTTAAGGTAAGGCTATGATTTCAGGCATCCTAGCATCTCCTGGTATTGCAATCGGTAAAGCACTACTACTTCAAGAAGATGAAATTGTCCTAAACACAAACACTATTTCTGACGATCAAGTAGAAGCTGAAGTTCAGCGTTTCTTTGACGCTCGTAACAAATCTGCAGCTCAGCTAGAAACTATCAAGCAAAAAGCGCTTGAAACGTTTGGCGAAGAAAAAGAAGCGATCTTTGAAGGTCACATCATGCTTCTTGAAGACGAAGAGCTAGAAGAGGAAATCCTAGCACTTATCAAAAACGACAAGATGACTGCTGATCACGCTATCCACTCAGTGATCGAAGAGCAAGCATGTGCTCTTGAGTCTCTAGACGACGAATACTTAAAAGAGCGTGCAACTGACATCCGCGATATCGGTTCTCGTTTTGTTAAGAACGCACTAGGCATCAACATTGTTTCGCTTAGCGATATCAACGAAGAAGTAATTCTTGTTGCTTACGACCTAACGCCATCTGAAACTGCACAAATCAACCTAGACTACGTGCTTGGTTTTGCTTGTGATATCGGCGGTCGTACATCTCACACTTCAATCATGGCTCGCTCACTTGAGCTTCCAGCTATCGTTGGTACTAACGACATCACGAAGAAAGTTAAGAATGGCGACATGCTGATTCTTGACGCAATGAACAACAAGATTGTTGTTAACCCATCAGAAGCTGAGCTAGAAGAAGCGAAAGCGGTTAAAGCAGCATTCCTAGCTGAAAAAGAAGAGCTAGCGAAACTGAAAGACCTACACGCAGAAACGACTGACGGTCACCGTGTAGAAGTTTGCGGTAACATCGGTACAGTGAAAGACTGTGACGGTATCCTTCGTAACGGCGGTGAAGGTGTTGGTCTGTACCGTACTGAATTCCTATTTATGGACCGTACTGCGCTACCAACTGAAGAAGAACAGTACCAAGCGTACAAAGAAGTTGCGGAAGCAATGAACGGTCAAGCTGCGATCATCCGTACTATGGATATCGGCGGCGATAAAGATCTCCCATACATGGATCTTCCAAAAGAGATGAACCCATTCCTAGGTTGGCGTGCTGTACGTATCAGTCTAGATCGTCGTGAAATCCTTCGTGATCAGCTACGTGGCATCCTACGTGCTTCTGCACACGGCAAACTGCGTATCATGTTCCCAATGATCATCTCTGTCGAAGAAATCCGTGAGCTTAAGAAAGCGATCGAAGAGTACAAAGAAGAGCTACGCGCTGAAGGCCACGCGTTCGACGAAAACATCGAAATCGGTGTTATGGTTGAAACTCCTGCTGCTGCTGCGATCGCACACCACTTAGCGAAGGAAGTGTCTTTCTTCTCTATCGGTACAAACGACCTAACTCAGTACACGCTAGCGGTTGACCGTGGTAACGAGATGATTTCTCACCTATACAACCCACTATCACCAGCTGTACTTACAGTGATCAAGCAAGTTATCGACGCTTCTCACGCAGAAGGTAAATGGACTGGTATGTGTGGTGAACTTGCAGGTGACGAGCGTGCAACACTTCTACTTCTAGGTATGGGTCTGGACGAGTTCTCAATGAGCGGCATTTCAATCCCTAAAGTGAAGAAAGTTGTTCGTAACTCTAACTTCGCAGAAGTGAAAGCAATGGCTGAAGAAGCCCTTTCTCTACCGACAGCAGAAGAAATCGAAGCCGTGGTAGAAAAGTTTATTGCTGAGAAAGCTCAGTAATCGGTAGTACCAAGTAATTCAATACTTAATGGCCATTAGACGGCGAAAAAAGTCGTCTAATGAGCTATATTGGTATACTATAATTCGACAGAATAAAACCAAACCTTAGGAGCATGACACAATGGGTCTGTTTGACAAACTTAAGAAGCTTGTATCTGATGACAGCGCTGACGCTGGTGCTATCGAAATCATCGCGCCACTTTCTGGTGAGATTGTAAACATCGAAGACGTGCCAGATGTTGTTTTCGCTGAGAAAATCGTTGGTGACGGTATTGCTATCAAGCCAGCAGGCAACAAAATGGTAGCTCCTGTAAACGGTACTATCGGTAAGATCTTCGAAACTAATCACGCGTTCTCTATCGAGTCTGACGACGGTGTTGAGCTTTTCGTTCACTTCGGTATCGACACAGTTGAACTAAAAGGCGAAGGCTTCACGCGTATCGCTGAAGAAGGTCAAACTGTTAAAGCTGGCGACACTGTAATTGAATTCGATCTAGCTCTTCTAGAAGAGAAAGCGAAGTCAACGCTAACTCCAGTTGTTATCTCTAACATGGACGAAATCAAAGAGCTAAACAAGCTTTCTGGTTCTGTAACTGTTGGTGAAACTCCAGTTCTACGTGTAACTAAGTAATTTTTACTTAATCGAACACGAAAAAACGCTGCCATTGGCAGCGTTTTTTATTACCTGAAATTTTGTTTCTGATCGACTTACATCAATGAAATCCGCTCAGCTAAGTAATCCAAGTGCCGAACTCTGCCTTTGCTTCGCTTGAGCGAGTAATGCAGTTGTCGCATCTTGGAGCACTTGAGAACGCACCATTTCCGTAGATTCTCTTGCGAAGTCTGTATCTCTTATTCGACTCTTGGATTCTGTAACACTCCGATTCACAGTATTTAAGTTATCCATCGAGCCGTTTACACGGTTCTGAAAGCTGCCAATTTCACTCCGGTGCGAATCAACATACTTAATTGCTGCATCAATCACCCCAATTGAAAGCTGCGCCTTACCTGCCGTCGACATATCGATGTCATCCATTGTGACTAATTGACCAGCGCTCACATCAAGCTCATCCGCTAAACTCCCTTCGAGAACCACACCCTCTGGCGCCTTCATCGTAGAAGCGAAGAATTGCAGTTCGTTGTTTTCCGTTACTGAAGCATTCACTATCGATTGTTGAGCATTGATGTAAGTGGCGACCTGTTCTATGCGGTCACCCAATTTGAGTCCAATGGATTCCGTTTGGGTTTGCCCTTTACTGTCTTGGTATTCGACTTTTAGGGTTTGGTTATCTTTAGTGACTCGCCAATCTTTATCGACCGCATCACCAACATAATGCTGCCCTCCCATCTCTGGGATATGGCTACGCATGTTACGTAACGTCAAAGAGATTGAATTAGCGTTCGCGCCAATATGGAAACTTTGTGAACCGTAAGATCCATCAAACAGGTTTTTATCCGCAAATGTTGTCGTGATCGCGACACGATCAAGCTCATCTTGCAGCGCTACGACCTCATATTGAATACTTTGCCGATCACTTGAGTCATAACTGCCGTTTGCTGCTTGAAGCCCCAGAGAGCGTAAGCGTTGCAATATGTCACTGCTTTCGTGCAATGCTCCCTCCGCTGTTTGAGCAACAGAAAAAGCGTCGTGCGCATTTCTTAAGGCGACATCAAGCCCTCTCGTTTGTACATGGAGAGTATTCGATATCTGTAAACCTGCCGCATCATCGCTCGCCGAGTTGATTCGAAACCCCGAAGTTAGGTTGCGTTGTGACTCAACATTTTGCGCAGCTGCTTGACTCAGGTGTCTCTGCGCCACCATCGCAGAAACATTGGAATTTAAAGAGATCATCTAATCGATATGAATGCCTTATCGAACATACTGTCAGGACACATCTGAATCGTTATAGCCAATAAGCAAAAAGCCAGGGATGAGCCTGGCTTTGGTTTCTTGCTTTGTTAAATTGATTAACCTAGCAGACTTAGCGCTGAGTTAGGCGCTTGTTTCGCTTGCGCAAGGATTGAGCTTGACGCTTGCGATAGAATTTGTGATTTGGTCATTGCCGTCGTTTC